>DASZYB010000070.1:0-8201 GCA_035545575.1 Opitutaceae bacterium | reverse complement strand
ACGCCGCCACGCATCAAACGCGTGTCGGCGTGCAGCCGTTCGTGCAACTCGTGCGGACGATCGAGCGCGACGGCACGCCGCCGCAGATCGAAGTCACCGACAGTCGCACGAGCGAAGGCTTCATCTACAGCAACTGGGCGTGAGCGGCGTCCGCAAACCCGCTCCCACTCCACTTTCCTCACTCGGGCGGCGACCACTTCGATGCGTTCTTCAGTGATGCCATCGCGCTCGATCTTTTTCGCTCCGACAGGGAAATCAAAATTGTCGGGTTGTTTCTCGGATAGATGCTCGCGATCTTCGCTTCGCGCGAAAACAATAAGCCGTGGCGAAACTCGCCACGGATCCAAGCCCGCTTCGTGAGCCCACGTTCTGCGCTGACTTCAACCCCCTCGATCGCCGCCGCACATGAATCCTCCTCCCCTCTTAACCCGACGCGAACTCAAGCGCATCGCTCCCCTTTCCGCCGGTAAGATCCTCGGATTGCTCTACGGCACACTCGGGCTGCTGATCATTCCTTTGTTCCTTCTCATGGCGATCGGGACCGCAAATCTCCCGCCCGCCCAGCGAGGCGTTTTCGCCTTTATCGGCGTGGGCATGGCCTTTGCGGCGCCGATCATTTATGGGATTCTCGGCTTTGTCTTCGGCCTCCTCGGCGCAGCGCTCTACAACCTTTTCGCCAAATGGGTCGGCGGAATCGAAGTGCAGATCGCATCTCGCGACTAGACGCCGGTGAAATCCGAACCGCTCCTGCGAAATCGGCGCTTCGTTTGTGGAGAGGGAACCCCGGCCGCGACGGACATTGGCTCGTCGCTTTTAGCGGCCCTGCCGTGCCTGCGGTCCTCGCGCTTTTCCGCGAGCTGTCGGCTCTCGATCTCACGGAATGGACGTTCTTGAACTGCACGTTCGACTCAGGGCCAGCCGTCGTCGAATCTGAGTCATGAGCAACGACGAATCCGCAGCGCCAAAAATCATCCCCGTGCGCAGCGTGCCGATCGAACTCTGCCAGTTCATTAAATTCGGCGGGCTCGCCGGAAGCGGTGGTGCAGCCAAAGCGGCAATCGGCGAAGGCAAGGTGCGCGTCAACGGCGCCATCGAAACCCAGAAACGCAAAAAGCTCATCGCGGGCGACCGAGTCACGCTGGACGGCCGCACCCTCGTGGTTCACCTCCGTTGACGCCATGCCGCTGCGTCGCCCAGCCATTGCGCGCGGACTCGGGGTCGCCGGGCGTGGGTGCACGCGCACGCGACTCGCGCCACATTCGGGGCTGACTGCGATGGCGCGGCGACGGATGGACCGGGGTCGCTTCAAAAAAATCGGACGCGCCGATTCATCGGGGCTTGAAGGCCGCGCCGGCCCGCCGAATCTCCGCGGATGCCCTCCCCCTCGCGTTTCTTCCGTCATCTGTCCGGTGCGCTTTTTCTTGCTGTCAACATCGTGAGCCACGCCGCAGAGCCTAAACACTATTCTGTCACGGATCGTGGCGCGGTCGGCGACGGCACCACTCTCAACACCACCGCGATTCAGGGCACCATCGATGCCGCGGCGGACGCGGGAGGCGGCGTGGTTGAGATTCCCCACGGCCGATTTCTCAGCGGCTCGATTTTTCTGAAGAAGGGCGTCGAGCTGCACCTGGCCGAAGGCGCGGTGTTGCTCGGATCGACAAATATCGAGGACTATCCGAAACGCCTCACGCGCATCGAGGGTCACTTCGAACCGTGGCGGATGGCGCTGGTGAACGCGCAGAATCTCGACGGCGTGCGCCTCACCGGACCCGGCGTGCTCGATGGCAACGGCGTGCCGTTCTGGCAGGCGTTCTGGGATCGCCGCAAGCAAAACGCGCGGGCCACCAATCTCGAGGTCGAGCGACCGCGCCTGATGTTCATCGACACGTGCCGCGACGTGAAGATCGCCGGCCTCCAGTTGCAGGACTCGGGATTCTGGAACCTGCACCTGTATCGGTGCCGCGACGTCACGATCGAGGACGTGCGCATCACCATCCCAAGCTCCGCGCGGCTCAATGTGCGCGGGCCGAGCACCGACGGCATCGATGTCGACAGCTCGCGGGACGTCGTCATCCGCCGCTGCTACATTTCCAACAACGACGACAACATCGCCCTCAAGGGCAGCAAGGGGCCGAAGGCGGATCAGGATGCGGACAGCCCGCCCGTGGAAAATATCCTGATCGAGGACGTCGAGTGCGGCGACGGCAATGGCCTGATCACGTGCGGCAGCGAGGCCACGATCGTGCGCAACGTCGTCGCGCGAAACTGCGTGATGAGCGGCCGCGCCACGCTGCTGACGCTGAAGCTCCGGCCGGACACGCCGCAGCACTACGAAAACATCACGCTCGACGGCATCACGCTCAAGGGCGGCGGGCGGCTGATCAACATGGCGCCGTGGACGCAATTTTTCGATCTGCAGGGACAGCCGGCGCCGTCGCGTCAGGTGAACCACATCACGCTGCGAAATATCCACGGCGAGTATGGCAGCTTCGGCACGATCCGCGGGAATGCGGGCGACGATCTGCGCGATTTCACGTTTGAAAACATCGACGTGAAACTCGGCAACGCCCGCGCGGACCTGGCGGCGATTCAGGATGTCGTGGTCAAGAACGTCGTCGTGAACGGAGCTCCGCTCACGGTGCCGGCGCCGTCGCAGTCGCCGGCGGACGCGAAAGACAAACAATAACGATCGTTCGCCTCGCCGCGGAATACGAGCGGCCGTCTGCGCAAAGATTCCGGCCGAAGAAAAGCGCGGAGGATCAGACAGGAATAAAAAAGCCGCGACGGCGGCGTCGCGGCTTCAAGTCAAACAGGCGCCGCCGAGCGCGCGCCCGGTCTTACTGGCACGCTTCGCAGATTTCGCCGCGGCGCATCGCTTCGATCGAGCACGCGGCTTTTTCCTCGGCGGTGTAGACTTTCTTCTCCGGGGAGAGAGGGGGATTCGAACCCTCGGTCGCGACCGACTGCAGGCCGGCTTCGCCGGCCACGGAGCCGGCGTGGCCGCGGACTTCCTTTTTAACCGAGACCGTGGCCTTCTCGATGTTCGAGGCCCCGAGGCTGCGAAGGTAATAGGTCGTCTTGAGGCCCGCGTGCCAGGCGTGGCGATACATGTGGCTCAGCGTCTTCAGGTCGGGCGTTTTGATCCACAGGTTCACCGACTGCGACTGGTCGATCCACTTCTGGCGACGGGCGGCGGCTTCGATGATCCACTTCGGGTCGATGTCGAAGGCGGTCAGGTATTTTACCTTCAGGTCGGCAGGGATGCGCTCGATGTCCTTCAGCTCGCCGTCGAAATACTTCAGGTTGTCGATCATGTCCTGATCCCACAGGCCGCGCGCCTTGAGGTCCTTCACGAGGAAAGGATTCAGCACGATGAACTCGCCCGAGAGGTTCGATTTCACGAACAGGTTCTTGTAGGTCGGTTCGATGCAGGGGCTCGTCGCGGTGATGTTCGAAATCGTCGCGGTCGGCGCGATGGCGAGGCAGTTCGAGTTGCGCATGCCCTGCTTCGCGATCTTCGCGCGCAACGGCGTCCAATCGAGCTTGGCGCTGCGCGGCACGTCGACGGGCACGCCACGCTCTTTCTCGAGCACGTCGAGCGTATCCTGCGGCAGCAGGCCGCGATCCCATTTGGAGCCTTTGTAGGTCGAGTAGGTGCCGCGCTCGGCGGCGAGGTCGGACGACGCTTCGTAGGCGTAGAACGCGATCGCCTCCATCGCCTCGTCGTTGAACTCGACGGCTTCCGGTGAGGCGAACGCGTGGCCGCGCAGATACAGCGCGTGCGCGAGGCCCATCACGCCGAGGCCGATCGGGCGGTGCCGGAGGTTGGAGGTCTTCGCGGCGACGGTCGGGTAGAAATTGATGTCGATCACGTTGTCGAGCGCGCGCACGGCCATGCGGATCGTCTCGCGCAGCTTGGCGTGGTCGAGCGAGCCGTCGGGCTTGAGATGCGTCTCGAGGATGACGGAGCCGAGATTGCAGACGGCGGTCTCGTCGTTGCTCGTGTTGAGCGTGATCTCGGTGCAGAGGTTCGACGAGTGGATGACGCCGGCGTGGTCCTGCGGCGAGCGGATGTTGCACGCGTCCTTGAACGTGATCCACGGATGGCCGGTCTCGAAGAGCATCGAGAGCATTTTTTTCCAGAGCTCGAGCGCCTCGATCTTCTGGCCGTGAACCTTGCCCTGCTCGGCGAGCTGCTCGTATTCGAGGTAGCGCTTCTCGAACGCGGCGCCGTAGAGCTCGTGGAGATCCTTGACCTGGTTCGAGCGGAAGAGCGTCCAGTGCTGGCGCGCCTCCATGCGCTTCATGAACAGGTCGGGAATCCAGTTCGCCGTGTTCATGTCGTGCGTGCGGCGGCGGTCGTCGCCGGTGTTCTTGCGCAGCTCGAGGAACTCGAAGATGTCGTTGTGCCAGGTCTCCAGATACGCGCAACCGGAGCCCTTGCGCTTGCCGCCCTGGTTGACGGCGACGAGCTGGTCGTTGTGGAGCTTGAGGAACGGGATCACGCCCTGCGATTCGCCGTTGGTGCCGGCGATGTAGGCGCCGGTGCCGCGGACCGCGGTCCACGAGCCGCCGAGGCCGCCGGCCCATTTCGCGAGGAAGGCGTTGTCGGCGATGCCGCGGAGCATGATGCTCTCGATCGTGTCGTCGACGTAGTAGAGGTAGCAGGAGCTGAGCTGCGAGTGGAGCGTGCCGGAGTTGAAGAGCGTGGGCGTCGAGGAGCAGAAGCGGCGCGATTTGTAGAGCTCGTAGAGGCCGGTGACGCGCGTTTCGCGGTCGCCCTTTTCGTCAAGCATCAGGCCCATCGATACGCGCATCCAGAAGAACTGCGGCGTCTCGATGCGGCGCGAGGGTTTCTTCGTTTTGTCGATGATGAGGTAGCGGTCATACATCGTCTGGATGCCGAGGAAGTCGAACTCGAGGTCGGACGACGGATCGAGCGCGGCGCCGAGCTTGGCGAGGTCGTAGTCGAGGAGGCGCGGGTTGAGGCGCTTGATGGCGACGCCGTGCTCGAGGTATTTCTTGAAGGCGCGCTGGTGAAACTCCTTCAGCTTGCCGACGCCGTCGCGCGTGATGTCCCAGCCGAGGACTTCCTCGTAGATGTAGGTGAGCTGGATGCGGCCGGCGAATTTCGCGAAGTCGGCGTCGCGCTCGATCAGCGTTTTCGAGTTGAGGATGATCGTGGCGTCGAGGTCCTTCTGGCTGATCTGGTCGTAGACGGAGCGGCGGAGCTCGGCTTCGATCTCGTCGTTGGAGAGGCAGAGGTCGAGGCCGATGCGGGCGAACTCGATGCGCTTGCGCAGATCGGCGCCGTCCCAGAAGTCGGTTTTGCCGTCGGCTTTCTTGACGAGGATATTCGTCATCTGGCCCTGCGGAATGACGGCGGTGTCGGCGAACGGCGAAGCGGTGTCGGCGGTCGGCGACTCCAAACCCGCCTCGCGTGCGGCGGCGCGTTCGGCGCGAAACAAAATGTAAGCGGCGGCGACCTTGTAGTGGCCGGCCTTCATCAACTCCTCCTGCACGATGTCCTGAATTTCCTCGATGTGGACGAACGACTGCTTCGAGGAATGGATGCGCTCGGAGACGGCCTTGGTGATCGCGATGGCCGGAGCGGAATCGCGCTGGAGCGAGAGGAACGTCTTGCGCACGGCGATCTCGACCTTGTGCTCGCTCCACGGGACGACCTGGTTGTTGCGGCGGATGACGCGCAGCGTGGAGGTGGCGGCGGAGTCGCGATCGATCGCGATCTTGCGCGCGCGGTTGAGGAGAAGGCTCTTGGCGACGAAGTAGGCGTTGTTGTCGACGAGCGTTTTCTCGATCAGCTCGTAAAGCTGGTTGAGCGTGATGCGCAGCGGCGACTGCTTGCGCGCGAGCTCGGTGAGATTCGCGGCGACCTCGCGGCAGATGCCCGCGACCCAGGCGCGATTCGCATCGGTGAAGATGTCCTTCTCGCCTTTCGCGAGGTGGACGTTCGTCAGCGCCTTGCCGAGCGTGTCGGCGACTTCGGTGAGATTGAAGCGCTCCTCTCCGTGCGGGCAGAGCAAGATGACGGGCGGCAGCTCGATGGATTCGCCGGCGAGGACTTCGCGCCACGCGAAGTGCGGCTTCTGTTCAACGGGCGCGTGGACGGTGCGTTTGAGGGCGAGATCGTGCGCGAGGGAAGGAGGATTGCTCATGGCGTAATTAGTCGAGGAGTCGCAAAGGCGGAAGCGGGGAAACGAAGAAACGAAAGAGGAATCGGGAGCGCGCGAAATCGGCGGGAAAAACGCGGGCGCGGCGTCGCAGGTCAGCGGAGAAAAAGCGCGTGGGGTGAGCGCGAAACGGACTTTTTAGTTGGCGAGGAAACGAAGACGGCAACCGGAGAACGGAAAAGCGGGGCGGGCTATTCGCTATTGGCCGCGCGGAAAGCGACGGCGCGTGCGCCTCAGAGCTCGTCGTCGCTCGCGACGTTGAGCGAGGAGGCCTTTTGGTATTCGGTGACGCGGCCCTCGAAGAAGTTCTGCTCCTTCTTGATGTCCATCATTTCAGCGAGCCAGGGCAGCGGATTCTTCACGCCGGCGGAGAGCGGAGCGAGGCCGCAGCTTTCGAGCCGGCGGTCCGCGATGAAGTCGATGTAGGTTAGAAAATCCTCGGCGCTGAGCCCGATCGAATTCACCGGCAGGCAATCGCGGATGAATTCCTTTTCGAGGTCGATCGCCTCGCGCATGAGCTCGCGCAGCTCCTCCTTGAATTCCGTGGTCCAGATCTCGCGGTTCTCGTCGACGAGGTCCATGAAGAGATTCCGGAAGACCTCGATGTGGTTCGACTCGTCGCGCAGCGTGTAGCGGAACATCTGGCCGATGCCGGGAAACTTGTTCTGCCGGTAGAGCGAAAGGATCATGCCGAAGAGCCCGTAGAACTGTGTGCCCTCCATGCACTGGCCAAAGACGAAGATGTTTTTCGCGAGCAGCTTCTTGTTCTCGGGCAGCGTGAGATCGAGGTCGCGGCGCAGCGCGTGCGAGACGCGGGTGACGAATTCGTTTTTACGCACGATCGTCGGCACATCCTCGAACATCGCCTCGCACTCGTGCGGGTTGATGCCGAGCGAGGCGATCATGTAGAGCAGCGAATCGGCGTGGATGTTTTCCTCGTGCGCATGCCGGCCGAGGACGAGCTTCAGTTCCGGCGCGGTGACAAGCTCGCGGACGACGTGCTGGATGTTGTCGCCGACGATTCCCTCGGCCGCGGAAAAATAACCAATGCCCATGCGGATGATCCAGCGTTCGACTTCGGACAACGCCTTTTCGTCACGCCACTGCTCAATGTCCTTGCCCATCGGGATGTCCTCCGGCTCCCAATGATTCGCCTTCATCTTCCGATAAAGGTCGTAAGCCCACTGGTATTTCAGCGGAAGGAGGTTGAACGTCATGGTCTCACGACCGTTGATGACTTTCTTGGCGGCGAAGGCCGCTTCGGCCTTGGCTTGATCGAGGACAAACGTCTTGGCACCGACCTGAAACGTTTTGTGCATGGGACTGAGGGGCGAAGAACTGTGGAAAGGAGACGAAGGTGAAAACAAACGGCGAAAGGGGCTTTTTTGGGGCGAAAAGACCTTAGGCGAACAAAAGTTATCGGAAGTTATTGACGCGTTACTGACCACTACAGGTGGTGGTCTCTCTCCGCTGCGACCACAACCCATGGGACTCGCTCTAGCCGCCGTCAATAGGTTTGTGGCAAGAAACCTGTTAATTTTTCCGCCCGTTTTTGCTTGCCGCAAATTCCGCAACTCAGCCCAGCCTAAGAGCGTGCATTCCACGAGGCGCTGTCACCAAAAACGTATCACGCCCTCCGTTGTCGCACCGGTGGCATTACAAGCGCCGCCCACCGAGGAGAATCGCGTATCGACACTTTTGACGCCGACTTGCGGCTGGCAAACGTCCCTCTCGGCACCGGACTCACCGGGTCGCCAGCGACGTGTGATAAATGTTGATGGAGTTCACCCGGCGCATTCCAAACCGAGGTCGACCCCTCTCGAAAAAGAGGAAAATCTCGCAGAGCATCCACCCTCGCTTTTTCCATCGTATGTGTCCGGCCGGCGACCCCCTATGATGGGAAGAGTGGGTCCGATATGGTGACGTAGTGGAACCCATCACAACGGAAGTAGTGGACGACAAGCAGCGGCGAGACACACGAGGTCGCCGGATCGTGGCGGCTGAGCG
>DASZYB010000069.1:0-53737 GCA_035545575.1 Opitutaceae bacterium | reverse complement strand
CGCGCATCGTGCGATGCGCGTGGTTCCCCACCCGTTCGCCAAAGCGAACCCGGCGCGCGCCCGCGTGTGCGCCGCCGCGCTCATTCCGTTCACGCGTTGTCCATGAAACCGATTTTCCCCGCCCTTCTCGTTATTCCGTTCGCCGCCTTCGCCGCGGACTCCCAGCCCGTCGAAAAACTCTCGCCCGTCGTCGTCACCGAGGCGCCCTCGATCGCCGACAAATACCAGCTCCCGCAAGTGACCGAGAGCATCACCGCGACGCGCATCGAGGAAACGATCAACGCCGTCGATACCGAGGACGCGTTGAAATATTTCCCGAGCATTTTTCTCCGCAAGCGCAACTACGGCGACACGCAGCCGACACTTGCCTCGCGCGTCTGGGGCGTGAGCTCGAGCGCGCGCAGCCTCGTTTACGCCGACGGCGTGCTCCTCACCGCGCTCATCGCGAACAACAACAACATCGGCGCCCCGCGCTGGGGCCTGATCGCGCCAGCGGAGATCGAGCGCATGGACATGATGTATGGCCCGTTCGCCGCGCAATATCCCGGCAACTCGATGGGCGCCGTCCTCGAGATCACCACGCGCATGCCCGAGCGCTTCGAAGGCTCCGTCACGCAGACGACCGCGTGGCAGGATTTTTCCCTCTACGGCACGCGCAAACGCTACGCCACGTCGCAAACCGCACTCGCCCTCGGCGACCGCGCCGGAAAATTCTCCTACTGGATCAGCGCCAACTACCAGGACTCGCACTCCCAGCCCCTGAGCTACGTGACCAACGCCACGTTTCCCGCCGGCACGACCGGCGGCTTCGCAGCGAACAACAAGCTCGGCGCCGCCGCCAACATCATGGGCGCCTCCGGTCTCCTGCACACCGAGATGACCAATGCCAAGCTCAAGCTCGCCTTCGATTTCGCGCCCGCGTTGCGCGCGAGCTACACGTTCGGCGCGTGGCACAACGACGCGGACGCCGCGGTCGAGACCTACCTGCGCAATTCCGCCGGCGCGCCGACGTTCGCCGGCCTCGCGGGATTTGCGAGCGGCCGCTCGACGCTCGTCCAGGATCACACCGCGCACAGCCTCACGCTGCGTTCCGACAGGCGCGGCGCCTTTGACTTCGAAGTCGGCGCTTCGCTCTACCGCATCGATCGCGACGAACAGCGCTCGCCCCTCGCCGCATCCGCGCTCGCCGCAGCGGCGCCGGATTTCGGATCTGCCGGCCGCCTCGCCGTGCTCGGTGGCAGCGGCTGGAACACGCTCGACGCGAAAGGCACGTGGCGCGTCGACAGCACGGAAAACTCCGCGCACGTCGTCACCTTCGGCGCGCACGACGATCGCTACAAACTCTACAATCCCACCTTCGCCACCGCCGAGTGGCGCGCGGGCGACGCGACCTCGGTCGCCTCCGAAGGCGACGGCAAGACGCGCACGCAGGCGCTCTGGGCGCAGGACGCGTGGACGCTGACGCACGCCGTGAAACTCACGCTCGGCACCCGCTACGAAACCTGGCGCGCCTACGACGGGCTCAACATCAACGGCGCCACCGTCGTCCGCCAACCGACGCTTGCGCGGAAAAATTTCTCACCGAAGGCCACGCTCACGTGGACCATTTCGCCCGGGTGGAGCGCCACATTCTCCGCCGGCCAGGCCTACCGCTACGCCACCGCCGCCGAACTCTACCAGCTCGTGACGACCGGCACGACGTTCACGTCGCCGAAGCCCGACCTGAAACCCGACGCCGTGCTCGCCACCGAGCTGAAACTCGAGCGCAAGCTGGCCGCCGGCCGCGTGCGCCTCTCGCTCTTCGAGGACGACATCCACGACGCGATCGTCGCGCAGTTCAATCCACTCGTCCCGGGTTCGACGCAGCTCTTCAGTTTTCTCTCCAACGTCGACCACGTCCGCGCCCGCGGCGCCGAACTTGTCATCGAAAAAAACAATCTCGCCATCCGCGGCCTCGAATTCACCGGCAGCGTCACCTATCTCGACGCACGCACGCTCGCGCTCAGCGGCCGCGCCAGCGCAACCGCCGCTCCCGGCGCCGCGATCGGAAAAAAGCTGCCCAACATCCCCGACTGGCGCGCGACCTTCGTCGTCACCTATCGCGTGCGCGACCGCTGGACATTCACCGCCGCCGGCCGCTACAGCGGCAAGCTCTGGACCACACTCGACAACACCGACACGAACCCGAACACCTGGCAGGGCTTCGCCGCGTGGTTCGTGGCCGACGCACGCGTCCACTACCGCGGCGGTGAGCGTTGGTCCGCGAGCCTCGGCGTCGACAACGTCCTCGACCGAAAATATTTTCTCTTCCACCCGTTCCCGCAGCGCACCGTTGTCGTCGAGGGAAAATTTGTCTTCTAGTCGTCGCATGCCCCGCCTTTTTCTGTGCCTGCTCGCCCTCGTCGCCGCCTTCACGGCGCGCGCCGCCGAGCTCAACCTCTTCGCCGCCGCCAGTCTCTCCGATGCGCTCACGGAAATCGCGAAAGCTTACGAGCCCGCGAGCGGCGACCAGCTCCGACTCAACCTCGGCGCTTCCAGCACGCTCGCCGTGCAGATCCAGCAGGGCGCGCCCGCCGATCTTTTCTTTTCCGCCGACGAAGCGAAGATGAACGAGCTCGCAAAAGCCGGCCTCGTCGCCGCCGACACGCGCGTCAGCCTGCTCTCGAACACGCTGGTGATCGTCGTCAATGCCGACGGCGGCGCCGCGATCTCCGCCCCCGCCGACCTCGCGCAACCCGCGATCGCGCGCATCGCACTCACCGAGCCGCAGACCGTGCCCGCCGGCATCTACGCGAAGGAATGGCTCCAGAAAACGGGCCTCTGGAAAAAAATCATCGACCGCGTCGTCCCGACCGAAAACGTCCGCGCGTGCCTCGCCGCCGTCGAGTCCGGCAATGTCGACGCCGGTATCGTCTACAAAACCGACGCGCTCATCTCCAAGAAAGTGAAGATCGCCTGCGAAGTCGCGGCCGCCGATGGCCCGAAGATTTCCTACCCGCTCGCGGTGATCAAAGCCTCGAAGCATTTCGCGGCCGCGCGAAAATTCGCCACCTACCTCGCCGGGCCTGAAGCGCGCGCGGTGTTCGTGAAATACGGTTTCTTGCCGGCGCGGTAGGAGTCGCGCACCCTCCCACGAATCACTGCACCACCATGGCGGCCCGCGTTATTTCCTTGAGTCGGGATTCAGATCACCGCTTCAGCAAATGCCCGACGGAGAGCATCACTCTTGTCGCCGGGCTGGGGGTTGCGGGAGATTCGCACGCGGGAATGACGGTGCAGCACCGATCGCGAGTCGCGGTGGACCCATCGAAACCCAATCTGCGGCAAGTGCATCTCATGCAGGCCGAGCTTTTCGACGAGTTGCACGAACACGGTTTCCACGTCCGCGCTGCGGAATTGGGAGAAAATGTCACGACGCGCGGAGTCGATCTGCTGGCCCTGCCCAAGGGGGCGTTGCTACAACTCGGCGACACCGCCGTCATCGAGATCACCGGGCTGCGGAATCCCTGCCGGCAAATCGAGAATTTTCAGCCCGGCTTGCTCGCCGCTGTGCTGGAGCGCACCTCGGACGGTCGAGTCATCAAGAAAGCGGGTGTAATGGGCGTCGTAAAAGAAGGAGGACTGGTGCGCGTAAACGATCCCATTGGGATCAAGCTGCCGCCACCGCCACATCAGCCCCTCGAAGGCGTATGACGCGCGATGAACCAGCCGAAGCGAGATCCGAGTCCGCGGCCAGGCTAACCCTTCATGTCCGCTGAAGCGTGGCAAATCACCTGGTTTACCATCGGCGTCGCCACCGCCAGCACGCTCGCGATTCTGCCGGTCGGCGTGGCGCTCGCGTGGCTGCTCGCGCGGCGCGACTGGCCCGGTAAATCGATCGTCGAGACGCTCGTCGCGCTGCCGCTCGTGATTCCGCCGGTCGCGACCGGTTTGATCCTGCTGAAGCTGCTCGGCCGCCGCGGCCTGGTGGGCGGCTGGCTCGAGCGGACGTTTGGCTGGGAAATCGTTTTCACGTGGCGCGGCGTCGTCGTCGCGACGGCGGTGATGTCGTTTCCCTTGCTCGTGCGCACGGCGCGCGTGGCCTTCGAGGGCGTGAGCCCGCGGCTCGAGCAGGTCGCGCGCACGCTCGGCGCCGGGCCGTGGCGCGTGTTCGGCACCATCACGCTGCCGCTCGCCGCGCGCGGACTGATCGCGGGCGCGGTGCTCGCCTTCGCCCGCGCACTCGGCGAGTTCGGCGCGACGATCATGGTCGCCGGTTTCATCCCGGGAAAAACCGCCACGCTCGCGCTCTCGATCTATCATCTCGTCCAGCTCGGCCACGACGACGAAGCACTCGTGCTGCTCGGCGTGTCGCTCGCGATCGCGTTCGCCGCGGTGTGGACGAGCGAATGGTTTCTGCGGAGGTCGCGGGCATGAGCGTGGAACTGAAAAATCTCCGCCTCCCGCTCGCGCACTTCACGCTCGAAGTCGACGCGACGCTCGGGGGCCGCGTGACCGCGATCTTCGGCGCATCCGGCGCGGGCAAGACTTCCGTGCTCGAGCTCATCGCGGGCCTGCGCCGGCCCACGACCGGTGCCGTGCGCGTCGACGGCGCGGCGCTGACCGATGTCGCGACCCGCACCTTCGTGCCCGCCGAACGCCGCGCGATCGGCTACGTGCCGCAGGAGAGCGCGTTGTTTCCGCACCTGTCCGTCCGCAGGAATCTCCTCTACGGCTTCGATCTCGCCCGGCCGCGGCCCGCCGGCCTCTCGTTCGAGCACGTCGCGGAAATCCTCGAAATCTCCGCGCTCGCCGGCCGCGCGATCGGCACGCTCTCGGGCGGAGAAAAACAGCGCGTCGCCCTCGGCCGCGCGCTGCTGGCCGCGCCGCGCCTGCTGTTGCTCGACGAACCGCTCGCCGGCCTCGACGCCCCGCTCCGCGAGCGCCTGCTCCCCTACCTCGCGCGCGTGCGCGACGAATTCGCGATTCCGATGCTCTACGTGACGCACTCGCCCGACGAGGTCGTCGCGCTGTGCGACGCCGTGCTCGTGCTCGCCCAAGGCCGCGTGACCGCGCGCGGCCGGCCGGCGGATTTGTTTCGGGCCGCGACCACCGCGCGCTACGAACTCAAAGATACGTGAGCGAGCGACGTTGCCGTCGCGCGATTTCGCGCCATTTTACCAGCGATGATTCGTCGTCTCGTTTTTTGGCTCGGCGCGATTTTGACGACCGCCGTGTCGGCCGCGGAAAAATCGCTGCCGCCGATTTTGTCCGATGAGATCGCGTCGCCCGCCGCGCCCGGAGCGGTCGGCGCCGCGTTGTTCGCCGCGCCCGACGGCATCGTGTGGCTCACGTGGGTCGAGCCGGGCGCAACCGCGCAGCCGCAGCCCATGGCCGAGCATCATCACGGCGCCGAAGCCGCACCCGTCGACGCACCGCCGAACACGCTGCGTTTTTCCGCCTTCGACGCCGCCGCCAAAAAGTGGCGTGCCGCGCGGACGGTCGCCGTCGGTCACGGCGTGCCGGCCAGCTCCGCCGATTTTCCGCAGCTCGTCGTCGACGCGCGCGGTCGCGCGACGATCGTCTGGGCTGACGGCCACGGCCGCGCGTTTCTGAGCACGAGCGCCGACCGCGGCGCCACGTGGAGCGCGCCCGCGCCCGTCACGCGCGAAAGCAACGAGGTCGAAAAATTCTCGCTCGCCGTCCTCGCCGACGGCCGCGTGCTCGCCGCGTGGCTCGACGCCCGCGCAAAAAAATCCGGGCCGCCCACCGGCGCCGACGCCGCGCAGGCCGCCGGCAACGCCGAGCAACTCTACGCGCGCGTCGTCGGCGATCCCGGGCCCGACACGCTCGTCGATCCGTCCGTGTGCGACTGCTGCCAGACGACGCTCACCGCTTTTCCCGACGGCACCGCGCTTCTCGCGTATCGCGGCCGCACCACCGAGGAAGTGCGCGACATCCGCGTCGCGCGTTTTCGCGCCGGCGCGTGGGACGAGCCGCGCACCCTCAATCACGACGACTGGCGGATCAACGCCTGCCCGATCAACGGCCCGCGGCTCGCGAGCGATGGCGGCCGCGTCGCCGCCGCGTGGTTCACCGCCGCCGACAACGAGCCGCGCGTGCTCGCGTCGTTTTCGCCCGATGCCGGCGCGCGTTTCCTGATGCCGTTGCGCATCGACCGTGGGCAACCGGCCGGCCACGTCGACACGCTGATCCTGCACGACGGCGCGCTGCTCGTCACGTGGACGGAAAACGACGGCAGCGTCTGGCTCCGCCGGATCACGCCCGACTTTTCGGCCGACGAACCCGTCGCGCTGACGCCGGCCGGCACGGTCTCGACGCGCGTCGTGCCGCGGCTCGCGTTGGTGCGCGACTACGTCGGAGGCCACACGCCCGCGGAATTCGTCGCCGCCTTCGCGACGGAGCGCGGCCTGCGCACGCTGCGCGTGAGCGTGCCGGAAGGGGAATTGCTCGACGCGGAAAAAACCTGCGACTGCACGCCGAGCGCGGAGCAGCGGCAGGGTTATCCGCTGCGCGGCACGATCGTCGCGGCGCAGCCCGCGTCGGAGTCGGTGCGGGTGAAAATTTTCGAACTCCCCGGCGTCTTCGCCGCCGGCCCGCGCGAATTCAAAGTCGCGCGCGAGACGCTCGCCACGCTGCCGGCGAACCGCGCCTTCCTCGGCCGCGTCGAACGCCGCGATGGCGAGTGGTGGCTGTTCGACGTGCGGCTGCTCGTCGAAGCGAAGTAAGCGCGACGCACGGCGGCGTCTGCCGCGTGGTGGCCTTCTTGACGCCACGCGCAAAATGCCCACGTTCCCGCTCGCGATGTTTGTCCGCCTTCCGCCGACCGCCGATCTTCTGCGCCGCCTCGTCGCGGCGGGTTGCGCGGCGTTGATCCTGGCGCTGACGGTTTTCGCAGCGAGCCCCGCGGCGCACGACTGGCTGCACGCGAAGGACGGCGCGCACGGCGACGACCATTGCGCCGTCGTGCTCTTTGCGAGCGGCGTGTCGCTGCCGCTCGGCGCGATCGCCGCACTGCCGCCGACCGCCACGATTCGCGCGGCCGCGGTGCCGGCGGCGGAGGAAATTTATCTGGCGTCGCCGCGTTATCTCCGTCAGCCGGAGCGCGGGCCGCCGGTGAGCTGATTCGAATACTGCGCTGCAGGGCGGCTTTGCCGTCGGCTGCATGATTAACCGGTGCTCGCCGCGGCCCTGAGACCGCGACGGCCGGTCGCGTTGGAAATTCGTTTCGGCTCTTCGTCATGTCCTCTTTTTCCGTTCGTTCCCTTTCGCTCTTTTTCGGCTGCGCTGCGCTGATGGCGCGCGCCCAAACCGCACCCGCCGCGCCGCCGCCCAAGGGCGACGTCGAGCACCTCGACAAATTCGTCGTCAGCGCCGGACCCGACGCGACGACCGCCTTCGATCTCGCGCAAGGCACGTCGGTCCTCACCGGCGCCGACTTGCGCCAGCTCGCGCAGGCCACCCTCGGCGAAACGCTCGCGAGCACACCCGGCGTGAGCTCGACGTATTACGGTCCCGGCGCGAGCCGGCCCGTGATTCGCGGACTCGGCGGCGATCGCGTGCGCGTGCTCGAGAGCGGCGTCGGCGCGCTCGATGCCTCGAACGTCTCGCCGGACCACAACGCCGCGCTCGAGCCGCTCTTCGCGTCGCGCATCGAAGTGTTGCGCGGCCCGAGCACGCTGCTCTATGGCACGTCCGCCGTCGGCGGCGCCGTCAACGTGATCGACAACCGCATCCCGGACGCCGCGCTCGACGGCAGCGCGCACGGCACGCTCGAGCTGCGCGGCGGCGGCGCCGCCAACGAGCGCGCCGCGATCCTCGCTGCCGGCGGCGGCGCGAAGAATTTCGCGGTGCAGGTCGACGCGTTGAAACAGAAAACGGACGACCTGAAGATTCCCGGCGTGGCGCGCATCGATGCCGATGCGCCGCCAAACCAGCTCGCGGGCACGCTGCCGAGCAGCGCGACCGAGACGTGGAACGGCTCGCTCGGCGCGAGCGTGTTCTGGTCGGCCGGCCACGCGGGCGCGGCGTTCAGCGATTACGAAACGACCTACGGCGTGCCGACGGGCGATGTGCCGCCGACGAGCATCGACATGAAACAAAAGCGCCTCGATCTCGCGGGCGAGATCACGCAGCCGTTCGGCGTTTTTCGCGGCGCGAAAGCGCGAATCGGTTTCGGCGACTACACGCACTCCGAGCTGAGCGGCGGCACGCAGGTGAACACCACGTTTAAAAACAAAGCGTGGGAAGGCCGCGTCGAACTGCCGCACGCCGCGATCGGGGCCGTGAGCGGGACCCTCGGCGCGCAGGCGTCATCGAGCGATTTCTCCGCCGTCGGCGACGAAGTCGTCACCCCGCCGTCGCGCACCGACACTGCCGCGCTTTTCGCGCTCGAAGAGCTGAAGCTCGGCGACGACACCACGCTGCAAGTCGGCGCGCGCTTCGAAACGGAAAGCGTCAAACTCGGCGCGGTCGATCCGACGCTGCCCGCCGTGCCGGGCTATGGCGCGCGCTCCGGCGAAAAGAAAAATTTCGCGAGCCTCAGCGGCTCGGCCGGCCTCGTGTTTCATCCGGTGAAGGACTGGTCGATCGCGACATCGCTCGCCTACACCGAGCGGCTGCCGACGGCTCAGGAGCTTTTCTCGAACGGCCCGCACGGCGGCACCGGCGCCTACGAAATCGGCACGAGCGGCCTCGGCAACGAGCGTTCGCTCGGACTCGACCTGAGCGTGCGGCGCCGTGCGGGCTTCGTCACGGGCGCGGCGAGCGCGTTCGTGAATCGTTTTCAGGATTTCATCTTCGAGCACGAGCTGCCGGCGGCGGCGATCCCGGCGGCGAAAAATCCGGACGGCTTGAGGCCGTTTCAGTTCGTCGCCCGCGATGCGCAATTCTACGGCGGCGAACTCGAGGCGGTGTTTCATCTCGCCGATCGCGAGACGCGCCACGTGCATCTCGAGCTGCGCTCGGACTACGTGCGCGCCGAGGAGACGAGCAGCCACCTGCCGCTGCCGCGCATCCCGCCGCTGCGCGCCGCCGCGAAGCTCAGCTACGACGACGGACGCTGGACCGCGAATGTCGAAGTCCGCCACGCCGCGCGCCAGGATCGCTTCACGCCCGACGAAGGCCCGACCGCGGGCTACACGTTGCTCGACGCCGATGTGAGCCGGCTCTTCGCGACCGGCCGCGCGAGCTATGAACTTTTCGTGAAGGGCACGAACCTCACCAACATCACCGCGCGCGAGCACACGTCTTTCCTGAAAGAATTCGCGCCGCTGCCCGGCCGCGGCGTCGCCGCTGGCGTGCGCGCGAGCTTCTGAGATTTCCCGTAGCCGCGCGGCTTCGGTAGGTGCACACCTGCCGGAGCCGCGCCGGTGAATCAAACCGGCGCGCGACCGATGGTGGCTCGCCCGCGCGCTGCGTAAAGTGGCACCGCCATGAAAGCGCATACTCAAAATTCCTTTCAGCCAGCCCGTTCCGCCCTGCGTGTGACGGGTTTGGCGTTCCTCGTCAGCGCCGCGACTCTCGCGGCGCAGTCTACCAACTCGTCCGGTTCATCCAACCGCAACCCCAACGACCAGTCCGCGACTGGCTCCGGCAACTACAGCGCGAGCACGGCGAACAGCGCCGACACTTCTTCTTCCAGCGGCGACAAGCTGAGCTGGTCCGACCGCCGCTTCGTCAACAAGACCGCCGAGGGCAATCAGGACGAAGTGCAAATCGCCCAGCTCGCCGCCCAGCGTGCGAGCAATCCCGACGTGCGCGACTTCGCCCAGAAACTCGTCTCCGATCACACCAACATGGGCTCCGAGCTCTCGTCGCTCGCCAGCACGAAGAACGTGAAGCTCGACAAGGACAACGGCCAGACCCGCGAATACAAGCGCCTGAGCAACAAATCCGGCGCGGACTTCGATCGCGAGTTCGTCGACCACATGGTCGATGAGCACGAGAAGGATATCAAAGACTTCGAAAAAGCCTCGACCGACGCCAAGGACACCGAGCTCCGCGACTTCGCCTCCAAGCATCTCGCCGACCTGCGCCAGCACCTCGCCATGGCGCAAAACCTCCAGCGCTCCACCGCGCCGACGGGTCGCAACGACCACAGCTCGGGCAAGACCAGCCATTCCGACATGAGCCATTCGAGCGACACCGGCACGAGCACGTCCGGATCGAGCTCCTGGTCCACGCCGACCCGCGACACCAATAGCAGCAGCAATACGAGCGGCACCGGCAGCACCACGAATTCCTCGGGTTCGTCCTCGAGCACTCGCTAAAGTCCTTTGAAAAGGTAGGGCGCGTTATCCTGAACGCGCCGCTCAGGACTTTCATCCGCTCCGAACCGGCGGCTTAAGGATAAGCCGACCTACCTCGCACGCAGGTTTTCTGCCCGTCCGTTACACGCCGCGAATTTTTCGCCGCACCAGAGCGCCCGCCCGGGCGCTCTTTTTTTGCTTACGCTTCCAGCCCGAAGACCGCCTTCACGTAGTTGTCGACGCTGAAAGGCTGCAAATCCTCCGCCTGCTCGCCGAGGCCGAGAAAATAAATCGGGATCTTCAGCTGCCGCCAGATGCCGACCAGCGCGCCGCCACGACTCGTGCCGTCGAGCTTCGTCACGACGAGCCCCGTCAACCCGAAGCTCTGGTGAAACACCCTCGCCTGTTCGATCGAGTTGCTGCCGAGCGAGCCATCGACCACGAGCCAGCGGTGCTGCGGCGCGGCGGGATCGTTTTTCTGCAGCACGCGCCGGATCTTCGCCAGCTCCTCCATCAGGTTGGTCTTCGTGTGCAGCCGGCCCGCGGTGTCGACGATCAGGTAATCGCGCCCGCGCGACTTCGCCGCCTGCCACGCGTCGAACGCCACCGCCGCCGCGTCCGCGCCCGCGTGGCTCGCGATGACTTCGAGTTCGAGCCGCGCGGCCCAGGTCTTGAGCTGCTCGACCGCCGCCGCGCGAAACGTGTCGCACGCCGCGAGCGTGACGGATTTTCCGTCCTGCTTCAGGTCCCACGCGAGTTTCGCGGCGGTCGTCGTCTTGCCGGAACCGTTGACGCCGATCATCGCGATCACGACCGGATTTTGCGCCGCCGCGGGCGATGCGGCGCCCTCCAGCTTTCCCTCGCTGCCCGCGAGCACGCGGCGCAACACCCCCGCGCCGATCTCCGCCGCCTGCCGGCCCTGCAGGTCCTTGTCCTTCGCGTAAGCTTTTTTGATCTCGTCGAGAATCTCGGTCGTCGTCTCCACGCCGAAATCCGCGCCGTAGAGCGCCTCCTCGAGTTCGTCGAGCGAAGCCGCATCGATTTTCTTCCCGCCGAAGAGCCCGCGCGTCTTCGTCGCGATCGCGGTGACGGTTTTCGCGAGCCCGTCTTTGAATTTTTTGAAGAGGCCGAACATGAAAGTAGTGGGGAGCGAGTAGTGGGTAGCGAGTAGAAGACCGTCACGATCGCGTGATGCTCGCTGCTCGCTACCCACTACTCGCTACTTTTCCATCACTCCGCTTTTCGCGCATCCCGCCCGAGGCTGCCTTTCAACCGGTCGAGCATGCCGTTGATGAAGCGCTTCGCGTCGGCGTTGGAAAATTGTTTCGACAGGTCGATCGCCTCGTTGATCGAGACGACCGGCGGGATGTCCTTGCGATAAATCATCTCGAACATCGCCAGCCGCAGGATCGCGAGGTCGATCTTCGCGATGCGGTCGAACTCCCAGTTTTGCGCCAGCGCCTTGATGCGCGCGTCGATGTCCGCGATGTGCTCGATCACGCCGTGGATCAGCTCCTCGCCAAAGGCGTAGTGCTCGCGCGGCTGCTCGCAGTTCTCGAAGAACACGCGCAGATCCTCCGCGAGGTTCTTCGGCGGATTGATGCTCCACGCGTAAATGAACTGGAGCGCGGCGACGCGGCCGTCCCGGCGCTGGGCAAACTGGGCCTTGCTCATCGCAGCGACTTTCTCTTGAGCGCCGCCATTTCAAGCGCCGCGCGCGCGAATTCCGCGCCGCGATCGATCGCGCCGAGGCAGCGCGCCTCGGCCTGCGCCTCGGACTCGACCACGATCACGCCGTTGATCACCGGCACGCCGCTGTCGACCGCGATCCGCTGCAACGCCTGCGACACGCTTTGCCCCACCATCTCGTGGTGATTCGTATCGCCGCCGATCAACACGCCGAGCGCGATCGCGCAGTCGCGTTTTCTCACGAGCCGGCTCGCCGCCCACGGCACCTCGTGCGAGCCGGGCACGCGCACGACCGTGATGTCCGCCTCCTTCACCCCCGCGCCGCGCAGCACCTCGCGCACGCGCGCCAGCAACCCGTCGACCAGCGCCGGGTTGAAACGCGCCGCCGCGATCCCGATGCGCATGCCGGCACCGTCGACGGCCTGATTCGCTGGCGCTTTCAAACTCATGGAAGGTTCAGAGCACAACCCCCGCCCGCCAATCCGCAACCAGAAATCCGCGAATCCTACAACGCGACCTGCTCGACGATTTCCAGCCCGTAGCCGTCGAGGCCGATCACCTTGCGCGTGCTGTTCGACAGCAGCCGGATTTTCCCCAGCCCGAGCGCGACGAGAATCTGCGCGCCGATGCCGTAGTCGCGAAAACTCATCGGCGGCGGCGCCTCGCCCGGCTTCGCCGCGAGGCCGCGCACGAGCGTCTCGGCGCCGCTCGACGGCTGCATGTAGAGCACCACCCCGCGGCCCGCCTTCGCCACGGCGGCGAGCGACGCCGTCAACATCTGGTGGCCCGGCAGGCCCTTCGCCCGGAAAAGGTCGCTCAGCAGGTTTTCGCTGTGCACGCGCACGAGCGTCGGTTCCGGCCCGAGCCGGCCCATCGTGAGCGCGAGATGATGACGGCCGTCGAGCCGGCTGCGAAAAAGATGCAGCGTGAACTCGCCAAATTCCGACGCGAACGGCTGCGCCGTGACGAGCTCCACGAGCTGGTCGCGCCGCGAGCGATATTCGATCAGCGCGGCGATCGACGTCATCTTCAGCCCGAATTTCTTTTTGAATTCCAGCAACTGCGGCAGCCGCTGCACCGTGCCGTCGTCGTTGACGAGTTCGCAGAGCACGCCCATCGGCGAGAGCCCCGCGAGCGTGGCGAGATCGACCGCCGCTTCCGTGTGGCCCGCGCGCTCGAGCACGCCGCCCGGCCGCGCGCGCAGCGGAAAAACGTGGCCCGGCTGCACGAGTTGCTCCGGCCGCGTCGCCGGACTGGCGAGGAGTTTGATCGTGCACGCGCGATCGTAGGCGCTGATGCCGGTCGTGATGCCGTCGGCGGCGTCGACGCTCACCGTGAAATCCGTGCGCTGCGACTCGCGGTTGCTCGCGACCATCGGCCCGAGCCCGAGCCGGCGCAGCACGTGCTCGACCGTCGGCACGCACACGATGCCGCTGCCGTAGCGGATCATCATGTTGACGGTTTCGGGCGTCGCCTTTTCCGCGGCCATGATGAGGTCGCCTTCGTTTTCGCGATTCTCGTCATCGGTCACGATGACGAGCCTGCCCGCGGCGATGTCGGCGATCGCAGCCTCGACAGGATCAAACGGCGGCAGCTCGGAAACGGTCATGGCGAAGAGGACCGGCGAAACTCGCGCGCGCCCGCAGGCATGTCAACCCGCCGCGACACGCGCGCGAAATGGAAACCCGCGCCCCGCGATCGCCCGCGCCGCCGCGGGTTACTGGTGAAAATCCAGCGTGTAGTTCTCGCTCGCGACTTCGTTGCCGTCGGGCCCCGTCGTCATCAGCGTGATGAACAGCTTGAACGCATACGGCGGCTTCACGACTTTCGCCGACATGAGCGAGTGCTCGTCGCCGCCGGGATTCAACACGGTGCGCTCGTCGGTGGACTGATACTTCACCGGCCAGTGCGCGATCGCGCGGACCACGTCGGGCGCCATCGGTTTTTTCTTCGCGTCGTAAAACGTCACGCGCAGATTCCCGTCGACGATCCGCACGCCGAGAAAGCCGCGGTCGCCGCGCGAGATCGGGACGCCCTCGATTTTCGCCGGCTCCTCTTTTTTCGCGTCCTTGTCTTTCTTCGCGGGCGCGGCGGCGAAGGCGTTTCCCACGAGCAAGCCCAGCGCGAGCAGCCAGACGGCCAGAGTTTTCATGGCGGCAGTTTGGGGATTCCCGCGGCGTCAGCAAGCGGCTTGGCGGCGCCGCGGGCATTTTCAGTTCCGTTTGACGCGGCTCGCGGCGCCGTAAAAACTCGCGGGCACCATATGCCTGATCTCCGTCATCTCTTCGCGAACAACCAGGACTGGGCCAACAAGATTCGCCGGCGCGATCCGGATTTCTTCACGAAGCTTTCGCAGCAGCAATCGCCGGAATATCTCTGGATCGGTTGCGCCGACAGCCGCGTGCCCGCCAACGAGATCGTCGACCTGCTGCCGGGCGAACTTTTCGTCCATCGCAACATCGCCAACGTCGTCGTGCACTCGGACCTGAATTGCCTCTCGGTGATCCAGTTCGCCGTCGAGGTGCTGAAGGTGAAACACATCATCGTCGTCGGCCACTACGGTTGCAGCGGCGTGAACGCCGCGCTCCGCCACGACCGCGTCGGCCTCGCCGACAACTGGCTGCAGCACGTGCAGGACGTCGCGCACAAGCACGAGCGCCGGTTGAGCTGCGTGTCGGGCGCCGCCGCGCGCTGCGACTGCCTCTGCGAACTCAACGTGATCGAGCAGGTGCACAATGTTTCCCGCACGACCATCGTGCGCGACGCGTGGGCGCGCAGCCAGCCGCTCACCGTGCACGGCTGGGTTTACGGCCTGAAGGACGGATTGCTGCGCGACCTGAATTGCACCGCGTCGAATCCCGACGACGCAGTCGCGAGCTACCGCTCGGCGCTGGAGGCCTTGTAGTTTGGCTGCGGGCTTCCGCCTGCACGGGATGCCGAAATAAAATCCGGCAACGCAGAGGACGCAGAGATCACGCAGAGAGAAAAACCTCCGCGATCTCTGCGTCCTCGGTGTTTCCTTCAGGAAGTGAGCCGCCGCGTCCCGGCCGATTCGTGCCGTGCAACGCTCATTTTTCTCCGGCTCGCATCCGCGCCTTCAAATCCTTCCAGCGCGCGAGCCGCTCCGCGATCTTCGCCTCCCAGCCCGCGGTCTTCGGCGTGTAGAGCGTGAGCGGTTTCTCGAGATAATCCTGCCCGGAAACGTTCTCCGGAAAATCGTGCGAATACGCGTAGCCCTGGCCCTGCCCGATGCGCTTGTTCGCCTGGCCGGTCTTGCTGCGCAGCGCGGAGGGAATCGTCTGCACCGGCTGCTCCTTCAACACGCGATGCGCTTCGCCGAGCGCGAGCGTGGCCGAGTTGCTCTTCGGCGCGGTCGCGATGTAGAGCGTCGCGTGCGCGAGCGTGAGCTCCGCTTCGGGCAGGCCGACGAAATCGACGGCGTGATGCGCCGCCACCGCCAGCGGCAGCGCCTGCGGATCCGCGAGGCCGACATCCTCGCTCGCGAGGATGACGAGCCGCCGCGCGACGAACCGCGGGTCTTCGCCGCCGGCGAGCATCTTCGCGAGCCAATACATCGCCGCATCCGGATCGCTGCCGCGACAGCTCTTGATGAACGCCGAAATCGTGTCGTAGTGCTCGTCCTCGTCCGCGTCGTAGCGAATCCGCCGCTCGCGCGCGAACACCTCGATGTCCGCCGCGGTGACGGTCGCGCGCTCCGGCAGGCCGAGCACGATCACTTCGAGCGCGTTGAGCGCGCGGCGCAGGTCGCCGTCGCAGAGCACCGCGAGGTCGGCGAGAATTTTTCTTTCGGCCGTCACGCCGCGCGCGCCCAGCCCGCGCTGGACATCGCTGAGCGCCGCCTCGAGCACGCCGACAATCGCGTCGGCCGACAATGGCTCGAGCCGGAAAAGATGGCTGCGCGAAAGCAGCGGCGGGTTGACGTAGAAACCGGGATTGTGCGTGGTCGCGCCGATCAGCCGCACATTGCCTTCCTCGACGTCGGGCAGCAGCAGGTCCTGTTGCGATTTGTTGAAGCGGTGTAGCTCGTCGATGAAGAGGATCGTCGCCGCCTCCGGCCGCCGACGCGCGATGGTGAGGATTTCGCGCAGCTCGGCGACGTTCGACATGACGGCGTTCACGCGGACGAAACGGCTGCCGGTCTCGTGCGCGATCGCCTCGGCGATGCTGGTTTTTCCGCAGCCCGGCGGCCCGTAGAAAATCAGCGAGCCGAAACGATTCTGCGCCACGAGCCGCGGCAGCAGGCTGCCCGATTTCAAAATATGATCCTGCCCGACGACCTCGGCGAGCCGTCGCGGCCGCATGCGCGCGGCAAGCGGCTGGTTCGCCGGCCTGGTCGTCGCCGGCGCGGAGGCCGGCGGCGGCGGCTCGTCGCCAAAAAGATCGGGTTGATCGGCGGAAGGCATTTTTAACCACTAATGCACACTAATCCCCACTAATGAAGCTCGGACAAAATTTGTGTTCATTAGTCGGAATGAGTGGTTTCAACTTTCCGGGATGCAGAGCCGCAGCCTCGGACATCGCGCCCCCTTGCTTTGGCTCGTGCTGCCGCTGATCGCGGGACTGACCGCGGGGCGGCTCGGCGAGTTCGCACCGGCCGGCTGGCAACTCGCCCTCGCGCTCGTCTGCGCCGTCGCGGCGCTCGTCGCGAGCCAGCGCCACGCGCGCGCGTGGGCCGCGGCGCTGATCGCGGCGATGTTCTTCGCGGGCAGCGCGAGCTATGCGCTGCACCGCGCGCGGCTCGCGGCGTGGGACGCGTTGCCGCCGCGCGAAGCACGGCTTGCGTTGCGAATCGAGCGCGTGTTTCCGCAGACCGATCCGAAGAAAACCGGCGGGCTCGCGCGCATCGTGCGCGCCGACGAACATCTCCGCGAACTCACCGGGCAGCGCGTTTATTTTTCGCTCACCGCGCGCGCCGGCGAACCGGCGCCGCTGCGCAGCGCCATCGTCGCGGTCGTCGGCGTGCTCGCGCCGTTGCCGCGCGATCCGCCGGCGGACTCGTTCGACGGCTATCTCGCCGCCGCGGGTGCGAATTTTCGGCTGACGCGCGGCCGCGTGACCGCGCTCGAGCAGCCGCCGACGCGCTATCAGGCCTTCCTCGCGCGCGCCGCGGAGAAGCTCAACGCCCTGCTCGGCGCCGGCATCGCGAGCAAGCGGCCCGATCTCGCGGCCGTGTTTCGCGCGATGATGCTCGGGCAGAAGCACGAGCTGAGCGAGGCGCAGGACGAACTCTTCCTGCACAGCGGCACGATGCACCTCTTCGCGATCAACGGGCTCCACATCGGCGTCGTGGCGTTGTCGTTGCACGCGCTCCTCGCCGCGCTGCGCTGCCCGCGGCCGGCGGCGGCGCTCGTGACGCTCGCGGTGCTGTGGCTCGACGTCGACACGACGGGCGCGAGTCCGTCGGCCGTGCGCGCCTTCCTGCTCGTCGCGTTTTACGAGGCGGCGTTCGTGCTGCGACGACCGGCGAACGGGCTCGCGGCGCTCTCCGCCGCGGCGCTCGCGGTGCTGCTCCTCGAGCCGCTCGCGTTGTTCAGCGCGAGTTTTCAGATGAGCTACGGCGTGGTGCTTGCGATCCTCGGCTTCGGCCTGCCGCTCGTGGAGCGAATCCAGCAAACGTGGTCGCCCTTTCGCGACCAGCCGGCGGCGACGTGGACGTGGTGGCAGCGCGCGTGGGCCGCGGCGCTGCGCTGGTTCTGGCCGGTGCTCGGCATCGGGCTCGCGGCGACGCTGGTGAGCGCGCTCACCGGGCCGGCGTTTTTCGGCGTGTTCGCGGCCGGCGGACTCTTCGCGAATCTCCTGATCGTGCCGCTGGCGATGTTCGTGATCGTCGCCGGGTTCGCGTCGATTCTCGCCGGGCTCGCCGGCCTCGCGAGCGTCGGCGTGCTGTTCAACCACGCGGCGCTCGTGTTGCTCGTCGCGATCGACGCGCTCATCCGCCGCGGCGTGCAGCTGCCGGCGGTGTGGCATGCGGCGACGTGGCGCGCGGCGTGGGCGGCGCCGCTGGCGCTCGTCGCGTTGCTCGCGGTCGTGCTCGCCGGCTACGCGACCGGCTGGCGGCGGAATCGCGGGAGCTGGTGGCCGCCGTTCGCGGTCGTCGCAGTCGCGCTGGTTTTCGGCGTGAAGTTCGGCTAGGTTTCGCGCTCCCCCATGAAAAGCGCCTACGAACTCGCGATGGAGCGTCTCGCCAAATCGGATCCTGCGTCCGCCACGCCGCTGACGGCGGAACAAAAATCGCGCCTCGCGGAAATCGACCGCGTCTACAAAGGCAAGCTGGCGGAGCGCGAAATTTTCCTGCGCAAGCAGCTCGACGAGGCGCTGGCCGCGCAGAAGCTCGAGGACGCGGAGAAGATCAAGCAGCAGCTCGCGAGCGAACGCGCCCGGCTCGACGAGGAGCGCGAAGACGAGAAGGAGCGCGTCCGACGCGGAAAGTAGAGGCCGGGAAGGAAACCGCCGTTGGATTTCGCCAACGGCGAAATCCATCAGCGGTTTTTCACGCCTTGACGAACTCGAAATCCGCGACCAGCGCGTGGTGGTCGCTCGCGGGCGTCGGCACGACGCGGTGGCCGATGCAGCGCAGCTCGGCGTTGTGAAAAATATGGTCGAGCACGAACGGCCGGCGCCGCCAGGTGACCTCGGTCTTCTGCACCGTCTTGAAGCCGCAGCTCGCGAACTGGCCGATCAAGGTCTCGTGTTTGCTGACGTTGAAGTCGCCGGTGAGAATCGTCGGACCGCGCGCCGCCGCGAGCTGGTCGGCGACGAGGTTGCGCTGAAAGGGATTCAGCGAGCTGCTCGAGCCGAGCATGAAAAACGCGAGCAGGTGCGTGTTGAACAATTGCAGCGAGTGCCCGCCGATCGTCGTCTGCGCGCCGATCAGCACGCGATCGGTCGGCGTCGTTTTCTTGCCGAAAAAATCGAACTCGATCGGCGGCGACGGCAGGTCCAGCCGCATCGTCTCGCGCAGCGGCGTGCGCGAGAAAATCGCCAGCCCGATGCCGAAGGGCAGCTCGCGCGGATCGGGCTTCGGATAGGAAAACCAGCTTTCGTAGCCGGCGAGTTCCGCGCGGAGCCGCGTGTAGTTCGGCGGCGGCTGGCGCTGCACGCCGCCGGGGAGCGCCTGCTCGACTTCCTGCAGCATGATGATGTCGGCGTCGTGCGAACGGATTTCGGCCAGCGTCGCCTCCAGGCGGATCGGTGCGCGATCGGGATACGTGTCATCCCAGATCTGGCCGAACTGCATGTTGAACTGGAGCACGCGGAAATTCATCGGCGGGTCGACACGTCAGTTTCGCGCGGCGGCGTCGGCGCCGGCGGGCGTGGCGGCGAGCGGTGCGGCCGC
This sequence comes from Opitutaceae bacterium, assembly GCA_035545575.1. Taxonomy (GTDB): domain Bacteria; phylum Verrucomicrobiota; class Verrucomicrobiia; order Opitutales; family Opitutaceae; genus ER46. The sequence goes on along the minus strand of DASZYB010000069.1, from coordinate 34,441 downwards.
GGCGTCGGGCGCGTTGTGGCGGAAGACGAAACGATTGATCGTCGCGCCGGTCGCGCTGCTCGCGGCGGGAAAGCGCGCGAGATTGGCCGCGCTCGCGGCGACCATGCCGTCCTGATATTTTGAAACGAGCGGCGGCTGGCGGCGATCGTTCGTCACTGAAATCGCGGCCACCCGATGGTCGAACGCGCTCGCGGTGGCGGTCGAAGTCGCGGGCGATGGCGCCGGCCGGCGGGAATCTTTTTCGATGACTGTCTTGTCGCGCGCCTCCTCGATCGCGATCGGCGCGCGTCGATCGCCGACGGCGGCGGGCTGCTTTTCGACGACGCTGGTCGGGACGCGTTTTTGTTGCACGGCAGAATCGACGGTCGGCGTCGCGGCGACCGGCGCGGGAGCGCCGGCGGGCGCGAAGCTCGCATTGCGCGTCGCCGGATCGATCGCGCCCGTGGCATCGCCGGCCATCGCGGTGAAGGCGAGCGAGCTGGAACCCACGAGGGCAGCGAGGCGGAACAGCTTCATGGGTGGGAAAGCAGCGAAAGAAATGCGCCGCCATGAGTTTGCGGCAACCAATTTATTCTTCATGACGCGACGAGCCGGCGAAAACCCGACGGCGCGCGCGGGACCGCGCCGGAGAAAACGGCGCCGGACGCGAGTGCTGGATCGGACGTTCGGGAGTCGCCGAATAGTCGGGCGCTGGACCGCGCGGCGTTTCTATTCGGGCTCGGCGGTGCCTTCGACCACCCAGTCGCGCGCTTCCGGGACCTGGCGCAAAAATTCGCGCAGCGCGGCGCTGAGATGTTCGGCGTAGCGATAATGCGCGCCCATGCCGGTGCGCAGCTCGGCCTCGTAGATGAATTTGTCCGCGTGCGTGCTGTGCTCGAACGGCGTCTGCGCGCCGAGGAGCAGCGAGTAGACGTAGGCCGGCGAGCCGCGGGCGATGAGTTCGCGCGTGAGCGCGAGCTGGTCGGCGAGCAACGCCGCGTGCGGCGCGCGGTCGATTTCCGGCGGCAGGTAGAATCCCGCCTGGATCAGCGGCGTGTAGCGATGGCCCGTGCGGTGGCGGTTGAGGTCGCGCAGCTCGGCGAGCGCCATGTTGTTCCAGGCAAACGTCACGCGCATGCGGCGCGTCGCGGTTCCCTGGTAGCCGTAGCGATTCGCGCGGTGCCGCAACGCCTCGGCGACGGATTGCGTTTCCCGGAGCCACGGCGGCGCGGCGCGATCGACGTGCACCCACACTTCGTCGGCGAGCGGCGCCGCGGAAAGGCGCTCGCGGCCGAGGGCGAGCGAGGTCGCGAGTTCCTGCCGCGCCTGCTCCTCGTGGGATTTTTCCGCGAAGCTGTGCCGCATGAGCCGCGGCGATTGTTTCAACAGCTCGTCGCGAATCAGCTTCGCGGCGGCTCGCGCCTCGGGATGCGGCAGCGAGTCGAGGTGCTTCACCGTCACCGCCCACATGCGCGACGACTGCACGAGGCCGAGATTCGTGCGCGTGGCGAGCGGCACGAAATAACGCGCGCGATCGAGCGCGTAATTCTTGCGCAGCCGCGTGACGACGGCGGGCTTCGCGTCGGCGGGGAGCCGCACGCGCTGCGGCTCGGCGATCGCGAGCGCATCGAGGCGCGCGTATTCCGCATGATACGCGGCAAAGGCGCGCCCGAGCACGTCGCGCCAGCGCCCGGCGAGATCGGCGGGAACGCCGAGTTCTTCGGCAGTGGGCAGATTCGCCGCGTCCATCGCGATGTAGCGCGTGCTCGACTCCTGGCCGTCGGCCATCTGCGCGAGTTCGAAAATTTTATACGCGAGCCACATCGAGACATCGTCGAGCGCGATGGCGAGGCCGCCCGTGAGCCCGCCGATCGAGGCGTGACCGTAGTCGACGAATTTGAGAATGCGGTCGATCGATGCGTCCGGATTGGCGAGGTCGACCTTCGCGAGGATCGCCGCGAGCCCTTCGTTGCTGCGCGAGTAGCGTGCGAGCACGGAGGCGAGCAGCTCGGGCGTGACTTTCGGCAGATCGGCGGCGGTCGGCGGCGGGACGAGGGCGAGTCCGGTGATTCTCATGCTTGAACGAGTTGCCACTGAGGCAGATTCCCGGGCCGAAACAAACGTTCTTTGCGTCGGTCTGTCGCGAGAGCGCTGCACCGTTTCTCCAGCTTCGGGAGAGTGGCGAAAACCGAACCGCAATCCTCCGTCATCCTCGCCATGAAAACAAAAACTTTGCTGGCCATCACGCTCACCGCACTCTGCGGCGGCGCGTGGACCGTTTCCTCGCTTGCCCAGGGCGCCGCGGGCGCCGGCTCTTCCAGCGGCAGCGCGACCGGCGCGAGTGCCGCCGGCACGACAGGCACCACTTCCGCGACCGGAGCGCCGCTCGCGCCGACCGCCGGCAACACCGCGCTCGGCACCGGCTCCACCGCGAACAACGGTTTGTCCACTACCACGAACGCGACCGGCCCGAATTCCGCGACGCTGACACCCGGAACGACCGCCGGCACGACGACGACAAATTCCACGACGACACCGATGAGCCCGGCGCCGTTGTCCCCCACCGGCCAGAATTCTTCCATGTCGCTCGGCACCACGACCAACGCGGCCGGCGTGAGCCCGACCTTGCCGCCGCTCACGGCGCCGCAGTCGATCGTCACTTCGCCCGGCACTGCGCCCATCGGCCCGCAGCCCGCGACGCCCGGCACGCCCGCGCCGACGATCGGATCGAGCGTCGGAACCGGCGCCACCAGCACGATGGCCAACACGTCCGGCCTTTCCGTCACCGGCGCGCAGACGCAGAACATCGCGAGCTTTCCGGTTTCCTCGCCGCCGCCGGAACCGCAGGCCGAAACCGTCACCGCTTCGCCCGGCCCGAATCACGTGTGGATCGCAGGCCACTACACCTGGAGCAACGGCCAGTGGCAGTGGACGAACGGCACGTGGGCTGTGCCGCCGACGGCGCGCGCGGTCTGGGTGGCCGGCCACTACGACGCGTCGACCTCGCGCTGGACCGAGGGCCACTGGGACATCAACGGCACCTCTGCCCCGAGCGGCGTGACGCTGCCGTCGACCCGCTGAAACCCCTGAACCGGAAATCAGCATTTGTGTTGAAGTGGCACGGGCGTCCCGCCCGTGATCGGAGTTCGCCACACGGGCAAGATGCCCGTGCCACTTGGAGCGGCTAAAATAAACTCATGGCCGCGTCAGACATGTAGGTCGGGGTTTATCCCCGACGTGTCGGGCGTAAAGCCCGACCTACAAAGACGGCTACAGTATTTTTGAAACTGCTCTAAAGTCGGGCCCTGCTCGATTACTCGACCGAAATCTGCGGCGTCACATCGACGCCGCTTTTTTCGAAACGCGCCCGCAGCGGCTCCTTCGGCTGCGTGCGGTTTTGCGAGTCGGTGCCCGCGGTCAACTGCACGCGCGTGAACCCGTCCGCCTGCACCGCGCGCCCGTTGGGCTGCTGAAGATCGCCGCCGGTGATCCGCAGGTCGCTCACGCTGCCGAGCACGAGGACCGGCGTCGCCGAATCGGACGCGGAAATGTTGCCGAGATAAACCGGCCCGCCGAACTGCACGCCGGGCGCGTAGAGGCCGGCGAAGCCGCGGTCGTTCACGCAGCTCACGTCGCCCGCGTGGATGCTCCCGAATTTTCCATTCGTCGAAGCGATCGCGATGGAGCCGATGTCGGCCATGCCGTCGTAATCGACGTCGCTGCGAAACAGACTCTGGTCGACCGCGTTCGCGCGACCGACGCTGAAGACGGTGAGGTTGGTCGTCTCGTTCGCGCCGACGATCACGATGCTCGCGTGGCCTTTCATGTAAACCACGCCGGGCTGGACGTAGTTCGCCGGCGCGGCCGGACCGGTGGCGTTGTCGAGCGTGAGCGTCAACACGCCTGCGCCGCTGAATTCCACCTGCACGATGTCGTTCGACAGGTCGACGAATGAAATCCGCGTGATCTGCCCGGCATCGGCGGTGAGCGTGGCGGCCGCGCCGTCGAGCAGGAGCTGGTCGTAGATGTTGTGGTTGACCGGATGTTCGATGTCGGAGCGGACTTCGTGCGCGGCGCCGACGAGCTTGCTGGCCGTGAACACGCCGACGATCGCAGCCGCGCTGGTCGACTGCGTGCCGTTGAGCGCGGCGAAATAAATTCCCGCGTCGGCGGGCTGCAGTTTCGCGAGCGTGAGGCTCGGCGCGGTGGCGCCGGCGAGGGCGACGCCGTTGCGCCGCCACTCGTAGGCGAACGGCGGCGTGCCGCTCGCGAAGACCGAGAGCGTGGTGCTTTGATCGGCGCTGGCGGCGACGCTCGAAGGCGACACGCTCACGCCGGGCGACACGAACGAGCCGGTCAACGCGAGCGCGATGTCCGCCGTGGTCGTGCCGGCCGCATTGGTGACTTCGACGGAATAGCCGCCGGCGTTGGCCGCGCTCATCGATGGAATCGCCAGCGACGTGCCGAGCGCGGTGGGAAGGTAGACGCCGTTGAGTCGCCACAGATAAGTCGTCGGGCCGACGCTCGTCGCCGCGACTTGCAGCGTGCGCGACTGGCCGGCCGCGACGATGCCGCCGGTCGGCGACTGCGTGAGCACCGGTTTGGCAGTCGCGCCCTCGAGGTTGAGCGCGTGCAGCGCCGTCGCATACGCGCGCAGGTTCACCGGACCGAACGGCCGGCCGAGCTCGCGCATCTTGCTGTCGAAGGTCGGCCGATAAAATCCGCTGGCGCGATATTCGCCGCCGGCGAAAAGCCCGACGGTGTTTTCATCCGGCGCACTCGCCGTCGGAATCGCGGTGTTGAACGCGATGAAATCGCTCCACGGGCTCGTGCCGCGCGTGCTCTTCTGCGTGGCGTTCGGATATTCCGCGGGCGGGTAAAAGGGCGCGGCGGCGGTGTCGACGTATTCGTCCGTGAGCTTGGCGAACGTGTGGCCGAGCTCGTGCAGCATGATCTCGCGCGCGCTGACGTTGAGCGAAGTCGTGAGATACGTGCCGCCCGCGCCGCCGTATTTCGTCGAGTTCACGAGAATCAGGATGAGATCGTAATCGGGCAGGTATTGCGTGAGGAGCGCGAGCACCTTGCCCGTGCCGTCGGGGCCGGACGGGATCGTGAGGAGCCGGTCGATGCCGTTCGTGCCGAAGGTGCTGTTGAAATACGTGTCGCGCAGCGTGCCGGTGCTCGGGTCGTCGGCGCCCGACTGATTGCTCGCCACGTAGATCGTGAACGCGTTGAGGTAGCTCGCGAAGCGACTCCACGATTCGTCGCTGAGCAAAACCTGGAGCAGTGTCGCGGCATCGTCCTGGAATTTCGCCTGCTCCGCGGCGGTGTAGCCTTCGGCGAGAAAGGCGATGTTGAGGCGCGTGGCGCGCGGACCGGCGTTGCGAATCTGCGTGAACGTCTGCGCGCGCAGCGGCGCGAGCGCGAGGAGCGCGAACAGCACGAGCCAGCAGCGCGGTGTCTTCATGGCAGCGCGATCGCGCCGAGCGACGCGCGGTTCGGGCCGGACGCGCCGGGCGATATTTCGAAGAACGCGATCTGCGCGGCGCCGAGCGGCTCGGGCAGCCGGATTTGAAAAAGATCCGAATCGGTTTCGTGCGCGACGTGCCGCAGACTGCCGGGCTGCGCCGGATCCTCATACTCGTAGATGCGGTGCAGCGGATCGTCGATCGAGCCGGCGTAGCGTTTCTCGCCCGCGCCATCGTAAACCTCGAACTCGATCCGATACGGCGCGATCGAGCGCGGCGGCGCCTTCACGCGACCGGCCGCGATCACCGCGCGATCGAGGCGCACGCCGGTCGCATCGATCGCGAAGGTCAGCGCGCGCATGCGATACGGCTCGGTCGTCGGCGCCGCGACGTCGCGCGTCGCAATCGGTGAAGCGACCGCGACGAGCGGCGACGACTCCGGCGAAACGCCCGCGGTCCCGGCGACGCGGAGCGGCGCGCGCGGCGGCGACACCGGGGGCGATTGCAGCACGCAACCGCGCACGAAAAAAATGCCGAGCAACGCCGCGAGGGCGGCGAGCAGCGTGGCGCGTTTTCGGCGGGAGAAGGCGGACGGCGCGGCGGGCATCGAGGCGGAAGAAACGAGTATGCCGTCCCGGGCGGAGCAACGCAAATTCGCGGGGCTTCGCCGGATTCGCCCGGCCGGGAAACAACCACGCGGTTTTCAGGTCACAACCGGGCGAGACGGCGGTGGGATCGCCCGTCGATCGCCCTGCCCCGAGTTATTTTTTCTACGCCATGAAACTCAAACTCTTCTCGTTACTCGCGGCCGTTTGTGCCGCCGGTTTTTCGGCGCGTGCCGCCACGCATGTCGGCATTGGCGTGCGGATCGGCATTCCCGCCCCGGTCGTCGTGCGCGAAGCGCCGCCGCCGCGCGTCGTCGAACGCGTGATGGTGGCGCCCGGTCCCGGCTACGTCTGGGTGCCGGGCCATTACACGTGGGCCGAGGGCCGCTGGCTGTGGGTCTCGGGTGCGTGGATGCTGCCGCCGCGACCCGATGCGATGTGGGTCGACGGCCGCTGGACGCCTGACACGCGGCAATGGGTGGAAGCGCATTGGGAAATTCCCGCGCCGCCGCCCGCGCCCGCCGCGCAGCCCAACGGCCCGCCGCCTCCGCCGCCCGCGCCTGCGATGACTGTGCCGAACGCGCCGATGGCGCCGGCCGCACCCGTTGCGATGCCGTCCTCGCCCGCGCCGAGTGTTGTCGTCGCGCCGCCGCCCGCTCCGGCCGCGCCCGAAGTGATCGTCGCCGATGCGCCTCCGCCGCCGATGAACGAGGTGATCGTCGAGCGGCCGGCGCCCGACTACGTGTGGATTTCCGGCTACTGGGGCTGGGAGAACGGGCGGCGCGAGTGGTTCCGCGGGCACTGGGAACGTCCGCCGCACGGTTACCACACGTGGGTCGCGCCGCGCTGGGAACACCGCGGCAACGGCTACGCTTTCGTGCGCGGCTACTGGCGGTGAGGCAGCTTACAGAATTCGCTGCAACCGAGACTCACGACGTAGGGCGTCTGTCTTGCAAACGCCGGCGCGTGCAAGACACGCGCCCTAAAACGTCGTCCTCGTCAGGATTGCCGCCGATCACCGCGCCAGCCACTGGCCGAGCGGGCCCTGGTAGAGGCCGAGCGCGATCGAGGCCAGCGCGAGCGCGCCGAGCGTGATGCCGGCGACGGTGCCGACCGGCGTGCGCGCGGGGCGCGTCGGCACGGCGTCGGCGGGCGGCGTCCACGTTTCGAAGAAAGCGGCCTTGATCCAGCCAAAGTAGTAGTAGATCGAAACCACCACGCCGGCCGCCGCGAGCACGAGGAGCCAGCGCGCGCCGGCCTCGAACGCGGCGATGAACACGAAAAGTTTTCCGATGAAGCCGGCGAGCGGCGGAATGCCGGCGAGCGAGCCGAGGCCGACGGCGAGCACGGTCGCGAGGAAGGGATTCTCCTTCGCGAGGCCGGCGTAGTGATCGAGTTCCTGATCGGTGTCGTCGCTGCCGGCGAGATGCGTCATCACGCCGAACACCGCGAACGACGCGAGCAGGTAGGCGAAGAGATAAAAGTAAACCGCGCCGCGCGCGAGCGGTGCGGCGTCGGGCGAGCCGAGCGCGATCACGCCGAGCAGCAGGAAGCCGGCGTGCGACACGCCGGAGAGGCCGATGAGGCGCTTCACGTTGTGCTGCGTGAGCGCGGCGATGTTGCCGAACACGATCGTCGCCGCGGCCATGAGTTTCAGCGCGGGAAACACGAGCCCATCGTAGCCGGCGAACGCGCCGCCCGCGCCGACGAGCCCGAGCAGCACGGCGAAGCCGGCGGCCTTCGACGCGACGGCGAGAAACGCCGTGATCGGCGTCGGCGCGCCCTGATACACGTCGGGAATCCAGATCTGGAACGGAAACGCGCCGATCTTGAACGCGACGCCCGCGAGCACGAGCACGATGCCGAGGCTCGCGAGGAAGTTGTGCGGATTGGCGGCGAGGAATTTCGCGAGCTCACCGTAGCGCAGGGCGTTGGCCGTGTGCGCGGGGAGCGTGGGGTTGCCCGCGACGCCGTAGAGCAGCACGATGCCGAAGAGCAGCATCCCGGAACTGAGCGCGCCCATCACGAGGTATTTCAGGCCGGCCTCGAGCGAGAGCGCGTTGGTGCGGTAGTAGCTGACGAGAATGTAGAGGCCGATCGTCAGCGTCTCGAGCGCGACAAACAGCAGCACGAAATGCGCGCTCTGCGCGAGGAGCATCATCGCCGCCGTCGCGATCAGGATGATGTGATAAAACTCCACGCGCGGCATCGCCTGCTGCGCGAGGCTCACGCGCGCGAGCACGCAGCTCAGCAACGCCGCGAGCAGGAAGAACGCGCGCATCACCTGGCCGAACGCGCTGTGGTGGAGCAGCCCGCCGAAGGTGTCGGTGTCGAGCGCCGCTGAATGCCACGCCGCGAAGTGCCCGAGCAGCGTGCCGAGCACGCCGGCGATCGCGACGTCGGGGATGATCGCGTGCGCCTTTTTCGGCAGCACGATCTCGAGCACGAGCAGCAGCAACGCGAGGCAGCCGAGCACCAGCTCGGGAAAAATCGCCGACCAGTGATTCTGCGCGGCGGCGTCGGCGGCGGCTTGGAGGAAATCCGGATTCATCGCGAAGGAACGTCCGTGGCGGCGAGGCTGGCCGCCTGAAGGTAGGGCGGGTTATCCTTAACCCGCCGCGCTTCGGCCGCATTCGCCAGTCCTGATGGCTGCTGCGCCGGCGCCGTCAGCGTCGCGTTGATCGGCTCGGAGAGCGACTTCGGCCAGAAGCCGACGAAGAGCAGCGCGGCGAGCAGGACGAGCGCGGGAAATTTTTCCGCCCAGCGCAGATCGGTCGGCGGATGTTGCGCGGCAATTTCGCCGAAGCGCTCCGTCGCCGGCCCGAAGAACACGCGCGCCGCCGCGCGCAAACCATAGACCGCGGAGATGATCACGCCCGCGACCGCGAGCGCGGCGAAGGTCGGCGAGAGCTGCCAGAGCGCGACGAAGATCGTCAGCTCGCCCCAGAAATTCGCGAAGCCGGGCAGACCGATGCTCGCGAAGGTCGCCGCCACGAACAGCGCGGCGAGGACCGGCGCCTGCTGCGCGAGACCGCCCATTTCATCGAGCGCGAAGGTGTGCGTGCGATGATGCACGCTGGTCGCGAGCAGAAAGAGCAGCGCGACCGACAGGCCGTGCGCGACCATGAGCAGCACGACGCCGCCGACGCCGAGCACCGAACCCGCGGCGATGCCGAGAAACGCGTAGCCCATGTGCATCACCGAGCTGTAGCCGATCATCTGCTTGAGATCGCGCTGCGCCATCGCGATGAAGCCGACGACGATGACATTGCCGATCGCGGCGAGCCACGCGAGCGGCTGCGCCCAATGCAGCGCGCCCGCCGGCAGCAGCGGCAGCGCGATCTGGATCAGGCCGTAGAGGCCGAACTTCTTCAGCACGCCGGCGTGCAGCATCGCGTTCGAGCTCGGCGCCGCGCCGTAGCCGAGCGGCGCCCAGGTGTGCAGCGGCCAGAGCGAGACGAGGATGCCGAGGCCGAACATCAGCAGGCCGAAAATATTGTTCTGCACCGTCTCGGCCAGCGGATGCGCGGCGACGTAGCTGCGCAGCTCGATCAGGTCGAAGCTGTGCGCGCCGCTCTTCACGTAGAGCGCGATCAGGCCGACGAGCGAGAGCATCGCGCCCGCGGTGAGATAGATCGTCATCTTCATCGCCGCGTAGCTGCGGTCGCGTCCGCCCCACACCCCGACCATGATGAACGTCGCGATCAGCGCGAACTCGTGGAAGAAGTAGAAAAAGAAAACATCGACGCTGGCGAACACGCCCATCAGCCCGCCCTGCATGATCAGCAGGAGCATGAGATAGATTTTCAACCGCTCCGCCTGCGACTGGATCGCGTAGAGCCCGGCGGCGAAGCCGACGATGCCCGCGAGCACGAAGAGCGGCAGCGAGACGCCGTTGAGCCCGAGCTTCAGCGCGATGCCGAGGCCGTCGAGCCCCGTCGAGTAGCGCGTAAGGAAGGCGTAGCCGTTTTCCTGCGGCGCGGCGGCGTAGTGCCACCAGACATGCAGCGCCATCAGCAGCGGCACGGCGAAGGCGACATAGGACAGCCGCACCGACCAGCGTTTCGGCAAGCCGAGCGCGATGGCGAGCGCGAGCGCGAGCGGCGTCGCGATGGCAATGAGAAGTGGATCGAAATTCGTCACGACAGGAAGAAAACCAACCACGGATGGCACGGATGAACACGGATCAATCCATTGTTCATCCGTGTTAATCCGTGTAATCGGCGGTTAAAAAATTCTGCGGTCATGGATTTGCCCATTCAGAAAGTCAGCAATCCGGTGGCAAAGACCCACAGCGCGGCGACGCCGAACAGGAACCAGTAAACGTAGGCGCTGAGCCGGCCGACGTGCAGCGCGCGCGCGCCGAGCCCGAAGAGCCCGACGACGCCGGCGAAGCCGCGAATGATCAGGCCGGCGAGGAAGATCTGCTCGATGAAATTGAGCACCATCGCGAACCGCTGCTGGATCTTTTCGATGTAGTAGTCGTAGGCGCGGTCGAACGACGCCTTGAGCGCGGCGAGGCCGTTGAAGAGGCCGGGCGCTTTGTCGGCGAGCGCATCGGTCGGAGACGGTTTGTAGAACAGCAGCGCGGCGCCAGCGCCAATCACCACGATACCGAGACTCAGGCCAAACATCAGCCAATGCAGCCCGCCCTGCGCCTCGGGGATAAGTTCGAACACGCCGTTGAACACCTGCGGGTAAAGTTTCGTGTAGCCGCCGACGACCGCGAGCGCAGCGAGGACAATCAGCGGCAGCGTGATGACGATGCCGTTTTCGTGCGCGTGGTCCGCGTGCTCACCACGAGGTGCGCCGAGAAAGACGATCTTCCACATGCGGACCATGTAGAGCGTCGTAAGGACGGCGGTGAACGCGAGGACCGCGAACACCCCGACGTTATTGCGCAAAGCGAGATAAAGGATCGCATCCTTCGAGAAGAAGCCCGCGAGGAACGGCAGCCCGATGATCGCGAGCACGCCGATGGTGAAGGTCGCGAAGGTGACCGGCATCCTCTTCGCGAGCCCGCCCATCTTGAAGATGTCCTGTTCGTGATGGCAGGCGTGGATGATCGAGCCGGAGCCGAGGAAGAGGAGCGCCTTGAAGAAAGCGTGCGTCGTTAGGTGGAACATCGCGGCGCCGACACCGGCCGCGATAATCTTGTCGGAGACCGCGTAGTCGCCAATTGATCCCAACCCGAACGCCGCGACCATGTAGCCGAGCTGCGAAAGCGTCGAATAAGCGAGCACACGCTTGATGTCGCTCTGGACGATCGCGCAGAGCGCGGCGTAAAGCGCGGTCGCGGTGCCGACCCACATGATCACCTGCAGCGCCTCGGGCACCATGAGGACGTTGATCCGGCAGAGCATGTAGATGCCGGCCGCCACCATCGTCGCAGCGTGGATCAGTGCGGACACCGGCGTCGGGCCTTCCATCGCATCGGGCAGCCAGACCTGCAGCGGCATCTGCGCGGATTTGCCGATCGCGCCGCAGAAGAGCAGCAGCGGAATCGCGCGGCTGAACACGTGATGCTCGCCGAGCGCGGTGAGGTTGACGGTGTGGTTCGCCCAGTAGCAGTAAATGATGCCGAGGAGGAAACCGAAGTCGCCGACGCGATTCAGGATGAACGCTTTCTTCGCCGCGGCGGCGGCCTGCGGGCGTTGCAGATAGTGGCCGATCAGCAGCCACGAGCTGAAGCCGACCAGCTCCCAGAAAACGAAAAGCATGAGCAGGTTGTCGGCGAGCGTGATGCCGATCATCGAGAACATGAAGATCGACAGCCCGCCGAAGTAGCGCGCCTTCGCGCTGTCGTGGCTCATGTAGGCGAGCGAGAACACGTGCACGCACAACCCGACGATGCCGACGATCGTCAGCATCAACGCGGCGAGATCGTCGAACTTGATGCCGAGCGAAAACACGAAGGCGTTCGGGTCCGACGCCGCGCCGAACCGCAGCCATTCCCACGCGTGCTCGAAGCGCTCGCCGTGCAGCGCGAGGATCAGCGCGATCCCGGCGATCGCCGTCGCCGTTAGGACCGAGATCGCCGCCGCGAGATTGCCCGCGCGCCGCAGAAAAAGCGCAATGATCGCCGCACTCGCGAGCGGCAGGACGAGAACCAGAATGGCGTGCTGGAGCGTGCTAGGCATGGAAGTAGCGAGCAGCGGGTAGCGAGTAGCGAGTAGCACGCTGCCGCGGTAGAAGAGTTGTTTGAATGTTTGTCATGCTCGCTACTCGCTACTCGATGCTCGCTACTAGTTCTTCAGCGCATCGAGTTCGTCGACCTGGATCGTCTGGCGCTTGCGGAACAGCGCGACGATGATCGCCAATCCGACTGCGACTTCGGCGGCGGCGACGGTGAGGATGAAGAAAACGAAGACGTTGCCGTCCATCGTGCCGTTGAACCGCGAGAACGCGACGAGCGCCAGCGTCGAGGCCACCAGCATCAGCTCGAGGCACATGAACACGACGAGCGTGTTGCGCCGGATCAGCACGCCGAGCAGCCCGATCGCGAAGAGCAGGAAGCTGACGAAGAGGTAAGTGTTGAGCGTGGCGGGGATCATGCGCGGCGGAATTGGAAAGCGGGAATCCAGAATTCAGAATCCAGAATGAGGGCAGCGAGCAGCGGTGCCGAACGCCGGCTACTGGCTTCTGGATTCCCCGGATTCTGGATTCTCTGTTCGCTCATTTGCTCCCCTCCGTGGCTTCAAATTTCCTGCTCAGCACGATCACGCCGAGCATCGCCATCAGGAGGAGGAAGCCGATGATCTGGACGGGCAGCAGATACGTCGTGAAAAGCTGATAGGCGTAGAGCTTGAGCTGCGCGCCGAGGGCGGGCGCGGCGGCGAGATCGGGCGAGGCGATTTTTCCGCGCGCCCAGAACGAGCACACGCCCGCCGTCACGAGCGCGACGGCGACGATCCGTGCGACGAGCGGAAGCTTCGCGAGCCGCGGCTTCTCGTCGCCCTTCGTGTCGAGCAGCATGATGATGAAAAGAAACAGCGCGACGATCGCGCCCGCGTAGACGAGCAGGAGCAGGAACGCCAAGAGATACGCGTCGAGCGCGATGAAGAGCCCGGCGACGCCGACGAGCGCGAGCAGCAGGCACATCGCGGCGTTGACGGTGTTCTTGTTTACGACAACGCCCGCGGCGCAGATCACCGTGAAGACGACGAAGACGTTGAAGAGGAAGGAGCCCATGCGGGAAAGGAGTCAGGAGTCAGGAGTCAGGATGGAAGGAGAAATGCAGAAAGAGCGGAGCGTTTTCGCTCCTTCACTCCTGACTCCTGCATCCTGGCTCCTTGTCTTCATCTCAGTGCTTCGCGTTGCCGTGCTCCTCGGCGGCTTTCTTTTTGTCCCACTTGAAATGCGCGTCGGGCAGCGTGCCGCCGAGTTCGTAGAGGCGGTCCTTGTGGTTGACCATTTCCTCGCGCGTGTAGCCGGTCATCGAGTATTGCTGCTGCAGCCAGATCGCCTCCTCGGGGCAGACTTCCTGGCAAAGGCCGCAGTAGATGCAGCGGAGCATGTCGATGTCGAAGGCCTGCGGCGCGCGCTCGACATGCGCGCTCGGCGTGCCGGGCGGAATCTCGCCGGGCGTGATGCGGATCGCCTTCGGCGGACAGACGAATTCGCAGAGCTGGCACGAGACGCATTTCTCGCGGCCGTTCGGATCCTTCACCAGCGTCGGCACGCCGCGATAACCCGCGGGGATCGCCGGCCGCTGCTCGGGATACTCCATCGTCTCCTTCGGCTTGAGGAAATGGCGCAGCGTCGTCTTCAGCCCCGCGACGATCTGCGGGACATAGGTGCGCTCGGCAAAGGTGAGCGGCTTGCGGGCGAGAGGAGTGCCGGTGGCCATGCGGGGAAGGAGTCAGGAGTCAGGAGTCGGGAGTCAGGATGGACGGAGACAAGCGGGAGCCGCCGCGTCGTTCGGCTCCTTCACTCCTGACTCCTGGCTTCTGGCTCCTTGTTATCATTTTTGAATCGCCGCGATGCCGATCGCGTAGGCGAGGAGGTTCACGATCGCGAGGGGCAGGAGCTTCTTCCAGCCGATTTCCATCACCTGATCGTAGCGGAAGCGCGGCACGGTCCAGCGCACCCACATGAAAAAGAAGATCATGAAGATGACCTTCGCGAGAAAGATGACGATCGAGAGCAGGCCGAGCAGCGCGGGATGGTCGACGAGGTGCAGCCACACCGCGACATCCGCGAGCGGCACCCACGGCAGCGGATTCCAGCCGCCGAAGAAGAGCAGGATGAACACCGCGGAGCCGACGATCATGTTCGCATACTCCGCGACGAAGAAGAGGCCCCACTTGAACGCGCCGTATTCCGTGTGGAAACCGCCGACGAGGTCCGCCTCCGACTCCGGCATGTCGAAGGGCTGGCGATTCGTCTCCGCGAAAAGCGACGTGAGAAAAATAAACGCCGACACCGGCATGATGAAGATGAACCACGCGCCACCCCAGAAGCCGGGCTGGCTCTGAAACTCGACCACCTGCGCGAGGCTCATCGTGCCCGGCGTGCCGGGCGCGTTGATCCACAGGAAAACCGGGATCACCGACAGCGTCATCGACAGCTCGTAGGAGATGAGATGCGCCGATGCGCGCACGCCGCCGAGGAAGGGATATTTCGAATTCGACGCCCAGCCCGCGATGATCAGCGAGTAGACGCCGAGCGACGCGACCGCGAAGACGGCGAGGATGCCGACGTCGACGTTCGCGAGCACCAGCGGCACCACGCTGCCGCCGCTCACATACGCGCCGAACGGCACGACCGTCACCGTCGACAGCGCTGGAATCATCGCGAGGATCGGCGCGAGGACGAAGTAGAATTTGTTCACCTGCCCCGGGATCGCGTCCTCCTTGAACAACATCTTCCCGCCGTCGGCCATGACGTGGAAAATTCCGAGCCGCTGCAGAAACCGTCCGAGAAACGGAATCCACGCGATCCACGGCACGATCGCGCGATTCGGTCCCGGCCGATCCTGAATCCACGCGGAAACTTTTCGCTCCGCCATCGAGCACACGCCGCCGAGCGGAAAAATCACGAGGATGACCGCGAGGCCTTTGAGCAGACCCTGCACGACCGCGGGAAGATGGAAGAAAAAATCGGCCATGACTCAGGCGGTGACGACCGCGGTTTTCGCGGTCGGCTTGTAGTGCAGCGTCTCGCCTTCGACGAACGGCAACGCCGCCCACGGCGTCGCATCGAGCAGCAGGCCGGTCTCGGGCAGATTTGCAAACGTCATCGTGCCGAGCGCGGGCACCGTCGCCGCGATCGACGACCACAGCCCGTTGATCTCGCTCGCGACGCTCGCGCCGCCGGCCGCGGTGACGAGCCGCGCGAGCGCGACAAGATCGTCGACGGCGCCGATCGGACCGGGCACGGCTTTGAAGAATTTCTGGATGCGGAACTGCTGGTTCACGAACGTGCCGCTCTTCTCGAAAACGGTGAGCGTCGGAATCGCGACCTTCGCGGCGGCGCTGGTGGCATTCGCGTGCATGCCGAGGTAGACGATCGAAACCTTCGCGAGCTGTGCCGCGCTCAGGCCGGCGGCCGCGAGGTCTTCGTTGATCGCGACGATGGTTTTCACTCTGCCGGCATCGATGGCAGCGGCGAGATCGGACAAACCGCCGGTGCGGACTGCCACTGGGGACGCGGCGCCCTCGCCGCGTTCGGACTGACGCGACGAGGGCGTCGCGTCCCCCACCTTCGGCAATGCGGAAATCAAACCCGTCACGAGCGCGCCGCGGAGGTTCGGATTGCGATCGGCGGAAATCAGGATGCCGTCGCCCTCACCCACCCGGCTGACGAGATGCGTCGAGGCCTGCAACGCGTCGGCGAGTTGCTTCGCGAGAAACTGCTCCTCGACCGAGCTGCGGCCGGAGCCGACGATCGCGATCGCGCCAGCGCTGGCTTTGAAAATTTCCGCGACCGTGTTCGCCGCCATGTCGAGCGTGCTGTCGATGCCGCCGGCCTTGATCGCGGCGAGCCGCGTGTCGGCGCGCACCTGTTTGTAGAGGTCGCGGCCGCTGTCGCTCATCCACGTGTCGTTCACCTCGTCGTTGCGCCGCGGCGTGATGCGGTAGACGACGCCCTCGCGCGACCAGACGACGGTGTTGGCGCCGACGCTCGACTCGGTATCGATGCTGTTCGTCTGCTTCAGGAACCAGACGCGCATCTTGAAACGGAAATCCGTGCTCGTGAGCGCGCCGACCGGGCAGATGTCGACGGTGCAGAGCGAGTAGTTGTTCGAAAGATTTTTTCCCGGGTAGCAGGTGAGCGTCGAGTAGCTGCCGCGGTCGATGAAGCCGAGCACGTCGTCCTTCACGATCTCCTTGCAGAAACGGATGCAGCGCGAGCAGAGGATGCAGCGCTCGTCGTCGAGCGTGACGCGCGGCCCGAGCTGCGTGCGCTTCGGCTTCACGTTTTTCTGCTCGATGAAACGCGAGTAGCCGCGGCCGTAGCCGGTCGACTGTTCCTGCAGCTTGCACTCGCCGGCCTGGTCGCAGATCGGGCAGTCGAGCGGGTGGTTGATGAGGAGAAACTCCATCACGCCCTCGCGGCAGTCCTTGATCTGCGGCGTCTGCGTGCGCACGTGCAGGCCGGGCGCAGCGTTGGTCGCGCAGCCGATCTGCGGGCGCGGGATCCAGTTGATCTTCTGCCTGCCCGTCGCCGGATCCATGATCGGCGCCTTCGTCGCGGGATCGACCGCCGGCATGCCCATTTCGATGAGACACATCCGGCAGTTGCCGACGACGGAGAGCTTCGGGTGATAGCAATAATACGGCACGTCCACGCCGGCGAGGCGCGCCGCCTCGATCACATTCGTGCCCTTCGGCACGGCGACTTCCCGGCCGTCGATGTTGACGGTGACGAGGTCGGGTTTGGCGGGCGAAATCATCGGAAAAGGAGTCAGGATGGGAGGAGTCAGGAGCCAGGAGTTTCGATCGCACGCGTGTAGGCGTCGAGAAGGCGGCTGACTTCTTCGAGCTGTGGCTGAAGCTGTAAAACCTCGCCGTAGCCGAGATCGCGGGAGAGAATGAGATAGTAGCGGCACTCTTCCAGCGAACCCTGGGCGATGTTCATGAAGCGGCGCTTGTCCGCGACACCGGCTTTCTTGAAGCCTTCGGCGATGTTCGCGGGAATCGAAACAGCCGCGCGGCGAAGCTGCGTCGTCAGCGCATACATTTCCTTCTGCGGAAATCCTTCCGAGAACCGATACGCCGCCAGGACAAACGCGTGCGCCTTCTGCCACACGATCAAATCCTCAAACGTCCGCGCCGGAGCCCTCCTGGCTCCTGACTCCTGGCTCCCGACTCCTTTTTCCGCGACCGCGTTCATACCAGCGTCCGCGCCTCCGTCCGCACCTGCTTCTTCGTTTCCGGATACGCTTTGAATTCTTCCCCGAACTTCGCGATGAAGCTCTGCGTGGGCCACGAGCAGGCTTCGCCGAAGGCGCAGATCGTGCGGCCGGCGATCTGGTCGGCGACGGACTTGAGCAACTCGCCGTCGTTCGCGCGCGCGCTGTCGTGCACCATGCGCGTCGTGATCTTCTTCATCCACAGCGAGCCTTCGCGGCAGGGCGTGCACTGGCCGCAGCTCTCGTGCGCGTAGAACGCGTTGATGTTGGCGAGCGCCTCGACCATGTTGACCGAGTCGTCCATCACGATCACGCCGCCGGAGCCGCCCATCGTGCCGCACGCCGCGAGCGTGTCGAAATCCATCGGAATCTCCTCGACGGTCAGCGTGCGCGAAGAGCCGTCCTTGTTTTTCAGCGTGAACGTCTCGCCGAATTTCAAAATCTTCGCCGACGAGCCGCCGGGAATCACCGCCTTGAATTTCCGTCCCGGCAGCGGGCCGCCGCAGACTTCGTTGAGCAATTCGCCGAGCGTGATCTTGCCGACTTCGTATTCGTAGTAACCCGGCTTCTGCACGTGGCCGCTCACGCAGAGGATGCGCGTGCCGGTGTTGTTCGGCGTGCCGATCTTCGCGTAGGCGTCGCCGCCCATCTCGAGGATGTGCTTCACGTGACAGAGCGTCTCGACGTTGTTCACGATCGTCGGGCACTGGTAGAGGCCGAGCACGGCGGGAAAATACGGCGGCTTGATCCGCGGATAGGGCCGCTTGCCTTCGAGCGACTCAATCAGACCGGTTTCCTCGCCGCAGATGTAGGCGCCGGCGCCGCGATGCACGTAAATCTCGCAACCATACTCCGTGCCGAGAATTTTCGGGCCGCAGAAATTCGCCGCGCGCGCCTCCGCGATCGCCTGCTCCAGAATCCGCGCGCCGTGCGGCATCTCGCCGCGGATATAAATATAGGCCTGCTTCACGTTGTTCGCGAAGCACGTGATCATGATGCCCTCGATGAGCTGGTGCGGATCCTGGTGGATGATGTAGCGATCCTTGAACGTGCCGGGCTCGGACTCGTCCGCGTTGACGACGAGGTAGATCGGCTTGCCGCTCTTGCGATCGACGAGCCCCCACTTCACGCCGCAGGGAAAACCCGCGCCGCCGCGGCCGCGCAGGCCGGACTTCTTCACCTCGTCGATGATCGCCGCCGGCTGCATCGTGACGGCCTTCTTCAGCATCTCGTAGCCGCCGTTCTTCACGTAGCACGCGAGATCGTTCGAGTAGCCGGGCTCGTCGATGTGCTTGAAGATGATGCGGCGTTGTTGCGGTGCGGGCATGCGCGGAAAGGATGGGAGGATGGAAGGAGTCAGGATTCAGGAGTTCGTCACCGCGTTCGTTTCGGCGTGCTCGGTCATGGAGTCCGGCTCCTGGCTCCTGACTCCTGACTCCTGGCTCCTTTGCCCTGGGCTTTAATTTGCTCCGCGAGCTGTTTCGCTTTCGCGCCGTCGACCTTCTCGTGCAGGTCGTCGTCGATCATCACGACCGGCGCGGTGCCGCAGCTCGCGAGGCATTCGACGAACTCGATCGTCACCTCGCCGTCGGCGGAGACTTCGCCGCGGTGCGTGTTGAATTCCTTCTCGAACGCCTCGCACGTCTTGTAGCCACCCATCAGCGCGCACGAGAGCGTGCGACAGACCTTGATGTGGCGCCGCCCGATCGGCTGCTGGCGAAACATCGGGTAAAACGTGACGAGCTCGTAGATGTTGATCGGCTGCAGCTCGAGCTTCTGCGCGATCCACTCGATCGCCGCCGGCGAGATGTAGCCCTGATCCTCCTGCACGAGATGCAGCAGCGGCAGCGCAGCACTGCGCTTCACCGGGTAATGCGGGATCACCTCGTCGATGCGTTTGAGCGTGTCGGGCTTGAGATTCACGGGCAGGAAAGGAGTCAGGATGGAAGGAGTGCAGGAGTGAAGGAGACGAACCGGCGTCGTTCGCGCGATTCCGAGACTCCTGGCTCCTGAATCCTGGCTCGTGGATTCTTCATATTCACCGATCGCACTCCCCCATCACGAAATCGAGCGAGCCGAGGATCGAGACGACGTCGGACACGAGGCAGCCGACGCAGATTTTCGGGAGGATCGAGAGATTGCAGAACGACGGGGAGCGGATCTTCAACCGCCACGGCACGCCGCCGCCCTTGCTGACGACGTAGAAGCCGAGGACGCCTTTCGGATTTTCCGCCTCGAAATACACTTCGCCCGTCGGCATCTGCGGCCCTTCGGTCACGAGCATGAAATTCTGGATCAGCTCCTCCATCGAGCTGAGCACCTTGTCCTTCGGCGGGCCGAAAATCTTCCTCGCGTCCTTCGCATACCATTCGCCGCCGGGAAAGTTTTTGACCGCCTGCTTGATGATGCGCGCCGACTGGCGCATCTCCTCGCCGCGGACGAGATACCGGTCGTAGCAATCGCCCTTCGTGCCGACGGGCACGTCGAACTCGTAATTTTCGTAGCCCGAGTAGGGCTTGTCCTTGCGCAGGTCGATCGCCACGCCGCTGCCGCGCGCATTCGGGCCAGTGATGCCGTAGGCGATCGCGTCTTCCTTCGTGATGATGCCCACATCGACTGTGCGGTCGGTGAAGATTTTATTCCGCGTGAGAAGATTCAGCGTCTCCTCGAGCATCGGCAGGAATTGGTCGCAGAACGCGTCCACGCGCCCGATCCAGCCTTCCGGCACGTCACGCGCGAGCCCGCCGATCCGCGTGTAACTCGTGGTGAACCGCGCGCCCGTCAGCTCCTCAAAAAGCTTATACAATTTCTCGCGCTCGTTCAGTGAATAGAGCAGCACCGACCACGCGCCGACATCGAGGCCGAACGCCCCGAGGCCCATCAGGTGCGACGAGATGCGCGCCATCTCCGCCGTGATCACGCGGATCGCCTGGCAACGCGGCGGCACCTCGAGCTTCGCGAGCCGCTCGACCGCGATCGCGTAGGCCATGTTGTTCGCCAGCGGCGCGAGATAATCCAGCCGGTCCGTGTAAGGGACGAACTGGTTGTAAGTCATGTTCTCCGCGATCTTCTCATCGCCGCGGTGGAGGTAGCCGATGACGGGATCCGCCTTCGTCAGGATCTCGCCGTCGAGCTCCATCTGCAGCCGGAGCACGCCATGCGTCGAGGGATGCGACGGCCCCATCGAGAGCGACATCTTCTCCGCCTGGAATTCCGCCGCGGACTCCGCCGCGTCCGTGATCTTCGACGCGTTTTCAGGATAGGCAAAACCGGTGCTCATGGTCGCGTCGTTATTCCTTCACCTGTTTCAATTCCGACTGGCCCGGCTGTGCGCGGCGATCGCTCCAGCTTTCGTCCTTCGCGCGCGGCTCGGCCTCGGTGAGGTTGATCTCGCCCGGCGCAGCGACGAACGGCCCGCCCGCCATCGGCGCGGCGATGACCTTCGTGCCGGTTTCCTCCGCGATGTCCGCGACCGGCAGCTCCGTCTCGATGCCCGCGAGCGGGAATTCCTTGCGCAGCGGAAAATAGGGATAGCCGTCCCACATCAAAATGCGGCGCAGGTCGGGATGACCGTCGAACTTGATCCCGAACATGTCGAAGCACTCGCGCTCGTGCCAGTTCGCGCCCGGCCACAGCGCGACGACACTCGGCACCACCGGGTCGGTGTCGCTCGCGCAATTCGCCGCGAGGCGCACGTAGTTCCCCGGCCGCGTCGAGCTCATCAGGTGATAAACCACCGTGAAGCGCGGCGACGCGCCCTCGGCCCAGTCGATCGCGGTCAGATCCATCAACAAATCGTAGCCGCCCTCGCCGCGCAGGAATTTCAACGCCGCCACCAGTTCGCCGCTCGCCACATTGAACGCCGGGTGATCTCCGCTCGGGCGGTCGGTGGCCGACGGAAACTTTT
Source organism: Opitutaceae bacterium (assembly GCA_035545575.1). Lineage (GTDB taxonomy): Bacteria > Verrucomicrobiota > Verrucomicrobiia > Opitutales > Opitutaceae > ER46. The sequence continues at coordinate 13,126 of DASZYB010000069.1, read as the reverse complement.
CCTTCAGCGCGATAAAAATGTCGGCGGGCATGCGAATTGAAACGAGAGGGAAACGGCCGCGGGAACAGCAGCCGTCAGGCCGAAAGCAAACGCTGCGAAGAGCGCTCGGTTCTCACTTTCGCCTGCAGCTTCATCAACGCGTCGAGCAGCGCCTCCGGCCGCGGCGGACAGCCGCTGACATACACGTCGACCGGCACGATCCGGTCGACGCCCTGCAGCGTCGCGTAGCTGCGATACATGCCGCCCGAGCTGGCGCACGCGCCCATCGCGATCACCCATTTCGGCGCGGCCATCTGGTCGTAGATGCGCCGCACCTGCGGCGCCATCTTATAAGTCACCGTGCCTGCGACGATCATGCAGTCGGATTGCCGCGGCGAAAAACGCATCACCTCCGCGCCGAACCGCGCGATGTCGAATCGCGCCGCGCCCACCGCCATCAGCTCAATCGCGCAGCACGCGAGGCCCATCGGCATCGGCCACATCGAGTTCGTGCGGATCCAGTTGATCACCGCATCGGCGCGCGAGACGATGACGTCGCCTTCGACCTTGCTGTTGAACCCGAGTTCGGTGTTGGACGTGACCATGGGAACGATGGGAAACGAAAAAATCCCTCGCAGAGTTGGCCTGCCGCCATCGTCGTGCAAGTCGCTTTTCCGAAAAGTCCGCGAACACCGGACTTAGAAGCGCCCGCGCGCTGGCAAGCAGCGCGCCTTGAAACTTACGCGATGACGGGGAATTCCCGATGCGCCTCGCGCGCGCGGGAGGATTTACCGTTGACCGCCCGGGAGGCATGGCACTTCTTTGGCCGCTTCGCCCGCTGGAAGACTGCTCATGGAGTCGCCGGCAGCGTCACCCGGAGAGGTGGCAGAGTGGTCGAATGTGCGTGATTGGAAATCACGTGTAGTCGAAAGGCTACCGAGGGTTCGAATCCCTCCCTCTCCGCCATTTTTCCCGTTCCAAACCAACGGGTTAATTTTCCTGACAGCCGATTTGGACGTTGACCGACCAAATCGGCCATGAAGCAGGAGAATCCATACGTCATCTCAGAGTTCACGAATCCCTCCGGGAAAATCGTTTTTCAGCTCTACGCACGCATCGACGGCAAACGCTTTCGGAAAAACTTTGCGACCCGCGCGGAGGCTGAAGCAGAGCGCCAAATCCTCGGCATCCAATACCTGCAAGAAACCGAAATGCGTGTCGCCGCCACGCGGCTCGCCGACGCTGAACTTCGCGAAGCCGAGGCAGTGTTCGCACGCGTGACCGGCCAGCCACGCTCTCTCTCGTTTTACGTCGAGTTTGCGCTGGCCAACTATCGCGAGCCGACTTGCCGCAAGGCCCTCAACGAGGCTGCGACGGACTACATCGCTGCCAAAGAGCACGAATTTAAGCAGGACTTGATTTCCGAGACCTACCTCGTGCGTCTCCGTCGCGAGATGACGCGGCTGCAAAAACGCTGCCCGGTGGCGACGGTGGCGGAACTTACGCCCGCCCGCCTCATCGCCTATTGCGAGTTCAAAGGTGCTTCGCGAAAGACCTACACCAACCGCCGCGGCACGATGTCGGGCTTTTTGAAGTTCGCGCTGCAACGCGAATGGATCGCCGAAAACCCCCTCGCCAAAATCCCGGTCTTTCGGAATCGGCGGAAACGCGGCGGGGCGCAGACGTTAACCGCGGCCAAGGCGAAAGAGCTAATGGAGTTCGTTGAGACGAACATCCCGGCGGCGGTGCCGTTCTTTGCCCTCTGCCTCTTTGCCGGCATCCGGCCTTGCCTCCGCACCGGCGAAATCCTCCGGCTCAAGCCTGAGCACGTGCGACTCGCCGAGGGCATCATCCGCATCGACGGCGAAGTCTCCAAGGTCCGCGAGCCGCGCACGATCAAAATTCAACCGAACCTCGCCGCTTGGCTCCGGGCCTATCCGCTCAAGAAATTCCCCATCGTCCCGACCAACCTCCAGCATTTGCGCGAGAAGGCGGTCGAGAAATGCGACCTGGGCCATGACGTGATGCGGCACACCTTCATTTCGATGTTCGTCGCCAAATTCCGCTCCATCGGCGAAGCGGCGCTGCAAGCGGGCAATTCGGAAACAATCATCCGCAAACATTACCTCGATTTGAAGGACGTAGCCGAAGCCGAGGAGTTTTGGAGCATTGAACCGACGATGGCGTGCGGCGCGGCCAACTCGAAGCTTGAGGATGTCTCTCCGGCACTCTCGGTGGCGGCATAGTGCAGTGGCGTTCAAGCGCTCGCGCCTCGAGTTTTCCGGGGCGCGAGGTTGCTTTCGAGAGACAGGGCTGGAAATAATGCCGCAGGCCTCAACTCAGTTGCGGCCAATTATGACCACGCAAGAGTTTCTCAGCGCGAAAGATTACTGGTATGCGTTCGTAAGTGCTATTCTAGGCTGCGTAGGTGGGATTCAGTGGGCCAAGTGGCAAATGGCCGCGAAGCAGAAGAAGACCGATCACGAAGCGCGAATCGCGCTCCTCGGCGCGATTGAGAAAATCCTTCAGCTTTCCGTGCAGGCGAGTGCTCAGTTTCAGAGCGGTCAGCCGAACTTCCCGCTCGAAGTCCAGCGAGCGTCTTTCCTGTGTGACCGCGTTTCCCAGTTCCAAGACCCGGCCGTGCGGGATGAGATCGAAGGGCTGATTTACCAATGTTCGCACTATAACGCGAAACTCACAGTCGTGAATTCGGCTTACATGACTACGCTCATAACGAATACTTCGCCTGCGATACTTTCCGCGTATTCGAGCATGATGGTTCAGCACCTCCAGCAGATTGTTGGGTGGGCACAGCCGATTGTCGCGAAGCTGAAGAAAGAAAATCCCTAACAACACGCCAGCAATGAAACCTCATAAAATTACCCTCAAGCCTGACGGAAGTCTAAAGGTTCGCGTGAGCGCGAAGCACGCCGCTGCAATTACGGCCATCAAGAATATGAAGACATTCGAGGGCACGAAGGTGATGGCCCTGATTGCCGACGTCTACCGTGTGGGACAGAAGGACGGAGCGAAACAGACCTTCGACGCGATTGAACTACTCAAGTAGCATCTTCTACTGAACTAACCATGAGCTCACTCCCTACTCCCAATGAGGACCTCGCCTTGCTCCGCAAGGCGACCGCGATAAAAGAAATCTGGAGCCCAGATGATGCCTCGTCGATGCTTGAGGAAGGATTCACCTTGGTTGGCATATCACCTCAAGGGAAAGACGACCCACATCCGTTTATTTATTCGCTGATCTGGACGACGCCACTCGACCAGACTCCTCAAATAGTCCGACAACGCCACAGCTTTTGATTCACCGGCGCTCGTGGGGAGCGCGCGTTACGGGGTGCGATGCGTGCCCACCACGAAAATCGCCGGGCACTGGCATTGACGCGCAAAGAAGGGCATGGAAACGCCACCCTCCTCCAATGCCAGCCAGCTCACCGACATCCTCGGCCTGCGGGCCAGTGGGATTTTCCCGAAAGACAAAGAGCCCTCCATTCCGACGCTCCGCAATTGGACGAAGCTGCGCCGCATCCCACATCACCGGGTCGGCCATTTCATTTATTACGACGTGGTCGAAGTCGCGGCTCACATCCGAACCAGACTCAAGGTGCCGGCGCGCGGATAAGACTCCGCCTCGCCGCTTCTAGGACGCCGCGCTGGTTTTTCCAGCGCGGCTTTTTCTTTTCAGGGCAAGGCGACACGCGGCATGTCGCGCGAGCGCGAAGCAGGTTCAAGATTCGGTTCAAAGCGGACGGGCATTGGAGAATCTATTTTGGCGCACCAAGGCGGCGTAGATTCGTCACGCTATGAAAACCAACAATGATTCATTCTTTGCGGAGCCGGTGACACCCCAGCAGGAAGCACGCTTCCTCGCCTTGGAAGTCGTCAGCCGGCTCCTAATCTGGATGGCAGAAGGCGATTCGCTCGACGAGCGCGGCGTGCGAGCCACGGTGGCCTTATGGTGCGTGCGGCCTGACTTGATCAGTGAGGCCACACTCGAAGAAATCGGCCACGCGGCGGGCCGCTCGAAACAGGCAGTGCATCAACTCGCGGAGAGTTTCCGCGAAACAACGGGGTTTGCACCATGAACACAGCCCCCGCGAATTCAGTAGCGGCGGAGATTAACCGCCTGCACGACGAGGCAAAGCACGGCGTCCAAGTCTCGCGCCAAGCCCTGAACGCGGCGCTCGGGGCTGCGTGGCACGCGGGTCAGCTCCTCCTCACCGAAAGGAAGCGCGTGTTTCACAGCATGGGGCCGGGCGCGTGGCTGCACTGGCTGGAAGCGAACTTCAAAGGCACGGCACGGACTGCGCAGCGATACATGCGACTGGCCCAATCGGTCGCCGACGTGGCTTTCCTGCAAGGGATGAGCCTGCGCCAGGCCTATGCCCGGCTCGGGATCGCCACCGAACCGAAAAAGACCGGCCAAGGCCGGCTGCGGCATCGGCTGCCAGCGCACGTTTTCCTCGCCAACCGCCTCGTGCGGGCGCTCAAACGCCGGCCCGGCCAGACGACGGATGAGCAAGGCGAAACCTACCGGCGCGATCTGCGGGCGCTTTACGACAAGCTCCGCCCGTGGTTCGAGTCTGCCTCTGCCAGCAGCATCGGAGCGAACTTCCGGCCGCCGTCGGGTTCTTATAGAGCATGACATCGGTCGTCACATCCGAACGCCGCAGCCGCGCTTTCCTGCGCCTTCTGGCTGATGTTTGCCGCGAATTCCCGGACTTGCGGGAATGGCTCACCGAAGATTTCGCGCGGGATGATGCCACCCGCGCGAACTTCCTCGCCTTGGTCGAAGGTGGTGATCTGAACGGCCACGATCTGGCTGATGGATTTGCCGAGTTGGCGGGCGAACTCGGTGGCTGGGCGGAAGAAAAACGCCTCCTGCAAGAGCAATGGCCGAAAGGCGCTGCACGCCCGTTCGGCGGGCTCACGTGGGATGAGATGGAGTCACTAGTCCGTCGTTACGAGGCACGCTCTGTGCCCCTGAACGTCTTTCTTCTCGCGCGCGACTGGCGCAAGGCCGGTGGTAAGGCAAAGGCGTCGCCCAAACTCCTCCGTGCCGGAGCAGAGTTGCTGGATACCGCGATTCGGTCGCGCGACAAGCGCCTGCTCGTCCAACTTGGGAGTGCCGTCGATCTCCTTGCCGGTCTTCAGCCGGGCCGCTTGAAAACGGCCTTCGGTTACGCCGACTGGTGGAAGCTCCATGCCTTGGTCTATATGCTGCGCCATCCTCGCGAAGCCTACCGGACTCGTGACGTGCGCGCTCACCTCGCGACCATCGGCCTGCGGATCAGCACGCTGGATTTTCGGCGCTTCTGCAAACGCCACGGCATCCGGCGTGACCAACGCGCGGGTCGTCCGCGCTCACGTTCTCTTGCACGCGCTACCGCATGAATATCGGGGGCTGGGGTCGGCTGGCCCCAGTTAGGCCCGCCGGCATTCGGGGCGGGACGGGCCGTAGCAAAGCGCCGCAGGGACCGGCGCGCGGAGCTCCGGCGACATCAACCGGGCCAAACCCATCTTGCCAGCCAGCCCCTTCAAAGCAAATCGGCTTGGAGAAGTGCGAACACAGTTCTAGGGTCGAACCGATGGATGAAAGAACTACCTACCTCAAAAGGAGCCCTGAATGAACGATGCCCTGATCCGGAAGCGATTTCACGAACAAGTGCTGGTCTCCTACCATGCCGCGTCGAGCACAATGGTGATCGACGAGTTGGGGCTGCAGCACGGCAGTTGTCGCGCGGACATTGCCATCGTGAACGGCCGGATGATTGGCTACGAAATCAAAGGTGAAACCGATTCGCTAAAGCGGCTGCGCGAACAGGTCCGGGCCTACAATGCCGTGTTCGATCAAGCGACCGTCATTACCACGACGAAGCATCGGCGCAAAGTCGTAGCGAAAGTTCCTCGCTGGTGGGGAGTGATTATCTGCCACTCCGCACCGCGTCGGGGAATCACCTTTGAAATATGGCGTGCGGCGAAGCCGAATGCGCACGTTGAGTCGATTGCCGTGGCGCGGCTGCTCTGGAAAAGCGAAGCGGCAGCAATGCTCCAAAAGTTGGGAGAGCCGAAGCGCATGCTGAGACAGCCACGGGCCAAGCTCTACGAACGGCTCACCGAAATCCTGGAACTACCGCAGTTGCAGCGGCGGGTGCGGAATCGGCTTAGGAAAAGGAAAAATTGGCGAGATCTCGCGCCACTTTCTCCAAGTGGTGGTTAGTGCCGACCCATCGCCAAGTCGATAGATTGCCCGTGCCTTCAGCACCTGTGACGCAGTCGGCGACATACTTGCCACCTTGAGAAAAACTGGTGCCGAGAAATGCCGAATGCGTCCGCACGGTCTTGGCCAATCCACGATACTGGTCGTATCCATAGTCTCGAACGTTGCGTCCTTTCACGATCAGCCACGCATCGTCGATCGCGTAGCGGATTGTCGCCGAGGGTTTGAGGAGGCGCATGTCCTTCGGCAGTAAAACGGGATGATTGATGGCGTAGTCGCCAAAAGCGGGAATTCGAACACTCGCTTGCGCGAGTGCCACGGCTGCCAGCTTATACAGTGCCCATTCGTTACGTGGGATGATCTCTAAATTGGTCTGGATTTCCCCCATGTGAGACGGAAATGAGGTGCCGATTACCGAGAATGTGCGCCAGCGGTTCAGGTCGGGCAATCGGGTGACAATCGCCGCTAGAAGTTTGGCGAATCCGGCGAGGGGCGTGTAATTGGGAGCACGCAGATCGAGGATCAAGTCGCAGTTCTCAGGTTGATTGTCGCTACCAAGCAGCGCTTGAAGCACGGTTCGTAAATTAGGCCGGGCCGCTTCTTCGATCGTCAAGCGCACTGCCAAGCCGCGCTTTATCCGCGCCGGAGAATTGTGCACGGCACGCTGGTAGTGGGCATCTCGACTCGGTCCTGTCACTGGCACTGCCGCGCAACCGAAGGCCTCCAGTTCATCGAAAACGTGAGTTACGGGATGGATTGCCGGCTTCAGGCGTTCAGTGGCTGCGATATGGATCAAATCAACGAAGCACAGGCGTTTTTTCCAGTGAGTCGCCACACGCTTAGGAAACAACGCGAGATGATCCTCAATGGTCTTTTTATCTGCTTTGGTTTCAAAATCGTAGCCCTTCTCTGGCACTTCGATCAGCGGCGTGATGAGGTCGCTGGCCGCGGAGGACAGCAACGATACCGCCTTGTATTCGCCCTGTTTCCAACGAAGACAGGGAACGTAATGGCGGTGATTGAACATGGTGAATTCGCTGAAATCGTAGTCAGCGTAAAAATAATTTTCTAACGGCTCCGCGACCGACTAAATCGTTAAGCAGGGTATAATCTTCCGCCTCGCGCCGAATTCGGCCCGCAACAATGGCCGGGCTAATTTTGAGTTGAGCAGCGAAGTCTAGGATTGATTCTTCACTACGCACGAAACGAGGCAATGCAGTATCCCATACTTCGTCAGCAATTAAAGCCTGTGCAGCTAGGGTATCGGCTTCACTTTCTATGTCGGTGGCGGCGACATCCAAATCATCAAAAATGTCTTCCAAGCTCCCTTTGCGCAGGTGATTTCTGACGTGAATCAGTTCGTGGAGCAGAACAAACCAGAAGTTATCAAGACGGTCGTGGCGTAGCGTTAGGCCGACGACAGGTCCACGCTCCGACAAGAGTGCTGCGCCATCCAAATGCGTCGATTGTAGGTGGGGTTCGATCACCAACGGAATACCTACTTCCCGCAAATGCGCTTGAGCCCGGAGAGGGCCATCAGTGAAGCGGCTGAGGTGCACCAAGGCGACAAACCAGTCATCGCTTAGCGCATTCGCTTTATACTGCGTGCGCGGCGCATTCGCTTTGGCCACTATCAAAACCCGGCATTGCCACGCCAACAACGCATAAGGATCGGCTTCGGCCCCCGCACGAACTCGTTGCCGTTGCAGCGAAACGACCGGACGAGGAATTGCGCGAGTGACATATTCTTCGATCAACGCATGTGCATGCGCTTTAGCGTCCGCGAGTGATCCTTCGAAGTCGGTAAACCAACTACGCTTGAACATTTCCTTTAAGGGAAAGAGGGACCAGTTGAGCGATTTGAGCGGCGCCGGATCTTTCGGAAGCGCCGCCGTGCCGATTTCCTGGCCCTCTTCGAGACGGGCTTGGTGAAGAACCCATTCTTTTGAGACGTTAAATTTCATGAAGGGCGAGTGAGCGAACAGTGAAACAGTTAGAGATTATTTTTTCGGTGGTTCAGTAGTGAACGTGGTGGCTTGAGCTTCGGTCATTTCAAAATAGGCGAGGCCGTAATAGCCGGTGTCCGGGCCGAGATCGGTCATACCGCAAGTCGTGCGGTAAAATTTCTCCGCCTGTAGCAGGGAGTGCAGGCCGATGCGGCCGCGGAAGCCCTCCATCCGGCTCAACTCGACAGCGACGCGAATGAACACGGAGCCGACACCGACGAAACGAGATTTATCGACGAAATCCGGTCGATTCCACGGTGCTGTCGAAACGAAATCGACGTAGACGAGATGCTTGCCATGCTGCTCCGGCAAGCGCCCGGTCGCCTTAACCAAGTTGATGAGCATTAGTCCCTGTAAGCGACCTTCGCAGGTGAGCGCGAACCGCTGGTAGGCCAGCATCGCCCTCGTTGCATCCGCCTTCTCACTCCAGTCCCAATGCAGGTCTTGCGGCCACTTTTCTCGCGGAACTTTGTCTTGGATCAGGCGCTCGCGCAGGGAGTCGATTTCCGGTTTCCAGTCCTTGGCCCAAAGCGCGACATGTTCGGGCGAAATATCGTCCCACAATTCGGCTTCAACCGCAGTGCGGGCCGGCCCTAAGAGATGGACGAGCGACTTTTCCACGGAGCTGCTCAGATGAACATCAGCTCGGACTTGTCCTTGGTCAGTTCGTCTTCAATGAACAGTTTTTTTCCCTCCCTCATCCGTTGATCAACCATCTGGTAGAGACGAAGGGCCTGCCGAATAACGACCGTCTTGTTGAGATCCTTTTTCTGGGCAAGCTGTTCTAGAGCGTCCATTTCCGTGTCGGAAAGGTTAAGAGTCATTGTGCGTTTATCGGCCATATGAGGAGGGGGATGCGGATAAGATGAACACAGGATGTGGAAAAAATCAACATCCAATGTGGAAAAATGTTGACTTGATGGCCATCTTTTCCATGTTTCATGGCTAATGGATACACAAACCATGAACACAAATAGCACTACCAACTCCGCCGAACCTCGCTGGATCGGTGTTTTCAATGACCGTATCATTCCACTTCCGCGCCAGAAGTCGCCGGTGTCTCTGATTCGCCTGCTGGCTTCCGTTCCGGGTGATTATGTGATTGTCCGCGATCATCAGTCGCCTGACGACGAAGTCCTCGATGACGGCGCAACCATTGACTTGGCTGACGGCAACGTTTTCCGAATCGTGCCGCGGTGCGATGTCGGCTCGCCCTCGCCCTGCAACTCGCCGGCCAAAAAGGCGCTGTCCGTCGACGACAAGTTCGAGCTTATCGTTGTCGATCAGTTGCCGCGCGAAGCGGTGCTTTCGCTCTTCGGCCTCGATCCCTCGACGGTTCTTTGCCGCGATTTTGAGTCTCCGAACGATCCCGTGATCCCCGCTGGTGCACTGGTTCACTATGTCGACGGTCCGACGTTTCTGACCCGCGGTAGTCGCCCTAAGCACATCGATGTCGTTATCGCGACAACGGCGGGATTCTATCCTGCGGAGGGTGTGGAGCGACTTCCGATCGACCAACCGGTAAAGGTGCAGCTCGCAAAGGCCGCGAAGGCCCTCAAGATTACGGACGTTACCGGCTGGATCGCTCGCGTTGGAACGCGCGAGCTCGATGTCGAAAAGAGCTACGCGGCCAACGGCCTCGAGTGCAAGGTTGAGATCGACTACGGCCGTCGCGAAGGTGGCGGCGGGGGGCAATGAACGCACTTGCTTCGCAGGCGCTCTTCGATCGGGACGTTTCGGTTATTCCTCGATTCGCACAATTGCGTGGATGGACGGTGCACAGGATCGAGTTTCCAGTCGTTGACGTCACGTTCGTCGAAGAGGGGCGCAAGCCCCTCCGGGTCCGACTGGTGGCGAAGGAATGGGATGAACTCCCACCGTCGATCGAACTCCTCGCGCCGAACGGGGAGTTCCTTCAAGTCAATCAGACCCCTGCCCAAGGGATCTTCAATCCTAACGCGCACGGAAACACCGGGCGCCCGTTCGTGTGTATGATTGGGACATTGGAATATCACACACATGGGAGCCACATTAACGACCACTGGGAAAACTATCGTCGCCAAGCCAATCGCGGGCTGACCGACCTGCTCGGTCAGATATGGAATGGCTGGCTTCGCGCTCCCAAATGAATCTCGTAATCGTATCACAGGCCCAAATCTCGGAGACGTTGGTGTATCTCAAAGCTGCTGGAAAGCGTCGCTCCGAATGTGTGGTGCTATGGCTGGGGCGTCGCAGAGAGGACGGCATTGTTGTCGAAAGAGTGTGGTGCCCACCGCACCGCGCCGGGCGCGCTTTTTTTGAGTTCTCCGAAGAGGCGATGGCCGCGATGTTCGCGGAACTGCGAAAGTCGCGCCAGATGATCGCCGCGCAGGTTCACAGCCATCCGATGGAGGCCTTCCATTCCGCCGCCGATGACCACTGGGCGATAGTCAGGCACGAAGGTGCACTCTCCTTAGTTGTCCCCTATTTCGCACGGCATACGGTCACTGACTCGTTCGTCGTAGATATGGCGGCGTTCGTTCTTACCTCCGACGACCGATGGACTGCGATCGAATCCGAGAAGCTGGAAAACCACCTCACGATCCGATGAACTCTTCTGCGAAAAAAGAGAACAGCCGCTCGCTGGCCGAAATGATGGGCATCCGCGAAGATGAAGCAGCGGCGCTACTCGAAGCTTCGGTCGCGGTCACTTTTGCAGATGACGACAGAGTCGCAAAAGACATCGCCACACATACTGCCGCCCTCCTCTCCCGCACGCTATCAGACGTCCGGTTAAATGACGCCCAAATGCGAAACGTCGCGGTGGAGCTGGTAGTTGGCGCAATCGAGCCCCGCTACGAGTCACCGAAAATTTGGCTTTCTGTCGCCAGTGGACGGGCGACGATTACTAAATCACGCTTATCGTCCGACGCTAGCAATCTGCACCCAATCGCGCGGCTCATTGCCGCGTGTTATGCTTGTGCGGCCGCTATCGATACATTGATCGGCGAGCGTTTGCCGTATCCGACACCTGAGACTTACGTCGTCGATATGTGCGAGCTTCTCGGTGAAGATGCGCCGCTCCTCGATAAGGAATGCGACTTCTCCGAAGCCCATCTGGCTGGAGCCGGTGCGATCGGCAATGGATTTGTCCTGGGGCTCGCTCAACTTCCCATTCACGGGAAGCTTTACGTGGTTGATGACGACAACGTAAGCGAAGGAAACTTGCAGCGATGTGCATTGTTCAGCCAATCGGATGTTGGTCTAAAAAAAGCGGAGGTGCTTGCGGCTGCGGCCGCCCGCACGGGCTCGCGAGTGGTCTACGTTCCCCGCACAGTTCGACTTCAGCAGTTGGCTGAGCGTAAAGAAGGTCCTTGGCTAAAGCGACTGGTGGTAGCCGTAGACAGCCCCAGGGCTCGTCGTCACCTCCAGAACGAAATGCCCGGCGAGGTATTCGATGCTTCCACGACCGGAGCGGCAGAGATCGTGTTTCACTACCACCGCCAGCCAGCTGATGCTGCATGCTTGGGGTGCGTTTATCCGTCTAATCCCGACGAACACGCGCACGAGCGGCACGTGGCAGAGTCATTGGGGGTGTCTATTGAGGACGTTAGTGAAATAAAGATTTCCCAAGCGGCAGCGACAAAGATTCTCGCGAAGTATCCGGACCTTGAGCGTGAATCCGTAGTCGGCGCACCTTACGACACGCTCTTCAAGGCGCTTTGTTCGAGCGAAAAACTGTTTACGGCAGAAGGACGTGACGTGCTCACGCCCTTCGCATTCGTCTCGGCCTTGGCCGGAGTGCTGCTGGCTCTGGAATTCTTCCGCCGGACACATCGAGGCCACTCGGGCTTGCCGAACTACTGGCGCATTAGTCCGTGGAACAACTTCATGGCGCGAAACCGTCGCACCCTGCCTAGAAATCCTGATTGCGAATTTTGCGGCGTGCCGGTGCTTCGTGAATTAATTCAACAGATGTGGGCGAATCGCGTTTGATTATTCTCTTAACCGGCGACGTCCCTTTTGCTCTCTCCTCATTTTGTGTCACCGGTCTAACTGCCGCATGCCTGATATGAAATGAAGATACATCGAAAGATCGTTATCACCGGATCATCTAGCAAGCGTGCTGAGTTCGACGCGACCCTTCAGAGATTGTGTCGGGAAATGCCACATTGGTGGTTGGACATCAAAGGCTCAAAGAACTACACCACGGGTGCCGGAAGGCCGTCCTATCTGGTTGCCTACAACGGGGACACCAATCTGCCGCCGCTCGTCGTCGCCCTGACTTTGAATGGTGGTGGGAAACGGATTCGGTTTCACTCACCCAATATTTTTCCGCAGCAGAGCGGGCAGATAACTCTTGAGGAATACAACTCAGCCGCGGTTCTGTTTGTTGCGGCGCTGAAAGCCGCGCGCAGTTTTGATCGCTCAGGATGGCTGGTAAACGCAACACCAGCCAACGTTGGACTGGAAACGATCATTCCGGGCACGCGGTGCCGTGAATTCTTCACCGCCTACCTCCATGGCTATCCACTCACCTATCACGGATCGGACATCCGCAATCTCGATCTGTTCATTTGCGCGCTGCACCGCTTTCGTGCCTACGTCTCGCCGGATCGTCTCGGAGCATACCTGATCGAAGATCGGGGCTGGAAAGAAGCAGATGCCTATTGGGTGAGAAACCGAGTTCGCAGCGGTCTTGAGGTGCTGGCGGCGAACCGAGCTTTCTGAATTCCCCGACGCGGCTAGAATTCCGGTTTCGTTCCCGGCTTCGGTTTGTTCATTCGTATGTGTCCGGCGGGCGACCCTATTGACCAGATCCACATGGTGACGTGCAGGGTCATGGATCGTAACCCACAAGGACCCGCTGGTGACGTTGAGGGTCCGATGAGGATCGCTACGCTGGTTGCCAGTGAGCGGGAGTCAG
>DASZYB010000068.1:0-194303 GCA_035545575.1 Opitutaceae bacterium | reverse complement strand
GCGGCCTCGCGCATGAGGGTGCGGCACGCGAGCCGTTCGTGAGACGACGATCGTGCGCGAAAGGAGCAATCGCGCAGCACGATGGCGGCGCCGAGCGCGATGGCGCGCCGCTGTGCGTCCGCGGCCGAAATCGCGATGGAGGGAAGGAGCGTCACGCCGCCCGGGCCGGGTGGCACGCCGACTCGAACCATTCGGCCGCCGCCGCATCGGCGGAAAACTCCGGGCACGCGGCGAGCATCAGCCTGCGCAGTTTCCCGCGTGCGCGCGCGATGCGGCTTTTCACCGTGCCGTCGTTGGTGCCGAGCGCGTGCGCGATCTGGTCATACGAGCGGTGGAAGAGATTGCGCTGCGTGAGAATCTCGCGGTGACCGGCGCAGAGTTTTTCCATGCAGGTCGTCACCAGCACCGAGAACTCGTCCACGGTCGCCTGCCGGGCGGGATCCGCCTCGGTCGTGGCGACGACGTCGCCGAAGGTGGCGGTCGTGTCGGCGCCGAGAGGCGCGTCGAGGGAGCACGTCAGATGCCGCCGGCGGCGATAAAAATACCAGTAGCGATTGCGCGCGAGATTGAAGGCGATGCGATGCAGCCACGTCGCGAGGGACGCATCGCCGCGAAACCGCGCGAGCCCGCGGTGCGCGCGGATGAAAGTGTCCTGCGCGATTTCCTCCGCGTCGGCGTGGTTGCGCAAAAACCGTTCGGCCAGCGCGAGAATCCGTTCGCGATGGCGGGCGACGATTTCCGTGAACGCGGTTTCGTCGCCGGCATTGAAGCGCTGGACGAGCGCGCCGTCGACGACGGCTTCGGCACGGGAAGCGTGGCGGCGCGCCAGGCCTTCCGGCGAACTTTCGCGGGCCGTCGCCGGCTCGGATCGACGTGGCTCGGCTGATACGGCGCGCAGCGCGAGTGGGGAAGGCGCGCGGGGTGGGGAGATCGAAAGTGCCATGCCCTGAGCTTACGCGCCGGCGCGGCGGCCGGCCATGGGGTCCACCGGCGCGCAATCTTCCCATGGCAGGATCGGACATCGCCCCATGGGATTGCGCCGATCGACTCTCGCTACTGCCGCACGCGGCGGATAGAATCCGAGCAGCGTGAAACTCAACCGCGACCGCCGGGCCAGAAAGGCGTCAGGGCAAAGCCGGGCCACTGCCGCGGCCGCGGCTTCGAAAACCGGTTTCCCGATTGTCGGCGTCGGCGGTTCGGCGGGCGGGCTGGAGGCGTTCACGCAGTTGCTGCAGCACCTGCCGGTCGACACCGGCATGGCGTTCATTTTTGTGCAGCACCTCGACCCCGAGCACGAGAGCGCGTTGCCGCACATCCTGAGCCGGGCCACGGCGATGCCGGTCCGCGAGGTGAAGCAGGGGATGCTGGTCGCGCCGAATGAAATCTACGTGATCCCGCCCAACTCGACGCTGCGGTTGGCGCGCGGGCGGCTCGATCTCAAGCCCCGCGAGACGTCGCGCATGCCGCACCTGGCGATCGATCTTTTTTTCAAATCGCTCGCGCAGGAGCAGCACGAAGGCGCGATCGGCGTGGTCTTCTCGGGCAACGCCACCGACGGCACGCTCGGCCTCGAGGCGATCAAGGCGGCCGGCGGCATCACGTTTGCGCAGGACAAGACCGCCCGCTACGATTCCATGCCGCGGAGCGCGATCGCCTCGGGCTGCGTCGATCATGTCATGGCGCCCGCCGGCGTCGCGCGCGAGCTCGCCCGGATCGCCACTCATCCTTATCTCCGCGGCGACCTGCCGCCGCTGGCCGACGACCTCGCGCCCACGGCCGCCATCGCGCCGTCACCCCTCGCGGCGCCGGAAACCGGGCGCAGTCGCCCGCGCGGCCGGAGTGCGGCGCCGCTGCACGGCTTCGCGAAAATCATGGGGCTCGCGCGCGAGCAGTCCGGCGTCGATTTCACGCTCTACAAGACCAACACGATCCACCGGCGGATCACGCGCCGGATGGTGCTGAGCCGGAAAAACTCGCTCGACGACTACGCGCGGTTCGTCGCGACGGACGCGAAGGAGTTCAAGGCGCTCTACGCGGACCTGCTGATCAGCGTGACGAGTTTCTTTCGCGACGAGGCGGCGTTCGACGCGCTCAAAAACATCATCTACCCGAAACTGGTCGCCGAGAAACGCTCCGGGCCGATCCGGCTGTGGTCGATCGGCTGCTCGAGCGGACAGGAAGCGTATTCGCTCGGCATGGCGTTCATGGAGGCCACGGCCGAGCTCGGCGATCGCGCGCCGAAACTTCAAATCTTCGGCACCGACCTCAACGAAGCGCTGCTGAGCAAGGCGCGCCACGGACTTTACCCGAAGAGCCTGGCGCAGGAGATTTCCGCCGAGCGGCTGAGAAGATTTTTCGTCGAGGAGGACGGCGGCTACCGTGTCATCAAGGCGCTGCGCGAGGTGTGCATCTTCGCCCGCCAGGACCTGCTCGGCGATCCGCCGTTCTCGCGGATGGATCTCGTCACGTGCCGCAACGTCCTGATCTACCTCGAGTCGGCCGCGCAGAAACGGATTCTGCCGATGCTGCACTACGCGCTCAAGCCCGAGGGTTTTCTCTTCCTCGGCACTTCGGAATCGATCGGCGCATTCGGCGATTTGTTCGAGCCGCTCGACAAGAAACAGAAGGTGTTCGCCCGGAAGTCCACGACGACTCCCGCGTTTTCCATTCCTTTCCGCGACCGCCGCCGCGCCGCGCCGACCGGGCGCGGACCGCGGCTGCCGACGGTGGACGAGACGGTGCGCACCGAGCTGCATGCGCAACAGGAGGCGGACCGGATCATGGTGAACCTGTTCGCGCCGCCGGGCGTGCTCGTCGACGCCGCGCTCAACGTGCTCCAGTTTCACGGCGCCACCGAGGCGTATCTCGCATCGCCCGCGGGCAAGGCGAGCTTCCAGCTCCTGAAGATGGCGCGCGAAGGCCTCATGCTGCCGCTGCGCGCCGCCCTCAACCAGGCGCGAAAACTCAAGGAGCCGGTGCGCCGCGAGAAAATTCACCTCGGGCCCGGGCCGGCCGCCACGGTCGATCTGCGCGTCATCCCGCTGCGGAATCTGCGCGAGCGGTTTTTCCTGGTCCTGTTCGAGACGCCGGGCACCAGCCTGCCCGTGCGTGCGGCGGCGCCGGAACCGCCGGAGCCACGCGGCGACCGCGAACTCCGCCGCCGCAACGTCGCCCTCGAGCGCGAGCTGCGCGAGACGCGCGACTATCTCCAGTCGCTGCAGCAGCAGCACGACACCGCCAACGACGAGTTGCAGGCCTCCAACGAGGAAGTGCAGTCGACCAACGAGGAGCTGCAGAGCATCAACGAAGAGCTCGAAACCTCGAAGGAGGAGCTGGAGTCGGGCAACGAGGAGTTGATCACGGTCAACGAGGAGATGGCGTATCGGAATGGCGAGCTCAGCCGACTCAACAGCGACCTGAACAATTTTCACGTCAGCATCAGCACGCCGATCGTCGTGCTCGGCCGCGACCTCTCGATCCGGCGCTTCACGCCGCTGGCGGAGAAATTGTTCAACCTGCTCGCCACCGACATCGGCCGGCCGATCGGCGGCATCAAGCACAACCTCGAGCTCGACGATCTCGAGGGCTTCGTCCGCAAGGTCATCGACCTGCTCGCCGCCCGCGAATCCGAGGTGCGCGACAAGGACGGCCACTGGCATCTGCTCCGCGCGCGGCCGTATCTCACCGTCGACAACAAGATCGACGGCGCGGTGCTCGTCCTGCTCGACATCGACGCGCTCAAACGCAGCGAGCAGGCGATCACGCAGGAGCGCAACTACGCGGAGGCGACGCTGCGCACCGCGCGCGATCCGATCGTCATCCTCCGGCCCGATCTCACCGTCAACACGGCCAACGATGCGTTTTATCGCACCTTCGAGCTGACGCCGGCGCAGACGGAAAACCGGAGGCTCTACGAGCTGGCCGACGGCGCGTGGAACATCCCGGCGCTGCGCACGCTGCTGGCGGACGTGCTGCCGCGAAATCATTTTTTCAACGACCTCGAGGTCACGCACCAGTTTGGCGGCATCGGCGCCCGCACGATGTTGCTGAACGGCCGCCGGCTCGAGAGCGAGCAGGGCGCCCCGCTGCGGATTCTGCTCTCGATCGAGGATGTCACCGAGCGCCGCCGCTCGAGCGCCGCGCTCCGCGCCTCGGAAGTGCGCTATCGCCGGCTGTTCGAGGCGGCCAAGGACGGCGTGATCATCATCGATCCCGCGACGCGCCGGATCACGGAGGTGAATCCGTTCATGGTGCAGCTGCTCGGCTACCGCCGCGACGAATTCCTCGGCAAGGAGCTCTTCGAGATCGGGCTGTTCCGCGACGAGCGCGCGGCGCAGCAGGCGTTTCTGGATCTGCGCGAGAAGCAGGAAATCCGTTACGAGCATCTGCCGCTGAAAGCGAAGGACGGGACGCCGCACGAAGTCGAAGTGGTCGCGAATCTCTACGACGAGGACGGGCGCGCGGTCATCCAGTGCAACGTGCGCGACATCACGGACCGCAAGCGGATGAGCGACGACCTGCGGGCGAGCGAGCTGCGCTATCGCTCGCTGTTCGATTCCATCGACGAAGGCTTCTGCATCGTCGAAGTCCTCTTCGACGAGAAGGGAAAGCCCGCCGACTACCGGTTCGAGGAGGTGAACCCGAGCTTCGAGACGCAGTCGGGGCTGCGCGAAGTGCTCGGAAAACGGATTCGCGAGGTCGTGCCGACGATCGAGAATCACTGGATGGAGATCTACGGGCGCGTGGCCGAGACCGGCCAGCCCATCCGGCAGATCAACGAGTCGCCGGCGCTGAACCGCTGGTTTGAAGTTTTCTGTTTCCCGGTCGGCCCGCGCGACAGCCGGAAGGTCGCGATCCTTTTCACCGATGTCACCGACCAGAAAAAACTCCGGTCCGCGCTCGAGGCCAGCGAATCGTATTTTCGCGAGCTGACGCAGAACCTCCCGGTCGGCGTGTGGACCAGCCTGAGCGACGGGCGGGTCGATTTCATCAACCGGCACTGGCTCGAATACTCCGGGCTGACCTTCCACCACGCGATGACGCACCAGGATGCCTGGACGAAAAACGTCCATCCGGACGATCGCGAGCGGGCGGAAAAGATTTCCGCGGCGGCCTGCGCGGTGGACGAGGGCTACCAGTTGGAAGCGCGTTTTCGCGAGGCGCGGAGCGGCGCCTACCACTGGTTTCTCAAGCGCTCGGTGCCCATCCGCGACGAGGACGGCCGGCTGCGCAAACGCATCGGCATCTGCGTCGACATCGACGCGCAGAAGCGCGCGCACTACGTCCTCGCCGCCCATGCGGGTGCGCTCGAGGAGCAGGTGCAGGCGCGCACCGGCGAGCTGCGCGAGACCATCGGCGAGCTGGAGGCGTTTTCCTACAGTGTCTCGCACGACATGCGCGCGCCGCTCCGCGCGATGCAGGGCTTCGCGCAGCTCCTGCTGAAAAATCACGAAGCGACGCTCGATGCGCGCTCCATCGACCATTTGCGCCGGATCAACACCTCCGCGGCGCGGCTCGATGCGTTGATCGAGGACGTGCTGACGTATTCGCGGCTGCTGCGGTCGGATATCGTCCTGCAGCCCGTCAGTCTCGACGAACTGGTCCGGCGCGTCGTCGCGACGTATCCCCAGCTCCAGGCGAATGGCGCCGAGGTCGCCATCGAAGGCACGTTGCCCACGGTGCTCGCGAACGAGGCGAGCCTCACGCAGGTCGTCTCCAACCTGCTCACGAACGCGGTGAAGTTTGTCGCGCCCGGCGCGAAGGCGCAGGTCACAATCCGCGCCGAAGAGATCGAGGGCGACGTGCGGCTGTGGATCGAAGACCAGGGCATCGGCATCGACCCGCGCGATCACGAGCGCATCTGGACGATTTTCACCCGCATCGGCCGCGCAAAAGACTACGAAGGCACGGGCATCGGGCTCGCCATCGCGCGCAAGGCGGTGGAGCGGATGAACGGCGCCATCGGGCTGGAATCGCAACTGGGGCAGGGCAGCAAGTTCTGGCTGCGGCTGCGCAAAGGATGAATTTTATGGATGCACTCACCACCCAAACCATCCTGCTGGTCGAGGATGAGGAAAACGATGTCGTGTTCATGCAGATGGCGCTCGAGAAGGCCGGCCTCGCGAATGCGTTTCAGGTCGCCGAGGATGGCCAGGAAGCGATCGACTACCTCAGCGGCAAGGGCGACTTTGCGGATCGTGCGCGCTTTCCGCTGCCGGCCGTCGTGCTGCTCGATCTGAAGCTGCCGCTGATCATGGGCATGGACGTGCTGAAATGGATCCGCGATCAGCCGGCCCTGGACACGATGGTCGTCATCATGCTGAGCTCGTCGCAGCAGCGCTCCGACATTCAGCGAGCGTGCACGCTCCGGGCGAATTCCTATCTCGTGAAACCGTCCAACCCCGCGGGCCTGGAGGAGATCGTGGACCTGGTGAAGCGTTATTGGCTGCGCCTCAACCAGCCCACCGCGACCACGGCTGCGATGACGGCCTTCGCCGGCGTCCGATGAGCAGCGATCCCGCGCGCCGATCCGAGCCGGCCGAAAGCGGCGCCGTCGGAGGGCCGCCCTCGAAGAATGTGCGAAAGGCCGCGATGCTTTTCAAAATCGTGGCGCCGCACCGGCATCGGGCGGCGCTCGGCGAGCGGATATTCTGGTGCGAACGCCACGCCACCGTGACGGAAAGCGGACTTTCGATCCGGTGGTCCGCCCTCGAGGGGAAGATCCTGCTCAAGGGCGATTGCCGGACTCTGAACGAAGCGAAGAATCTGTGCCGCGGCGCCGCCGGCCTCGCCGATTCCGACCGCTGACGGGCGGTCTCGCTCGGCGGCGGTCCGCGTTTTTTGAAGCCGCGGCAACGCCGCCGCGGCCTTCTGGCGGGCGACCGGTTCGGCGACGGGATCGTCGCGCTACCGCGGTTTCAAAAATTCCATCGCCAGTTTTGCAGGTCGGGCTTCACGCCCGACAAGTCGGGGATAACCTCGACCTACCTCGTCGTCGCGGCTGCACTTCGATTTAAACCGCGCTAAAACTCGCCCTTCGTCCGGCCCCAGTCGATCGCGTGGCGCACGAGTTCGGTGCCGGATTCGATGCCGAGCTTCAGCTTCAGGTGCTCGCGGTAGGAATCGATCGTCTTGCTGCTGAGCCGGAGCTTTTCGCCGATCTGCCGCGTGCTGTAGCCGTCGCCGATCAGCTCGAAGACCTCGCGCTCGCGGTCGCTCAACGTGTCGATCGGAAATGGCGCCTCCTGCCGGCGGCGCGGGATCAAGCGCGACGCGATCCGCTGGCGCACGCGCGGCGTGAGAAATACGTCGCCGCGCAGGAGCTGTTGCAGGGCCGCGACGACTTTGTCGCCGGCCTCCTGCTTCATCAGGTAGCCGCTCGCGCCGGCGCGCAGCGCACGCTCCGCATAGGTGATCTCGTCGTGCATCGACATCACGAGGATCGGCACGTGCGGCGCGGACGTTTTGAATTTGCGCGCGAGGTCGAGCCCGCTGTCGGCGCGCAGCGAAATATCCATGACGACGACATCCGGGCTGCCCGCGGCGAGGCATTGCAGCGCGGCGTCGGCATCGCCGGCTTCGCCGCAGACCGCGAGGTTGGGCTGCTCTTCCAGCAAGGCGCGCACGCCTTGGCGGGTGATCGGATGATCGTCGACCAGCAGCACGCGGTATTTCCGCGGCGCGGCCGAGTCCCTGGGCGTGGCGGACGACGAGTGGTCTTTTTCCAGCGAGTGGGGCGAGATGCTCATGACGAACGCTTCGTGTGCGCGCAGCGCCCGGGGTTCCCATCCGGCAGCATCCCGGCACGCAGTTGCACCGTGGCAACAACCGGCCGATTCCTGCGCCGTCGCAAAAATCAAGCGACGAGGGCGGGGCTGCGGGCGCCGCGCAGGCCGCTGCGACCGCCCAGCGCGCGGCAGGCGAACTCGATGACGACGTCGCGGTAGCCGATGAAGTCGAGCACGCGCGCGAGGAAGCGGCGCTTCGTCGCGGTGTCGAGATTCATGATCGCCCAGTAGTGGGTGCCGTCGATTTGTCGCGCCTGATTGTGGCGGCAGGTCTCGAGGATGTCTTCGCGGCTCGAGCTGAGGAAACGGCGGCCGCGCGATTGCGCGTGGATGAACTCGCCGAATTCCCCGGGATGGCGAATCGCGATCCACGCGAGCAGCGCGAGGTATTTTTCCGCGTCGGTGGACTTGGCTCGAAACTCCGCGCTGACGATGAATGCCGCCAGCGGATCGACGGCTTCCGGCGACGCCGCGGGCACGTGAAGCAATGTGGCGAGCACTTCGTCCGGCGTGCGGTGAAAGCCCGTCGCGAGCTGCTGAAGCGCGGCGTAGACGTCGTCGCTGACCTCGATCTGCTTCATGCGCGAGAGGCTGAACCGGTTTGCCCGGTCTGGCGAGTGTGCTGCGACGAATGGCGAACGCCGGGCGACACGCCGTGCGAAACGCGCGACGGAGCCTCTGTCGCAAGTCGCGCGATCATCGGGAAATAATTTTTTCGAAAGGCGGATATTTGACTGAATATCGCGGTCGCAGCCTCCGTCCCATCCACGCAATGAAAACTCTTCTCGCAACCCTTTCGCTCGCGCTGGCCGGTGCCACCGCGACGCAGGCGCAAGTGTATCAGCCGGCCGCCACGGGCGGCGCGGTTCTCGGCGCGATCACCGGCGCCGTCATCGGCGGTCACAATCACGACCGCTGGGGTCAGGGAGCGGTGATTGGCGGCATCGCCGGCGCGTTGATCGGCGCCGCGGTCGACGCGCAGCCGCAGCCGGTCTATCAGGCGGCTCAGCCGGCGGTGGTCTACAGCCAGCCGGCGCCCGTCGTGCAAAGCGCTCCCGTGGTCCAGAGCGCGCCCATGGTGCAGAATGCGCCGATGGTCGTGCAGCAACCGCAGCCGCAAGTCGTCTACGTGCAGCAGCAGCCCAACGTCGTCTACTACGAGCCCGCGCCGCGCGTCGTATATGTGGCGCCGCAACCGGTCGTGAGCATCGGCTTCGGCTATTACTCCGGCCCGCGTTACTACCCGCATTACTACGGGCACCGTCGCTGAGCGACGCGAGCTTCCCGCATTTTTCAACCCGCCCGGTTCGTCCGCGGCGGGTTTTTTGTTTCCGCGTTCAACCTGCGAGCGGAAAACTCCGGCGCAACGTATGGAGCGCCCCGCCGGCGCGCAGCTCGCTCGCGTAGAGCGCGAAGCTCTCGACGCGGAACGGCGGTGCGACAAAATCGCGCTGGGCGCGGAGCCAGCCGGCGATGGCGGGCGCGGCGGCTTCGGTGCAGCGCGCGAGCGTCACATGCGGGTGAAACGTGCGCACGTCGAGCGGCAGCCCGGCGGCGAGCAGCGCGTCGTCGAGCCGTTGACGCAACTGGAAGAGCCGCGGATGCCCGGAGCCGACGCCGATCCAGAGGACGCGTGGCGGAGCGTTCGGCGGAAACGTGCCGAGTCCTTCGAGCGGCAAAACGAAAGGCTCGACGCGGATCGCCGCGAGCCGCGCGGCCACGGCTTCGAGTTGCACAATCGGCACGTCGCCGAGAAATCGCAGCGTGAGGTGCAGTTGCTCGGGCTTCGTCCACGCGATGCCGGGCAGCGGTTGCGCTGCGGCCGCGAGCGTGTCGCGCACGGCGCCCGGCAGCGGAACCGCGACGAAGAGCCGCTCGGTTTTTTCGGCGGATGCGGACGGAGCGGACGGCGGCGTCATGGCGTGGAGGACGCGGCGGCGTGATGCAGGTGCGGCGTCGGAGACTTTGACCTGAAGCGTGAGAATCTGTTTTGCGGCGCGACCGGCGGCGCGAATGCCGACGACCGCGTGGAATCAGTCGGCAAATCCCGACGAGCGAAGCGCTCAGCTCCAGTTGAAATTGAAACTGATGCTGATCCGCTCGGTGTCGACGCGGTTGGCCGCGACTTCATGGCGCAGCCAGCTTTCGAAGAGGATCACGTTGCCGGCTTCGGCGGGATAGGTGACGTGCGTCTTGTTTTCGCGGCGAGCGGCGGCGAGTCGCGGCGGCGCGGCCATGAAGCGGTCGAGCCGCGGGTCCTCGAATTTCAGGCCCGGGCAGCCGCGCGGCGTGACGACGTAATACGTGCCGCTGACGAACGAGAGCGGATGCAGGTGGAGCGAGTGCGCCGCGGCCGGCGGCATGATATTCACCCACAGATCGGTGAGCGTGATGGTGCGGCCGCGCAGATCGAAATCGAGCGCGCGCGAGAGGACGCGGACGTGCCGCTCGAGCTTTTGCGCGAGACTCGCGAATGTGCTCGAAAAGCGGTGCAGCTCGTTCATCGACGCGTAGCTCGTGTAGCCGCCGGGATAATTTTTCGCCGACCAGCGGCGGCCCGCGGCGTCGAACGCGCGGAGCCGGCGGCACTCGTCGGCGAGGTCGGCGTTCAGCCGCGCGAGGCCCGATTTTTGCAGCGGCTCGCAGTAGACGAACGTCGGAAACCAGGCGCGAATCGGCATGCGGCGAGCGAGGCGGAGTTCGCGAAAAACTTCAACCCGACAACGCGGCCGCCGCGCGGCGCGCGCTCAGCGGTAGGCGACGACGAAGAGCCGGCGGAACGGAAACAGCACGCGGCCGTCGACGCGCGTCGGGAAATACGGCACGAGCCGCGCGCGATAGGCCGCGAGGAAACGCGTGCGCGTCGGTTCGTCGGGCAATGCGTCGAGCCAGGGCCGCAGGCCCGTGCCGCGATACCACTCGACGATGCCGTCGACGCCCTCGAGCACGTGCACGTAGTCGGTGCACCAGAGGTCGAGGCGCGATGCGAGCGGCGCGAGCGTGTCGTAGTAAAACTCCGCGGCGTGCGCGTGCCATTCGCGCGGCAGCGTCGGGAAGTGCGACCGCCAGGGCGCCGACGTGGCGAGCTCGCGCATCAGGCGGTGCGGCGGCGCGTCGAAGTTGGCGGGCACTTGAAAGGCGAGCGCGCCGCCAGCCGCCACGCGCGCGAAGAGCGCCGGCAGCACGCGCGCGTGGCCGGGCACCCATTGCAGCGCGGCGTTGGAAAAAATGAGATCGAAGCGGTTCGCGGCGTCGTGGGGCGCGGCCGACCACGCGGCGATGTCGGATTCGATCCACGCGACGGAAGCCATTTCCTTCCGGGCCGTGGCGAGCATCGCGGCGGAGTTGTCGAGGCCGGTGAGCGCGGCTTGCGGCCAGCGGTGGGCGAGGACGGCGGTGCTGTTGCCCGGGCCGCAGCCGAGATCGACGACGCGTGCCGGAGAGGCGAGCGCGATCCGCGCGGCAAGGTCGACGGCGGGTTGCGTGCGCTCCGCGGCGAACTTCAGGTATTGGTCGCTGTTCCACGTCGGCATGGCGTGACACTGCGCCGTTTCGCGGCGCGCGGCGAGCGACGGCTGCAGGACCGCGGAGAAAAGTAGCGGCAAAAATAAATCCGGCGCTGCGCCGATAAGATTTTTTTGCGGGGAAAAACGGATGGGCGCTGCGTCGCGCGGATTGTCAATGCAGCGCATTCGTTGGCCGAGCCCGCGCGCTGCGTCGCTCACCGCGCGCCGGAGCGCTCGCGGCTGCACCGCGGTGCGCGCCAAAAAAATTACGAGCTTGCCAAGGTGCATGCTCATCGGGCTTTACAGTCAGGCGTGAAATCGTCCGCCCCGACTGTTCGTTCATTGGCCCGCGCCCTCGGGCTTTCGCACACGACTGTTTCCGATGCGTTGCGCGGCAAGGGCCGCGTCGATCCGGTGACCGTCGACCGCGTGAAGAAAGCCGCGCGCGAGGCGGGTTACCGGCGGAATCCGCTCGCGGCGGCGGTGATGTCGGAGTTGCGGCGCTCGCGCGGCTCGACCTTTCGCGGCGTGCTGGCGGCGGTCGACGTGATCGAGCCGCAGCGGCGCGATCCGCACGGAATTTTTCACCACGAACTCGTGGCGGGCGGGCGCGAGCGCGCCGTGGATCTCGGTTTCAAACTGGAGGAATTTGTCGTCGGGCTGAACGGCATGACGATGTCGCGGCTCGATTCGATCCTGCAGTCGCGCGGCATGCACGGCGTGTTGATCCTGCCCTCGTGGTATGCGCCGGACTGGTCGCAGCTCGACTGGACGCGCTACGCAGGCGTCTACACCGACTATGTGATCGAGCGCCCGTCGCTGCACTGCGTGTGCTGCAACCACTACCGCTCGATGATCGCGCTGCTCGGGATGCTGAAGGAGCGCGGTTATCGCCGGCCGGGATTGTGCCTGGAAAACGAGCGCGACGAGCGCACGCACCGGCGGTTCAGCGCGGCCTATCGCTCGTTCCAGGAAAGCGAGCCGGACATGGAGCCGGTCCCGGTGCTCATGTCGGGCGAGCGCGAGCCGGAAAAATTTACGGCGTGGTTCAAGCGCCACCGGCCGGATGTGGTGATGGGACACTTCACCGAGTTGCTCGACTGGATGGAGGCGGCGGGCGCGAAGGTGCCGGAGACGCACGGTTTCGTGAGCCTCAACGTGCTCTACAAAAAACGTCCGTGCGCCGGACTCGACCAGCAGCCGCGGCAGCTCGGCGCGCGCGCGGTGGAGCTGTTGATCGCGCAACTGCAGCGCAACGAGTGCGGCGTGCCCGAGTGGGCGACGACGACGACGATCCCGGCGCGGTGGATCGAGGGCCCGACGATCCGGCCGCCGGCGAAATAGGCGGCACGCGCCGGCACGTGCGCGGCGCGCTCAATGCGCGGCGGCCGAGCGGGTGAAATTCGCGGTGCTCGTGATCACTTCGCGCAGCGTGGTGCGCCAGTTGACGCGCGCGGCGATGCCCTGATCACGACCGTAGCCTTCTTCCGTCCGGATGCGATACGCGAGCTCGACCTGCCACTTGCCGGGCAGGTGCCAGTTGGCGGTGCGACTGAGCGGCACGTCCCAGATCGTGCCCACCTGGATTTCGTGCGCGAGATGAGTGCCCTGGTCGTCGGCGATGTGCTGCAGGCGATACTCCGCGAAATAGCCGAGCTCGGACGGGCGGAAAAGAAAACCCGGCGCGGCCTCGATGATGTTGCGCCGTTTCACCTCCGGCGGAGGCGGCGCGCGCTCGGAGAGCTCCACGCTGCGATCGTAGCTGAGGTTCGTGTAGAAGGTCACATCCGGCCACGTGAGCAGCGTGCGCGCGGCGGAGACGAACGGCTTCACATGCGTGTAGCCGTCGTTGAGCTCCACCGGCGGTTTGCCGAGCGGGATGCGCGTCTCGAGGCCGACGGTGGTGTCGTCGAAAAAGTTCAACAGCCGCCCGTAGTCGTAGCGCGCGCCGAGCTTGAGCTCGCCCGGGCCCCAGCGGTGATCGCGGCCGGCGTTGAACGGATTCGGGCCGAACGGCGTGAGGCCGCCGATCAGCTCCCAGCTGTAGCCGAGGCCGTAACGCAGCTCCACGGGATAGCGGACGTATTCGTTGTCGCGAAAATCGCTGAACTTCGGCGTGAAGTGCAGTGTGATGTTGCGATCCTGCAGCACGCCCGGGAGCATCGTGTCGAAGAACTCCGTCATCCGCAGGATGCGTTCGCGCACCTGGTCTGTCGCGTCGACCGGCGCCTCTGCCGCGCCGAGCGGAAGCGCGACGAGGAGGAGCAGGATGGGGAAAAAGGCGAAGCGAGGACGGGGCATGGCAGAGCTAGACCCGGGGGAAATTCCGATGTGCCGGCGAATGCCGGCGCGCGTGATGGGGTCTCGCACCCGTCTGGCGGACTGCCCGGTTTTATTCAACCGTGGAGATAGCGGCTCAACACGTTCTCGAGGTATTCCTGTTTGCCGGAGCGCGGCTTCGGTTCGCCGAGCTGCGTGAGGACGAGCTTCTCGAGCGCGCGGAAATTCGTGCGGCCCGCCTCGATGTCGCGGCCGAAGCCGCGGTCGTAGCTCGCGTAGCGCTCGGCCACGAATTGCTCCAGCCTGCCGTCGGCGAGAATCCGGCGCGCGACTTTGAACGCGAGCGCGTAGGCATCCATGCCGCCGATGTGCGCGTGGAAAAGATCCTCCGGATCGATCGAGGGGCGGCGGAGTTTCGCGTCGAAGTTGAAGCCGCCGCGCCCGAGGCCGCCGGCGCGCAGGATCGAGATCATCGCGAGCGTGAGCTCGCGCACGTCGGTGTTGAACTGGTCGGTGTCCCAGCCGAGCAGCAGGTCGCCGGTGTTGGCGTCGATCGAGCCGAGCAAGCCGGCGGCGGCGGCGACCTCGATCTCGTGCTGGAACGAATGCCCCGCGAGCGTCGCGTGATTCGTCTCGATGTTGAACTTGAAATATTTCTCCAGCCCGTAGGTGCGGAGAAACGCGATGCCGCTCGCGACATCGAAATCGTATTGGTGCTTCGTCGGCTCCTTCGGCTTCGGCTCGATCAGGAACTGGCCCTTGAAGCCGATGCTCTTCGCGTAGTCCACGGCCATGTGGAGAAACGCCGCGAGGTGGTCCTGCTCACGCGCGAGGTTCGTGTTGAGCAGCGTCTCGTAGCCTTCGCGGCCGCCCCAGAAAACGTAGTTCTGCCCGCCGAGCTCCTGCGTGACCTCGAGCGCCTTCTTCACCTGCGCCGCGGCGTAGGCGAAGACGTGCGCGTCGGGATTCGTCGCCGCGCCGCACATGTAGCGCGGATTGGAAAACAGATTTGCCGTGCCCCAGAGCAGCTTCACGCCGGTCGCACGCTGCAGCGCTTTCGCGTGCGCGACGAGCGCGTCGAGATTGCGATTCGATTCGGCGAGCGTCGCGCCTTCGGGCGCGATGTCGCGGTCGTGGAAGCACCAGAACGGCGCGCGGATTTTCCGGAAAAACTCGAATGCCGCCTCCATCCGCGTCTTCGCGATCGAGAGCGCGTCGGCGCCCTGTTCCCACGGCCGCTGGATCGTGCCCGGCCCGAACGGATCCGAGCCCGTGCCGCGAAACGCGTGCCAGTAGGCGACGGAGAAACGCAGGTGCTCGGCCATCGTCTTGCCGTCGATCTTCTCCTCCGGATTGTAGTGGTGAAACGCGAGCGCGCGCTTCGACTTCGGGCCTTCGTAGGCGATCTGGGGAACGCGGAAAAATTCGGCGCGGGATTTTTTCATGACAGCAGCGTGCGAACGTAGAACGAACCGCCGCGCGGGAACGAGCGCGAAGTTCGCGGGTGTGGCGCGCCGGCCAAGAAGTAGGCTCGACGGGCCGGTGGCTTCGACGTTTAACCGAATCATGGCCGAAACCCTCATCGTCAACCTGGGCGAGCGCAGCTACCCGATTCTTTTCGGCGCCGACGTGACGCCCGCGGTGCGCCGCGAGGTCGATCGGCTGGTGGGCGCCGGACGAAAAGTCGCGGTGCTCACGGATGCGCACGTCGCGCTCGCGCAGGCGGCGGCGGGCCGCGCGATGTTTGGCGAGGCGCCGCTGCTCGCGATCGCGCCGGGGGAAAATTCGAAATCACTCGCGGGCCTCGAGCGCGTGCTGGATTTTCTCGCGGACCAGAAGATCGATCGCGGCGGCGCGCTGTTCGCCGTAGGCGGCGGCGTGATCGGCGATCTCGGCGGATTCGCGGCGGCGACGTGGCTGCGCGGGATCGATTTTTTCCAGGTGCCGACGACGCTGCTCGCGATGGTCGACAGCTCGGTCGGCGGAAAAACCGGAATCAATCTGATGGCCGGAAAAAATCTCGCGGGCGCGTTTCACCAGCCGCGCGGCGTGTTTGTTTCGACGCATCTGCTCGGCACGCTCCCGGCGCGCGAGTTCGCGGCCGGCGCGGCGGAAGTGATCAAATACGGCCTGCTCGGCGACGCGGCGCTCTTCGCGCAGCTCGAAAAAAATCCGCTCACGGTCGCGAGCCCGGAACTCGCCGCCGTTGTCCGCCGCTGCTGCGAGCTGAAGGCGAAAATCGTCGAAGCCGACGAGCGCGAGCTCGCGAAGGAAGGCGGCCGCGCGCTGCTCAATCTCGGGCACACCTTCGGCCACGCGGTCGAAAACGCCGCGGGCTACGGCGAATATCTGCACGGCGAAGCGGTCGCGATCGGGCTCTGCGCCGCCGCGCGGCTTTCGCAGAAACTCGGCGCCCTGCGCGCGGACGAGGTCGCGCGCATCGAGCGCACGATCGCAGCGCACGAGCTGCCGGTGCGGCTCCGCGCGCCGCTCGCCTTCGGCGCGTTGCACGCGGCGATGACGCGCGACAAAAAAGTCCGCGCCGGCGGGCTGCGTTTCGTGGTGCTGAGAAAAATCGGCGAGGCCGCGACACAGGCCGACGTGCCGCCGGCGCTCGTCGAGGCGAGCTTCCGCGAAGTGGGCGCGGCGTAGTCGCAGCAGCGTGGCGACGGCGGAAATTCCGCGCTTCCGTTGCTCCGCGTTTCCGCGGTAGGCTGCGGCCATGTCAGCGATCGACGAAGGCATCGTCCGCGAGTATTTCGAGCAGAACGGATTTCTCGTCCGCCAGGCGCGCAAATACCAGGTGCAGGCGCGCCGGAAGGTCGGCGAGGAGGAGATCGACCTGATCGTGTTCAACCCGGCGTGGCAGCGCGGCGCGCGGAAGCCGGATTTTTTTCTGTTCTCGACCGAGCTGCCGTATGTGCACCAGGCGATCGTCGCGGTGAAAGGCTGGCACACGGGCGTGTTCACGCCGGCGACGTTGAAGAGCAGCCCGGAGATTTTTCGTTTTCTCGAGGAGAACGTCGTGAAGGAAGTCGCGCGGCTTTTCCCGCCGGCCGCGGGCGCCGAGGCGGCGGATCCGCCGACGAAAATCCTCGTGCTGCCGAGCCTGCCGACGGCGGAGCCGTTTCGCACGCAGAGCGTCGAGCTGCTGAAGGCGCGCGGCGTCGACGCGATCATCTCGTTTCGCGCGATGCTGCTCGACCTGCTCGACAAAATCGAAATCAACCAGAACTACAGCAAGAGCGACACGCTCCAGGTGATGCGCATCCTGAAAAATTACGATTTGCTGAAAGATACTCAGCTCGACCTGCCGGTCGCGCGCGAGGCGCCGCCGCGGCGCGTGAAAATCTAGGCTTTGCCAAAAATGAACATCACGACTGGAATCTTCGGTTTCTTCCTCCTGTGCTGCGGTTACGCCGCGCAATACTGGGCCTATCGCTGCTTCCAGGAACTGAAGCGGATGAACGACCGCGCCGAGGGCGCACCGCGCGCCTGAGCATGGGCACGATCCATCCGACTGCGCTCGTCGAGCCGGGCGCCATCCTCGGCGCCGACTGCGAGATCATGGCGCACGCGATCGTCACGCAGCATTGCGTGCTCGGCGATCGCGTGGTCGTGCATCCGTTCGCCGTCGTCGGCGGCGATCCGCAGTATTTGAAATTCGACCGCGCGCTGGCGACCGGCGTGCGGATCGGCGCCGGCACGGTGATTCGCGAGCACGTGACGATCAACCGCTCGATCCACGCGGGAAAATCCACGACGCTCGGCGAGAACTGTTTCCTGATGGCGAGCAGCCACGTGGCGCACGACTGCGAGGTGGGCGGCAACGTGGTCCTCGCCAACGCCGCGTTGCTCGCGGGGCACGTGCAGATCGGCGACCATTCGTTTCTCGGCGGCGGCGCGGCGATCCACCAATTCTGCCGGATCGGCGAGAGCGTGATGGTCGCGGGGCACGCCTCGATCACGCGCGATGTGCCGCACTTCACGATGGTCGCGGAGCGCGACGAAGTGATCGGCTTCAACGTCGTAGGCCTGAAGCGCCGCGGTTTCCCGCGCGTCGCGATCGCGGAGCTGAAGGCGGCGTTTCGCGACGTGTATTTCACGCCGGGCAACATCCGCGATGTCGCCGCGCAGCGGCTCGCGACGCATGCTTTCGAAACCGCGGAGGCGCGGAAATTCCTCGAGTTCTTCGCCGGTGGCAAACGCAGCTTCGCGCGCGCGCGCCGCGCGGTCGAAAACGAACCGGAGCCAAGCGACTGAAACACCGCGCGCATGCGACGGGGGCGAAGAATTCTCCGCTTCCGATGCGCGAGCTCCGCGATTCTTCCCGTGAAAAAAAACTCGTCCGCGCAAACCCTCGCTCTCACCTGCGGCGATCCGGCGGGCGTCGGGCCGGAAGTGATTGCCGCGTGGCTCGCGGCGCATCCGGACGAAGCGCGCGAGGTCGCGGTCATCGGCGCGGTGCGCTGGCTCGCGACGCTCGATACCGCGGCGAAAAAAATTCCGGTGGGGCTCGAGGAATTTGCCGCGACGCCCGGCCAGCCGACGGGCGAGGGCGCGCTGATGGCGTGGGCGGCGATGGAGCGCGCGGCGGCGGGCGCGCAGAGCGGCGAGTTTGCCGGCGTCGTCACGGGTCCCGTCAGCAAGGAGTGGCTGGCGCGGATCGGTTATCCGTTTCCGGGCCAGACGGAATTTTTTGCGGCGCGCTGGGGCGGCGATCCGGTGATGGCGTTTTGCGGCGGGAAATTGCGCGTCGCGCTGGCGACGTGGCACGTGCCGTTTCATCAGGTCTCGCGCCTGCTCGGGCCGCACCTGCTGCATCGCACCATCGCGGCGGCGGCGGAGCTGGCGCGCGCGGACGGTGTCGCGCAGCCGCGGATCGGCGTGTGCGGGTTGAATCCGCACGCGGGCGAGGGCGGGCTGCTCGGCTACGAGGAGAAGGATCTGCTCGATCCCGCGCTCGACCAGATCCGCGGCGAGTTTCCCGGGGTGTCGCGCTGCGAGCCGGCCGACACGCTATTCGCGCGCGCGGTGCGCGGCGAGTTCGACGTGGTCGTGGCGTTGTATCACGACCAGGGCCTCGCGCCGCTGAAGCTCATCGATTTCGACGAAGCGGTGAACGTCACGCTCGGCCTGCCGCATGTGCGCACGAGCCCGGATCACGGGACGGCGTTCGGCATCGCAGGCAAGGGCGTGGCGCGCGCGACGAGTTTTGCGAACGCCGTGACGATCGCGCGCCGGCTGATCGCGCGGCGCGCCCAAGGGATGCCGCGTTGAGCGGACGGTTTTGAACCGGCGAGTCGCGCGGCGGAGTTGCACTTCGCGTCGCAGGCTTGTTACTTCCCGGCTCCAGATGTCCGAATCCACCACGATTGCTCCGCCGCCGTCCGCGCCGGCGAACCCGCTGCCCGACGGCGTGCGCGCCGGCAACGAGAACCTCGTCCGGCTCACCGCCGCCGCGGGCGCGAAAGTCGCCGCGCTCATCGCGCGCGAAGGGCAGGGGGAGTTTCTGCGGATCGCGATCACCGGTGGCGGCTGCAACGGCCTGAGCTACAAGATGAAATTCGTGCCGGAGCCGAAGCGCGGTGACATTTTGGTGGCGACGGCCGGCATCCGCGTGCTCGTCGACAGCAAAAGCGCGCTCTACCTGAAGGGCACGCATCTCGATTATTCGAGCGCGATGGTCGCGGGCGGCTTCAAGTTCTCCAATCCCAACGCGAAGGCGAGTTGCTCGTGCGGAGAAAGCTTCAGCGTCTGAGCGGACCGGCGCGGCGGCTCGCGTTGCGGACCTTAGTTTTCGTTCGGATTTTTCCCTAGCCAAATAACCCTTGCTCCCGCGGGCGTTCCGCATGAAAAGCGCACCCGACCGCACAACACCAGCCCAGTCTATTTGATGGCCAATTCGTTCCCTTCCGCCGGAGGCGGCAACCGCTCCGGCTCTTACCAGCGTCGCAATGTCGACCCGTTCGCGGCCATCCGCCGCAACCACCGCATCAAGGTCCCGCAAGTCCGGCTGATCTCGCCCGAGGGCAAGCAGCTCGGCATCATCGACACGGCGAAGGCCATCAACCTCGCGCTGGAAAACGGCCTCGATCTCGTCGAGGTCGCGCCCAACGCCACGCCGCCGGTTTGCCGCATCATGGACTTCGGCAAATACGTCTACGAGGAATCGAAGAAGACCTCGCACGTGAAGTCGACCGCGAGCAAGATCAAGGAGATCGAGTTCACCGCGCGCATCGAGCAGCACGACTACGAGACGAAGCTGCGCCACGCGGAGGAATTTCTCGACCACGGCAACAAGGTGAAGATGCGCCTCAAGTTTCGCGGCCGCGAGATGGCGCACACCGAGCTGGGTTTCGGCGTGATGAAGCGCGCCGTCGCCGATCTCGCGAGCATGGGCCATCCGGATGCCGACCCGAAATTGATCGGCCGCAACATCCACGTGATGCTCACGCCGCTGCCGCCGAACAAGCGCAAGCCCAAGTTCCACGTGCGCGGCGAGGGTGACGGCGAGATCGACGAAGACGCGGAGGACACCCGCAATCACAACCACGGCCGCGACGGCAATTCCGCCGCGAACCCGCCGCACTCCGGCGACTGAACCGGCGCCGCCATGTCAACGGCGGGCCGGAAGCAGCGGGGTTTAGCCCGGAGCGTGCTGGCGCTGTGCGGCGCGACTCTGCTTTCCGCCGGCGAAGCGCCGGCCCCGGGCGCCGTGCGCGTCGCGCCTTTGCGCCCCGGCGCCACGACGGAATCCTCCGCCACGACGGCGCCGCGCGCCGCGCTGCGCGTGGGCGGTGTCGACTACGTCAACACCACCGACGCCGCCCTGTGGCTCGGGCTGAAGGGCGCGTGGGTCGAGCCGCAGCGCAAGCTCGTGCTCGCCGGCGCCGGCCACAAACTCGAACTCGCGAGCAACGATCGCGACGCCTACCTCGACGGGCTTTGGCTGCATCTGGGAAATGCCACGCTGTTTCGCGATGACCGGCTCTACGTGAGCCGCGTCGACCTCGAGCACACGCTTGCGCCGATCCTGCGGCCCGACCTTGTCGCGTCGCCGCTGGCGCCGGCCCCGCGCGTGATTGCGCTCGATGCCGGCCATGGCGGCGGCGATCCCGGCGTGGAAAACAAGGCGCTCGGTCTCCAGGAGAAGACGCTCACCCTCGATACCGTCCTGCGCCTGAAAAAGATCCTCGAAGCCGACGGCTACCGGATCGTGCTCACGCGGAAGGACGACAACGTGTTTTCGTCCGAGAAAAAAATCGACCTGCCGATGCGCGCCCAGGTCGCCAATCGCGCGGGCGCGGATCTTTTCGTGAGCGTTCATTTCAACTCGCTCTTTCCCGACACGAAAACCAACGGCACGGAAATTTTCGTCTACACGCCGCAAGGCCAGCGCTCGACCGAGTCGTGGGGATTCGCGAAAGACGACGACGCGCGCGACACGCCGATGGCGGTGAATCGCTACGACGCGTGGAGCGCGCTGCTCGCCCATCGCCTGCATCGCGCCGTGCTCGCCGGGCTCGGGACCAACGACCGCGGCCAGAAGACGAAACATCTCCTTGCGCTGCAGGATCTCGATTGCCCCGCCGTCCTCGTCGAATCCGTTTTCATTTCCAACGACACGGAAGGCCGCCGCGCCGCGACGCCGGCGTATCGCGAAAAAATCGCCGAGGCGATCGCCGACGGGGTCCGGGCCTACGCCGCCACGGTGGCCGAGGTGCGAGCCAGGGCGCCGGCCGCCAAAACTTCCGCCGTCACCCAGCGGCCCCGATCTTCATGAAATTCCGCCACGTTTTTGTTTCGCTTGCCGTCGTCTTCATTCCGGCGCTTCGCGCCTGGGATTTCCAAGGTCACCGCCTCGTCAACGAGCTCGCGCTCGCCTCGCTGCCGAAGGATTTCCCGGCCTTCGTGCACGAACCGGCGAATGCGGCGCGCATCGCGTTTCTCTCCGGTCAGCCCGATCGCTGGCGCAATGTCGATCCGTGGCTCGAGCAAACCGGGCCGAGCTGGGAGGATCATTTTCTCGACATCGAGCAGCTTTACTTCGCCGGGCTCGATCCGCGCACGGTGTCGTCGTTCCGCTTCGACTTCGTGGTGCAGTTCGCGGCGGCGCGCGCGGCGCACGCGGACAAATTCCGGCCGGTCGACGCGGCGAAAAACGTCGCGCACACCTTCGAGTGGCCGGGCTTCGCGCCATGGGCGATCGCCGAGTGGTATCAGAAACTCCGCTCGGCCTTTTCCGAGATGAAGGCTTACCAGGAAGTCGGCGGCACGCCGGAGGAAATCGCGAATGCACAGGCCAACGCGGTCTATGTCATGGGGATCCTCGGCCACTATGTCGGCGATTGTGCGCAGCCGCTGCACACCACGATTCACCACAACGGCTGGTCCGGCGAGAACCCGAACGGCTATTCGACGTGGCCGGGCTTGCACGCGTGGATCGACGGCAAGGACGGCGGTTTCATCGCGAAGGCCGGCATCGGCCTGCCGGATCTTCAGCCGCGCATCAAGGTCGCGGAGCCGCTCGCGCTGCCTGCCGCGGACGACGGGCGCGATCCGTTTTTCTCCGTGGCGATGGACTACATCATCGCGTCGAACGAGCTGGTCGAGCCGCTCTACCGCCTGGAGAAGGCGGGCAAGTTCAGCGAGGGCAAGGACGCCGCCGTCACGCCCGAGGGCCGCGCGTTCATCGAGGATCGCCTGCTCGCCGGCGGGCAGATGCTCGGGCGCATGTGGGAGACGGCCTGGCGCACCACGCCGGTCGACACTTATCTCCGCACGCAGCTCGCGAAGCGGATCGCACCGGCCAATCCTGCGTCGCCGGCGGTCCCGCCGGCAAACGCCGCGAAGTGAGCGGGATCGTTTCCGCGCGAGCGACCCGGCCGCTGCGCGCGACAACTCCGCCGGCCCGGGCGCGTCGCGGTTACTTGCTTTCGCCGCGGTAGTGGAGCACGCGGACGTTTTCGAGCGTCACCATCCCGCCGCGAATCATGCCGTCGAGCACGGGGAGGAACGCGTTGATCTTTTCCTCGCTGTCGACGATCTCGATCACGAGCGGCAGGTCGATCGAGAGCCGCAGGATTTTCGTCGTGTGCAGGCGGCTGGATTTGCCGAAGCCCATCGCGCCGCGAAGCACCGTGGCGCCGGCGAGGTGCAGCTCGCGCGCTTTCAACACGATCGCCTCGTGCAACGGCTGGCCGTCGTGCCGGTCGGACTCGCCGATGAAAATTCGCAGCAGGATCGATTCGTGCGGGAGTTCCATGTCAGGACCCTTTCATTTGGTTGAGCGCGCTGGCGCAGAGATGGCCGAGCCAGACGGCGACGAGGCAGAGCACGACGGAGCCGACGGTGTTCGCGCCCGCGCGCGCCCACTCGCCCCCGCGCGCAAGCTGGAGGGTTTGCAGGCTGAACGAGGAAAACGTCGTGTAGCCGCCGCAGATGCCCGTCATGAAAAACAAGCGCGTGTTGCTGCTGGCGAACGCCCGTCCGCCCGGCTCGGTCAGCGTCGAGAAAAAGCCGATGATGAACGAGCCGCTGACGTTCACCACGAGCGTGCCCCAGGGGAATGTGGGAAAATGCGCGGAGATCACGCCGTTGAGGCCGAAGCGTGCCACGCTGCCGAGCGCGCCGCCGAGGGCGATGAGAAGATAGAGGAACATGATGACTGTCGGAGCGGTTGGACTGGGACAGGAGTCATCAGCCGCGACGCGGCGGTTTTCCCTCGCGGGACGGCGGAATCCATCGCCGCGCGCAGCCAAGCGGGTGCGCGGCGGTTTGGCAAGAAGGCGCGAAAGCAATCTGGAAAATTCCGCCGCGCCCGCCAAAGTCGCGCGTCTTGGCATCGCTAACTCAGAGTTCATTTCATAGCCTCCGGGGTGCGATGGCGGCGATTGACGTGGCACGGGCATCTTGCCCGTGTTCGGTCCATTCGCGGGGAGGATGCCCGCGCCACACCGCCGGACTTTTGCCGTGAGTCCCAAGCGTGCTGCCGTCGAAGCGGGCGCGGCCATTCCCGGCCGCCGGTTGCCGCACGGCCGTCGAAGATCCTTGCGGTGGCGCTGGTGCCTGATCGTGGGCGTGGGACTTTTCGAGGCCACCGGATTGGCCCGGGCCGCCGACGAAAACCTCGCCGCGCGCGTCGTGCTGCTCGCGAACAGCGACGACCCCGATTCGCTGCGCATCGCGCGGCACTACGCCGAAGTCCGCGGCGTGCCCGCGGCCAACATCATCGCGCTGAAACTCCCGCTCGCGGAAACGATCTCGTGGCGGGAATTCGTCGCCACGCTCTGGGAGCCGCTGCTCGAGCGGCTCGTGCGGGAAAAGTGGATCGACGCGATTCCGATGACGACGATCGACGTCGTCGGGCGCCACAAATACGCCGTGCACGACACGCGCATCGCCGCCCTCGTCACCTGCCGCGGCGTGCCGCTCAAGATCGCGCACGATCCGGACTTGGCGGCGGAATCGCTGCCGTTCACGTCGCGGCGCGAATTCCGCACCAACGCCGGGGCGGTCGACTCGGAGCTGAGCATGCTCGCGTTTCCGAACTATCCGATCAACGCGTTCGTCCCCAATCCGCTTTTCCAGAACGAGCATCCGGCGCCCTTCGAATTCGTGCCGATCGTGAAAGTGTCGCGGCTCGACGGGCCGACGGCGGACGACGCGCTCGCGCTCGTCGACCGCGCCGTCGAGGCCGAGCGCAACGGCCTGCTCGGGCGCGCGTATGTGGACATCGCGCGGCGCGACGAGGTGGGCGACGCGTGGCTCGAAGGCGTCGCGCGGCAGCTCGCCGCGCTGGACTTCGACACCGATGTCGACCGCGCGCCCGCGACGATCCCGGCGTCCGCGCGCTTCGATGCGCCGGCGCTCTACTTCGGCTGGTATACGGGCGACCTCGACGGACCGATGGCGCTGCCGGGATTTCGTTTTCCGCCGGGCGCGATCGCGCTGCACATCCACAGTTTTTCCGCGAGCACGCTGCGCACCTCGAACCGCGGCTGGGTCGGCCCGCTCGTCGCGCGCGGCGTCACGGCAACCGTCGGCAACGTCTACGAGCCCTACCTCGAGTTCACGCACCGCCCGGATCTCCTCCTCCGCGCGCTCACGCGCGGCGCGACGTTTGTCGATGCGGCGTATTTTTCGCTGCAAGTGCTGAGCTGGCAGGCGATCGTGATCGGCGATCCGCTCTACCGGCCCTTCGCGGTGCCGTTGGAGGAACAGTTGAAAAATCTCCCGCGACTCCCGCCGCGACTCGCCGCGTATGCCGTCCTGCGCCGGATGCACGAGCTCGACGAGGCGCACGAAACCACGGAAGCGACCGCACTCGCGATCTCCGCGCAACGCCAGGCGCCAAGCCTCGCGCTCGGCGTGGCGCTCGCGCGGCGCCTGCGCGCCGGTGGCGACGACGCCGGCGCGGCGAACGCGCTCGGTTTCGTGCCGCTGCTCCAGTCGTTTCGCGCGGACGAATGGGCGCTCGCGCGCGAAGCGGTGCTGTTGCTCGAGGCGTGCGGCCGGCCGGCGCGCGCGGTCGACGGCTGGCGCGCATTGCTGGCGGAGCGGAACCTGCCGGGCGAGTTGCGGCGCGCGTGGCTGCGCGAGGCGAACAAGACTGCGCTCGCCGCCAACGATTTCGAGCAGGCGCGCGCGTGGGAGAAGGAAGCGGATGCGCTCGTCACTCCCGCCAAAGAGTAAGGCCCGCTCGCGGCGGGCCTCGGCTCTCGGGCTTGAGTTTTCTGCGCCTCAGACCTTCTCGACGATCTTGTCCGCGAGGCCGTATTCGATGGCTTCCTTCGCGTTGAGATAGAAATCGCGATCGGTGTCGCGGTTGATCCGCTCGAGCGGCTGACCGGAGGAGGTCGCGAGAATCTGGTTCAGCTCGGCGCGGAGTTTTTCCATTTCCTTCGCCTGAATGTTGATGTCGCTCGCCGGCCCGATCATGCGGCCGGAGATGAGCGGCTGGTGGATCAGCACGCGCGAGTGCGGGTAGAGCAGCCGGCGGCCCTTCGACGCGCCGCACAGCAGGATCGAGCCCATCGAGGCGGCCATGCCGGTGACGACGACCGTGATCGGCGAGGTGACGAGCTGCATCGTGTCGTAGATCGCCATGCCCGCGGTGATCGAGCCGCCGGGCGAATTGATGTAGAAGGTGATGTCTTTTCCCGGCGCGATGCTCTCGAGATAGAGCAGCTTCTCGGTGATGTCCTTCGCGGTCTCGTCGGTCACGGCGCCCCACAGGAAGATTTTCCGCTGATCGAGAAACTGCCGCTGGATCAGCGCCGCGACGGGCGCGTTTTTCTTCACCAGCAATTCGTCCTGCTTCTCGTCGTCATCGTCATCGTCGTCCAGTCGCGGGTGCGGCGCCGAGAGGCCGGGCTGAAGATTGTCGAAATGCATAGGCCGCGAACGTTGAACGACCTCGCGCGGTTGGCAAGTGCCGAGGCGGTTTCAATACCGCACCTTGTCCGGCTTCGCGGTCCACTCGCGAAACGCCGCCTGCGCCTCGTCGCGCAGCAGCGGCGTCATCGCGATCGCACGCTCGGCCGGCGGCAGCGGAATCTGCCGGTAAATGAAATCGTCGTCGAAGCCGATCGCGGCGGCATCGGCGCGCGTGTTGCCGTAGAAAATTTTCGTGATGCGCGCCCAGTAGATCGCGGCGAGGCACATCGGGCACGGCTCGCAGCTCGTGTAGAGCTCGCAGTCCTCGAGCGAAAACGTGTTGAGCGCGCGACACGCGTCGCGGATCGCGGTGACCTCGGCGTGCGCGGTGGGATCGTTCGTGGACGTGACGCGATTGCTGCCGCGGGCGACGATTTTTCCGGCGCGCACGATCACGCAGCCGAACGGCCCGCCGCGGCCGCTGCGCAGGCCCGCCTCGGCTTCCTGGATCGCTTCGCGCATGAAATTTTCCGGGCTCATTTCGAGAGGAGCGCGGAGCCTGAATATCGTGCTGACACGTGTCGACGCGATAACCACGCTGCGCCGCCATGAGTTCCCCCGTCCCTGGCGGCCTCGAAATTCTCGCGCCGCTCAAGCCCGGTTACGCCGAAATCCTCACGCCCGACGCCTGCCGCTTCGTCGCGGAGCTGGGCGCAAAGTTCGAGCCGCGGCGCCGCGAACTGCTCGCGCGACGCGCGGCCCGCCAGCGCGAGATCGACGCCGGCCGGATGCCCGACTTCCTGCCGGAAACCGCCGCGATTCGCGGCGGCGACTGGCGCGTGCCGCCGCCGCCGCCCGATCTGGTCGACCGCCGCACCGAGATCACCGGGCCGGTCGATCGCAAGATGGCGATCAACGCACTCAACTCGGGCGCGCAGTGCTGGATGGCGGACTTCGAGGACGCGAACTCGCCGACGTGGGAAAACGTAATCGAGGGCCAGATCAATCTGCGCGACGCGATCCGGCGCACGATCGCGTTCACCTCGCCCGAGGGGAAAAGCTACGCGCTGAAGGAAAAAACCGCGACCATCGTCGCGCGGCCGCGCGGCTGGCACCTCGAGGAAAAACACGTGCGGCTCGGCGGCGCGCGCATCTCGGCATCGCTCTTCGACTGGGGGCTTTATTTTTTCCACAACGCGCGCGAGCTCCTCGCCCGCGGCAGCGGACCTTATTTTTATCTGCCGAAACTCGAGAGCCATCTCGAGGCGCGATTGTGGAACGACGTGTTCCTGCACGCGCAGGCCGCGCTCGGCATTCCGCGCGGCAGCGTGCGCGCGACGGTGCTGATCGAGACGATCCTCGGCTGTTTCGAGGCGGAGGAGATTCTCTACGAGCTGCGCGAGCACGCGTCGGGGCTGAACTGCGGGCGCTGGGATTACATTTTCAGCTTCGTCAAAAAATTCCGCAACCGGCCCGAGTATCTGTTTCCCGACCGCACGCTGATCACGATGACGGTGCCGTTCATGCGCGCGTATTGCCTGCACGTGATCAACGTCTGCCACCGCCACGGCGCCTACGCGATGGGCGGCATGGCGGCGCAGATTCCGATCAAGCAGGATCCCGCGGCGAACGACGCGGCGCTCGCGAAAGTCCGCGCGGACAAGGAGCGCGAGGCGCACGACGGCCACGACGGCACGTGGGTCGCGCATCCCGGCCTCGTCGCGACCGCGCTCGAGGCGTTCGCGAAAAACATGCCCGGCCCGAACCAGCTTCACAAAACGCATGACCTGAAAGTCACCGCCGCGATGCTGCTCGAGCCGCTCAAGGGCCCGATCACCGAAAACGGCGTGCGCTGGAATCTCCACGTCGGCGTGCGCTACCTCGAGGCGTGGCTCGACGGCTCGGGCGCCGAGCCGATCCACAATTTGATGGAAGATCTCGCGACTTCCGAGATCTCGCGCTCGCAGCTCTGGCAGTGGCTGCGCCGCGGCGCGAAGCTCGACGACGGCCGCCGTATCACGCCGGAGCTCTACGACGCGCTGCTCGCCGACGAGCTGAAAAAAATCCGCGCCGAATACGGCGACGCGCGCTACGACGCCGGCCACTTTCCCGCGGCGGTCGATCTCTTCATGCGCATGTCGAAGAGCGAGACGTTCGACGAGTTCCTCTCGCTGCCCGCGTATGAATTGCTGCCGTGACGCTCGGGCAACTCAACGCGCTCGACCGCGACACCTTCACCGCGGCGCTCGGTCACCTGTTCGAGCACTCACCGTGGGTCGCGGCGGAAACGTGGGCGCAGCGGCCGTTTCGGACGACCGCCGATCTGCACGCCAAACTTTGCGCGACGATGCGCGCCGCGCCGCGCGAGCGGCAACTCGCGCTCGTTCGCGCCCATCCCGATCTAGCCGGCCGGCTCGCGCAGCAGCGCCAGCTCACCGCGGAATCCGCGCGCGAGCAGGCGAGCGCCGGCCTCGACCGGCTCGGCGACGCGGAGCTCGCCGAGTTTCAAAGCCTGAACGACACCTACCGTGCACGCTTCGGATTTCCGTTCGTCATCTGCGCGCGGCTGAACGATCGCGCAAGCATTCTCGCCGCGCTGCGCCGCCGGCTCGCCAACGCGCCCGAGGTGGAATTTCAGGCCGCGCTCGGCGAGATCGAAAAAATCGCGCAGCTCCGGCTGGAGGACGTGCTGCGCGCGCGTTGACCGCGAGCGAAAACATCCGTGTAAATCGCGCGAATCCGTGGTTAACCCAGTCATGCCGGCGAAACTCAGCACGCACGTCCTCGATCTCACCTGCGGGCGCCCGGCCGCCGGCATGAAGATCGAGCTGTGGCGTCGCGGAAAAACGCCGGCGTTGCTGAAGACGGTCGTCACGAACGCCGACGGCCGCACCGACGAACCGCTGCTCGCCGCCGAAGCGATGGTCGTCGGCAGCTACGAGCTGCTGTTTTGCGTGAAAGCGTATTTCGCGGCGCGCGGCGTGGAGTCGGTGTTTCTCGACGAAGTGCCGATCCGGTTTGCGATCGGCGACGCCGCCGCGAGCTATCACGTGCCGCTGCTCGTCACGCCGTGGGCCTACAGCACGTATCGCGGCAGCTGAAC
The DNA here is from genome assembly GCA_035545575.1 of Opitutaceae bacterium. Taxonomy (GTDB): domain Bacteria; phylum Verrucomicrobiota; class Verrucomicrobiia; order Opitutales; family Opitutaceae; genus ER46. Next base: position 165,246 of record DASZYB010000068.1, on the reverse strand, counting down.
ATGAGCCGCGCGGCCGCGAAAAAACTCGGGCGCTGGCTCGACGAGCTCGGGCGCGTGAGCGACGAGCCGGGGAAACTCACGCGGACGTTTCTCTCGCCCGCGATGCGCCGCGCGAACGCTCTCGTCGAAAAATGGATGCGCGACGCTGGACTCGCCGTGCGCGAGGACGCGTTTGGAAATCTGATCGGGCGCGCCGAGGCGGCATCACGCAACCGCGACGAAAGCCGGCGACCTCGCCCGGCGAAAACGCTGCTGCTCGGCTCGCATCTCGACACGGTGCGCGACGCGGGCCGGTTCGACGGCGCGCTCGGCGTGCTGCTGCCGATCGCCGCGCTGGCCGAGCTGCGCCGCCGCGGCGTCGCGCTGCCGTTCGCGGTCGAGGTGCTGGGATTTTCCGAGGAGGAAGGCGTGCGGTTTTCGAGCGCGTATCTTGGGAGCAAGGGCTACACCGGCCAGTTGCGCGCGACCGATCTGAAGCTGCGGGATCAAGACGGCGCGACCGTGCGCGAGGCGATCGCGCGCTGGAGCGGTGGCATCTCGGCGACGGCGCAACGGCGAAACGCGGCGAGGACGCCGCGTCCCCAGCAACTGCTCGGCTATCTCGAAGTGCACATCGAACAAGGACCCGTGCTCGAGGACGAAAAGCTCGCCCTCGGCGTGGTCTCGGCGATCGCGGGGCAGACGCGCGGGCGGTTGATTTTTCGCGGCCAGGCGGGTCACGCCGGCACGACGCCGATGCCTCTGCGCCGCGATGCGCTCGCGGGCGCCGCGGAATTCATTCTCTCGGCCGAGCTCTTCGCGCGCAAAAACGCGCCGCTCGTCGCGACGGTCGGGACGATCGCCGCCTCGCCCGGCGCGGCGAACGTGATTCCTGGCGCTGTCACGCTTTCGCTCGATGTGCGGCATCCGCGCGATGTCTCGCGCCGCGCCGCACTGCGCGCACTCGTGGCGGACGCGAAGAAGATCGCACGGCGCCGCGGGCTCACCTGCGACTGGGAAACAAAACAGGACAACGGCGCCGTCGCGTGCGCGCCGGAGCTGACGGCGCTGCTCGCGCGCAGTGTGCGCGCGGTGCAGGGGCGCTCGCTCACGCTGGTGAGTGGCGCGGGACACGACGCGGTGGTCGTTTCCGCGCTCGCGCCGGTGGCGATGTTGTTCGTGCGCTGTCGCGGCGGGCTCAGTCATCATCCGGACGAATCGGTCGCGCCGGCCGATCTCGAGCGGGCGTTGAACGCCGTCCTGGATTTTCTGGCGCGGCTCGCGCAGCAGGAGAAACGCGCGTGAGCACGGAGCTCGAATTGGTGGTGCGCGGTGGCAGCGTCGTCACGCCTGGTGGCGTGCAGCGCGCCGATGTCGGCATCGCGGACGGAAAGATCGCGCAGATCGCGCCGGAGATTCCGGCTGCGGGCGCGGCGGTGCTCGAAGCCTCCGGGCTCTACGTTTTCCCCGGCATCGTCGACGCTCACGTGCATTTCAACGAGCCCGGCCGCGCCGATTGGGAAGGGCTCGCGACCGGCTCGGCGGCGCTCGCGGCCGGCGGCGGCACGTGTTTTTTCGACATGCCGCTCAACTCGGAGCCGCCGGTGCTCGATGCGGCGGCGCTGCGCACGAAGCGCGCGCTGGCCGAGGAGAAATCCTGCGTGGACTTCGCGCTGTGGGGCGGACTCACGCCGCTGAATCTCGACAAGCTCGCGGGCCTGCGCGATGCGGGCGCGATCGGCCTGAAGGCGTTCATGAGCGCGAGCGGCATCGAGAGTTTTCCGCGCGTGGACGAGCAGACGCTGCGCGAAGGCATGAAGCGCGCCGCGAAGCTCGGGCTGCTCGTCGCCGTGCACGCGGAGGACGAAACGCTCGCAGCGAAATTCACCGCGGAGCAGAAGGCGAAACGCCGTTTCGACGCGAAGGCGTGGCTCGCGTCGCGGCCGGTCGAGGTGGAGCTCGCCGCGATCCGCGCGGCGACGGAGCTCGCGGGCGAAACCGGTTGCGCGCTGCACATCGTGCACGTGAGCAGCCCCGAGGGCGTGGCGCTCGTCGCCGAGGCGCGCGACCGGCGCGTCGATGTGACGGCGGAGACGTGCCCGCACTATCTCTTGCTGAACGACAAAGACGTCGCGCGCCTCGGCGCGCCGGCGAAATGCGCGCCGCCGATCCGCGACGAGAAGCGGCGCCTCGCGCTGTGGCGCGAATTCCGCGCGGGCCGGATTCACACGCTCGGCTCGGATCATTCGCCGGCGCCGGCGGAGTTGAAGACGGCGGAAAACTTTTTCGAGATCTGGGGCGGCATCGCCGGCGTGCAGCACGGATTCCAACTCGTGCTCTCCGAATGCGCCGCGACGGCGAAAAAAGACTGGCCGCTGCTTGCCGCGGCGATGGCGCGCAACGTCGCGCGGCGCTTCCGGCTCGATGCGCGCAAAGGCGAGATCGCGGTCGGGCGCGACGCGGATTTTTCGCTCGTCGAAGTCGGCGCGCCGCGCGCGATCCACGCAGACGAGCTTTGGACGCGGCACCGGATCAGCGCCTATCTCGGCCGGCGCCTGCGCACGCGTGTGACGCACACCTACGTGCGCGGCTGCGCGATTTACCACGAAGGACGGTTGACCAATCTGCCGCCGCCGGGTCAGTTTCTCGCTCCGTCCCGCTGACTCATGAACCCGCCCTTCGGCCAGACCCGCACCCGCGTCGCCGCGCGCCACGCGCTGATCGCGCCCGACGGCCACGTGAAGAGCAGCGTGCCCGGCATCACCGGCGCGGCGACCGTGATCCTCATCAACGAAGCGATGGGCGCGCGTTTTGCGCAGTTGCTCGTGACGTTCGCGGCGGACGGCCGCGCGGATTTTCCGGCGAATGAAATCGAGACGTGCGGTTATTTCGAGACCGGCGGCGCGCTCGTGACGATCGGTCGCGAGAAAAAACGTGTCGGGCGCGGCGGATATTTTTTCGCGCCGGCCGGCGAAGCGTGGTCGATCACCGCGCCGTTGGCCGAGACGCGCGTGACGCTGTTTCAGAAAAAATTCGAGCCGGCGCCGGGCTTCGGCGCGCCGAAGGCGATCGTCGGCGACGCGAAAAAAATCAAAGGCGAGCCCTTCCTCGGCGATCCGGACGCGCGGCTGCAGGTGCTGTTGCCCGACGAGCCGGGATTCGACCTCGCGATGAACATCTTCACCTATCAGCCCGGCGCGACGCTGCCGTTCGTCGAGACGCACGTGATGGAGCACGGACTGCTGATGCTGGCGGGGCAGGGCGTCTACCGACTGGAGGATTCGTGGTATCCCGTGGCCGCCGGCGACGCGATCTGGATGGCGCCGTATTGCGCGCAGTGGTTCGTCGCGATGGGCAAGACGCCGGCGAGCTACCTCTACTACAAAGACGTGAATCGCGCGGCGTTGTAGGGTGGGATCGCTCGACAATGCGGAAACGCCGTTTGGGTTGCGCCGCTCGCGGAGCGCAGCAACCTCCCCGCAATGAGTCCCACGACGGTCGCACCTTTCAGCGCGGCGCAGGCGGAGTCGTTTGAATTTACGTTGAACGGCGAGCGCGTGTCGGTCGAAGGCGTCGCGGCGACGACCACGCTGCTCGACTGGCTGCGGCGCTCCGGCCGCACGGGCAGCAAGTGCGGCTGCGCCGAGGGCGATTGCGGCGCGTGCACCGTGGCGCTCGTCGACCGCGACGCGAACGGGCGGCCGGCGTATCGCGCGATCAACAGTTGCATCGCGCTGCTGCCGATGTTCGCGGGACGGGAACTGGTGACGGTCGAGGGGCTCGCGGGCGAGGGAAGCGGGAAGGAAAAACTGCATCCAGTGCAGGCGGCGATGGTCGGGCACTATGGCTCGCAGTGCGGCTACTGCACGCCGGGTTTCGTGGTGTCGATGTTCGAGGCGTATTATCGCGGCGAAGCGTGCCGCGCGCCGGCGGCGATCGGCGACCAGCTCTGCGGGAATCTCTGCCGCTGCACCGGCTACCGGCCGATTCGCGAGGCGATGCGGGCAGCGCTCGCGCGTGGAAACGAGGCGGGCGATGCGTTTGCGGAGCGATTGACGCAACCGCTCGCGCCGCCGACGCCGCTGCACTACGCGGCGGCAGGCGAGCGGTTTTTCCGGCCGACGTCGTTGAGCGAACTGTTCGCGCTGAAAAACCGCCACGCCGACGCGAAGCTCGTCGCCGGCGCGACGGAGATCGGCGTCGAGCTGAACAAGAAGTTCAAAAAATTTCCCGCGCTGATCTCGACCGAGGCGGTGCCGCAGCTCACGCGGATCGCTGCGACGCCGGCCGAGTGGCGGATCGGAGCGGCGGCGACGCTCACCGCGATCGAGGAAGCGCTCGCCGGTGAATATCCCTCGCTCGCGAAAATGCTCGCGGTGTTTGCGTCGCGGCAGATTCGCAATCGCGCGACGCTCGGCGGCAACCTCGCGACGGCGTCGCCGATCGGCGACAGCGCGCCGGTGCTGCTCACGCTCGATGCCAGCATCGTGCTCGCCTCCACCCTCGGCGAGCGGACGCTGCCGCTGCACGAATTTTTCACGGGCTACCGCAAGACTCAGCTGCGGCCCGACGAGATCATCCTGGAAATCGTGCTGCCGCGCAACGGCTGGGCGGCCGGACTCGCGCGGCGCGTGGATTTTCAAAAGGTCTCCCATCGTCGCGAGCTGGATATCAGCATCGTCGCGGGCGCGTTTTGCGTCGATTGCGACGCGAGCGGAATCGTGCGCCGCGCGCGACTCGCCTACGGCGGCGTGGCAGCGATGCCGGCGCGCGCGCGGCGCGCGGAAGCGGCGCTCGAAGGGAAAAAACTCGCGGAGGCGGTGGGCGCCGTCGCGGAAATCCTGCGCGGCGAATTTCAGCCGATCGACGACGTGCGCGGGAGCGCGGCGTATCGCCGCGGCGTGGTGGTTTCGCTCTGGGAAAAATTTGTCGCCGGCGAAACGAGCCTCGCGGTGGACGCGCCGACGGATTTCGCGGCCGGAAAATTTTGCGCGGAGAAAACGGAGGGAGAAACGTGCGCCGCGCACGACGGGAAAATCCGGGACGATTCGCGCGAGCTGCGGCACGAAAGCGCGATCGGCCACGTGACGGGTCGCGCGCAATATGCCGACGATGTCGCGCAGTGGCGGCCAATGCTCGAAGTCTGGCCGGTGATGGCGCCGCACGCGCGCGCGAAAATCCTGCGGCGCGACGCCGACGGCGCGCTCGCGATGCCGGGCGTCGTGGCGGTGTTGATGGCGGAAGACGTGCCGGGCCTGAACAACGTCGGCGTGTCGCGCCACGACGAGCCGCTCTTCGCCGCGGACGAAGTGCGGTATCACGGCCACATCGTGGCGCTCGTCGTCGGCGAGACGTTGGCGGCGTGTCGCGCGGCGGCGGCGCTGGTCGAGGTCGACTACGAACCGCTGCCGCCGGTGCTGACGATCGCCGAGGCCATCGCGCAGCAAAGCTTTCACAACGAACCCCGCGTGATGCGGCGCGGCGATTGCGCGACGGCGCTGGCGACGGCGCCGCGGCGAATGACCGGCGAATTTTCTTTCGGCGGGCAGGAGCATTTTTATCTCGAGACGCAGGCGGCGTGGGCTGAGTGCGGCGACGAGGGCGACGTGCGGATCTGTTCGTCGACGCAGCATCCGTCGGAAATCCAGACGATCGTGAGCGAGGTGCTCGCGCTGCCGCGCAACAAGATCGTCGTGCAGGCGCCGCGGATGGGCGGCGGCTTCGGTGGCAAGGAGACGCAGGGCAACACGCCCGCGGCGCTCGTGGCGCTCGCGGCATTGAAGACCGGGCGGCCGGTGCGCGTGCAGTTCGACCGCGACGTCGACATGGCGCTCACGGGCAAGCGGCATCCGTTCCACGCGGATTTCGAAGTCGGCTTCGACGGCGAAGGACGGATTCTCGCGCTGCGGGCGGATTTGATTTCGGACGGCGGCTGGTCGCTCGATCTCTCGCAACCGGTGCTCGATCGCGCGCTGTTTCACATCGACAACGCCTACTACCTGCCGGCGGTCGCGCTGACGGGACGCGTGGCGAAGACGAATGTCGCCTCGAACACCGCGTTCCGCGGCTTCGGCGGACCGCAGGGGATGCTCGTGATCGAGGAGGTCATCGACCGCATCGCGCGCGCGCTCGGGCTCGCGCCGGAAATCGTGCGCGAGCGAAATCTCTACCACGGTCGCGGCGAAACCAACACGACGCACTACGGCGAGGAGATCGGCGACAACCGCATCCCGACGATGTGGCGGCGCGTGCAGGAGGAGGCGAAGTTCGCGGAGCGGCGCGCGGAGATCATGGCGTGGAATCGCGCGCACGTCGGCGTGAAGCGCGGGCTCGCGGTGACGCCGGTGAAGTTTGGAATTTCGTTCACGCTCACGCACTACAACCAGGCCGGCGCGCTCGTGCACATTTATCAGGACGGCTCGGTGCAGGTGAACCACGGCGGCACGGAGATGGGGCAGGGGCTGCACACGAAAACTCTCGGCGTGGCGATGCGCGAACTCGGCCTGCCGGCGACTGCGATCCGGATGATGCCGACAAGCACGGACAAGGTGCCCAACACCTCTGCGACGGCGGCGTCGGCCGGCGCCGACCTGAATGGCGCGGCGGTGCGCAACGCGTGCGCGACGCTGCGCGAGCGGATCGCGCCGGTCGCGGCACGGCTGCTGGCGAAAGCGGCGGAGGAAAAATTGCGCGGCGACGTGCACGTCGACATCGCGGACTCGCCGCGCGGCGAGCGCGAATTGCCGGCGGCGGAGGTCGGCGAAGTTTTTTTCGAAAACGGCGAAGTCTTCGCGCGCAGCCGGCCGGACGTGCGCGTGCCGTTCGCGAAAGTCACGGTGCAGTGCTACGTCGAGCGCGTGAGCCTTTCGGCGACGGGCTACTACGCGACGCCGGACATTCGTTGGGATTGGGCGACGACCTCGGGGCGGCCCTTCGCGTATTTCGCGGGCGGCGCGGCGGTGGCGGAAGTCGAGGTCGACGGCTACACGGGCATGAGCCGCGTGCGGCGCGTCGATATCGTGCACGATGTCGGCGACTCGCTGAATCCCGGCGTCGATCGCGGGCAGATCGAGGGCGGATTCGTGCAGGGCATCGGCTGGCTCACGAGCGAGGAATTGAAATGGGACGCCGCGGGCCGGCTGCTCACGCACAGTGCGAGCACGTATCAGATTCCCGCGATCGGCGACGCGCCGATGGAATTCAACGTCACCCTGCTGCCGAACGCCGCGAACGCGCACGCCGTGCACGGCAGCAAAGCGGTGGGCGAGCCGCCGCTGATGCTGGCGATCTCGGTGCGCGAGGCACTGCGCGATGCGATCGCGGCCTTCGGCGCGCCGGGCGGCGCGGTGAAGCTCGCCTCGCCGGCGACCAGCGAGGCGGTGTGGCGGGCGATCGCGGCGCGCAAGGCGCGCGCGGGTTGAGCGCGGGGATTTTTGTCACGCGATATTCGCGCGGCGCGAGTTGCGTTTCTTCCGTCGGCACGGAAGCTGGCGACTTATGAAAATCGGCGTCATCGGGTCCGGCGACGTGGCGAAGACACTGGCCGGCGGCTTTCTGCAACACGGGCACGAGGTCGCGATCGGCACGCGCGAACCCGCGAAGCTCGCGGCGTGGGCGAAGGAAAATCCCAAGGCGCGCGTCGGCAGTTTTGCGGACGCGGCGAAATTCGCCGAGGTCGCGGTGCTCGCGGTGAAGGGCACGGTCGCCGCCGATGCGGTGCGCCTCGCGGGCGCGGCGAATCTCGCCGGCAAAGTCGTGATCGACGCGTGCAATCCGATCGCGGACGCGCCGCCGGCGAACGGCGTGCTGAAGTTTTTCACCAATCTCGACGACTCGCTGCTCGAGCGGCTGCAGCGGGAGTTCGGCACGGTGCGCTTCGTGAAGGCATTCAACTCTGTCGGCAGCTCGTGCATGGTGAACCCGAAGTTCGCGGGCGGAAAACCGACGATGTTCATCTGCGGCAACGACGCCGCGGCGAAGAAAACGGTGGGCACGATCCTCGATCAATTCGGCTGGGAAACCGCCGACATGGGCCGGGCCGAGGCCGCGCGCGCGATCGAGCCGCTGTGCATGCTCTGGTGCATCCCCGGCTTTCTCGCGAACGACTGGGTGCACGCGTTCAAGCTCCTGCGCTGACGAGGGCGGCGCGCTCCGCGGCAGACGGAAGCGAAAATCGGCCGCGCCGTCCGTTTCGCTCCGGCCGGGAATTTGCGGCGCGGTCAGCGGGTCGGCGCGGGCGCTGGTGCGGGCGTGAGGTTGATCAATCCGCTGGATGAGGCTGCACCGCCGGCGCCGCGCAGCGATTGCATCGTGCTGGCCTGGCTGCGCTGCTCGCTCTGCAACTGGCGCAGCGCCTCGAGTTGCGGCGGGCTCAGCACGGTTTGCGCGGCGGCGATGGTTTCATCGGTCAGCGGACGCTGCATGAGCGTCGAGATGGCGGGGCTGAGGCCGCTCATGCTCTGGGCGAGATTCAACGCCATGCCTTGCGCCGAATTTGCCGCGGGCTGGTTGTGCTCGATGAGCACGCGCAGCAAGGCGTCGGACTGCGAGGGCTGCAGCGGCGCGTTGGTGTAGCTCAGCCGCCGGTCGATCTGGTCGAGCAGCGTGTAGGACGCGATGTTCTGGTTGAAATTCTGATACTGCTCGTAGCGCTGGTCGCCGAGTAGCGTGTGGACGCTCTCGTCGACCTCGCCTTGAACTTTTTTCATCAGCGCCGGCAAATCCGCGGGACTCGCGCCCTGGGTTTGCAGCGCGCGGACGGCGTCGAGGCTGCTCATCTGGCGCTCGGCGAGCAGGTCTTTGAACTGCTCGAGCTCCGCCGGGCTGAGGCGAAGCTGGCGGAAAAGCCCGCCGTAGCGCTGGTCGAGCGACGACTTGATCGAAGACGCCATGAATTTCTGCATGGCGGGATTATCGAGGGCGCTCATCGCGTTGGCGCGACTCCGCGCGGCGTCGGCCGCGCGCGATGCCGGCGCCGGCTCCGGTTGTTTGCGGAGTTCGGTCAGCTCGGCCTCGGCGCTGGCGCGTTTTTTCTCGGCGTCGATCGCGCGCTGGTCGGCTTCGGCGACCTGGCGCTTGAGCGCGGTTTGATCGCGCGCGGTTTGTTGCAAGGCCTCGTCGAGCGCGGCGAGCTGCTGGCGCTGCCACCAGGCGAGTGCGCCAAGTCCGAGGCAGGCGGTGGCGAGGACGACGAGAAGGAAATTTTTCACGGAGGAAGGATGAAACGCCGGATGATGAACGGCGCGAATCCAATATAGTTCGACGTCGCCGCACACCAGCCTCTTTCCGTGCGGAGCGGAAACGGCGAGTGGAGGCAGTCCGAGTGGAAACGGCGGCGAGCGCGGCGGGCGTGAATTGACCTGCGCCGCGAACTTCCCTTGCTTTCAAGCGCGTCCGCTGCGCCGGCGGAACAGCAACCCCACTTACCCCATGACCCGCGTCACCCGCCGCTCGTTTCTCCGCACGTCCGCCTGCGCCGCGGCCGGCGCAATTTTTTCGGCCCGCTCATGGGCTCAGGTTGCCGGCGCGAATGGCGACCTGCGCGTGGCCATCGTCGGGCTCAACGGACGAGGCAGGGAAATCGCGCGCGATCTCCGCACGATGTCCGGCGTGCGCGTGGTCGCCTTGTGCGATGTCGACACAGCGGTGCTGGATCGCGAGCTGGCGGTGGCGCGCGCCGCGGGCACCTCGCCCGAGACAGTCGTGGATTTTCGCGAGCTGCTGCCGAGGCGGGACATCGACGCCATCGCGATCGCGACGCCGAATCATCTCCACGCGGTGCAAAGCATCTGGGCGATGCAGGCGGGCAAGGACGTGCTGCACGAAAAGCCGGTGTCGCACAACCTGTGGGAAGGCCGGCAGATTCTGGCCGCGGCGAAAAAATACGGCCGCATCGTGCAGGTGAACACGCAGAATCGCTCGAGCGCCGCGATCGCCGAAGCGATCGTTTGGACGCGCGCCGGCCACCTCGGGAAAATCACGGCGGTGCGGGGACTGGTCTACAAGCGCCGGCTCAGCATCGGCAAAACCGCCGGCCCAGTCGCGCCACCCGCGACCGTGAACTACGACCTGTTTCAAGGACCGGCGCCCCTCGTGCCGTTGCGGCGCGTGAATTTTCACTACGACTGGCACTGGCAATGGGCGACGGGCAACGGCGACATGGTCGCGCAGGGCAACCATCAGCTCGACGTGGGCCGCCGTTTTCTCGGCGATCCGGGGCACCCGAAAGGCGTGTTCACGATCGGCGGGCGCTTCGGCTACGAGGACGATGGCGAGACGCCGAACACGTTCATCGTGCACTACGATTACGGCGACGTGCCGTTTTATTTCGAGGTGCGCGGTCTGCCCGCAAAGCCGGACGAGCTCAGTCGCAGCGGCGCGATCGCCGGCGGACTCGGCACGGCGGACCGGCTCAGCGCTTCGATGGACACCTATCGCGGCATCTCCATCGGCAATGTGATCCACTGCGAAGGCGGCTATGTGACCGTGCCCTCCCGCGACTATTCGCTGGCGCAGGCCTTCGATCGCGACGGCAAGCTGGTGAAGGAATTTGTCGGCGGCGGCAATCACCACGCGAACTTCATCGCCGCCGTGCGCAGCCGAAAAGAGTCCGACCTCAACGGGCCGCTCGATCAAGGGCACCGCTCATGCACCCTGGTGCATCTCGCGAACATCTCCCACCGCATCGGCCGGACACTGAAGCCCGGCGAGATCCGCGAGCAAATCAAGGGCCGCGATCAGCTCGCGGAGCCGTTCGGCCGCTTGAGCGAGCATCTGGCCGCGAACGAAGTCGACCTCGAGAAAACACCGGCGCGGTTCGGCGCGCCGCTGACGTTCGACGCGACGACGGAGAAATTCACGGGTGAAAATGCGGCCGCGGCGAACGCACTCCGCTCGCGCGACTATCGCGCGCCGTGGGTCGTGCCGCAGCTGGCTTGAGGCGCAGCCGTTGACACCGCCGCGCTTCGTCGCGCGCGCGCATCTTGACCTCGCGCGTTCAGCGCTTGGGCGTCAGCGGGGTGTAATAATAAATCACCGTGTAAGTGCAGGGCGTGGTGCCGGCGTTGCGCAGAAATGTCGTCGCACCCGAGGCGAAGAAGATGACGGATCCGGGGCCGCCGGTTTTCGAGTGGCCATCCCAATTCGCTTCGACGGTCCCTTCCTTCACGATAATGACCTCCTCCTGCAGGTGCTTGCTCGGCTCGGCGCTCTTCTCGCCGGGCTTCAGCGTCGTGATGTGGCAATGGATTTTGTCGACGGTGGCCGTCGCGCCATCGAACACGGCGCGGCGTTCGCCTTTGGCGTTTGGCGTGACGACGAGGCTCTCCCAGTCGAACAGATTGGAGGCGAGCTTTTCGGTGGCCGGCGCCGGCGTCTCGGCGGCGCGCAGGCCGAGCGCACCGAAGACCGAGGTGAGCAGAATGAGCGAGACGGATGTTTTCACGGGGTAAAAGCGGGACGGCGGGCCGTCGTTTCAAAGTTGCTCGAGCCACACGGCGCGAAAATCGATCGGGTAACCTTCGAGTTGCAGCGCGATGTGGCCGGCGCTCACGGGCAGTTTCTCGACGAAGTTCTGGCGCGTGCCGTTGACGAAGACCTCGATGGTGTCGGCGCGGCAATAGATGTCGTAGGCGTTCCACTCGCCGAAAGGTTTTTCGGAGGAGGCGGCGAGTTTCGGCGCGCGCTTGCGGTTGTTGTCCATCGGCGCGGCGGGAATATCGAGGCCCATGCCGACGACTTGCCCGGCGTTGCCGGTGCGGAGCTGGTTCTCGAAGCACAACGGCCAGACCTTGTCCTCGCCGTGCACGTGCACGAGCACGCCACTGTTGCTCGCGGCTGCGGCGTTTTGGGGCCAGCGCCACTCGACGTGCAGATGATAATTGGAAAACGTCTGCTCGGTGCGCGCGTAGCCGCTCACCTTGGTTTCGAAATGGAGCGCGCCATCCGTGATGCGCCACACGGCCTTGGCGTCGACTTTGGGATCGTTGAGGAACAGCGTCCAGCCGGCGAGATCACGGTCGTTCCAGAGCGTGAGGCGTTTCGGGGTCGAGTCCGCGGCGAAGAGCGCGGTCGAAAAAAGAAAAAGCGCAGCGAGGGTTTTCATGAGGGGTGGATGACCGAGCGGAGAGGACGCGCGGGCAGCACGCAAAGGAATTTACACGACCTCGGAAATCAGCGCGACGGACGACAGGGCGATTTTCCGCGGGACGCGGACCCCGCGCGTGCCGACGGAACGCGAGGCGTCGTCGTCCGTTCTATTTCTATGTCCCCGACGAATCCGTCCGACCCGTCCATGAATGCCGTCGATCCGATCATCCTGCAGGAACTCCCCGCGATCCGAAAGATCATCCAGGATGAAATCTGGCTCGAGGGCGAGCGACGCGGCTGCCCGGTGTCGCCCGCGGATGCGAAGGTGCGGCAGCGCGTGTGCGAGATCGTGCTGAACGTCGGCCAGCAGTTGCGCGAGGCGGTCGAGCGGCGCGCGCTGGCCGAGCGAGAAAGGGTCCTCGCGGCCGGCGAGAACGTCTTTGGCGGCGGAATCTAGAGAGGTTAAAATAAACTCGTAGCCGCGTCAGACAGGTAGGTCGGGGTTTATTCCCGACGTGTCGGGCGTAAAGCCCGACCTACAAAAACTGCTCCAGCTCGGCCGGATGACCGCGCCGCACGGACGCGGTTCGGCGGAAGGCAGTCCGCTCCAGGCGGGCTGCCTTGCCGGAATGCTCAAGGCGCGGATTCGATCAGCGCGGCGTTGCCGTTGAGCGTGGTGTTGTTCGCGACCGTGAGAATCACCGGCCCCACGATCTCGAGCTGAGCGGAGCCATTCAGCGTCAGCGAGCCGGCGCCGCTGTCGTTGAGAGTGGTGACGTGATAGACTGCGCCGCCGCGGCCGCCGGTGGCATTCGCACCGAAACCTCCCGCGCCGGGAAACGCGGGCACGCCGCGCACCACGAGCGAGGTGAAGGCGAGCAGCGCGAACCAGAGAGCGGCCAAACGGTATTCAGGGGCAATGGATGTATTCATCGAAAAAGAAAAAAGAGGCCGGGCGGCGAGACAGGCCGACGCCGTAACGGGGCTTTCATGGGTGGGGCCGCGGGGTGAATCGAAGGCCCGCGCGGGGTTCCCGCGCGCGGCCAGCCCGAGGTCGTGCGCCGCAGAGATGCCGCGCACAACGAGTCGAGCCGTCGGACAGTGCAACTCGGCGAATTTCGGAAATTCACCGATGGCCCGAAGCGAAAAATCTCCCGCGCGTGCGTCTTCGGCGCTGGCTTCGGCGCGCCGGACTTTTCTTGTTCGACGAAGGCGTAAGAATCGATTTCGGCTGCTCGATCTACAACTGGCGCATCATCGAGCCGCGGCAGTTCATTCTGACGACGGCGTTCGACTTCTGAACGAACGACGCCCGATCCGGGCGCGACGGCCGGCGCGCGTTTCCGCCGGCCGTCAACGCGGATCGACGATGCGTCCGAGAAAAAGACACGTGCCGCTCGCGCGGTGCTGAATCGCGAAAAGGAACGGACGGTCGACGCGGACTTCGATGGGCGGCGGCGGCTCGGCAATGGCGGCGAGCGTGACCATCGTGGCCGCCGTGGCGGCGGCGGCTTCGGTGCCTTCTTCGTCGACGACGACGAAAGCCCGGTGAAACACTTCGTCGAGCGCCAGGTAGTCGCTGGGTTTGCGCGGCGCGATGCGCTCGAAATTCGCGCTGCCGCTCGGCACATCGAAGGCGCTCTTCACACCGATGTCCTCCAGTGCGGCGCCGAGCGGAAGGGTCGCGCTTTCGGCGCGAAAGCGCGGCAGGAAAAGCGACAGCGATTGCCGCCGGTCCTGGCCGAGTTTCGACCAGCGCGCGAAGTCGGCGGGCGTCACGCGATCAGCGACTTCGTCGACGGATTTTCCTTCAGCCGGGAGGACGATCAGGAACTGCAATCCGCCGCCGATGTAGTCCAGCGTCACCACGGTGAGCCCGTCCTCTTCCACGTAACCGCCGAACCGCACGTCGTGCATGGTCGGGATCTCCTGTGTTTGATCCGCGCCGCCGACGTGAAATGGGCGCGGCCTGGTTTCCCTTTCCTCGAAGTGTTTCGACCACGGCGCTTTCAGGTAGAGCGCGTTGACGAGCACCAGCCGCGTGTCGGGCTTGATACTGCCGCGTGGGATGAGGTCGCGAATTTTCCCGCGTGTCTGCTCCTCGACCCACGCGTTGATCGTCGCCCGGCCGGGCTCGGCGGCACGGCGAAAATCGAGCGGTTCGAATGGCGCGGCGTAGCCGTTTTTCATCAGCGCCAGAAACGCGTCGCGAAACGCATAACCCTGCTGACCGAACAACCGGTTTGCGGCGTGCCACTCGATGACATCGAGCCGCCCGCCGATCCGCTGCCGCCCCGCGGCGATGTTTTTCGACTGCGCGGCGATCTGGTCGAGCGAAGCGCGCAGCGTGGCGAAGCCGGCCTGCATCGATTGATCGTCGGATGCGAAGTGCAGTGCGCGCGCCATCTCCGCCCGCGTCGTGCCGTCGGCCCCGGCGTAGACGAGCGCGAGCGCGCTGGCGATGGAGTAGGGCGAGAGGACGAGATTGGATTGCTGCTTTTGCGGCGCGAGCCGGCGAAACAGATCCAGGCCGACTTGGTTGGTCGCCGAAGCGGCGTCGAATTCGGCCGCGCCGGCGAACGTCGCGATCAGAAGACACGAAGGAAGGGCGAGGCGGAGTCGCATGGCGTGATGACGTTCGCGGTATTCGTTTATTAGGTGGAAAACGCGCGGGAAAAATGGCGACGGTGCGGAGCGGAAATTCGCATTGCACGCGGTGCGGTTGCGCGATCAATCCTGTGGGCATGAGCGAATCCCGACCCGCACCGCTGCGCATCGCGATTGCCGGCGTGGGCGGAGTCGCGCGAGGAAACTACCTGCCATTTCTCGCGGCGCAGCCCGATGTCGTGCTCGCGTGCTGGAATCGCACGCCGGCGCCGGCGGAGGAAGCGGCGAAAAAATTCAAGGCGGAAGCCATGCCTACGCTCGAAGCGCTCGCGACGTGGGGGCCGACGGCGGCGCTCGTGCTCACGGCGGAAACGTGCCGCGACGAAGTGGGCCGGGAATTGATCGAGCGCGGCGTGCCGCGGATTTTTTTCGAGAAGCCGCTGGTCGCCCGCGCCGGGCAGGCGCACGTGAGCGAGGAGGATTTTTTTCGCGGGCGCGAACTCCTGCAGCTCGCGGCGACGCGCGGCTGCGAGACGGCGATGGTGTTCAATTATCGCTTCTTTGAACAGACGGCCGCGGCGCGCGAAATCGTCGCGGCGCGGAAATTCGGCGCCGTGGTCAACATCACGGCGCAGGTGCACTACGCGTGCTGGAGTCATGGCATCGATCTGATCCACCATTTCGCGGGCGGGATCGCGGAGATCGCGGCGCTGGGCGGAAATATCGAGCGGCGCGGCGATCGCGTCGGCGCGGCGCGGGATGTGATGGCGGCGTTTCGGACGGAAGGCGGCGCGGCGGGCACGATCCTCGGGACCGCGGGGATGGCGTGGCAGCATCCGCTGTTCGAGCTCGTGTTCACGTTCGAGCGCGGGCGGATTCACCTGCGCGACCTCGACGGCACGCTGGAAATCCTCGATGGCGCGCAATCGCACCACGAAACGATTTCGTTCGCGCGCGATGCCTCGCGCTGGGCGAGCTACGATGCGTCGTTTCGCAAGGCCGTCGGCGCGTATCTGCAATCGCTGCGTGATGGCGCGCCGCCGCCGGTGCCGGGAATCGATGGCTTGCGCGAGCTGCAGGTGGAAGCGGCGCTGCGGCGATCGGTTCGCGAGCGGCGGCCGGTGAAGCTCGCGGAGGAGTTTCCGCTGGAGATCGCGCGATAGGCGGTGGACGGACGGATTGGTTTTCCGGATTTGGAACGCAGAGATCACAGAGAGGCACAGAGGCGGAGTCGGGATTTCTCCGTGTTCACCGCGACCTCTGTGTTGCAAAAATAAAAAGCCCCGCGTTTTCGGCGCGGGGCTCGAGAGGATCGCGGCGTAGACCGCGTCGTCGTCGCTTATTTCTTCGCGGCTTTCGCGTCGGCGATCGCGGCTTGCGCGGCGGCGAGGCGCGCGACCGGCACGCGGAACGGCGAGCACGAGACGTAGTTCAGGCCGAGCTTGTGGCAGAACTTTACCGAGTCGGGATCGCCGCCGTGTTCGCCGCAGATGCCGATCTTGAGGTTCGGGTTCGTGGCCCGGCCCTTCGTCACGGCGATCTTCATCAGCGCACCGACACCGGTCTGGTCGATCGTGGCGAAGGGATTCTTCTTCACGATTTCCAATTCGGCGTAGTGCGGGAGGAACGAGCCGGAGTCGTCGCGCGACATGCCGAGGCAGGTCTGCGTGAGGTCGTTCGTGCCGAAGCTGAAGAACTGCGCGGTCTGCGCGACTTCGTCGGCGGTGAGCGCGCCGCGCGGAATCTCGATCATCGTGCCGACCGAGTAGTTCAGCTTCACCTTCTTCTCGGCCATGACTTCCTGCGCGACGCGGTGCACGATCTCCACCTGCAGATCGAGCTCCTTCTTGAAGCCGACGAGCGGGATCATGACCTCGGGTTTCACCTTGATGCCCTCTTTCTGGACGATCGCGGCGGCCTCGAAGACCGCGCGGGACTGCATCTCGGAAATCTCCGGATAGCCGATGCCGAGGCGGCAGCCGCGGAAGCCGAGCATCGGGTTGAACTCGTGCAGCTGGTGCACGCGGGCGGCGATGCGCTCGGTCGCGATGCCGAGCTTCTTCGCGAGGTCGGCCTGCTGCGCCTCGGTGTTGGGGAGGAATTCGTGCAACGGCGGATCGAGGAAGCGGATCGTGACCGGGAAGCCCTTGAGCGCGCGGAAGATTCCGGCGAAGTCGTCGCGCTGGTAGGGGAGGAGTTTCGCGAGCGCGGCTTTGCGCTCGGCGAGCGTCTCGGCGAGGATCATCTCGCGCATCGCGTCGATGCGGTCGCCCTCGAAGAACATGTGCTCCGTGCGGGTGAGGCCGATGCCGGTGGCGCCGAAGGCCATCGCGTTCTGCGCCTGCGCGGGCGAGTCGGCGTTGGTCCAGACCGCGAGCTTCGTGGCCTGCGCGCACCACTTCATGAGTTGCGCGAAGCTCTTGAACTTCTCGGTCTGCTGCGCGGCTTTGTCGCCGTCGATGAGGCCGGCGATGATCTCGGACGGCGCGGCCTTGAGCTGGCCGGCGTAAACCTTGCCGGCGGTGCCGTCGATCGAGAGCCAGTCGCCTTCCTTGAAGGTCTGGCCGGCGACGTGGACGGTCTTCGCATGGTAATCGACCTCGAGCGCGGCGGCGCCGCACACGCAGACCTTGCCCATCTGGCGCGCGACGAGCGCGGCGTGCGACGACACGCCACCGCGCGCGGTGAGAATGCCCTCGGCCGCGATCATGCCGCGGAGATCTTCGGGTGAAGTCTCGATGCGGACGAGCAACACCTTGTCGCCCTTGTCGGCCGCCTGCACGGCGCGGTCGGCGTTGAGATAGATTTTGCCGCTCGCGGCGCCGGGGCCGGCGGGCAGGCCGGTCGCGATGACGGCGGCTTTCTTCACCTCGGTCGCGTCGAACACGGGCGCGAGCAACTGCTCGAGCTGGTCGGCGGGATTGCGCATGACGGCGGTCTGCCAGTCGATGAGCTTCTCCTTCACCATATCGATCGAGAACTTCAGCGCGGCCATCGCGGTGCGCTTGCCGTTGCGCGTCTGCAGCATGTAGACGACCTTGTCCTGGATCGTGAACTCGAAGTCCTGGACGTCCTTGAAATGCTTTTCGAGCGTCGCGCGGATGCGCTCCAGCTCGGCAAACGCCTCGGGCAGGTGGTTCTTCAACTGCGCGACGGGCTCGGGCGTGCGGACGCCGGCGACGACGTCTTCGCCCTGCGCGTTGATCAGGAACTCGCCGTAGAATTCCTTCACGCCGTTCGCGGGATTGCGCGTGAACGCGACACCGGAGCCGGAGTTGTCGCCGGTGTTGCCATAGACCATGGCCTGCACGTTGACGGCGGTGCCCCACTCGGTGGGAATGTTGTATTTGCGGCGGTAGACAATCGCGCGGTCGTTCATCCACGAGCCGAACACCGCGCCGGCCGCGCCGACGAGCTGCTCCCACGGCGTGGCGGGAAATTCCTTGCCGGCGCGCTCCTTCACGAGGGCCTTGAAGCGGACGACGAGTTCCTTGAGGTCGTCGACGGAAAGTTTCGTGTCCTCGATCTCGTGGTTGCCGTAGCGTTCGTCCTTGAGCTTGCCGATGACCGTCTCGAACGGCTCGTGATCTTCATCGGGGCGCTTCTGCACGCCGAGCACGACGTCGCCATACATCTGGACGAAGCGGCGGTAGCAGTCCCACGCGAAGCGCGGGTTGCCGGTTTTTTTCGCAAGGGCTTCGACGGTGGCGTCGGTGAGGCCGAGGTTGAGGATCGTGTCCATCATGCCCGGCATCGAGTCGCGCGCGCCGGAGCGGACGGAGACAAGCAGCGGGTTTTCGAGGTCGCCGAACTTCATGCCGGTCTGCGCTTCGAGCGAGGCGATGCCGGCCTCCATCTGGCCGCGCAACGCGGCGGGATAGGTGCGCTTGTTGGCGTAGTAGTAAGTGCAGACCTCGGTCGTGATCGTGAAACCGGGAGGCACGGGCAGACCGATGCGGCACATCTCGGCGAGGTTGGCGCCTTTGCCGCCGAGAAGCGGCTTCATCCCGCCGTTGCCGTCCGTCTTTTTGCCGAACAGGTAGACGTATTTTTGCGCTTTGCCGGAGGCCGGCTTGGCGGAGGTTTTCTTCGCGGGCGAGGCGGCGGATTTCGCCTTCGCTGGTTTCTTCGCTTTGGATGCCATGTTAGTGGATTTGAGATTTGAGAAAACGAACGCTCGGCGCAGGCGCAGAGAGAAGCAGGGGATAACTTCGGTCCCACCCCTGTCAACGGCGCAACGGGTCCGCGGCAGTCGGCGCGTAGTTTTGGGCAAAATATGACACGAGATTCCGCCGCGGAGCTCGGGAATGAAGCGCTCGGGCCGCCGCCCAGGCCCGTCGGCGCAATCGCGCTTCCGTTTTGGAAAATTTCTCGCACGATCCGCGTTTCTCCGTCCAGTGAGCGAACGCGAAGACCATCCTGACGACCCAGCCACCGGCAAGCCGCTGCTTTCGCCGCGCGAAAAGGCGATGGGTTTCTGGGAACACCTCGACGAGCTGCGCGGCACGATCATCAAGAGTGCGCTGGTGTTCGTGGCGTTTGCCTGCCTGATCGGCTATTTCATGACGGAGTTCAACCAGGTGCTGCTCTGGCCGTTGAACTCGGTGAAGGCGGAATACTCCAGCGTCGCCATCGATCTCGGCACGACGACGATCATGGAGGGTTTCAACGTCGTCATCCAGATGTGCATCGTCGGCGGGTTGATCCTGTCGTCGCCGTTCATCCTGTTTTTCATCGGGCAGTTTGTCGCCCCGGCGCTGACGGAAAAGGAAATGAAAATGGTGCTGCCGCTCTGCGGCTCGGCGCTCCTGCTTTTCCTGATCGGCTCGGCCTTCAGTTTTTTTCTGCTGGTCCCGAGCACGATCCGCGTATCGGTCCAGATCAACCAGATGCTCGGCTACCAGCTGCGCTGGACGCCGGGGAGCTACTACAGCCTGCTCACGTGGCTGGTGCTGGGCGTGGGCGCGGCGTTCGAATTTCCGCTCGTGATCGTGCTGCTGGTCTGGATCGGGATCATGAGCACGGCGTTCCTGCGCAAATACCGCCGGCACGCGATCGTGGTGATCTTCATCATCGCGGCGATCGTCACGCCGACGCCCGACCCGATCACGCAGACGATCTTCGCGGTGCCGCTCTATGTGCTCTACGAGATCTCGATTCTCGCCTCGGCCCGGATCGAGAAGAAGCGCGAGCGGCGGATCGGGTAGCGCGTTTTCGTCGAGATCGAGGCGGTCGTTTCCCTGAAACGGGCTGAGCTCTCCGCAAAACTTGCCCTGAACTCAAGCCGGCTCGCAGAGCGGCGCCGCTCCGAGAAAAGCGAGCGAACGCTGCGCGGCCTTGCGGCGCGTCACGACGACGGTGTCGCCGGTTTCGGCGTGGCGTCCGTCGTGCCCAGGCCTTTTTTGACGAACGCGACGTCCTTGCTGTCGTCCTTGATCTTGATCGTCTTCTGGCCGTGCGAGTCCTTGCCGATGTAGTCGATGCTCGCGGCCACCATCACGGGAAGATTTTTACGCAGGTCGCGGCTCTCGCCTTCGCTCGTGACGTCGACCGTCCAGATCTCCTCGGGCGGCCGGCCTTCGGCGGCGGGCTCGGTGCCGCGCGCGGTAAGGCGCAGATATTTTTCGTAGACCGTGACCGTGACCGGGTATTCGCGGTAGCCGGCGAACTCCGTCCGCGGCGGATCCTGCGTCACGACGGTCGAGTAGATCGGGTTGCCCTGCCGGTCGACGCCGACCTGCACGGTCATCGTGCGGACCTCGCCCGGAATCGTCATGTAGATCGGCTCGGATTGCATTTCCGTGCGCGTCTGCGGCGGGCCGATGCCGTAGTCGAGATCGACGACGACATCCGGTTTCGTGTTTCCCGGCGCCTCATACATGCCGCGGCCGGACAACGCCGTCTTCACGAAGCCCGCGGCTTCCTTGTAGCGGAGCGAGTCGTCGGCGACGAGCGGGTTGGTGTTGTGGATCTCGTAGGAAATCGCGTCCTCGGCCTTCGGCTTCGCGAGCGAATCGACTTTGACGGTGGTCGACGTGGCGCAGCCCGTCAGCGACAGGGCGCCGAGCGCGAGCCAGGCGAGGGGGGAAAACGCGCGGCGCCCGGGTCGATTCGCGCCAAGGACGGATGCGATCGTGGGGCTCATATCGAATAACGGCGCGGAGCATAACCAAACCCGGCCATCTCGCAACTCCAGGATGCTGACCGTTCTGTTACCGCCCCGCCGCGGGGCGCGGCGCGAAAGCGGAAGGGTCGACCTCGGCTGAGCCGTCGAAAAAAAACGCGCTCCGTGGAGCGCGTTCCCGAGGATTGCGAATCGAGCGGCGAGATTACTTCCGGCTCTCGCGTTGGGCGCGGAAGACCATGCGGAACATCTGCAAGGCGAGCCAGAAAACCCCGGTCATGCACGCCGCGCAGGCGCCACCCCACACGACGATCATCGTGCGATCGTGCGAGGGCACGTGCGTTGACACGACGGTGTAGATGTAGATGAAGAACGCGATGACGAGCACGGCGTCGATCGCGAGGCTGGCCGGGGACGTGAGTTTTCTTTCGGACGGTGCCATGCGGCGAAAGGAGACGGACAAAAACGAGGTTGTCCACGGAAAATTTGCGGCCGGCGGACGGTGCCCGGCTTCCGTGCCCGCGGCGACCCTCAGCCGTGGCCGGCGGAGTAGAAATGCACCGGGAATTTCAGCCGGCTCCACGATGCCGGCCGCCAGCAGGCGCCGAGCCGCAACCACGGTTTCGCCGCGAGCAGCGGGCTGAGCAGGGGATTGCAGTAGGCGACTTGGAAACGGCGCGGCCGTCGTGCGAGCGAGTTGTGGAGCCGCGCGAGCACGGCGTTGAGCGTCGCCGCCCCGAACGGGTGGAACATCACGATTGCCGTCACGGGATCGAAGTCGAAATCGACGGCGGATTGGCAGGCGAACTGCACCGGCGTCCGCCGGTGCCGCAGACGAGCGACGTTGATCGCGGCCTGCACGCACAACGCGGGATCGATTTCCACGCCGATCACTTCGCGCACGCGGTATTGCGCGGCGATGCAGACGACGCGGCCCTTGCCGCAACCGAGATCCGCGACGACGTCCTCCGGCGTGAGGCGCAACGCATCGAGCACGGCGAAATAAGTGTGATACGCGAGATACCCGTAGTCGTGCGCATCGTCGCGCTCGACGGCCGCGCCGCCCGTGGTGCGCACGCCGAGCCGGCGCTCCCACCGGAAATCGTCGAGCCGATTGATCGCCGAGGTGCAGAGGCGCGGCAGGACCGGCGCGGGGGCGAAGCGATATTCGGGCGAAAGCCCGCTGGCGAGCGACATGGCGGAGCGGAATCCTAGCGCAGCCGCGCACGGCCGCGCAGTGGGTCGAAACCCGCTTCGTCCCGTAAGCAGTTCCCCGAGGCAGGAGAGCCGGCCGCAGCGGGGAAAATCGCGGGCCGCGCCCGCCGGTTTTTCCGATGCCGAAAACGGGGCCGATTTTTCGCGCCCGGGTTTGCCCCGCCGCGCGGCGCCGGGACCGTTCCCGCGTCCTCAACCTGAACCAAAGGCAACACATGAAACGTATCTCGATGTTCATCCTCCTCGCGCTCGGTGCGCTCGCGCCCGCGGGCGCGCAGACTGCATCCGCGGGCTATGGCGCCACGACCGCCGGCACCCGCGAATTCACGCTCGGTGCCTCCGGCGCGAGCGACCGCCGCTTCAGCGGGTCGACCGGCGGCGCGAGCGGCTCCTACGGCTGGTTTCTCAACGACGCCAGCGAACTGGTCTTCCGCCAGTCGTTCAATTTCTCGACCGGCAGCCAGCCTTTGTTGAATACGCCTCCGGCCAGTGGCGGCGCGGCGACCGGGCCGACGCCGACCGTCACCACGAGCACGCGGCGGCAGTGGGACGCGTCGAGCCGCATCGCTTTCGACCAGCACTTTGGCTCCGCGGCGGACAGCCGCCTGCGGCCGTTCCTCGGCGTGAATCTAGGCGGCGTCTACGGCCGCTCGATCACGGACACGTGGGCGGCCGGTCTCGAGGCGGGCGGCAAGTATTACGTGCAGCCGCGGACCTTCGTCCAAGGCATCGTCGAATACGGCTGGTTCTTCCGCCACGCCAACGCGCTCGACGACCGTTTCCACGACGGCCAGTGGAACTACTCGCTCGGCATGGGCATCAATTTCTGAGTTTGCCTGACCGATCCGGCCCGCGAACGAGCGCTCGTTCGCGGGCTTTTTTTTGCCGCGCGCGGCGGCGCAGGAGGCGCTAGAGGCGGCGATATTTCTCCGGCGGGATTTTGATGCGGTGGCCGGAATCGAGGTCGGTGAAAATGTGCCAGTGCGGATCGTGCGTGTCGTGGACGGCGACGTCGATCTTGTGGCCGGCTTCATACGTGTATTCCTCGAAGGCGAAGCCATGGTCCTCGTGCAGGACGGCTTCGCCGAGTTCGCCGCTGTGCGGCTCCGTGATCTCGATTTTCCAGGTATTCATGGGGGATCGGAGATGTTTTTGCGGTGCTGACGTTCTCACGCCGAACGTCGCGAAAAATCCCTGCGGGCCGTGCGCGGGTCGACCGGGAGCCGGGAGTTTTCGCGGGGACTTGGCGTGACGGAAATTTTTTTGAGTGACGGAAAAAATCGGGCGCTCAATGCGTGTGCGCCGGCACTTTTTCGTGCGCGCCGCCGTTGCGCTTGGTTTTGATCTCGTTGAGCAGCCGGGTGGCGAATTCCGGCGGCAGCTCGGCATAGTGGCTGAAACGCTCCGCGTGGCGGCCGCGGCCGCTCGTGAGCGCGCGGACGTTCGAGCTGTAGCGATAGAGTTCCTTCTGCGGCACCTGCGCCTTGATGACCTGGAAATGGCCGTCGCTCTCGACCCCGAGAATCTGCCCGCGCCGTGACGACAGATCGCCCATGATCGCGCCGACGTATTCTTCGGGCACGGTGACTTCGACGATGCAGAGCGGCTCGAGGAGCACGGGATGCGCCGTCTGGAACGCCTCCTTGAACGCCCAGTAGCCGGCGACTTGGAACGCGATGTCCTTCGAGTCGACCGGGTGCATCTTGCCGTCGTAGAAATCGACCTTCACGTCGGTCACGCGGAAGCCCGCGAGGATGCCTTCCTTGCACGCCGTCTGCACGCCCTTCTCGACCGAGGGAACGAAAACGCGATCGACGTTGGTGCCGACGAGCGACTGGCGGAAATCCACGCCGCTGTCGCGCGCGCCGGGCTCGACGCGCATCCACACTTCGGCGAACTGCCCCGCGCCGCCGGTTTGTTTCTTGTGGCGATATCTCGATTCGCCCTTGCCGCGGATCGTCTCGCGATACGGCACGTGCGGCTCCTCGAGCTCCACTTGCACGCCGAAGCGGCGCGCGAGCCGCTCGCCGATCACCTGGAGGTGAATCTCGCCCTGGCCGCTGACGATCGTCTGATGGATCTCGTCGTCGACGCGGTAGTGAAAGGTCGGGTCCTCCTGGTGCAGCGTCGCGAGCCCGATCGCGAGTTTGTCCTCGTCGCCCTTCGAACGGAGCTTGAGCGCGCCGTGGATGTTCGGTGCGGGATATTCGACCTTGGGCAGCACGACCTGGAATTTCGCGCTGCACAACGTGTCGCCCGTGTGCGTGTCGCGGAGTTTCACGACCGCGCCGACGTCCCCGGCTTTGAGCGAGGTGACGGGCGTGCGATCGTGGCCGTTGAGGAGGTAGAGCTGGCCGAGGCGTTCGGAGACGTTGCGCACGGTGTTGCGCAATTCGTCGCCGGTCTTGATCGCGCCCGAGTAGATGCGGAAGAGCGACAACTCGCCGACGCCCGGCTCGTTCATCGTCTTGAAAATATACACGACCGGCTCGGGCTGCGAGAGCGGCACCGAGCCGGGAAGGCCACTGGCGTCCTTGGCGGGCACCTCGGCGCGGTCGAGCGGCGAGGACCCGTATTTGGCCATGAAGTCCATGAGGCGCGCCACGCCGACATTGGTCTCGGCGGACACGGCGAAGAGGGGAACCAGCACCTGTCGCTGGATCGCCTGGTGCAGGCCCGCGCGGAATTCCTCCTCGGCGAGAATGCCTTTCTCGAAAAATTTTTCCATCAACGTGTCGTCAGACTCGGCGACATACTCGATGAGCTCGCGGTGGAGCTGCTGCACCTTTTCCGCGAGCGCGCCGGCGGGCTGCTCGACGTATTTACCGTCGCCGCCCGGTTTGTAGAGGCAGACCTCGTTGCGCATCACGTCGAGGACGTGGCTGAAGCCCGGGCCGGCGTTGAGCGGGATCGTGATCGGAAAAACGTTTTTGCCGAAGTGCGCGCGGCAATCGGCGACGATGTCGTCGAAGCGCGTGTTCGCCTTGTCGAGCGCGTTGACGACGAGCATTTTTGGCAGGCCGAAATTCGTGGCGTATTCCCATGCCGCGTCCGCGCCGACGCCGAGCCCGTGCGCGGCGTTGACGACGACGAGCGCGAAATCGCCCACGCGCAGCGCGCCGAGGCCCTCGCTGATGAAATCCGAATAGCCCGGGCAATCGAGGAGGTTGAACTTCTTCCCCATCCATTCCGTGTGCAGCAGCGAGCAGTGGACGGAAATCTGGTGCTGATGCTCGCTCGCGTGATAGTCCGAAACCGTGGTGCCGGCGGCGATACCGCCCATCCGGCCGATTTTTCCCGAGCAGGCCAGCATCGCTTCGGTCAGCATCGTCTTCCCCGAGGAAGCGTGGCCGAGGACAGCGAAACTTCTCAGGTCAGAAGAGGCGTATTCTTTCATGGACCGAGGTGGTTTGGGTTGGGGCCGCGCGACGCGCACGGCGGATGACGCGTGCATCCTAGTCAGGCGGGGGAACGGAGGCTGCGCGTCGTTTGCGGGTTTGCTCGCGGATTTTGCTCAAAACTTTTCCGTTGCCAAGCCGAAGGCGAAGAATCGCGGCAGGGAATTTTTTGAACGCGCCACGCCGCGACGCTCGCGAGCGTGCCGTCGCGCGGATTTCGCGCGGGAAATTGTGAATAACTTTTGCCCGCCGGCGGCCGGGCGGCGCGCATCACTCGCGCGTATGCGTCAGCCAGATCGCGGTCGCCACGGCGGCGAACACGAGCGTCGGCGCGACGATCCACGCCGGATGCAGCGGCACGTGCCAGCGATCGATCGCCCAGGAAACCGCGACGCATTTCGCGGCGATAAGCAGCCACGCGGCGGCCATGAACCAGCGCGTGCGCGACGAATATTGCGCGAGATCGATATGAACCGGAAAGCTCATGCCGCATTCTACGCCCGCCGGCCGCGAAATGCTCCGCGCCCCTTGCCCGCGCGGCGGCAATATTTGCGCAGCGAATCGCGCCCGCCGGGAACGCCGCCCGCGTTTTCCCGGTCCTTTGGGCTCTACCCCGCAATCCCAGGAGACCACATGAAAACGAGCACACACGATCGAGTGGAAGGAACGGCGAAGGAAATCAAAGGCGCCGCCAAACAGGAGTGGGGCAAGGCGACCGACAATCCCGGCAAACGCATCGAAGGCACGGTCGAGCGCGTCGAGGGCAAGCTGCAGAAAAAAGCCGGCGAGCTCGAACGCGACAAGACGCGCGAATAGCCGCACCGGCGAACGCACGCGGCGTGACACTCCGAGTCAGCGCGACCGGTCGAACGGATCGCATCCGCCGCGGTCCACTCGCAGACGGCGAGCAAAGCGGATGAACAATTTGCCGGCGCCCGTCGCTGAATTTCAAAACCCCATCCTATCCACGCAATGAACATCGAGAGCTCCGCGTTCAAGAATGGCGGGACGATTCCCTCGCGCTACGCGAAACGCGGCGGAAACGTCAGCCCGCCGCTCGCGTTGCGCGATGTGCCGCGCGACGCGAAAACGCTCGTGCTCGTCGTCGAGGATCCGGATGCGCCGCACAGAGAGTTCACGCACTGGGTCGTGTTCAACATCGATCCGGCCGGCTGGTTTCCCGAAGGAAAAATTCCACCGGGCGCGCGTCAGGCACGAAACGGGTGGGGCGAAGCGGCCTACGGCGGCCCGCAGCCGCCCGACGGCGAGCATCGCTATTTTTTCCGCGTGCGCGCGCTCGATTGCGCGCTCGAGCTTCCCGAGGGCGTGGACCGCGAGGAAGTCGAGCGCGCGGTCGAGGGCCATGTGCTCGCGCAGGCGGAATTGGTCGGCCTCTACGCGCCCGATGTCGGGGGCGAAAACGAGAGCGTGCGCGCACCGCTGCCCGCGGCCACTCGTTTTCGCCGCTAGCGGATTCAGATTCCCGAAAATTTTGTCCGAAGGTTAGTTGTCCGAAGGTAGGGCGGCTTATCCCTGGCCGCCGTTTCAGAGCGTCCGCTCCGCCGCGAACGACACCGCGAACGAAAGTCCTGAGCCGCGCGTCAAGGGTAACGCGTCCGATCGTTTTCCGCGTGCAGCGAGGCGAGGTGAAGTGGATTTGCCGCGCGGGCTTGCCGCGCGGGTTTGCCGACGCGGCGCGCGAGTTTGTCGCCTGTCGTTCCCCCGCCGGGCGTGCGTCAGCGATAAAACGAGTGCGCGCCGATGGTGACGGTCTTTGCGAGCGTGCGCGTCCACGGCGTGCGTTCGGCGCTGCGCGTGTAGTGCGTCGCTCCGCCCGTCGGGTCCGCCCACGAATCGACCGTCGCCTCATCGACGAGCGCGAGCGCGGCGTCCCACATCCGGTCGGATTGGGCGCGCGCGATCGCGTGCGCGAGCGATTCGCGTCCGGAGGTCACGCGATTGAGGCCGCTGAATTGTTTTTCGCGCAGCACGGTCGGGGCGAAAAGTTCCGGCAGGCCGCGCGCACGATTGCGGACGACGGCCATCACGCCGCGCATGCCGCGTGGGCCCTGCGACGCCGCCTCGAACACCAGACACATCGCGACCGTTTCGCGCTCGAGCGGCGTGAGCTCGTAGCGCGGGATCGTGAAAGTCACGACCGGTTCGTCGAGCGCCGGAGCCGGCGGCGGCACCAGCGGCGAAAACCTCTCCGCGCCCAGCGCCAGGCTGGGCAGGATCAGCGCGGTGAGCGCCGCGAGGAGCCGTCGCTCGATTTCCACGCCGCGATCATCGCAAATCTGCGGGCGTCGCGGGATGGGGTGGCGAGCGTAATGCGAGGTAGGTGTTTTCCGGTCCGCCGTGTCGGGACTTCGCCGGGCCGGCGGAGCGGCCCTACGATTTTGGCCGGAAGAGCGCAGGCCCGGCCGGTCCGCCTTCGAGCCGCGGCCCGCCGATCAGATCGATGCAATAAGCGATCGCGGGGAAAACCGCCTCGAGATTTTCGCGGATCGCTTTCGGGCGGCCGGGCAGGTTGACGATCAACGCGCCGCCGCGAATGCCCGCGGTCTGCCGCGAGAGAATCGCCGTCGGCACGAATTTCAACGAGGCCGCGCGCATCAGCTCGCCGAAGCCGGGCAGCATTTTTTCGCAGACCGCCGTCGTCGCCTCGGGCGTGACATCGCGCGGCGCCGGCCCGGTGCCGCCCGTGGTGACGACGAGGCAGCAGCCCGCCTCGTCCGCCATGCGCCGCAACTCCGCCTCGATGACGGCGCGTTCGTCGGGAATCACGCGATAGTCGACCTCGAACGGCGTGGCGATCCACTCGCGCAACAACGCCACGCACGCCTTGCCCGGCGTGTCTTCATACACGCCGGCGCTCGCGCGATCGGAGATGTTCAGGACGCCGATTTTCGGAGGCATGACGGACGACACCACGAATCTCCGCCGCAGGCACGGCGAAATTTCAAACGAGTCGGCGAATCACGGATCACGGATTGAAGAAATCACGGAAGCACTGAACTACAGAAGAGCGGAATCAATTGCGGCCCGCCGAGAATTTTTCCGTGTTTCCGTGCTTCCGTGATGAAAACAAAAGCCGGTGCGCGCTGCGGATCAGCGTTCCTCCGGCGGCTTCGTTTCGCGGAAGGCGCGCCAGAGCAGCAGGTCGTAGGTGCTCTTCAATATCCCGCAGACGAAAAACGGCAGCCCGCTCGCCGCGGCCGCGCCGAAAAACTTTCCGGCGACGACCGGGCCGATCGCGGTGCCGAGCTGCTTCGCGGTCGCGGTCACGCCGTTGGCGGCGGAGCGCTCACGCGCGGCCACGACGGCGTTCACGTAGGACTGGCGCGTGGGGACGTCCATCTGCGACAAGGCATGTCGCGCCAGCAGCGCGGCGATCGCGAGCGGCAGCGTGGGCATGAGCGGCACGAGCATGAGCAGCACGTTCGAAGGGAGATGCGTCCAGACCATCGTGTTGACGAGTCCGATGCGCCGCGCGAGCGGCACGGCGGCGAGCGCGGAGAGACCGGAGAGGAGATTCGTGCCGAAGAAAACGGTGCCGAGCAGCGCGTCGCCCGCGCCGAATTTTTTCTGCAACCACCACGCGAGGAAGCTCTGCAAAATGAAACCGCCGCCGAACGAATCGAGCGCGAACAATCCGCTCAGCCGCAGCACGAGCCCGCGCGATTCGTGCAGCCCGAGCAGCGTCGGCCCGCTCGGCTTCGCGTGCGCGGCCGGCGCTTCCACGCCGCGCGAGAGCAGCAGCGCGAGCCCGCCGAGCGCGACACCACAGCCCGCGTAGACGACAAACACCGCGCGATACGCCGCGTCGCCGTGCGGCGCGGCGGCCTTCATCGCCCAGCCGACGGCGAGCGCGCCGAGCGCGGACGCGAGATAGCCCGCGACGTTATACCAGGCGAAGAGCCGCGTGCGGTCGCGATCGGCGACTTCCTGCGCGAGGCACGCCTGCTCGACGGATTGAAACGGGCCGACCTCGCTGCCGCTCGGGCTGATCACGCCGATGGTCGCGGCGACGACGAGCACGAGGAAATTTTCGCTCGCGGCCATCGCCGCGCCGCCGAGCGCCATCAACGCCGCGCCGGCGACGAGCGTGCGCCGCCGGCCCCAGCGATCGGCGTGCGCGGCGAGCCAGAGCGAGATCGCCACGTCGCCGAGCAGCGTGAGCGTGAGCAGCAGGCCGATTTGTCCGCCGCCAAAACCCAGTCGCACGAGGTGCAACACGAGCACGACGCCGAGCATGCCGTAGGCAAACATCCGCAGCAGCCGCGCGCCGAAAAGCACGCGCCGGTCGGCGGCGAAGGAGGTCGACATCGCCGCGCAGCGTGCAAGTGCGCCGCGGCGCGGCAAGGCGATAACCGCCGCGCGCGAGCCGATGACGAGGATCGCGTCGAGCGCGATGGCGACCAGCGGCGAAGCCGCCCGGCGGCTCGGGCGCGCGGCGGCGTTTCCGAATCGCACCGCGCCTCTGCTCGCGCGGCGTGCATGCGTTGCGGCGCGACGGTTCCGCTCGCCCGCGATGCAGACACGGGTCCGTTTCGCGGCGAATTGCCGCTTGCGCGGGGGGCTCGCGCGATTTTTCCTCTCGCGTCATGGCCGCCGCCATCGAAACCCCGCTGGCCGGCTCCGTCGTTTCGCGCGCGGAGGCCGGTTCGCTTTCGCACTGGGCGCTCATTCGGCGGCGTTTCGTCCGGCACCGGCTGGCGGTCGCGTCGCTCTTTGTGCTCGCGGTCCTCTACACGTTTGCGGTCGGCGCGGAATTTTTCGCGCCTTATCCGCGACAGTGGCGCGATCTCTCGCACGTTTACTGCCCGCCGCAACTGCCGCGCTTCTCGTGGCGCGAGGGCTTGCATGTGCCGGCGATGCGGGCGTCGATCGATCCGGTGACGTTCAAGCGCACGTATCTCGAGGACGCGTCGCGCGTCGTGGCGCTGGGATTTTTTGTCCGCGGCGAGCCTTACCGGCTGCTCGGGCTGATCCCGGCCGAGCGTCATTTCTTCGGCGTGAAGGAAAGCGCGACGCCGCGCCCCGACGGGATGCGGCCGACGTTTTATTTTCTCGGCGCGGATAAATACGGCCACGACATCTTCAGCCGGCTGGTGCACGGCGCGCGCATCAGCCTCTCCGTCGGGCTCGTGTCGATCGCGGTGACGTTTCTGCTCGGCGTGACGATCGGCGGCGTGTCGGGCTATTTCGGCGGCGCGGTCGACACTGTGATCCAGCGCGTGATCGAGATCGTGAACGCGTTTCCGCAGATCCCGCTGTGGCTCGCGTTTGGGGCCGTGCTGCCGGCGGAGTGGCCGCCGGTGTCGACTTATTTTGCGATCACGATCGTGCTGAGCCTGCTCGGCTGGACCGGGCTCGCGCGCGTGGTGCGCGGGAAAATCCTCGCATTGCGCGAGGAGGATTACGCGGTCGCCGCGCGGCTGCTGGGCGCGAGCCACGCGCGGATTTTGTTTCGCCACCTGCTGCCGGGCTTCGCGAGCCACATCATCGTGGTGCTCACGATGAGCGTCCCGGCGATGATCCTCGGCGAGACGTCGCTTTCTTTCCTCGGCCTCGGCCTGCGCGCGCCCGTCGTGAGCTGGGGCGTGATGCTGCAGGACTGCCTGAGCATCCAGACGGTCGCGAATTATCCGTGGCTGCTGATGCCGGTCGTCTTCGTGGTGCTGACGGTGCTGTGTTTCAATTTTCTCGGCGACGGCCTGCGTGATGCCGCCGATCCCTACTCCGACCGATGAGCCACGCGCCGAGCGAACCGCCGCTGCTGGAGGTGAAAAACCTCCGCGTCTCGTTCTTCACGCTGGAGGGCGAGGTCGGCGCGGTGCAGAACGCGTCGTTCTCGATCGCACGGGGGCGGACGCTTGCGCTCGTCGGCGAATCGGGCGCGGGCAAGAGCGTGACGGCGTATTCCATCCTGCGGCTGGTGCAGCCGCCCGGGCGATTGCTCGGCGGAAAGATCGTGCTGCGTTCGCGGCGCGAGGGAGAGATCGACATCGCGCACCTCGACGAAAAGTCCGGGCTGTTGTTCAAGGTGCGCGGCGGCATCGTGAGCATGATTTTTCAGGAGCCGATGACGGCGCTCTCGCCGGTGCACACGATCGGCGAGCAGATCGACGAGGCGATCCTCGTGCACCAGGACGTGAGCCGCGCGGCGGCGCGGAAGCGCACGCTGGAAATGCTGCACAAGGTCGGCATCGCCGAGGCGGCGGAGTGGGCGGAGCGCTATCCGCACGAGCTCTCGGGCGGGCAGCGGCAGCGCGTCGTGATCGCGATGGCACTCGTCTGCCGGCCGGAATTGCTGATCGCGGACGAGCCGACCACGGCCCTGGACGTGACGCTGCAGGCGCAGATTCTCGGGCTGATCAAAACGCTCCAGCGCGAGATCGGCTGCGCGGTGCTGCTGATCACGCACGATTTCGGCGTCGTGGCGCAGATGGCGGACGACGTGGCGGTGATGCGCCACGGCGGCATCCTCGAGCACGGGCCGGTGCGCACGGTGCTGAAAAATCCGCAGCACGCCTACACGCGCTCGCTGCTCGACGCGCTGCCCGCCCGCCGCGCCTCCATGCGATGAACGCGCCCGCGCCGATCCTCTCCGTCCGCGGGCTCTGCAAACATTTCCCCGCCGAAGCCGGCGCGTGGCCGCGCCGGCGGGTCGCGGCGCGCGTGATCGTCGATCGCGTGAGCTTCGACGTCGCGCCCGGCGAGACGCTCGGCCTCGTGGGCGAAAGCGGTTCGGGCAAGACCACGACGGCGCGCTGCATCCTGCGGGCGATCGAGCCGACGGCGGGCGAGGTGGATTTTCGCCTGCCTGACGGCCGCGTGGTCGACCTCGCGCGGCTGCCCGAGCGCGAATTGAAACCGCTGCGGCAGCACGCGCAGATGATTTTTCAGGACCCGATTTCGTCGCTCAACCCGCGGCTGCCGGTGCGCGACATCGTCGGCGAACCGCTCGTGATCCACGGACTCGCGCGCGGCGCGGAGCTCGACGATCGCGTGGCGGGGATGCTGGCGCGCGTCGGCCTGAAGCCGGAGCACCGCGCGCGTTATCCGCATGCCTTCAGCGGCGGACAGCGCCAGCGCATCGGCATCGCGCGGGCGTTGATCATGCGGCCGTCGCTCGTGGTGTGCGACGAGGCCACGTCGGCACTCGACGTGCCGGTGCAGGCGCAGGTGCTCGAATTGCTGAAGGAGCTGCAACGCGAGTTTCGCCTCACTTATCTCTTCGTGGCCCACAATCTCGGCGTGGTGCGCGATTTTTGCGACCGCGTCGCCGTGATGCGGCAGGGCCGGATCGTGGAGCTCGCGCCGACCGCGGAAATTTTCGCGGC
This sequence comes from Opitutaceae bacterium, assembly GCA_035545575.1. Classification (GTDB taxonomy): domain Bacteria; phylum Verrucomicrobiota; class Verrucomicrobiia; order Opitutales; family Opitutaceae; genus ER46. The sequence continues at coordinate 132,487 of DASZYB010000068.1, read as the reverse complement.
GCCGCGGCACGCCTACACGAAGCTGCTGCTGTCGGCGATGCCGTCGCCCGATCCCGACGTGCCGATGAACTTCAACGCCGGCGAAGAGCTTGCCAGGCTCGATGCCGCCGGCTGACGCTCGCGCGGTCATGCTCGTTCACTCGGTTTTCTTCTGGCTCAAACCCGAACTCACCGCGGCGCAGCGCGCGGAATTCCGCCGCGGCGTCGAATCGCTCGCCGCCGTGAAAGCGGTGGAGAAAATCTACGTCGGCACGCCGGCCGCCGTCGCGGACCGCCCCGTCGTCGACCGCAGTTACTCGGTGGCTTTGACGGTGATCTGCCGCGATGTCGCGGCCCAAAACGCGTATCAGGTCGATCCGCTCCACCTCGCATTCGTGGCGCAGTTCAAGTCGTTCTGGACGCGGGTGCAGATTTACGACGCGGAGTGAGCGCAGCGTGAAGCCCGCCGCGAAGTGAAAAATTTTCGACCGCGCAAGCGGCGCTTATTTCCCGCGGGGCGCGCTTAGGCGAGACGCCGCGCGGTCCGTAGGGGGATGTGCTGCGAGCGACCTGCGCTCCGGAATTCGTGTCGCGCACACGCTGCGCCACGACCCGCGAGCCCGCATGGTCGCGCCGCCGCGCGATTTCCCATGAAGACCTGGACCATCGGCAGACGCATCGCCCTTACGTTGGGCGGGCTGCTCGCGATCATCGGTGCGATCGGCGCGCTCACGCTGACCCAGCTGCGCACGATAAAGGCGGAGGTGACGGCGATCAGCGGCGACTGCCTGCCCGGCGTTTATTGGATCGGGAGGCTCGAGGCCGACGTGAAGCAGGCCGAGATGCACGTGCGGAAGCACCTTCTCGCGACGGACGCGGCGAAGATGCGCGCGAGCGAGGCCGAAATCGACGCCAGCCGCGACCGCGTGACGCAAATCTACCGGGACTACGAGGCGACGATCACGCGCGCCGAGGATCGCGCCTTGTTCGAAAAAATGAAATCGTTCCGCCCGGAATACCTCCGGTGGCGCGACGCGGTCATTGCGGCGAGCCGCGCGGGCAAAAAACAGGAGGCCGCGGAGATGGCGGCGGAAAAACTCGAGCCGGTGTTCAATGCTTACATGACCGCGGTGAGCGCGGAGGTGAATTTCAACAAGACGAGTGCGGATGATTATTCGCAGCGCATCGTCGCTTCGGTAAACGGCCTGCAAACCGGATCGATCGCGGCGTTCGGCCTCGCCCTCGGTCTCGGGCTGTTCGCCTCGATCGCCATCACGCGTTCGACGAACCGCGCTCTCCGCCGGGTGGCGGACACGATCCATGACGGTTCGGCGCAAGTCGTCGCCGCCGCGGGGCAGGTCTCGGCCGGGAGCCAGTCGCTGGCCGAAGGCTCGAGCGAGCAGGCGGCGAGCCTCGAGGAGACGAGCGCCTCGCTCGAGGAGATGGCATCGATGGCGCAGCGCAACACCGACAGCGCGCAGCAGGCGCGCGAAGTGGCGACCCGGACGCGGACCTCCGCCGACACCGGGATGGCGCGGATGCAGGAAATGCTGCGCGCGATGGACGCGATCAAGGCGTCGTCCGACGAGGTGGCGAAGATCATGCGCACGATCGACGACATCGCCTTTCAAACGAACATCCTCGCGTTGAACGCCGCGGTCGAGGCCGCCCGCGCCGGGGAAGCCGGCATGGGATTTGCCGTCGTCGCCGACGAAGTGCGAAATCTCGCGCAGCGCTCGGCCGCTTCGGCGAAGGAGACGGCGGCGAAGATCGACGAGGCGATCGGTCGCAGCGCCAATGGCGTGACGCTTTGCCGCGAGGTCGCACAGTCGCTCGCGCAAATCGTCGAGCACACGCGCAAGGTCGACGGGTTGATCGCCGAAATCGCGACGGCCTCGAAGGAGCAGCGCCAGGGCGTCGAGCAGGTGAATCTCGCGATCAACCAGATGGACAAGGTCACGCAGGCGAATGCCGGCAGCGCCGAGGAAAACGCGAGCGCGTCGGAGGAGCTCAACGCCCAAGCGCTCGCGATGCAGGAAGCGGTGGTCGACTTGCGCCGCCTGATCGAGCGCCAGGTGGTGACGAGTTCGCCGACGACACCCGAGAAGGTCGATTCCGGCCCGGCGAACGATCCCGTGCCGGCGGACGCGAGCGACCGTCGCGCGGAAGAGCGCTCCCGGGAAGCGCTGGCGGCCGGAGCGCGATCGATCCCGGCTCGCGTGGCGCGGTAGTGCGCCCCAAGACGAGCGGCGCTTACGAGCGGCCGGCGTGGGGAACGACGAACGGCGCGAAGAACGTCGCGTGCGTCGCCGGAAAGCGGCCGCGCACGAACACGCCGTCGTCGCGCTGCTCCTCGCTTTGCACGTGCCCGACGGAATGCAGGCGGGCGATGACATCGTAGCGGTCGTGCGGCACGAGCAGGTCGGTGCCGCCGAGCGTGTCGGCGATGAGTTCGAGGCAGCGCGATTCCAGCCGGTCGAGCCCGGCACGCGTGCGGGCGCTGACGAGGAGCGCATCGGGCACGAGCTGCCGCGCGCGCTGCAGCATCGCAGGGGTGGCGGCGTCGGTTTTGTTGAACACCGTGACGATCGTCTTTTCCGCGGCGCCGAGCTCGGTGAGCACGGAGAGCGTGGTGGCGTGATGGTGTTCGACGTTCGGGTTCGTCACGTCGAGCACGTGAATCAGAAAATCCGCGACGATCACTTCCTCGAGCGTGGCCTTGAATGCCTCGACGAGATCGTGCGGGAGCCGGCGGATGAAACCGACCGTGTCGGTGACGAGCAGCTTCTGGTTGCCCTGCAGCACGAGCTGACGCGTCGTCGGATCGAGCGTCGCGAAGAGCTTGTCGGCGGCGAGCACCTGCGCGCCGGTGAGCGTGTTGAGGAGCGTGGATTTGCCGGCGTTGGTGTAGCCGACGATGGCGCAGGTCGGCACGGGGACGCGCTGGCGCTTGCGGCGCTGGACATCGCGCTGCTGGACGACGTTGACCAGCTCGCGTTTGAGGTGCGCGATCCGGTCGCGCACGATGCGGCGGTCCTGCTCGAGCTGGGTTTCGCCTTCGCCGCCGAGCGCGCCCTTGCCGCGCTGGCGCGAAAGGTGCGTCCACGCGCGCGTGAGGCGCGGCAGCGAATATTCCATCCGCGCGAGCGCGACCTGCAAAATCGCTTCGCGCGTGTGCGCGCGGTCGGCGAAAATTTCGAGGATCACTTCCTGCCGGTCGATCACGGCGCCGCCGAAGAGCTCCTCCCAGTTGCGCTGCTGCGCGGGTGAGAGGGCTTCGTCGAACACGATGACATCGGCGCCGTCGGCCTTCGCGAGCGCGACGAGTTCCTCGGCCTTGCCGCTGCCGAGCAGAAGTGCGGGCGTGGGCCGGCGAAGCTTGATGAGTTCGGTGCGCGTGACGGCGATGCGGAGATTTTCGACGAGTTCCTTCAGTTCCAGGAGCAGCTCCGCGCCTTCGCCGGCGGCCATTTTATCCGTCTGCACGCCGACGAGCAGGGCGCGTTGCAGCGAAGCGGGGCGGGTCTCATCGAGAAAGTCGGCCATGGAACCGCGCACGGTGCGCGGCCGCGGAGCGCGAGTCAAATGGGTTGGGCCTGCCGCCGGTTTTGGTCGCGACCGGCGCGGGCGTCAGCGCGGCGCCGCGTGGCAATGATCGCCCAGCTATTCGCAACCGGTGCACAGCCGAAAACCCCGCGGCGATGTAGGCTGCATCATGTAGTCATTTCGCTTGCGCCCGATCGTCGACGTGAGCGCCCGAAGCTCCTTCGCCGCCATGCATCCGAAAATATTGCTCGCTCGCGCGCTTGCGCTGCTGGTGGTTTTTGCGGCGGGCGGTTGCGCTTCCAACTATGCCGTTAAGGTCGATGCCGTGCGGCGCGCGGACCCGACGGGGCAGAAATATTCATCCTATCGGATTCACCCCAAGAACGCGGCGCTCGATCCGGAAAGCCTCCGCTACAAGGATGCGGCGCAGCACGTGAAGACCGCGCTCTCGGCGAACGGACTTTTCGAGGCGCCCACGCCGGCCTCCGCCGACCTGATCGTGGAGATCGACTACGGAGTGGAAGCGCCGCGCGAGAGAGTGGAGGAAGTCGAAGTGCCAGTCCTCAATGCTGCGAGCGACCCGGGCGTTTTGCAGCCGGCGCCGATGCGCAATGCCGACGGCAGCTATCGGGCCGACATGCCTAATGGCGAGCTGGCCTGTGACGGCGGCGAGACGATGCTGGAGACGCGCCGGGTGACGGTGTGCGAGAAATATATCTCGGTCGACGGCCGTGAGAATCGGGCCGCGGCCGAAGGACAGCCGCCCGCCGAACTCTGGCGCGTCCACGTGAGCATCGAGGACGAGAGCCGCGATCTCCGGGCTTATCTGCCGATGCTGCTTTCGGTCGCGATGGATGAAATCGGAAAGGACACGGACGGCGGCCAGGTCGTGACGTTGAGCGAGAAGGACGAGGCGATTCAGTTCATCAAACGCGGAATGTGAGTTGAGTCGCCCGGACGGAGCCGGTCGCAGGCGCGATGCGCGGAATCGGTTCGCGCCCGCTCATGCTACCTCGGCAAGCGCAGCGTGAATCGCGCGCCGCCGCCGGGTGCGTCGTCGACGGCGACGCTGCCGCCGTGCGCCTCGACGATCGCTTTCACGAGCGAAAGCCCGAGGCCGAGACCGCGTTGCGAGCGGCTCGCGTCGCCGCGATACAGCCGGCGGAAAATCGCCTCGCGCTCCGCGAGCGGAACGCCCCGGCCGTTGTCGGTCACCGTCAGAATCGCGGCGCCGCCTTCCATGCGCGTGGCGAGCGACACGCGGCCGCTGGCCGGCGTGTATTTGAGCGCGTTGTCGAGCAGGTTGTTGATCGCCTGGCCGAGGCGGATCGCGTCGGCGCGCAGCTCCACCGGCGCGGGCTGATCGAGAAGGATGGCGATGTGTTTTTCCTCGGCGACCTCGCGGTAGAGATCGGCGGCGCGCTCGACGAGCGAGCGCAGATCGAGCGCGTCGCGGTTGAGTTTCAACGCGCCGGCCTCGGCCGCCGAGATGTCGAGCAGCGCCTCGAGCAGGTGCAGCACGCGGTCGGATTCGTCGACGCAATCGGCGAGCGCGTCGCGCGCCTGCGCCGGATCGCCGCCGTCATGCAGCGCGAGTTCGGCGGTGCCGCGCAGGCGCGTGAGCGGCGTGCGCAGGTCGTGGGCGAGATTGTCGAGCGTCTCGCGCAGCACGCGGACGTGCGCGGCGTTGCGATCGAGCAGCGTGTTGAGCTGGCGGACGAGCACGGCGAGTTCGCCGCGGCCCTCGGAGCCGGGCACGCGCGCGGCGAGGTCGCCGGTTTCGAGAATGCGGCGCGCGGTGAGGGAGACTTCGCGCAGCGGACGCGTCGCGCGCCACGCGAGGCCGGTGCCGGCGAAAATCGCGAGCACGAGCGCGCCGGCGCCGGCGAAGGCAAACGCACGCCGCAGCGGCGCGAGCAGCACGCGCTGGCTGTCCATCAGGCGGCCGACGTAGAGCGTCCAGCCGTCGGGAAACTCGTGCGAGACGATCGTGTAGTCGCGCTCGGCGGTTTGCGGGATGCGCAGCACGTCGCGCTTGATCGAGATGCCCGGCAGCAGCTGGCGCACCTCGGTCTCGATCCAGTCCCGCGGCCATTTGTTGTAGACGATGAGATTGTCGGGGGTCGTGAGCCGGACGAAGAGCGCGGGGAGATCGGGCGAGGAGTCGTTGTTGATCTGCGCGATCATGGCCGGGCCGCCGCCGCGCGCGAATGCGCCCGCGAAATCCTCGACGCGCTGATGGAGCGCGGCCTGCTCGCGCGCCTCGAGCGCGCGGGCGAGATCCCAGTAGAGAATGCCGAAGAGCACCGCGGCGCTGAGCGCGAACACGAGCGCGTATTGCACCGCGAGGCGCAGCGCGAGCGACTGGCGCAGGCGGTCAAACATGGGAGTCGTGCGGGCGGAAAATGTAGCCGACGCCGCGCACCGTCTCGAGGCGCTGGTGATCGGGATCGATTTTCGCGCGCAGGCGTGAGACCACGACATCGACGACGTTGGTCTGCGGATCGAAGGAATAGTCCCAGACGTGTTCGAGGATCATCGTCTTGCTCACGGGCCGGCCGGCGTGACGCAGCAGAAACGCGAGCAGCGAAAACTCGCGCGGCTGGAGCTCGACCTTCTCGCCGGCGCAGGTGACCTCGCGCGAGACGAGGTCGAGCGTCACGTCGCCCGCGGTGAGTTTCGTGGCCTCGGGCGACGACGTCGCGCGGCGGATGAGCGCCTGCACGCGCGCGAGCAATTCGGAAAACGCGAACGGTTTCGTGAGATAATCGTCGCCGCCGCTCTGCAGGCCGCGGACGCGGTCGTCGACGGAACTTTTCGCGCTGAGAAACAGCACGGGCGTCGGGCGGCGCGCGGCGCGGAGGCGCTTGACGAGGCTGATGCCGTCGAGCTTCGGCAGCATGATGTCGACGATCGCGGTATCGTAGTCCGTCGATTCCGCGAGCGCGAGGCCGGTCTCGCCGTCGGGCGCATGGTCGACCGCGTAGCCGGCCTGCTTCAGGCCGCGCACGACGAACGAGGCGATCTTGGCATCATCTTCGATGACGAGCACGCGCATCGGGAGGCAGAAGAAGGGAGAAGGAAGACGGGAGCAAGACGGGGCGAAGAAAACGGCCCCGGTGCGGCCGGCTCGTTTTGCGAGGGGCGGCCGACCGGGGCCGGTTGCGCTGACAACACCACTGACAACCGAACCGTGGGACGTATTACGAAGCGGCCTTGTCGGAACCGGATTCGTCGACGACCACGAAAATCGTGCTGCCGCGCGACCAGAGCTTGAGCAGCGTCTTCTTGTTCTCGGTCTTGGCGGTGAGATCGACGGCTTGCTGCGCGTTTTTCACGGGCTGCTTGTTGATCTCGAGGATCACGTCGCCGGGGCGCAGGCCGGCGCGGGCGGCGGCGGAGTCGGGTTCGACGTTCGTGATCACGGCGCCCTTGAGACGGGCGGGCACGTCGAACTGCTGGCGCGCATCGCGATCGAGGTCGTCGACCGCGACGCCGTTGAGCACGCCTTCGTCGCGGTTGTCGTTGTTCGAATAGGTTTCCTCGCTGCGGCCGCGGCGGGAGTTCGGGCGTTCGCCGGCGGTGGCGGTGAGTTCCTTGGAGTGACCGTCGCGCAGGACGCTGAGGTCGAGCTTCGCGCCGGGCGCGAGGCCGGTGACGGAGAGCGTGAGGTTGTTCGCGTCGGTGACAGGCTGGCCGTTGATGGCGGTGATGACGTCGCCTTCCTTGAGGCCGGCTTTTGCGGCGGGGCTGTCGGGCATCACTTCGGCGACGAGCGCGCCGTCGCGGCTCTTGAGATGAAACGAATCCTCGAGCGCGGGCGTGATGCTCTGGATGTTCACGCCGAGATAGCCGCGGACCACTTTCCCGTTTTTCACGAGGCTGTCGGTGACCTGGCTGACGATGTTCGCGGGGACGGCGAGGCCGACGCCCTGGAAGCCGCCGCTGTGACTGAGGATCGCGGTGTTGATGCCGATGAGCCGGCCGTCGACGTCGACCAGCGCGCCGCCGGAGTTGCCGGGGTTGATGGCGGCGTCGGTCTGGATGAAATTTTCGTAGCCCTGCACGTCTTCGAGGATGCCGACGCGGCGGTCCTTTGCGCTGACGATGCCGCTCGTGACGGTCTCGCCGATGCCGAAGGGATTGCCGATCGCGAGGACGCGGTCGCCGACTTCGATTTTCGAACTGTCGGCGAGCGTGATCGCGGGGAGGTCTTTGGCGTCGACCTTGATCACGGCGATGTCGGTCTGCGGATCGCGGCCGACGACTTTCGCGGTGAGCTCGCGGCCATCGGCGAGCGCGACGGTGAGCGTGTCGGCGCCGTCGACGACGTGGTTGTTGGTCGCGATGTAGCCGTCGGAGCTGATGATCACGCCGGAGCCGAGGCCGGACATCGGTTCCTGGCGCAGCTCGGGCATGCGGCCGCCGAAGAAGCGGCGGAACATCGGATCGTCGGCGCCGGGAAACTGGTTTCCAAACTGGCTGCCGCCGGTGGCGATGCGTTTGGCTTTCGTCTCGGTCGTGATTTTCACGACGCTGGGCGAGACGCGCTTGACGACATCGGAAAAGCTCGCGCGCTCGAGCTGGCCGCGCGTGACGGGCTGGGCGTCGCGCTTGAGCGCGATGGCGGGATTGGCGTTGGCCTGGGCGCCATGGACGGCGGCGAGAACGCCGGCGAGGGCAAAGGCGCCGGCGGCGACGAAGCCGCGGCGGCGCGTGAAGAAGTGAGACAGAGTTGGGTTCATGGCAGTGATTCGTTTTCGGTTTTCGCGTTTGTGGCCGTGAAGATGCCACGACGACCTGTCGGGCGGCTTGCGCGAGGATTACAGAATCGAAAGGTGGCGCGGGCGCGCAGGAGCGAGCGGGCTGCCACGCGGGAAGTTTTTTTGCCACGGATAACACGGATAACACGGATGGACACGGATGACGGGAACGGCTTATCCGTGTTCATCCGTGAAATTCGTGGCGCAAATTTTTCTGGCCGCTTTGTTTTTGGCACCGCGATTGTTCGGCGCTGGCGCCGAGAAGCCGCCGCTGGCGCACGAGATGATGGGCGTCGCGAACGGCTGCTTCGTGGAGACGGTGGCGTTTCTCGATCGCTGGCGCGAAGCGCAGGGCGAGGAGGCGTGGGCGCGGATGCTGCAGTGGGGCGCGAAGGAGGAGGAGGAAGTCGTCGCGGGCCACGCGGTCGCGGTGTGCGAAGCGCGCGGCAAACTCTGGTGCTGGGACATCAACTTCGGCTGGAAACCGGTGCCCGTCGACGTGGCGCAGCGCGAAGATCCGACGACGGTGAGCGCGTCGATCCTCGCGCGTTATCCGAAGGTGTCGGCGTATTTTCCGGTCTACCGTTTCGATTTCCCGCAGCCGGCGATGGACGCGCCGCCGGCCGCGCAGCCGGCGGACGAGAATCCCTCGGTGCGCGACGCGAGCCTCGTCGGCGTGCGGCTGGCGCGGCATCGGCCGGTGAACGTGGTGCGCTTCACGCGCGAAGGCGGCGGCGAGGCGAAGGAAAGCGCGGCGGCGGTGTTTCTATTTCACGGCCGCTACTGCGTCTACGTGCCGGAGGTGGGCACGGTGCCGTTTCGCGTGCGCGGCGGCGTGGAAAATCTGCGGTTGATCCTGGAGTGCCTGCGGCGGATGGCGCCGGGCGCGATGAACGTGAGGAAGCTGTAGGCCGGCCCGATCGTTCTCGTTCTCTTAATCTTAATCGTTCTCTTGATCTGGTCTCAGGCGCTCTCGCGCTCGCTCTCGCTCTTGTTCTCGTTCTCGTTCTCGAAACGGAGAAGGAGAAAGATTAAGAGAACGAGAAAGAGAAAGATCAGGAAGCCCGCGGGTGAGCGCGATGGCGGTGCGTGGGAATCACGGGCGGGACGCCCGTGCCACTTTTCCTATCCGGACTACTTCCGGCCTCAGCGCAGCTTCGCGAACGTCGCCTGCAGCAGCGCGAGGTCGGGAGCGTTCTTGGTGCGCTCCCTGGTTTTCGCGATGAGGTCGCGCTCGAGATTGTTTTTCGTCGGGCGTTTGTTGTTCTCGTAGAACACGCCGAAGGCGCCGGGCCAGGCGAGTTGCGCGAGTTTGAACGCGGCGACTTCGTCGGTGACGTCGTGACGGTTGGCATCCTCGGGCGTGCCGTCGTTTTTCTTTTCCTCGATCAAGGTCCAGTTGCCGCCCTTGCGCGGATTCGCGGCGTCGAAGGCGCCTTCGTAGAACTCGACGCACTCGGAGAGAATCTCGACGACGGAGAAGCCGTCGTGCTTCGCGGCGCGGAGCATCATGTCGATCATGTGATTCACCTGCGTGGCGTGGCTGCGCGCGACGAAGGTGGCGCCGCTGTTGAGCAGCGTGCGCATCGGGTTGATCGGCTGGTCGATCGCGCCCCAGGGATCGGTCTTCGACTTGAAACCGAGCGGCGAGGTCGGCGACGTTTGCTTCTTCGTCAGGCCATAGACGGAGTTGTCCATGATGACGTAGGTGAGGTTGACGTTCTTGCGCGCGGTGTGGACGAGGTGATTGCCGCCGATGGAAAATCCGTCGCCGTCGCCGCCGAAGACGAACACGTGGAGATCGTCGCCGCCGAGGCTGATGCCCGCGGCGAACGGCAGCGCGCGGCCGTGGAGGAAGTGGCCGCCGTGGGTGTTGACGAAATACGGGAAGCGCGAGGAGCAGCCGATGCCGGCGAAGGTGACGATCTTCTCGTGCGGGTAATTCAGCTTCTCGAGCACGCGATAAAACGACGCGAGCACGGCGAAATCGCCGCAGCCGGGGCACCACGTCGGGTGATCGGCGGTGAGGGCTTTTTTCGTGAGCGGCGCGCCGGCGGGCGGGGGCGGGGTGGCGAGAGCGGGGGCGGACATGAGAAAGGTGGAGTTAGAAAGTCAGAACTAAGATTGAGGAATTAAGATCGGAAAAGGCGGGGAAGGTCGGAGGAGTTGTTTGATCGCGTCGTCTTCCTTCGTGCCGGGTCGCTTACTTGGTCGTGCGCGAGAGCACGCTGTGGTGCGCGATGCCGACGGTGGCGCCGAGCTCCTTGCTTTCGACGTGCCTGGCGACGCCGGCGACGATCTCGCTGATCTTGAAGGTGAGGCCGTCGGTCTTCGTGACGCTCACGATGTGCGGCATCGCGTAGCGGGCGCGGAGCATCATCGCGAGCTGGCCGAAGCCGTAGAGGCCTTCGTCGTTGAGCTCGGCGACGACGACCTTGTGGTAGCGCGCGAAGATCGTCTCGAGGCCGTTCGGCAGCGGATGAATGTGGCGCAGGTGCAGGTGACCGCCTTTGACGCCGGCGTTGCGGACGCGGCCGAGCGCCTCGCGGCCCGGGCCCCAATTCGAGCCCCATGTGACGAGCAACACTTCGCCGTCGGTGTCGCCGGTGTGCTCGGGCGCAGGCAGCGAAGCGCCGAGGGCTTTGATTTTTTCGCGCCGCTTCGCCGTCATCTGCTGGTGCAGTTTCGGGCTGCCGGTCGGATGGCCCATCTCGTCGTGCTCGAGGCCGGTGACGGTCGGATATTTTCCGGAAGCGATCTTCGCGCCGGCGGGCGCGTGGCGCGTGATGCGATCGAGCGGGTAAGGTTTGTAGTCGGCGCCGCGCTCGGAGAGGTCCGGCCTGGGCTCGGTCATGAGTTTCGGCAGATCGGGTTCGTCGAAGGCTTCGATGCGCGACGACAGGCCTTGATCGGTGAGGATGAGGACGGGCGTGGAATATTCGCGGGCGATGCGCGTCGCCTCGAGCGCGATGTAGAAACAGTCCTCGACGTTTTTCGGCGCGAGCACGACGCGCGGCGTGTCGCCGTGGCTGCCGTAGATCGCCTGCATGAGATCGCTCTGCTCGACGTTGGTCGGCATGCCGGTCGACGGGCCGCCGCGCTGGACGTTGACGACGACGAGCGGCATCTCGGCCATGACGGCCCAGCTCAGCGCTTCCATTTTCAACGACAGGCCCGGGCCGGAGCTGCCGGTGACGGCGAGGCGACCGGTGTAGGAGAAGCCGAGCGCGGTCGAGACGGAGGCGATCTCGTCCTCGCACTGCACGAAGATGCCGCCGTATTTCGGCAGCTCGGTGCGCAGCGTTTCCATGATCGAGGACCACGGCGTGATCGGATAACCCGCGCCGTGGCGCACGCCGCCGGCGAGGAGGCCGTAGGCGAGGGCGGTGTTGCCATCGAGCGTGATCTGCGGACGGCCGGGAGCGCCGGCGCGCGGGGCGCTGGCGGCGAGGTCGGCGGCTTCGAAGCGGTAGAAGAGATCGCGGAGATTATTCTGCGGCCACGCGTAGCCGGCGTCGAACGCGAGCATGGCGTTGCGGACGATGTCCTCGTTCTTGCCGCCAAAGCGCTCCTTGATGAGGCCGGAGAGTTTCTGGACATCGAGGTCGAACACGCGTGCGAGCAGGCCGAGGACGAAGATGTTTTTGCCCTTGTCCTTCGACGAGCCGCCGACCGCTTCGACGGTCGCGGTGGTGATCGGCACGGCGACGGCGGTGAAGCGGTTGTCGCCTTCGGCGGGTTTCACGTGGTCCGCGTCGTAGAGCAGCACGCCGCCGGGCCGCAGCGAGCCGATGTGCGACTCGTAGCTGTGTTGATAAAAGGCGACGAGCATGTCGGCGCGGTCGCCGGCGGAGAGGATCTCGCCGCTGCCCATGCGCACCTGGAAAATCGACGGGCCGCCGGAAATGGTGGCGGGGATCGTCATGTAGGTCATGACGTCCTGATCGCTGCGCCCGGCGAGCCGGGCGAGAAAGCCGCCGATCGTCTGGATGCCGTCCTGGGAATTGCCGGCGAGACGAATGACGACGTCTTGAATGGAGTGGGGCGCGGCTGAGGGGGTTGCGGCGCCGCCGGGAGTTTCGGGTGTATTTGCGCTTACCATGAGGAAAGCGGAAAGGGATGTCGGGTGCGCGGGCGCGAGTCAACGAGGCGGACCGGCGGGCGCCCGGATGATTAGCGGGTAATCGCCATGCGTGAACGCGGCAGAAGCGGCGATAATCGCGCCCGGCGGCAACCGATCAGTCGTAAAACTGCACGCACACGCACATTGGGACGCGCGCGGTGTTTTTGACGGGCGCGAGCCGGCCGGTGGCGGAGTCGACGCGGAAAACGGTCACGTCCTCGGAATCCTGATGGCCGCAGACGAGCCATTTGCCGTTGGGCGAGAGCGAAAAATTGCGCGGCGTCTTTCCGCCGGAGGGCACGATCTCGAGCACCGAGAGCCGGCCGGACGCGGCGTCGATCGCGCAGACGGCGATGCTGTCGTGCGTGCGGTTCGAGGCGTAGAGGAATTTGCCGTTCGGGTGCACGCGCACTTCGGCGGCCCATTTCAAACCGGTGAAATCCGGCGGCACTGTCGAGAGCGTCTGGATCGGCGTGAGCGCGCCGCGCGCGGCGTCGTAATCGAACGCGATCAGCGTCGCGCCCATTTCCGTGATCGCGTAGGCGTGGCGGCCGTCGACGCCGAACTTGAAATGCCGCGGGCCGGCGCCGGGTTGCACGGCGACGAACGGCGGATTCGCCGGCGTGAGCTGAGCGTTCGCGGCATCGAGCGCGTAGCTGAAAATTTTATCGAGCCCGAGATCGCAGACGATCGCGAAGCGGTTGTCGGGCGAGAGCGTGACGGAATGGACGTGCGGCTTGTCCTGCCGTTCCTTGTTCACGCTGGAGCCGTGGTGCGGGATGATCGACGGTTCGCCGAGCGTGCCGTCGGCGTGGATCGCCATCGCGGCGACGTAGCCATCGCCGTAGTTCGCGGCGAGGAGCACGCGGCCGGTCGCATCGACCGTGAGGTGCGAGGGGTTCGCGGCGTCGAGCGACGCGAGCGGCGAATTCGGCAGCGGCGTGAGCTTCGGTGCGGCGGGATCGACGTCGTAGCCGATCGCCTGCGCCTTCGAACCGTGAACCGCGTAGAGCCGCCGGCGATCGGGCGAGAGCACGACCCACGTGGGGTTGGCGGTTTCGGCGACGACGACGGGCGAGGAGAGCGCGCCGGTGTCGTCGTCGAGCCGCACGGCGTAGATGCCCTTGCTCGTGGTGCGCGTGTAGGTGCCGAGAAAAATGAGGTGCGACGAGGCCATGAGGGGAATGGCAAGGTGGAGGAAAATCGCCGCCGCGCAAAACCGGACGTGTTTTCGAGCGCGGGCGAACGGCGGAAAGGGCGACGTGGAACGGCGGATCATGGCGAAGTCGCGCGCGGAAACGGCGAGGCCGACTGCGTGGCGTTGACCGCGGCGAGCGCTTCCTTGAAGTGCCGGCGGCACATCGCGACGTAGCGGTCGTTGCCGCCGATCTCGACCTGCGCGCCATCCTTCAGGGCGCGGCCGGAGACATCGAAGCGGAGGTTCATCGTCGCCTTGCGGCCGCAGTGGCAGATCGTCTTGAGCTCGATGAGATCGTCCGCGATCGCGAGCAGCGCGCCGCTGCCGGGAAAAAGTTTGCCCTGAAAATCCGTGCGCAGCCCGTAGCAGAGCACGGGGATGTCGAGCGCATCGGCGATTTCGCTGCCCTGCCAGACCTGCTCGGGCGTGAGAAACTGCGCCTCGTCGATCAGCACGCACGCGACCGGCTGCGTGCCGTGCTCGGTGCGGACGCGGTTCAGGAGATTGTCCGAAGGCGCGAGCGAGATGGCGCCCGAGCGCAGGCCGATGCGCGACTCGATGCGGCCGCTGCCCCAGCGCGTGTCGACCGACGGCGTGAACAACAGCGTGCGCATGCCGCGCTCCCGGTAATTGTAGCTCGACTGGAGGAGCACCGTGCTTTTGCCGGCGTTCATCGCGGCGTAGTAGAAGTAGACCTTGGCCATCGGGGAGAGACGCGACGATGGGAGCTGCGGCGAAAAATGCCAGACTGCGCTGTGTGTTACGCCGCGCGTCGCGCGGGTTCGCGCTTGCCTCGAGCCAAACGCGGGCGAAGGTGGCGCCGTGAAAGCGATGCGGCGAATCCTCTGGCTCGCGGCCCTCCTGTTGCCGCTGTTCATGAACGCGCAGGGCGCGGCGCCGGCCGCGAAGTCGGCCGAGTGGAACGGCTACCGCTGGCTCGATTTCGACGTGGCCGGGCGCCCGTGCCTGCTCATCGTGCCGAAGACGCCGGCGCCGGGAAACCCGTGGATCTGGCGCGCGGAAAATTTCGGCGAGGCGCCGCAAGTCGACCTCGCGCTGCTCGCGCGCGGCTGGCACGTCGGCTATATCGACGCGCGCGATCTCTACGGCGCGCCGCAGGCGATCAGCCTGATGGGGCAATTTTATGCGCGCGTCGTCACGCAGGCCGGCCTCGCGAAGCGTGTCGTGCTCGAGGGCTTCGGCAGCGGCGGATTGTATGCGTTCAATTTCGCCGCGGCGCATCCGACGCGCGTCGCTGCGCTTTATCTCGACGCGCCGGCGCTCGATATCCGGAGCTGGCCCGGCCGCAATCGCGACTCGACGGAGTGGCGCGACTGCCTCGAGGCCTATCATCTCACGGCCGAGACGCTCTCCGCGTTCAAGGGCAACCCGCTCGACTACGTCCCGCTCGTCGCCGCGGCGAAAGTGCCGATCATCGTGGTGGCCGGCGACGCGGACCGGACGGTGCCGTTTGCGGAAAACACTGCGGTCCTCGAAAAACGTTATCGCGAGCAGGGCGGCTCGATCCAGGTGATCGTGAAACCGGGCGCAGATCATCAGCCGCCCGGCCTGCCTGACTCGACGGCGGTCGTGGATTTTCTGGTGCAGAACGCGAAGCCGTAAGGCGGACGCGGCGCCGCCGCTGCGACCGGCGAAGCGCGGGCCGCGCGGAAATCACGCGAGCGAATCGAGCACGAGCATTTTCGGGATGGCGCGGAAATGTTCGTCGAACGTGAGCACCGCGGCATCGATCGAGCGCGCGCACGCCGCGATGATCGCGTCCAGCGGCGGAATGGTGACGCCGCGGCGTTGCAGCGCGCGCAGGAGATCGGTCGCCGATTCCCAGATGCGATTTGTCGCCGGCACGCACTCCATCACGGCAAACGTCTCCCGATACGACGCGAACTCGCGCGCGTGGCGCACGCCGCGCAACACTTCGAGCATCACCATGCCGCAGGTGACCGGCTCCCACAGCTCGGACGCCGCCGCGAGCTCGAGAAACGGGTCCGCGTCCGCGCGCAGCCGGTCGATACGCCTGCCATACCGCGAGCTGAAAAGTATGGGCGAGAGGCCATACCCGCGCTTTTTCAAGTCGCCTCGTCCTCGTGCGTGCGCGTCGGCAGCCAGAGCGCGCTGAGCGCCGCGGCGAAGGCCAGCGCTCCCGCCCAGAGCAGCGCGCGGCGAAAATCGCCCACGGGCGCGAGCCAGCCGAAGATCACGGAGGCGATGGCGGCGGCGGTGCGGCCGATGTTGTAGCAGAAGCCGGCGCCGGTCGTGCGCAGCAGCGTGGGGAAGAGCGGCGGCAGATACATCGTGAACAGCCCGAAGACGCCGGAGAAAAACCCGACGAGCGGCAGCCAGAACCACGCGAGCGCGCTCGTGCTGTGCGGCACGATGAAGGCGCCGACGATGCTCGCGCCGAGCCCGAGGAGGAAGAGCGCGATCGCGCGGCGGTTGTCCCAATCGCGTGCGAGCCAGCCCGCGGCGAAGTTGCCGCCGATGGCCCACGCATTCACCGCGAAGAACGACCACGAGACCGTCTGCGTGATGCGGCCGGGCTCGGTCCCGGCGTCCGTGAGGAGCTGGCGGAGATGGAGCGACTGCCAGAAAAGAAACAGCCACCACGCCGACAGCGCGAGCGCGCACACGAGCGTGGTGCGCAGCGTCGTCGAGCGGATGCGCGGGCCGAAAAGCTCGCGCGCGCGGGGATTCCGGTGGTGCACCGACTGCTCGGCGCGTTGCCACGTTTCCGGCTCGGGCACGTGGCGGCGAATCCAGAAAACGAGCAGCGCCGGCACGATGCCGACGAGAAATACGTAGCGCTCGCCGTGCAGCGGCAGGCGCGGCGCGAGGAAGGCGACGATCGCCGCGCCGCCGAGCACGCCGAGGTTGACGCCCGTCTGCAGCACCGCGGCGAGCCACGGGCGCCACGCGCGCGGCCAGGTTTCCGTGAGCAGCGACGCGCCGACGGCCCATTCGCCGCCGATGCCGAGCGCGGCGACGAAGCGAAACAGCATGAGCTGCCACCACGTCTGCGAGAGCGCGCACAGGCCGGTGCACAGCGCGTAGGTGAGCACCGTGAGCGCGAGCGCGCGGCTGCGGCCGAGCAGGTCGCCGAGCCGGCCGAAGAACGCGCCGCCGAGCGCCCAGCCGATGAGAAACGCGGCCTGGATGTAGGCGCTCTTTTCCTTCACCGCCGGATCGTTCGCGCTCGCGGCGCCGAGCAGCAGGACGACGAGCGGCGTCGCGACGAGCGTGTAGAGATGCAGTTCGAGTCCGTCGAAGAGCCATCCGAGCCACGCGGCGACGCCGGACTTCCATTGCTGCGGCGAAATCTCGGCGAGGCGCGCGGCTTCGCGCGGTGCGGGCGGAGCGGCCGTTGCGTCCGGAGCGGGGTGACTCATGGGGCGCGCGAGAGTGCGTCAACGGATCGAATCCGCTCAAGTGAAATGCATGCCGGAAGGCAAGAGATGCGCAGTGACGCGGATTGATTCGATTTCGGGCGCGGACAAACTGCGCCGAAGCACCGGCTGAAAATGAGTTTCTCGTGTCCGCATTTCCGTCCCGACGACGGGCACTGCCTGCGGTTGAAAACCGACTGCGTGCCCGGCCGGCGCGGCTGCGTGATCAAGGGCGAGTTTGCGGTGCCCGCGGAGGAGCGCGTGCGCGAACTCGAGGAGGAGAAGCGGCGCCGCGCGCCGCTGCCGTGGTGGATGCGGCCGGAGTCGTGAGGCGGATGACGCCCCGCGACGAACGCGCTGAAGCTTCAAGGCCGACTGCGCAGAACCGATGAGACGCCCGTGCCTCGTGGTGGCTCCGCGATCTCGGCTCTCCGGGAACGGGCGCTCACCACCGCATGGCGCCGCCCAAATACCACGCGCGCGGCTCGCCGGGGGAGAAGATCGCGAGGTCGTCGGCGTCCGCGGTGCGCGCGTCGGCGATCGGTTTCGCGAGGGCGACGTAGCGGCGGTCCTGGAGATTGCGCACCTCGACGAAGAAGCGCACGCGCTTCGTTTCGTAGCCGGCTTTGATGCCCCAGACGGAATACGCGTCGACCTTCAACGTGTTCGCCTGATCGGCGAAGTAGCTCGTGAGACTGCTCTCGAGATTAGGCGCGAGATAAAAGCCGCTCGCGTGCTGCCAGAGCAGTTCGAACTTCGCGAGGTGGACGGGAATTCCCGCGATGCGGTTGCGGCCATAAACCGGATCGGCGTCGAAACGAAAATCGTTCCACGTGTAGTCCTGATGCAGCGTGAGACGACTGCCGCCGGTGTCGCGCCCGTCGCGGGGCCACAGCGTCCAGTCGAGCCCGAGTTCCACGCCGCGATGGATCGACCGCGGCACGTTGGCGGTGCCGATGTCGCGGCCGGT
This sequence comes from Opitutaceae bacterium, assembly GCA_035545575.1. GTDB lineage: Bacteria > Verrucomicrobiota > Verrucomicrobiia > Opitutales > Opitutaceae > ER46. Next base: position 114,507 of record DASZYB010000068.1, on the reverse strand, counting down.
GAGGTCGTTCAGCTCGAGCAATTCCTCGCGCAGCCACGCGCGATAGACGGCGACGTCCCACTCGAGCGGGCCGCGCTGGCCGCGGCTGCCGATTTCGAGCGTCCATGCGTGCTGCGCCTGGAGCGGCGTGTAGATCGTGCTGCCGTTGGCGCCGGATTGAAAAGGCGTGAGATCGTCGAAGGACGGCGGCTGGAAGCTGCGGCTGAGGTTGGCGAACACCACGCCCGCGCCGAGATCGTAGACCGCGCCGAGCTTGGGGTTGAGGCCGAAGAATTTCTGCCGGTGCGACTGGTTGCCCGCCGCATCGGTCCAGTAGCGATCTTCGAAAGCGCGGTCGATCCAGACGGCCTGGGCGCCGGCGACGAGCTTGAGGTTTTTGGCCACGCCGATCGTGTCTTCCGCGTAGAGCGGGAAGTTCACGCTGCGCGAAACTCCGGCGGCGGTCAGCCGCGAGCGGTCGATCACGCCGTCGTTGTTGCGGAAATTCCGGCTGTGCTCCAGCTCGCGGGCCGGCGAAAGGCCGAAAACGTAGTCGTGATTGAAGCCACCGAGTTCGGCGCGGCCGGAGTGGGAGAACAGCAGGCCGAGGTTGTCCGAAAAGGAGTCGGTGACGCCGAGGCGGAAAGTGCGCTCGTAGAGATCGTGGATGAGGAAGTCGCGATGGTGGCCGAGCACGCCGAGCTCCGTGCGGCTGTCCGCGTTCGTGAACGACAGCTTGTCGGCGACGCGCCACGAGCGTGTTGTAAGCCGGAAGTCGCCTTCGAGTGCCTCGTCCCACGCCGGCCGTGGATCGGCGGAGAGCTGGTCGCGCGTGAGGTCGCCCGGGACGTAACGTTTCCAATCGGTGAAACCGAGATACACGCGGTTTTCCGCGTGGTCGTTGAAACGATAGCCGAGATTGGCGGTGAGATTCTGCGCGCGCTCGGAGCTGTGTTCGCGAAAGCCATCGGTGCGGCGGGCATTGGCGCTCACGTAGGCGTCGAGATTTCCTTGCGCGCCGCCGCCGCCGATCGCGGCGTGGCGATAGCCGAAGCTGCCGGCCTCGAGTCGCGCCTCGATCCCGCTATCCGTCCGACCCGTGCGTGGCAGGAGATCGATCGCGCCGCCCAGCACGTAGCCGCCGTAGCGCAGCGCGTCGGCGCCGCGGTAGACTTCCGCGCCGGCGACCGCGGAGAGGTCGAGCTCCTCCAGGTTCGCTTCGCCGTCGCCTTGGTTGTAGGGCAGGCCGTCGAGCAGGATTTGCACGCCGAGCGTCTCGTCGCTCTGGATGCCGGAGCCGCGGATCGAGAGCTTCGTCGCTTCGCCGGCGTTGTCGGAGCCGAGGAAAAGGCCCGGCACGTGGCGGAAAAATTCCGCGAAGTTCGAAGCGCGTCCGCGCTCGAAGTCCGCCGGCGTCACCGCGCTGGCGCCGCCGGGGACGTCGACGAGATCCTTTTTCGCCTGCTGGAGCGCAGCGTCGTCGCGCGTGGCGGCAACATTGACGGCGGGGAGAACCGTGGGTGAGGCGGGCGGCTGGGCGGTCGCGCTGACGGCGAGTGCGATCGCGCCGGCGAAGGCGCGGACGGCGGAAAGGATCGGGGCGGGCGTCGGGCGGGAAGACATTTTTGGCGCGAGGATCGCGAGCGAGGCAAGTCGCAGGCGTCGCCGAAAAGATGCACGCGAGGGAAAACTGCCCGCCAATCGCGGCGGCTCACTTCAGGCTGGCGCAGGCGGCGTGGCGTGGGCAGGTGACGACGTGGTCGTTGACCATGCCGCTCGCCTGCATGAACGCGTAGCAGATCGTCGAGCCCACGAATTTGAAACCGCGCGCGAGCAGGTCCTCGCTCAGCGCGTCGCTTTCGCGCGTGCGGACCGTCGGCGGCTGGCCGGCGCGGCGGCGATTCACGATCGGGCGGCCGCCGACGAACGACCAGAGATAGCGGTCGAAGCTGCCGAACTCTTGCTGGATGGCGAGAAACGCCTGCGCGTTTCGGATCGTGGCGGCGATCTTCAGGCGGTTGCGCACGATGCCGGCGTCGGCGGGCTGCGACGCGACTTTGCGCGCGTCGTAGCGCGCGATTTTTTTCGCGTCGAAGCGGTCGAAGGCGCGGCGGTAGTTTTCGCGCTTCGCGAGAATCGTCGACCAGCTCAGGCCGGCCTGCGCGCCCTCGAGGATGAGCAGTTCGAAAAGCGCGCGGTCGTCGTGCAGCGGCACGCCCCATTCGATATCGTGGTAGGCGATGTCGAGCGGCGTCTTCGGCCAGGAGCAGCGGGGCATGCGGGCGAAGTCGAGCGCGGCTGCGCGAAATTTAAAAGGCGAAACGCGGCGCGGCTCACGCCCCGAGCGCCGGATCGAGGCCGAGCGTGCCGACGAGATTTTCGAGGTAGGCGGGTTCGCGCGTGGCGACGGACGCGGATTGCACGGCGGTGAGTTTTTCGCGGACGCGGAGCTCGGCGGCGACGTCGGTGTAGTTCGGGCGCGCGAGGAATTTTTCGAGGTAGCGCACGTGCGCCTCGCACTGTCGCGTGTCGCGCCGCTGCTGGGCAGCGAGGCGGGCGCGATACCAGTCGCTCGCGAGCACGTGCTCGCGGTTGAAGAGCGCGCGGAATTTCGGGTCGTTCGCATCGCCGCCGTTCCATGTGCCGTCGCGCATGAGGTGGAGCAGCGCGCGAAGCGGCGGCACGGCGTGCTCGATCGAGCCGTCGGCGAAATAGCACTCGGCGGCGGCGCGCATGGCGCGGACGATGTTGTCCATGCCTTCGGCGAAGCACGCCCGGTCCTGCAATTCCGGCCGCAGGTGTTCCTCGTCGAAGAGCGTGCTCGGGTTGCCGAGGACGCGGCCGCAGAACGTCTGCACGAAACGCGCCGTGATGCGGAAGCCGAGGCGGCTCGCGAGGACGGGGCGGCCGTCGTGCTGCCAGTCGGTGCAGCGCTCGAGGTAGCCGTTTTCGATCAGGAATTCCGGCGAGCGCTCCTCGGGCGTCATGCGTGCCCAGATTTCCGGGACGAGCAGGCTGACGTCGTGATCGATGCGCAGGCGCGGGCCGAGCCAGCCGGCGGCGGACGAGAACACGGCGAGATGCGTGAGCACGAAGGAGACGAGCGCGGCGTTGAGATCGTGGATCGGCGGCAGCGCGTTGAACGGCCCTTTCGTGAGCGCGCCCTCCGAGCCGGCGCCGGTGGTGGAGGGCGATTTGCCGGTGAGGCTCGCGATGAAATCCATGAACGCCTCGGGCAGCTCCTGATAATGCAGCGGACCGAAAACGCAGAGCGGCCGCACGCCGGGCTCGGGCGGGTTGAGGCGGCGGCCCGCGAGCACGGCGCCGACAGGAAAGAGCGCGGGCGTGCCGGCGGGCAGGCGGCGATAGAGCTGCGCGCCGACCTGCGCGAGATACGTCGAGCGCGGATCCTCGAGGTCGGGACGCTGCTGGAGGTAGCGCGGATTTTTCGACGGCTTGCCGTCGACGATGCGAGGATGCGCGGGCGAGGCGAGATAGTCGGGATGTTCGGCGGCGACGAATTCCTCGAAGATCGCGCGGATCGGCTCGGTGAACTGATCGAAGCCGATCGCGTCCTGCACGATCGTGCGCGCGGCGTCGCGCGTGAGCGGCTCGTAGTTGGAGAAGAAATTTCCCGGCCGCGCGAAATCCCGCTCGGTGCGGCGGTCGTAGCCGCGGACGATCGCTTCGTCGGGCCGCTGGAAGAGCGTGCGCTCGCAGTTGTGGACGAATTTCAGCGCGCTCAGGCCGCCGGCCCACGACGGCAGCCCGGCGAGCGCGCGGCGCGGCGCGACGACGGAGGCCGTGATGTCGTCCTCGACCTGGATTTTCACCGCGGGATGAAAATCCTTGCGCAGGCTGAACGTCCGCCAGCCGCCGTCGGGCGTGAAGCCGACGCGGAGGAAATGCGTGAGCGCTTTTTCGCGGTCGAATTTCAGCTCGTTGCCCGGCCGGCCGTTGATCGTGTCGACGGTGAAATGTTTCCGCCAGTCGTCGGCCCACTCGGGCTTGTAGACGCGCTTGATGAGCAGGACGAGGTCGAGGATGTAGCGCGGGATCGTGGCGAGCCAGGCGTTGTAGTCGTCGGTGTAGTCGGCGCTGCGCGAGAGCAGTTTCACGACGGAGCCGAGCGAGCGCTCGGGGCTGAGCAGCGGGCGGCCGCGCGGCTTGTTGCGCGCGGGATCGCGGAAGCGCTGGCCGTATTCGCGGCGCAGGATCGCATCGACGAGATCGAAGTCGGCGTTGAGATCGCTGACGAAATTCGCGCCGGTGAAAATCGCGTCGGCGATCGATTTCGAAATCTCGGACTTGCCGCCGCCGGAGACGGTGCACGGCTTGTGGCAGAGCACGCCCTCGGCCGTCGTGCCGCGCAGACGCCAGCGGCGGCCGTCCTCGGGCTTGACCATCTCGACTTTGTAACCGGAAGGAAGAACGTAGGTCTGCCGCGGGAGGAGTTTGAGCGTCTGCCGCGTGCCGTCGGGATTGGTCCACGCGATCGATTGCGCGCGCAGGTCGAAGAAGGCGTCGCGCGGCACGTAGAAGACGCCGGGGAAATTACGATCGCGCGCCCAGCGGCCGGGCTGCACGTCGATGCGATCGCCGAGCTGTGCGACGGCCTCCTCGAAACTGTGATCGACCATCGCGAGCGTGGGGCTGAGCCGGAAATCTTCGCCGAGGTCGTAGCTGGGAAACACGATCGCGCCGCCGGCGTGCTCCTCTTCGCAGCGGCCGAGGAGATTCGCGGCGAAGCTGATCTGCGCCTTCACCTCTTTTTTGCAGTAGCCGAAATAGTTGTCGGAAATCAGCGTCAGCATCGTGCCGTGCGGATCGCGCGCGCTGAGCTTGAAGGCGGCGCCGTCGTTGTAGCGCTCGTCGGGATTTTTCCAGCACATGCCGTCGCGGCGCTGGCGCGCGGTCGCCTCCTCCCAGCGCGGCAGGCCGAGGTCGCGTTTCGTGCAGGTGTTGAGATGCGGCGCGAGCACGACGCAGCCGGTGTGGCCGGTCCAGTGCTCGGGATCGAGCGCGGCGTCGTTTTCCGGCAGGTGCGGATCGCCGGCGTTGCCGAAGATGCGCTCGACGAAATCGAGATTTGCGACGAGCGCGCCCGGCACGAAGAAACGCGTCTCCATCGCGCGCAGCGGCGAGAAGCCGGGCACCGCGGGACACACGACGGGCCGCAGATGCAGCGACACGAAACACTCGGCGGCGGACGTCGACGTGGCGGTGAACGGCAGGCGCCGCAATTCCGGCGGCGGATTCAGTGCGCGCTGCAGGAGCCGGCCAAACGTCGCGGCGGGCACGGCCTTTTTGTCGTCGGGCACGGGCAGGCCGAAGTCGGCGATGTGGAAAATGCCCTGCGTGGTGCGGCGATCGCTGCGCGGATTGTGGAGCACGCCCTGGCGCACGCGATGCGACGCGAGGATGTCGCTCTGGTGGCGATCGGCGTCGGGCGGGAGCGAGAGCACGCGGGCGAGATCCGGCCGGTCGAGCACGAGCGTGCTCGCGGGCAAGCGCGGCACCTCGCCGTGCGACTCGAGATGGTCGTAGAGAAAATTCTGGATCCGCTGGTCGACGGGGCAGAGATGGCGCGAGAGGGCGCGGTCCTTCTCGCGGCTGAGCGCGAGGAAATGATCGACGAGCGGCGCGAGGCCGTTGCCGAGCGGAGCGGCGACGCCGGGCTGGCCGATCTCGCGGAGCTTCAGGTTGAGATACGCGATGAGCTGCGCGTCGGACTCGGGCGTGCTCGCGGCCGCATCGGAAATCGCGGGACCGGCGGAAGGAAGAGGCGAAGTGGACATGGCGGCGGGGTGCCGCAACACGCGACACGAACCTGAAGAGCAAAACGCACGCCGGCTGCGGAGCAATCGCGTTGCGCGACTATTCTGCGCTTTGGAACGCGCTCGCGCGGTGCGGCGAGAGGCGCGTGAGCGGGTTGTTGGGCCGAGCTGGAGCTCGGCGTTCCCGGGAGCGCCGAGTTCCAGCCCGGCTCGGGATGGTTGGGGACGCGGCGCCCTCGCCGCGTTTTCTTCCGAACGACGCGACGAGGGCGTCGCGTCCCCAACCGGCGCGTGATTTTAGCGCGTCGGCCGCGCCGCCTCGGGCGTGGCGGTTTCGACGACGGTGGGTGTGCCGATCTCGACGTTGCCCTCGCGCATCGTGCGCTTGGAAAGCGTTTCCGCCTCCGGCATGTCCTTGCCGAAATACGGCGCGGCGCTGAGGACGAGCGTGGGCAGCGATTGCTCCTGCGAGACGCCGGGCGCGGCGACGGTCATGCGCGTGCGCCAGAGGAGGATTTTCTTGTCGGTCGTCGCGGACGCGTAGTCGTAGGCGGACGCGACGACGTAGTAGACATCGCTCGCGGCCTGATCGAGGAGGAACTCGTTTTTCGCGCTGCGCATTTTGAACAGGTTCACCGGGTTGGCGAAGGCCACCATCTCGGGCGTCATCACGGGCTGGCCGCTGGGCGCGACGGTGGCGTTGGCGGCGGTGCTCTGGTCGTCGGCTTCCTGAAAAAGCTCGAGCAGCTCCTTGGCGAACTTCGCGCCGCCGACGAGGGCCGCGCGGTCGAGGATGTTGCGTGCGATCTGGTTGCCGGAAAGCGCGGGGTTTTCGTCGTCGCCCTCGGTGAGCATATTGTGCGAGCCCCACGTATAGAGGATCAGCAGGGACGGCGGCTTCTGCGGGCGCTCGGCGCGGAGATAGCCGTTGGTGGCGAGCGAGCGGATGAGATACTTTTCGATGTCGTCCTGTTTGAGCGTGTGCTCGTTGGCCGGTGCGTCGCCGAGCTGGTGAAAGCCGAGCGAAAACGTCTCGTAGTAAGCGGGCTTGTCGGGAGAAACGGGCGGCAGTTTTTTGCCTTCGTCCGTCATCTCGGTGATCACAGTGAGTTCGAGCCGCGGATTTTTCTGCAGCGACTTCGGCAGGATCGAGAAGACCCACTGCGAATCCTGCTTCGGCGGCGCGGCGGGCGCGGCGGCCGGAGCGGGCGATTTGGCGGGCGCCGCGGTCGGCGCCGGTGCGGAGGCCGCGACAAGCGCGGGAGCCAGCGAGAGCAGGGCGAGGCAGGAACGGGCGCGGTGCATGGTGGCAGTTGCTACGACGCGCCGCGGGCTTCGATGTTGCGTCCGGCGGCGCAGAAAGATGACACGCACGGCGGGTCGGCTAAGGTTTCGCGGCGGGCTCGACCGTCAGCGTGGCGGCGCGGCTGTGCGCTTCGACCGCGAGCCGGTCGGGCGCGATGGCCTTGGTCGCGGGATCGTAGACGTCGAGCGCGTCAGTCGCGGTGGCGGCGTATTTGCCGGCGGCGGCGGGCTGGATGTTCGCGAGATTCAGCGTCGCGGTGGTCGCGCCGCTCACGATGGTGCCATCGGGCTGCGCGCCGTCGGCGAGCGGAGTGCCATCGCGGGTCCAGCGAAAGGTCGGCGGCGTTTCGCGGACGCCGCTCGTGCCGGCGGTCGCGGCGGAGAACGTCGCGCTCGCGCCGGGCGCGACGGCCTGATCCTGCGGCGGGCGCGTGAGCGCGAGCGAGTTGGCGGCGACGATCGGGCCGAGGTCGGTGTCGCCGGTCAACTGGATGTTGGTCGCGTCGAAAATCTCGCAGCCGCGGCCGCCGAGAATTCGCACGTCGTGCAGCGTGACGTTTTCCACGAAGTGGCCTTCGAGCGGCAGGCCCCAGATGACGGCGAAGGCTTTCGTGCCGGTGGCGACGATGTTCGTGAGCGCGATGTCCTGCCACGCGGGCAGGGTCGGCGACGGCAGCGGATTCGGCGGAGCGGCGTTCCAGGCGCGCACTTTTTCGGGCGTCGTGAGATTGTTGCCGGAGACGCCGCCGGGATTTCCAATTTTATTATAGTAACTATAGAAAACGAACGGGTAGGTGACATTTTCCATCACGAGATTCGAGTAGGCGAGATGGCGGACGGGGCCGCCTTGCGTGGCGTCGGCCTTGAGGCGGAGCGCGGTCTCGGTGCCCGCGAAGAAACAGTTTTTCACCGTGAGTCCGTCGAGCCCGCGATTGGTCTGGCCGCCGACGGAGACGCCGTGGCCGTCGCCGAAAAAGCAATCCGCGACTGTCACGTCGCCGCAAAACGTGCCGCCGGGCTTGAGCACGACGTTGTCGTCGCCGACGGAGACGACGCAGTTCTGGATGAGCTGGTGCTCGCCGGACGGATCGATGCCGTCGGTGTTCGGCGCGTCTTTGCCGGGCGCGTCGATCGTGACGCCGACAATGGTGAGCTGGTTGGTCGAGTTCGGCACGACGTGAAACATCGGCGAGCGGCGAAACGTGAGGCCGGAAACCAGGACGCGCTCGCAAGCCTCGAGGCGCACGAGATACGGCCGCGACGGCATGGCGCGGTCGGCGCGAAACGCGGCCCACCACGCCTCGCCGTCGCCGTCGATCGTGCCGCCGCCCGTGAGAGCGAGATCGTGCGCGTGTGTCGCGGTGATGAAGTGCGGATAGCGGCGGTCGCCGCGCGGATAGGCGCCGGGTTTGGATTCGGCGGAATACGGCAGGAGCTGCAGCGTCGCGCCGTGCGCGATTTCAAAATCGATCCGGCTGCCGAGCGTGATCGGACCGCAGAGATAGGATTTCGCTGCGGCGGGAAGAACGACGATGCCGCCGCCGGCGGCGAGGGCGGCGTCGACGGTTTTCTGGATCGCGGCGGTGTTGTCGGTCGCGCCGTCGCCTTTCGCGCCGAACGCGGCGGCGTTGAAAATCGTCGGAGGGATCGAAGGCAGCGCGGGTGCGGGCGAGGCGGCGGGCGCGAGCGCGATCAGCTCGGCGGGCTCGCTCACCGTGGTGCCGGCGGAATTCGAAACGGCGACGGTGTAGATGCCGGCATCCTGCCATGTCATCGCGGGGAGGCGAAGCGTGGGCGACGTGGCGCCGGGAATCGCGCGGCCGTCCTTGCGCCATTGATAACCGAGCCGCTGGTCCGCGCGCGAATCGGCCGCGACGACCTCGAGGACGGCGCTCGTGCCGAGCAGCGCGAGCTGTGAGGGCGCGGGCTGGAGCGAAATCGAAGGCGCGTCGGCGGCGTGCGGTGGAGCTTTGTTTTGCGATGCAGCGGGCGACGCGAAAATCGGCGCGGCGCGCGGATCCCAGTCGCCGCCGAGGACGAAACGCGGATCGCGATAGCGCGCGAGGGTCGCGACATCGGCGGTGGCATCGAGCTGCTTCGAGCCGGCGAGGCGCTGGCTGATGTCGACGGGCGAGCCGTCGGGGCGGCGGCTGTTGAATTCCCAAAAGTGGACGCGTGCGGGATCGTGTTCGTTGCCCTCGCGGCCGCCGGAGAACAGCCAGCCCACGGGACCGACGGCGCTCGTGAGCGTGCAGTCGAGCAGCACGACTTCGCTGTCGGGAAAGCGGCCGGTGCCGATGCGCGAAAGGAAATTTCCCATCACGCCCGGCGCGCCGTCGAAGGTGCAGCGCGCGTAGACGAAGCCGTGGTTCGTGGCGGGATTGCGGATCTGCGTGTAGTAGGCGCCGGAGCGGAGCGCGCGCGCGGTGCAGTTTTGGAAAAAGCACGGGCCGGTGCCCCACATGAAATCGACGTCGCCCTCGAGGAAACAATTCTCGAGGTAGGCCTGGCCGTTGATCTGGAGCGTGTCCTGGTAGCTGTAGAGATCGACGTCCTTGAGAATCGCGTGCGACGTCGGCGTGCCGTTGAGGATGATGGCTTCGGCCTGCGAGCCGCCCTGCGGCGTGGTGTTGCGGATCGTGAGATTGGCGAGCGTGAGGTCGTCGACGCGATGCGCGAGGAAGACGCCGCGATGATAAATGTTGCCGCCGCTCGTGCGCGGCGAGGCGGCGCTGGGATTCGGGTTGGCGCTGCCGAAGGGATTTCCGCTCGAGGGGTTGAAGCGGTCGTTCGTGGCGTAGGCGATCACGGTCTGGCGTCGGTCCTCGCCGAGGAGCGTGAGCGCGTGCTTGTTGGTGAAGAAAACAATTTCCGGATAGAGGCCGCGCCGCACGAAGATCGTGCGCGGCGTGGTGTTGCCGTCGGGCACGAAGTCGAGTGCGCCCTGCACGGTGCAGAAATCGCCGGTGCCATCCGCGGCGACAACGAGGCGGGTCGCGTCCGCGGCGGGCGGCGCAGGTCTGGTGGCGAAGCGCCATGCGTCTTCGGCGACGAGCGCGGCGGACGGCTGCGCAGCGTAGAGGAAAACGCCGGCGTCGATCGTGACGAAGTAGCGGCGGCCGTAGGCGAGCGCGCCATTGCGCGGGAAGATCATCGCCTCGCGGTCGAAGATCAGCACCGGATAATAGTGATAGTTGGGCAGCCCGCCGATCGCCTTCGTCGCGACGGGCGAGCTGACATCGATTTCGTCGACGACGCGATGGTCGGCGGCGTCGACGATGCGGATTTTACCGCGCGACCCGAGCGTCGGCGGCGCGGGAAACGTGAGCCGGAGCGGCGTGTCGGGGCAGACGTTCGTGGCGTTGGCGGTGGGAAACGCGGACGCGAGCGGCAGTGTGCGCGCGGGTTCGGCGGCGGCGGCGGCCGTGGCGAGCGCCGCGAAAACGAAGCCGGAAAAAAAGGCGCGGGCGAAGGACATGGCGGAGCGCCGGCGTGGGCGGGATGAGCGGCGATCCAAGCGCGGAGAGCCGGCAGGGATTTATTTTGTTTCGTCCGCGTTGGCGGCGGCGCGGGCGCGGGCGGCGGGTTCGATGGTGACGTTGCGCAGCGCGACGTCGCCGGAGTGCGTGAGGATGTCGGCGCCCTCGACGCCGCGGAACGTCGAGTCGGCGATGCGGACGTTGGCGATCGTCGATTGCGTGGTGCCGACGATATCGAGCACGCGCGGCGCGGATTGGGCGGTGACATTTTCGACGAGCACGTTGCGGACGACGGGCGGAAACGCGCCGGTCGTCACGCGGCCGTAGACGAGATCGATGGTGAGAATCGCGGAGGAGACGCGGCCGACGGTGCAGTTGCGCAGGAAGACATTTTCGAGGACGCCGCCGCGGCCGGCGTTGGTCTTGAGGCGGAGCACGCGCTGGAGATTCGGGCTGTCCATCGCGCAGTCCTCGGCGAAGACGTTGCGGATGCCGCCGGAATTTTCGCTGCCGAGCACGACGCCGCCGTGGCCGTCCTGCATCACGCAGTGGCGGATGACGATGTTTTCCGCGGGCACGCCGACGCGGCGGCCGTCGGCGTCCTTGCCCGATTTGATCGCGATGCAGTCGTCGCCGGTGTCGAAGGTGCAGTGCTCGATCAGCACGTCGCGCGAGCTGTCGGGATCGCAGCCATCGTTGTTCGGGCCGTGGCTGTGGATGTCGACGCCGCGCACGGTGACGTTGGTGCAGAGCACGGGATTTATTTCCCACATCGGCGAGTTGACGATGTGGACATCGGCGATGAGGACGTTTCGGCAGAGGTAGGGGACGATGAAATTCGGGCGCAGGCTGCCGGCCTCGCCGAACACGCGCTGCTCGACGGGCGTGCCTTTTTCCGCGAGCGCGACGAGTTGCGCGGAAGTCTGGATGCCGGGCCCGCGGCGGCGGCCGAGCGCCCACCACGTGTCGTTGGACGCGGAGCCGTCGAGCGTGCCCGTGCCGGTGATCGCGATGTTCTCCTGCTGAAACGCGTAGATCAGCGGCGAGTAGTTCATCACCTCGGTGCCTTCGAAGCGGGCGCGGACCAGCGGGAGAAATTTTTTCGGATCGGGGCTGAACTTGAGCGTCGCGCCGTCGGCGACGTGGAGCTCGACGTTGCTGAGCAGATGGATCGCGCCGGTGAGAAACACGCCGCCGCGCACGACGACGCGTCCGCCGCCGGCGGCGGACGCGGCGGCGATGGCCTGCGCGATCGCGGCGGTGTTGTCGGTCGTGCCATCGGGCTTCGCGCCGAAATCGGCGATCGGAAATTCGCGCGCCGGAAACTGCGGCGGCCGGATGCGCGCGAGGATGGCGGGAACGGAATCCCACGACACGGCCGCGGCAGGCGCGTTTGCCGCGGCGCCGGTCGCGGCGTGCAGCGCGCCGGAATTTTCCCCGACGGGCATGGAAGTGCACGCGGCGAGCAGAAGCAGCGCGCCGAAGACCGACGCGGAGCAGAGCGGGTGGCGGAAAGAAAGCATGATCGATTTGGGATGAATGCCGCGGCGGAAAAATGCGCCGAGGCGCGGGCGTTGGCCAGCCGTGCGATCCGCGGTTGCGAATCGGACGAAGCCGCAGGCGAAAGATTCGGACACGTATCCTTTCGCGCGCGAGCCGAAAAACGAAGCGGGTTCAGCGGCGCGCACGCCTGGCGAAACCTAACGCGAACTTTTTCACGCGGTCGCAAAGATAAAACTTCGCGACCGACGGGCGGACGATATGGCCCGTTGTTCGCGCTCAGCTTCCGGTCTGGCCCTTGAAGCCGCGCTCCATCTCGCCGGATTGCGCGACCTCGGCGACCTTGATGATGAGATTTTGGCGCTCGGCCTCGGACATCGCGACGAAGTTTTTCGCCGATGCGACGTTGGCCTGCAGGTGTGCGACGCTGGCCATGCCCGACACGAGCGTGCTCACCGGCAGCGACCAGACGTAGCGGAGCGCGTCGTTTACCGAGAGCCGGTCGGGGATGACGTGCGGGCCGTTGCCGCCGCGTCCGCCCATCAGGCCGTCGGCGGCGAGCGTCTTCATCGCCATCACGCCCATGTTCCGTTTCACCAGCGTCGGCAGCACGTTCAGCGTGAAGCTTTCGTAGGAGGGATCCGCGATGTTGATCGGCATGAGGCAGGTCTCGAAAGCGTCGGTCAACTCGAGGACGCGCGCGTGCGTTTTCCAACTCGCGTGGCCGGTGAAGCCGATGTGGCGCACCTTGCCCTCCGCTTTCGCTTTCAACATCATCTCGAGCACGCCGGGCACGCGGGTGTCCGCCTTGTCGAGGGTGCGGACATCGTGCAACTGCCAGAGATCGATGTAGTCGGTTTTCATCCGCCGCAGCGAGCCTTCGAGGTGGGTGCGCGCGGTCGCGGCGTCCTCCGCCATCGTCTTGGTGAAGATCAGGACGTGCGCGCGATATTTCGGCGTGAGGAATTTTCCGTAGCGCTCCTCGCTGCCGCCGTTCTGGTAGAGTTGCGCGGTGTCGAAAGTGCGGATGCCGTTTTCGATCGCGGCCTCGATCACGGCCTGGGCGACGGCTTCGGAGGGGCGGCCGATGTGCGAGCCGCCGACGGCGAGCATCGTGACTTTGAGGCCGGTCTTGCCGAGCGTCCGCTGCGGGAGAATCGGGCCGAGTTGGTCGGAAGGTGCAGCTTCCGCTGCCCCGAGGGCGCGCCAGGGCACGAGGGTCGCCCCGGTGAGCAGCGCGAGCCGCTGCAGAAGTTCGCGCCGTGTGATGGGATCGCGTTCGGGCTTCATGCGAATCGAATATCGCCGAACCTTCAGCGCGGCAATGCGGAATGCCGCGCACCGCTTGCGCAGGGCGAGGGCAAATTCTGCGGAGTGATGCGGCGACCGGCGTCGCACTCGTGGACGACGCTCCGCTTCACGGTCACGGGCAGGATGCCCGGGCTACGTTGAAGGCCGCCGTCGGACTAGCCGTTGAATTTTGGGTCGTCATTCGCGCGCGGCGTGTCATGCGTCGGGACCGGTTTTCTCCGCCCGATGATCAAAGGCATCTTCACTCCCAATCTCGTTCCCTTCCTCGATGACGGCCGCATCAACGAGGACGAGCTTCGCCGCATGGTGAACTGGCTGATCGAGAAGGGCGTGAGCGGGCTTTATCCGAACGGCAGCACGGGCGAGTTCATCCGGCTCAGTTTCGAGGAGCGGAAGCGTCTCATCCAGATCGTCGTCGAGGAAAACCGCGGCCGCGTGCCGATCCTCGCCGGCGCGGCGGAATCGAATCTCACGCTGATCCTCGACGCGTGCCGCACTTACGCCGACCTCGGCTGCGTGGCGGTGTCGGTCACCGGCCCGTATTATTACAAGGTCAGCCAGGAGAGCATCGAGCACTTCTTCCGCGAACTGGCGAAGCGTTCGCCGATCGACATCGTCCTCTACAACATCCCGCAATTTTCGAACGAGATCAGCGTGCCCGTGCTCGCGCGGCTCGCGCTGGATTGCCCGCGGATCGTCGGCGTGAAGGACAGCAGCCGCGATTTCCCGCGGTTCCTCTCGACGCTGCACGCGATCAAGCCGCAGCGGCCGGACTTCACCTGCCTCATCGGCTGCGAGGAGATTCTGTTTCCGTCGCTTTTGATGGGCGCCGACGGCGGCACGATCGCGTCGAGCGGCGTCGTGCCGGAAGTCATCATGAAACTCTACCGCGAGTCGGTCGCGGGAAATCTGGCGGAGGCGAAGAAAATCCAGTTTCAACTGCTCGATCTGATCGAGGCCATGCTCTACGGCACGAATTTTCCCGAGGGCTTCCGCGCCGGCATGGCGCTGCGCGGTTTCGCGCTCGGCACGAGCCGCCAGCTCCTTTCGCCGAAGGAGCAGTCCGACCTCGAAAACATCCGCGGCAAGATCGCGTGCATCCTCGCCGACTGCGGCTTCGACGAAGCGGCGCACGCGTGCCGCCGGCGCACCGATGGCGCCGCCGCCGCGCCGGCCGGCCGCGCGGGCATCGACGTGAATCTCATCGTGCAGGAGGTCATGAAGGAGTTGCGCTCCTCCGGCGCGCCGGGCCGTTCGTGAAGACGGAGCATCTCGCTTTGGGCTTCGCCGAGGTGCCGGGCTTCGGCGTCACGGCGATCATTGCCGACGAGGTCGTGAAGGAAGCGTCCGTCCGCCTGCTCGGCATCGAGACGACGGGCGCGGAAAAACTCATGCTCCGCCTGCAGGGCGAGGTCGCGGCGGTCGCGGCCGCGCTGGCCTTCGTCGAGACGCGCGCGGCCGAGCTCGGCGTCGCGGCCGTCGTCAGCAACCTCGGCCGGCCCGAGCCGGCGATCGACGCGCTGATCCATTTTCCCAACGGCAGCAATCCGCTCTACGGCGGACGCGACCAGTTTCTCCCCACCGATTTTCCTCAACCTACCGACAAACCCATGGACGCAAAACAACCGGCGCTCGGCATCATCGAAACTCAGGGCCTCACGGCGATCCTCGAAGCGAGCGACGCGATGCTCAAAGCCGCGAACGTCACGCTCGTCGGCAAGGAAAAGATCGGCGCCGCCTACGTGACCGTGATCGTGAAGGGCGATGTCGCCGCGGTGAAAGCCGCGGTCGACGCCGGCGCGCAAGCCGTCGGCTCGCTCGGCAAACTCATCGCCGCGCACGTGATCGCACGACCGCACGACGACTTGATCGCGCTGCTGCCGAAGTGAACCGCAGCGCGCTGCAGCAGTCAGCGGCCGCGCAGCGCGAGCGGTTGAAAATTTGTCTGAGAGATAGTGCGGCCGTGTTGCCGGCGCTGTGTTTGATGCCGAGCTGGAGCTCGGCGCTCCCCGGAACGCCGCGGTCGCCGGATCGCGATGGACTGCCGCCGCCGCGTGCTGCGGACGAGGCGGCGTCACGCGGAGACCGCGCGCGGGACGAAATCGTTTCGCGTCGTTTGCGGGCGGCGTAGAAAATCCGGCGCCGTTTTTTCGCTCGCGGGCGCACGCGAACGCGCGGCGCGTTGAGTAGTTTTACGCGGCTCCGCATTTTTTGCGATGGGGCGTTGAAATTTTTGTGCGCGCCAAAACGCGGCCTTATGAAAACGGCCGCGCTCGCGGCGAAGCGTAAACTTTTTCGGAAAGCTTCCGAACAGGGAAAGAACTTCAGTCCGCGCGCCGCCCTCCAGCGGTGCATCTTCAAATAACCCGCGGTTGGGTGATCCGCCAAAAACACACCCGTAGTCTAATGACCAAAACACCGTCTCGTCCTGCGAGCCTGCTTCGCCGTGCTTTGTCGCCCGGCTGGGCCGTGCTTTTCCTTGTTGCCGCGATTGCTCCCGCCCGTGCCGCGTTGAGCGGCGCCGACCTGCACCTGAGCGGGCTGGCGCAATCGCTCCAGATCGGCGGCTTCGCCAGCCAGGGCTACCTGAAATCCTCGGCGAACGACTATTTGGGCGAGACCAGCAAGGGCACGTTCGACTTCCGGGAATATGCGTTGAACGCCTCCTGGTCGACTGGCAAGTGGCGCGTCGGTGCGCAGGCCTTCGGCGAAAAGCTCGGCAGTTACGGCAACGACGAGGTCAAACTCGACTGGGCGATGGTCGACTACCAGGCCGCGCAGTGGTTTGGCGTGCGCGCCGGCCGGGTGAAGCTGCCGCGCGGGCTCTACAACGAAGCGCTCGACCTCGACTCCGTGCGGCCCTTCGTGCTGCTGCCGCAGAGCCTCTACGACAACCGCCTCCGCGACTTCATCGCCTCCTTCGACGGCGGGATGGCTTACGGCAACATCGATCTCAAACGCTTCGGCAGCGTCGACTACAAAGTTTACTACGGCGACACGCCGATGAAGCCGAACACGGGTGCATCGGACTACTTCAACACCGACAGCCCATTCAAGATCATCGCCATCGGCGTCAAGTCGCTCGCGGGCGGCACGCTCTTTTGGGACACGCCGATCAACGGGCTGCGCATGGGTTATTCCCACACCACCTACACGAAGCTCGCGACGGTTATGCATGTTCTCATCCCCTACGCTCACGTCGACTCGACGTCGCCCAAGCACACGAACGCATTCAATCACGATGAGTTTTCGGTCGAATTCGTTCGTGGCGATTGGACCTTTGCCACGGAAGCCGCGCACGATGTCGCACTCTACCTGGTTAACGTCGCCGGCAATCTTTGGCTCTCCGACAAGACCGACTTGTTCTACGTTTCCGCCGCTCGCCGAATCAATCGCTGGCTGGAACTCGGCTCCTATTACAGCATTTCGCGGGAGCACTACGTCCATAACACCAACGCGATTATTCCGCCGCTGCTGAAGCAGGGCGACTACGCGTTGAGCGCCCGCTTCGACCTCAGCGATCACCTGATCTTCAAAATCGAAGGGCACTACTTGGATGGCGCCGGCAAAATCTTCGACACGAACAGCCAGCCGAACCCCTTTGCGCTGCGGGCCAGCCACTGGTCGATGATCGCGATTAAGACCACCTATTCGTTCTGAACCACCGGAGAACCACACCATGAAAACCATTTTCTCTCGCTCTCTCGTGCTCGGCGCGGCGCTGCTCCTCAGTCTCCCGTTGCGCGCCGATCCGGCGCTCGTCGGCAATCCCGCCTTCAAGGGCCAGTCGCTCGATGCCGACGCCATCAAGGCCGTCCTGCTCGGCAAGAAGGTCACGCTCGGCGACACCCGGGTGGTGATCGTCATCGCCAAGTCCGGCGACGCGCAGGAGCAGTTCCTCCAGCAGGCCGTCGGGATGACGACGAGCCAGTTCCAGACGCACTGGCGCCGGCTCTTCATGACCGGCGGCGGCTCCGCGCCCAAAATCGTCGAGACGGAGGCCGATGCGCGCAAGCTCGCGGCCGAGACTCCCGGCGCCATCGCGATCGCCAGCCAGGCCGACGCTGGATTGGTGACGCTCGCCACGAAGTGAGCCGACGCACGAGGCCCGCTCCTCAGGAGTTTTCAGGCCGCCGATTCACCGAGCCCGCTCTCATCCCCAGCAAACTGCACGAAACGTTTTCAAAAACCGGCGGCGGCCTGACGGCCGACGCCAACCAAACCCAAACCACGGTTCGGTGATCCGACCAAAACACCACCAGCCTATGAACGACCATCCCTCCTCTCCCTCGCCGTCGCGGTTGCAGCGACCGCCGATCGGAGTGTGCCTCATCCTCGCCGCCGCGGTGATCAGCCCGGCGTTTGCCGCCATCAGCGGAGCCGACCTCCATTTGGGCGGAATCGCCTCGGATATCCAATTTGGTGGCTTCGCCAGCCAGGGCTACCTGAAGTCGTCCGCCAACGACTATCTCGGGAACACGAGCGAAGGCACGTTCGATTTTCGGGAATACGCCGTGAACACGTCCTATGCCGCGGGCAAATTCCGCATTGGCGCGCAGGCGTTCGGCCAGAAACTCGGCGACTATGGCGATGACAAGATCAAGCTCGACTGGGGCATGGTCGACTACCAAGCCGCACAGTGGTTCGGCGTGCGCGCCGGCCGGGTGAAGATGCCCCGCGGTCTCTATAACGAAGCGCTCGACGTCGATTCCGTGCGGCCCTTCGTCCTCCTGCCGCAGAGCGTCTACGACAACCGCCTGCGCGATTTCAACGCCTCCTTCGATGGCGCGATGCTCTACGGCAACGTGTCCATCGGCAAAGCCGGCAGCATCGACTATCGCGTGTTCGACGGAAAAAAGCCGATGAGCGTCCCGTCGGGAGCCAACGACTATTTCAACAACGACGGCGCCTTCCGGAACATCAACATCAAGATGGATTCGGTGCGCGGCGGCACGCTGTTCTGGAATACGCCCGCGGATGGGCTCCGGATCGGCTACTCCTACAACGCCTTCAAGGACCTGTATTCGGAGCGATACGCTTCCAACCTCGTGGGCAAGGGAATGCCGGAGGCGATGCTCTATTTTTCCAAAGCCACGCCGACCTACGACCGGCACCTCGTCTCGGTGGAATACATCAAAGGCAACTGGGTGCTCGCCGCCGAAGCCGGCCGGGAGAAGGCCTACTACGAGATCAGGCTCACCCTGATTGGCTCGCACCTCGTCTTCTACGATTCGAAGAGCGAATATTTCTACGTCTCCGCCGCGCGGCGGATCAACCGGTGGCTCGAACTCGGCGCCTACTATAGCCATTCGTTTGACCGCCAGACGCTCATCGGTCCGCTGCTGAACCCCGACATGCTCAAGCCCGATTTGAAGCAGGGCGATTTCGCCGTGAGCGCGAAGTTCGACGTCAACGACCACCTGCTCGTCAAGATCGAGGGCCACTACATGGACGGGGCGGGCAAGATCTTCGACACGCTCGCCCAACCCCAGCCCTTCGCCAAGCGCGACACCTCGTGGTCGATGCTCGCGGTCAAGACCACCTACTCGTTCTGAGCGACTGGAGAACCTCACCATGAAAACCATTTTTTTCCGCTCTCTCGTGCTCGGGGCCACGCTGCTCCTGGGCCTCTCGCTGCGCGCCGACCCGGCGCTCATCGGCAACGCCGCCCTCAAGGGCCAGGCGCTCGACACCGAATCGGCCAAAGCCGTCCTGCTCGGCAAAAAAGTCACGCTGGGCAACACGCGGGTCGTGATCATCATCGCGAAGGCCGGCGCCGCGCAGGATAAATTCCTGCAGCAGTCCGTCGGCATGACGACCAGCCAGTTTCAAACGCACTGGCGGCGGCTCTTCATGACCGGTGGCGGCACCGCGCCGAAGATCGTCGAGACCGAGGCCGAAGCCTCGAAGCTCGCGGCCGAAACGCCCGGCGGCATCGCCATCGTGGACAACGCCAGCGCCGGCGATCTCGCCGTCCTCTCGGCCAAGTAATCCGCGGCCCTCCGGCCGCCACGCACGATGACCTCGTCCCGTTCCTTCGTAAACTTCCGCCGGATGATGTTTCTGATCACCGGCTGCTTCCTCCTCGTGATCGCCGGCGTGTGCACCGTCGCCGGCGTCTCGCGCTACTATGCGCGCGAAGGCACGCGCCAGACGGCAACGCTCACCGGCCGGCTGCTGCCGGGGCTCGTCACCCTGGCGCGACTCGAGGAGGCCGCGCTCAAGCTCAAGGCGATCGCCGTGCAATCGGCGCTGGCGAAAGACGAGGCCGCGATGCGCGCGCAGGAGGAGGCGTTCAAGGCGGAGTCGGCCCACATCACGCAATACGTCGCCGACCTGAAATCGGCCGACGACAGCGAGGAAGCCCGCGGCCACATCGCCGGATTCGTGACGGCGGTGCAGGCCTACGGCACGGCGGCGGCCGCGCTCCAGGCGCAGTTGAAAGCGGGCGATTTCGAGAAGGCGATGGCCACGCTCGACCGCGAAATCGCCGCCGGCCAGCAGCGGCTCGAGGCGCAGTTGCGCGAGCTGAGCGAATACTTCTTCGTGCGCGCCCGCGAAACCGGCGAGACGAGCAGCGCGCTGATCGCGCAGTCGAGCCGCTTCGGCACGATCGCGACCGGCGCCGTCGCCACGGCCACGACCGTGTTCATGGGTTTCGCGCTGGTGAGCGCGCGCCGTGTCGCGTGGCGGTTGCGCGACACGAGCCGCGCCCTGCAGTCCGCGACCGGCATCGTGCAGGAAAACGCCGGCGTGCTCGCGGCTTCCAGCGAGACGATGTCGCAGGGCGCGACCGAGCAGGCCGCCTCGCTCGAGGAATCGAGCGCCTCGCTCGAGGAGATCAACAGCATGACGAAGCGAAACGCCGAAAGCGCCGAGAAGGCGAAGTCGCTCGCGCGCGATGCCCGCACCGCGGCCGACGACGGCTCGCGGCACATGGACGAAATGATCGGCGCGATGGGCGCCATCAAGACGTCGTCCGACAACATCGCCAAAATCATCAAGACGATCGACGAGATCGCATTTCAAACCAACCTCCTCGCGCTCAACGCCGCCGTCGAAGCGGCGCGCGCGGGCGACGCGGGCATGGGCTTCGCGGTCGTGGCCGACGAAGTCCGCTCGCTGGCGCAACGCTCGGCGCTGGCGGCGAAGGAGACGGCCGAAAAGATCGACGATTCGATCGCGAAAAGCGGCGCGGGCGTGGCCATCAGCGCACGCGTGGCCGAAAGCCTCACGCACATCACCGCGAAGACGCGGCAGGTCGACGAGCTCGTCGCCGAGATCGCGACCGCTTCGTCGGAGCAGACGCGCGGGGTCAGCCAAGTGAGCATCGCGGTGGCGGAAATGGATAAGATCACGCAGTCGAATGCGGCGAACGCCGAGGAGACGGCCGCGGCCGCCGAGCAGTTGAACGCCCAGGCGCTGCGGCTCCACGAGAACGTCACCGAGCTGATCGAGCTCATCGGCAAAACGGGCGCGGAAACCCTGCCCGAGGCGGATGCGACCCGCGGCGCGGATGCCGCGATGCCGCGGACGAATGGCGCGGGCTTTCCCGTGGTCGCGAAGAACGGACGCGCCATCAACCGTCGCGCGAGTGCGAACGGCAGCCACGACAGCGAATTCGGTTTCGTGGGGCGTTGACCGAACGGGCGGCAAGCGCCGGCGGTCGGGGCGGCGGCGGCCGGCTTGCGCAGACGCGCCGGCTCACTCCTCGCCGTCGTAGTAGTCCGCTTCGTTCATGCGGAAAAATTTTCGCGGCTCGCGCACGCCCCATTTGCCGGAATCGGGGTAGTGCCAGTAGTCGACCGGCGGGTTGTCCGCGACGAGGTAGAAAAGCAGGTCGTCCGTCGGCGACGCGTTTGCAATCTGGTGCGCCTCGCCGGGCGGGTGGAGCACGACGTCGCCGGCGTGAAGCGTGTGCGTCTCCCGATTGGCGCGCACCGTCGCAGTGCCGCGGAGCAGGTAATAGAGCTCCCACTGCGCGGCGTGAAAATGAAACGGGCAGCCCGATTCGCCGGGCGCGAGCTTTTGCAGCTCGAGATCGAACGGATGGCCGCCGAGCCCGGTCGGCGTGTTGCGCTTCGCGCCGAGGGCGACGGAGATTTCCCGGCTCCAGCCGCGGAATTTTTTCCGCGGCGAAACAAATTCCTCCCACGCGAGCGCATCGGGATGAATTTTTCGCTCTGCAAATGGCGCGGCCGGCGGCGGTGGCGGCGCGGGGGCGGGCTTGTAGTCGGCGGGGCCGGCGGGCGCGGGGTCTTCGCCGTCGAAGTAGTTGGCCTCGGTCATCCGAAAAATTTTCATCGGCGGGCGAAGGGCCCACTTGTTCGAGTCGGGATAATAGCAGCCGTCGAGCAGCGGATTGTCGGTGATGATGAGCACCTCGAGGTCGACCGCGCCGGTGTTGGTCAACTGGTGCGGCGTGCCGGGCGGATGAAAAAAAACCTCGCCGGTTTTCACCTCGGTGCGCGTTTCCGTCGTGCGGACGCGGCCGTTGCCGGCGAGGACGACGAACATTTCCCACTGGGCGAGATGGGAATGAAATGGGCACACGGACGCGCCCGGCGGCACGCGGCGGATTTGCAGATCGAACGGATGTCCGCCGCCCCACGGGCCGGCGTTGCGCACGCCGCCGAGCGCGAGCGAGATGTTGCGGAAGAACGAGTGGAATTTTTTGGTCGGCGAGTGTTGCTCTGCCCAAGGCAGATCGGGGACGTGGACGCGATTCACGCGGGCGATTCAACGCTGCGGTGCCGCAGCGGCAAGCGGGCAGCGGCGCGCGGCGTGGCACTGATGCGCAGGCGCGGGCGGCACAGCGGAAGCGGCGCGCCGGGCGTGTAGGGCGTCTGTCTTGCAGACGCCCTACACGCGCGCGATCAGACGTCGAGGATCGCGATGTCGTGTGCCTTCAGCTTCACCTTCCGGGTGCGGCGGCCGTCGCCGAGCGTGACGGTGGTTTGCTGCGGTGTGCCGGCGTTGTTGATGACGACGAGTTTTTTCTGTGCGGCGAACCAGGCGCACTCGGTCCGCACGTTCGACGAGCTCCACGCCGGCCAGGATTTTTCCTGCGCCGCCGCCCAGAAGAGCGCGCGGTGGATCAGCCGCGTGTTTTCGGGGCTGAACTTGAAGCCGGAGAAATACGCCGCGCGGCCGCGACCGAAGGCATGCGTCGCGAGCCGCGGCGAGCCGTCGCGGTCGGCGAGAACCTGCGTCGACGCGTCGAGCGTGAAGATGCCGTCGATGTCGGCGCCGAAGTCCGGCGCTGCACTCAGGTCGGCGGTGATGAAGTGCGAGGCAAACGGCGAGGCGGGCGGCGCGTATTTGAATTTGCCGTTGGCGCGACGCTCGCCGCGGTCGCGATCGAGGCCGAGGACGGGCGCGAGCCGGAAGAGCTGGCCGGGCGTCGCGAAAGCGGACGGCTCCGCGATGCCGATGAAACCGCCGCCGGCGCGCACCCACGTCGTGAGCCGCGCGACGATTTCGGGATCGTTCCAGTAATGGCCGCCGCTCCACGCGGAGCCGTCGCGACCGCAGTTCACGATGACTTTCACGCCGCGCGGGACGCCGCGTTGTTTCAGGTCGTCGAAGCTGATGAACTCGACGTCGACCGGCAGACCGGCGAGCGACTCGATGAGCTCGTTGAGCTCGAGCCCGTGGTGAAAATGCCCGGAGCAGATCCACGCGCGCAGATCGCCCCACGCGGTGAGGACCGCGACCTTGAACGGCGCGACGTAGGGCCGGCCGCCGGCGTGAAACGATTTCAGGAGGCGAAATTCGCGCGCGAGCTGCTGGATGTAGTTCTGAAAATCAGGGAACGGCTCGACGAGCGAGAGGTAGCCGCCGAGTCCGATGCGGTCGATCGGCACGCGCAGGATGCCGCGTCGTGCGTCGATCCAGAAATTTTTCGCGTCGAGCGTCGGGTTGCCGCCGCGTTTGAAAGTGGGTTCGCCTTTCAGGCCGGTCGGAAACAGATACGGATGCAGGCGCAGCTCGTGGGTCTGCACGCCGCGCGCGTGCGCGCAGAGCCGGACTTCGAAGGCGTTGAAGACGCACTTGATCAGGCCGTCGAAGCCGAACTCGGCGAAGCGCGGGCTGCTGGGCTCCACGCCGACCCAGTGGTCGTCGTAGAAAACGTATGCCTTCTTGCCGGCGCGATGGACGAGGTCGATGCAGGCGCGGCTGAAGCGGATCACGAAGTCGTGGATGAACTCCATGTAGTCGCGATAGCGGCGCGAGGGCGCGTTGTGCGTGGAGTTGTAGAGGCCGCCGTGGACGAAATCCTCGGAGGTGAGCGCGTAGCCGTATTTTTTCCGGAAAAGCGCGAGCGCGCGCGGGCTCACGGTCATCGCGTAGTCGGCCCAGTCGGAATAGACGTCGCGCAACCGCGCCTGATCTCGGCCCCAGAACCAGGAGAAGTTGTAGAACATCGACGTGAAGCGCACGACGCTCGTGTCGGGATGCTCGCGCAGCCAGCCAGCGAGAAATTCGAGGATGACGCGCTGCGTCTCGGGGTGCATCGGATCGACGGCGGCGAGGTGCTCGCGATCGCCCCAGTCGTTGGTGATGTGGTTATACATCGAGATTTCCTCCCAGATGCGGAAGGTGAGGAAATTCGCGGTGTAGCTGTGGCCGGGCGTCGCGCCGCGGATCGTCACGGTGCCACGCTTCGCATCGAAGCTCCAGTGGCGCGGTGCGACTTCCTCGCCGGTGGTGCGATCGAAAACCTGCCACCATTTCTTCGGATCGTCCTCGAAGTTCACCGCGAACTGCTCGGTGAAGTAGCGTTCGAGGAGCGTGATCGTGACGCGGTTTTTCTCCGCCACGACCGGATAGCTCATCAGGAAATTCTGCTGGAGCTTGTTCCGGTTTTGCCGCGCCCACGGCTGGACGGAGCGCACGAGGCAGACCGTCGAATAAATATCGTAGCCGGACTGCACGATCTCGGGCGAAAGCTGCGTGCCGTCGGAATCGCGGATGGTGTCCGCGCCCCATTTTTTCGCGAGGCGGAGCGTGAGCTGTTCGTGGCCGGCTTCGCCGGGCAAAGTGAAGTCGCCGGAATCGAGCGAGGGAGCTTTCATGCGAGGAAACGCGAGCGTCGCACGCCGCGCGGGCGCGCGGCAAAACCAAACTTGTTTCGTATCGGCGCGCCGGGCTGCGGGGCGGCCGGGTTCGCCGGCGATGGGGCGCGCAAATGTGGCATGGGCGTTTCGCCCATGTCTGCGGCGCGGAGCGCCGTCCACGGGCAGGATGCCCGTGCCACTCTCGAGCCGGCCGGCGGTGTCAGGCGGGCTCGTTGAGCACGGGATTCGTCAGCGCACCGATTTTTTCGATGTCGATCGTGACGGTGTCGCCGGCCTTGAGCCAGACGGGCGGCTGGCGCGCGAAACCGACGCCGTGCGGCGTGCCGGTGAGGATCACGGTGCCGGGCAGCAGCGTCTTGCTGCTGCTCAGAAACTCGATGATCGCGGGCACGTCGAAGATCATGTCGTCGGTGTTCCAGTCCTGCATCGTCTCGCCGTTGAGGATCGTGCGGATGCGGAGATGATTCGGATTCGGAATCTCGTCGCGCGTGACGAGCGTGGGGCCGAGCGGGCAGAACGTGTCGAAACCTTTTCCCTGGCACCACTGGCCGCCACCGCCGTCGCGCTGCCAGTCGCGCGCGGAGACGTCGTTGGCGCAGGTGTAACCGAGGACGTAGTCGAGCGCGTGCGCGCGCGGGACGTTCTTGCAACGCCGGCCGATCACGACGGCGAGCTCGCACTCGTAGTCGACGCGCGTGCTCGGCAGCTTCACCGGAATCTCGATCGGATCGCCGGGATTCTGGAGCGCCGCGGTATTCTTGATGAAGAGGACGGGATGCTTCGGCGGCGGGCTGTTACTCTCGGCGGCGTGCTTTTTATAGTTGAGGCCGATGCAGAGGATGTTGGTCGGGACGAGGGGCGCGAGGAGCTTGCCGGGCGTGACGACGCGATCGGTCACGCGGAAATCGCCCAAGAGGTCGCCGATGATTTCGCGCGCGGAGCCGTCGGCCTGGAGCGCCGCGCAGGCGGGGCCGGACGAGGTGAGGTGGCGGATGATTTTCACCGGGAAAGGTGCGTCCGAAAAACGGCGGCGAGGCCCGATTTGTCGAGCCGCTTCTCCGCGATGGCGATCATGGCGTCGTAGAAGGCGTCCACTGGCTCGTCGGCCACGATGCCATTCGCGACGAGAAAGTTCAACGCGCTCAGCAAGCCGGTGCGTTTGTTGCCGTCGATGAAGGGCTGATTCTGCGCGAGGTGAAAGGCGTAGGCCGCGGCGATCTGAAACAAGTCGGCATCCCGATAGACATATTCGTGGATCGGCTGCGCGAGCGCGGACTCCAAGGCGACCTCATCCCGAACGCCGTCGCCGTCGCCGCCGCCGAAAGCTCGCAGCGAGGCCTCGTGGATTTCGTCGATGGCTTCCCGCGAAAGGAAGACCGGCGCGTTCATTGCGCCAGTTTTTGCAGCACCTTACGGTGCACCTGCATTAGCTTGTCGTTGGTTTTCCGCACCGCTTTGGCATCGGCCAGACGAATCGCAGGCTGAGTTGGCGGAGTTTTCTCCGCCGCTCGCGGCGCGACAGAGTAAGTGCCGGCGGTTTCCTCGACTTTGTGCGGCTTGTCCATGACGGGAACAGCGTGCTGAGGGAAACGGCCGTGTCAACGGACCGGCCGGCGCAGCGAGTGGCTTGCTTCGGCACGATCCTGTGCGGCCTGCACGCGGTAGCTGCGCGCCGACACGCGCGGGCAACGGTTTCAACTCGCCGCGGTGCGCGGCTTCAGGCGTTCGCCGGCGTCTCGGCAAACGCTTCCATGCCGACGCACGAGCATACGAGGTTGCGGTCGCCGTGGACGTTGTCGACGCGGCCGACGCTCGGCCAGAACTTGCTCGCGCGCGTGAAGCGGTCGGGGAAGGCGGCGCGTTCGCGCGAGTAGGGATGATCCCATGCGTCGCTGCAGACGGCGCGCGCGGTGTGCGGCGCGTGCTTGAGCGGATTGTTGAGCTTGTCGGATTCGCCGGTCACGACGGCCTGCATCTCGCCGTGGATCGAGATCATCGCGTCGCAGAAGCGGTCGAGCTCGGCTTTCGTTTCGCTTTCGGTCGGCTCGATCATGAGCGTGCCGGGCACGGGAAACGACATCGTCGGCGCGTGGTAGCCGTAATCCATGAGTCGTTTCGCGGCGTCCTCGACCTCGAGGCCGTGTTTTTTCCACGCGCGGAAATCGACGATGCACTCGTGCGCGATGAGGCCGGCGTTGCCGCGATAGAGGACGGGGAAAAATTTCTCCAGCCGTCTGGCGACGTAGTTTGCGTTGAGGATCGCGACTTTCGTCGCGGCGGTGAGCCCGTCGGGTCCCATCATGCGGATATACATCCACGAGATCACGAGGATGCTCGCGCTGCCGTAGGGCGCGGCCGACACGGCGCCGATCGCCGCGCCGGCGCTGCCGAAGGGCGAGTGCACGGGTGCGACCGGATGCGACGGCAGGAATTCCGCGAGGTGCGCGGCGACGCCGATCGGGCCCATGCCGGGACCGCCGCCGCCGTGCGGGATGCAGAATGTCTTGTGGAGATTCAGGTGGCAGACGTCGGCGCCGATGTGGCCGGGCGAGGTGAGGCCGACCTGCGCGTTCATGTTGGCGCCGTCCATGTAAACCTGGCCGCCGTGCTCGTGCACGATGGCGCAGATGTCGATGATGCTGCTCTCGAACACGCCGTGCGTGCTCGGATACGTGACCATGAGCGCCGCGAGATTCTGCGCGTGCGCGGCGGCCTTGGCGCGGAGATCGTCGACGTCGATGTTGCCGTTCGCGTCGCACGCGACGGGCACGACCTTGAAGCCGCACATCGCGGCGCTCGCGGGATTGGTGCCGTGCGCGCTGGTGGGAATGAGGCAGATGTGGCGATGCGCTTCGCCGCGCTGCGCGTGATAGGCGCGGATCACGAGCAGGCCGGCGTATTCGCCCTGCGAGCCGGCGTTGGGCTGGAGCGAAATCGCGGCGAAGCCGGTGATCTCGGCAAGCCACGTCTCGAGGTCGCGGAAAAGTTTCTGGTAGCCGCGCGTCTGCTCGGCGGGCGCGAACGGGTGCAGCTTGCCGAACTCCGGCCACGACACGGGGAACATCTCGCTCGTGGCGTTGAGCTTCATCGTGCACGAGCCGAGCGAGATCATCGAGTGGACGAGCGAGAGGTCCTTCGCCTCGAGCCGCTTGATGTAGCGGAGCATTTCGTGCTCGGTGTGGTAGCGGTTGAAAACGCCCGCGGTGAGAAATGCGGAGCTGCGCGCGAGCGGCGCGGGAAAATCGGGGAGCGATGTGCCGGGTGCGGCGGCCGGCACGCCGAGGCTTGCCGACTCGCTGAAACACGAGAGCAGCGTCTGCACGTCCTCGAGCGTGGTCGTTTCGTCGAGCGAGAGGCCGACGGTGTGCGCGTCGATGCGGCGGAGGTTGAATTTTTTCGCCTCGGCGGCGGCGTGCACGCGCTCGGCGGCGACGTTGCCCACCGTGAGCGTATCGAAAAACGGTTCGCCGTTCACCCGTGCGCCGGCGGTGCGCAGGCCGGCGGCGAGCGAATCGGTGAGAAGCTTCACGCGGCGCGCGATTTTTTTCAGGCCCTCGGGGCCGTGGTAGACGGCATACATCGACGCCATCACGGCGAGCAGCACCTGTGCGGTGCAGATGTTCGAGGTGGCCTTGTCGCGGCGGATGTGTTGCTCGCGCGTGCCGAGCGCGAGGCGGAGCGCGGGATCGCCGTGGACGTCCTTCGAGACGCCGACGAGCCGGCCGGGCATCTGGCGCTTGAACGCGTCCTTCGTCGCGAGAAAGCCCGCGTGCGGTCCGCCGAAGCCGAGCGGCACGCCGAAACGTTGCGCGGAACCGACCGCGACATCGGTGCCGAATTCGCCCGGCGCGCGCAGCAGCGTGAGCGCGAGCAGATCGGTGGCGACGATCGTGAACGCGCCCGCGGCGTGCGCGGCGGCGAAGAATTTTTCGAAGTCGTGGATCGAGCCGGTCGTGTCGGGATATTGCACGAGCACGCCGAAGCAGCCGGCGTCGGGCTGGAACGCGCGATGATCGCCGGCGACGACGTCGATGCCGAGCGGCTTGGCGCGCGTCTTCACGATGTCGATCGTCTGCGGGTGGCATTTGTCCGAGACGAAAAACGTGCGGTGCTGCGCGGCGTCGCCTTCGCGCAGGCGGTGGCACATCATCATCGCCTCGGCGGCGGCGGTGCCTTCGTCGAGCATCGAGGCGTTGGCGATCTCGAGCGCGGTGAGATCGGTGACGAGCGTCTGGAAATTCAGCAGCGCCTCGAGCCGGCCCTGCGAAATCTCCGCCTGATACGGCGTGTAGGCGGTATACCAGCCGGGGTTTTCGAGGATGTTGCGCTGGATGACGGGCGGCGTGTGCGTGTCGGAGTAGCCGAGGCCGATGCAACTGCGGAAAACCTTGTTCTCGCTCGCGAGCGCGCGGAGTTCGGCGAGGGCGGCGCTCTCGCCGAGCGGCGCGGGAAGATTGAGCGGGCCGAGGCGGATGGCGCGCGGCACGGCGGCATCGACGAGCGCGTCGAGCGAAGCCGAGCCGAGCAGCGCGAGCATCTCGGCGGTGTCGGCGGCGCTGTCGCCGAGATGGCGGCGGGCAAAAGTATCGGTCGGGGCGAGGAGGTCGCGCGGCGAGGACATGACGTTGTTGGCGCGACGGTAGGCGCGGGGGCGGACCGCGCAACCGCGATCTCGTGCATGACAAATTTGAACGCAGGCCGGCGGGAAAATGAAAGTTGCGTGAACGTTGCCCTCGTGAATTGCAACCGGCGGGGCGAAGCGCAGGCTGCCGCGCAACTTCACTCCTCCATGTTCATTACCACTCTTCGTTCGACGGCGACGCGCGCAATCGCCGCGCTTTTGGTTGGGCTCGGCCTCGCGGCTTCGGTTCGGGCTCAGGTGAGCCTGAGCAGCGGAACTTACACGCAGACCTTCGATGCGATTGGCGGCGGCCTGCCGGCCGGCTGGTCGGTTTACACCGGCGCCACCGCCGCGGCGCTCGGCACGCCGGCGGCGTTGACGACGGCGAAAACGAGCTGGGCCTCGACCGGCGGTCAGTGGGAAAATGCCGCCGCGTCCGACAATGGCGGCGCGCCATTCACCGGCGGAGAGTCCGCCACCGTGCAGGGCAACGCGACCGATCGCGCGCTCGGCATCCGCCAGACGGGCACGTTTGGCGATCCCGGCGCGTCGGCGAACTTCAATTTTTCGACGAGCGGGCTGCAGGTGACGGCGATTTCGTTTTCCGCGCAGATGCTCTCGGTGCAGACGCGCAGCACCACGTGGTCGCTGCAGTATGGCATCGGCGCGGTGCCCGCGGCGTGGACGACGATCGCGACTTATTCCGATCCGGCGGTGTTCGGCCAGAGTGTCGTGACCGCCAGCGGATTTGGCGCGGCGCTCGATAACCAAAGCAATGTCTGGCTCCGCATCGTGGCGCTCGGCGGCTCATCCGGCAGCGGCACGCGCGACACGTTTGGCATCGACGATTTCACGATCGTCGCCACGACGGGCGGGCCCGTCCTCACGCCGCCCAGCATCACGGCGCAACCGACTTCGCAAACGGCGACCGTCGGCGACACGGTGACGCTGGGCGTCGGCGCGAGCGGCAGCGCGCCGCTCTCTTATCAATGGCGCAAAGGCGGCGGTGCGCTTGCGAACGGCGGCACGGTTTCCGGCGCGACGACGGCCACGCTGACGCTGACCGGCGTCACGGCTGCCGACGCGGGCAGCTACGACGTCGTGGTGAGCAACGGCGTGCCGCCCGATGCGACGAGCAACACCGTCACGCTCACGGTGAACAATCCGCCCCCCGGACCGGTGACGTGGAACTTCGGCACCGCCGCGGGCGTGGACACGCCGAGCGGACTGCCGGCGGATGTGACGGGCGGACAGCTCACGTCGGGCAACAGCAATGGCGCGACGACGCTGCTCTCCACGACTTCCGCTTCGAACACGTATGCGGGCGCGTCGGGCGCCTTCAACGCCGGCGTCGCGGCGCGCGTCGGAGCGTTTGGTTCTGCGAGCGGAGGCTCGGCGTATTTCGAGTTCACGTTGACGCCGGACGAGACGAAGCAGCTCACGATCGGCTCGATCGCCTTCGGCTCGCGCAGCACCGGCACCGGACCGCAGGCGTTCGCGATCTACACGAGCCTCGACAACTTCGCGGCCCCGGTGGCGACCGGCGCGCTTGCGGCGAACAGCACGTGGGCCTTGCAGGCGCCCGCGCTCTCGCCGGTGACCGCGCCGACCGGAAGCGAGATCACGATTCGCATTTATGGCTACGGCGGCAGCGGCTCGCCGTCGTCGGGCACGATCAACTGGCGCATCGACGACCTGAAGCTCACGCTCAGCACGATTGTCGGCCCGCCGGTGCCGCCGGCGGTCACGAGCGTCGCGCCGGCGAACGGAGCGACCGGGGCCGGCATCGCCGCTCCGATCGCGGTGACGTTCAACAAGAACGTCGCGCCCGGCGGCACGTGGTTTTCGCTCGTCGGCGGCACGACCGGCGCGCACACGGCGACCGTTTCCGGCGGGCCGAAAACCTTCACGCTCACGCCGGACGCGCCGTTTGCTTTCGGCGAGACGGTGACGCTGACGATTTTCGCGGCGCAGGTCACCGACCTGTCGACCGGCACGCTGCATCCGGCGGCTGACTTCACGTCGAGCTACACGACGCTGACGACGACTCCGCTCGCGATCCACACCGTCCAGGGCAGCGCGCTTGCCAGCACGTATGCGGCGCAGACGGTGACGCTGCACGGCATCGTGATCGCGTCGTTCCAAGGCGCGGGCCAGCTCGGCGGCTATTACCTCGAGGCGCCGGATGCGGAGTGGGATGGCGACCCGGCCACCTCCGAAGGCATCTATGTTTTCGACAACGCGCACAGCGTGACGCCCGGCGATTTCGTGACGGTCACCGGCACGGTGACGGAGTTTGGCACCGCGCCCAATTCCGAGACCGAGCTCAGCCCGGTGCTCGCGTTCGCGAAACAGAGCAGCGGCAATCCGCTGCCGAGCGCGACGCCGGTCACGCTGCCGTTCACGGCGGCGGGCTTCGCCGAGCGCTACGAGGGAATGCTCGTGACCTTTTCGCAGACGCTGACGGTCACCGACAATTTCGATCTCGGCCATTTCGGCGAAGTGCTGCTGAGCAACGGCCGGCTTGCAACGCCGACGAATGTCGTCGCGCCCGGCGCGCCCGCGGTGGCGATGGAAGCGGCGAACCTGCTCAACCAGGTCGTGCTCGACGACGACACGAGCTCGACCTACCCGTCGCCCACGCCGTATCTCGACGGCGCGAATCCCGTGACCGCCACGCGGCGCACTGGCGACACGACGACGGGCACCACGGGCGTGTTGGCGAACAAGTTCGGCGCGTATGTGATCGAGCCGACGGTTGCGCCGACGTTTGTCGACGCCAACCCGCGGCAAAACTCCCCGGCGACGACCGGCACGTTGCGCGTGGCGTTTGGCAATGTGGAGAACTTCATGAACGGCGACGGCACCGGCGGCGGTTTCCCGACCTCGCGCGGCGCCACGACGTTCGACGAGTGGCAGCGGCATCTCGCGAAAGTCACCGCCGGCATTCTCAACCTCGCGCCCGATGTCATGGGCATCAGCGAAATGGAGAACGACGGCGTGACGGCCGGCAGCCCCAACGGCGCGCACGACAGCTACGGCGCGACGAGCGCGCTCGCGCAGCTCGTGGCCAACCTCAACGCCCACGCACCCGCGGGCACGACCTACGCGTTCGTCGACGCGAGCGCGGTCGACATCGTGACCGACGTCATCCACAGCGCGTTCATCTATCGCGTGGAAACGGTCGAGCCCGTCGGCGCGCCGGCGATGCTGGATAATCCTTATTTCAACAACCACGCGCGCAACCCGCTCGCGCAGACCTTCCGGCAAAAATCGAGCGGAGCGAAGCTCACCGCTTGCGTGAATCACTTCCGCGCGAAGGGCGGCGCTTCGAGCCAGGACGACGGCACCGGCCTCAACGACGACCAGGGCGACGGGCAGGCCACGAACAATTACATCCGCACCAAGGAAGCGCAGGCGCTCACCGCGTGGCTCGCGACCGATCCGACCGGCAGCGGCGATGCGCGCGTGCTGATCCTCGGCGACCTCAATTCCTACGCGAAGGAGGACCCGATCGCCGCGATCGAGAACGCCGGCTACGTGAACCTCATGGAGCGCTTCGAAGGCGTCGACGGCTACTCGTATGCGTTCAACGGCGAGTTCGGTCACCTCGACCAGATGCTCGCTTCGGCGAGCCTCAACGCGCAGGCGGTGAGCGGCGCGACGTGGCACGTCAATTCCGACGAGCCCGTCTACTACGACTACAACGTCGAAAACAAGGATGCCTCGCAGCAGGCGATCAACGTCGGCACGCCGTTCCGCTACTCCGACCACGATTCGGTGGTCGTCGGCCTCGACCTGTGGGTGGCGCCGGCGTTCGCCGCTTCGCCGGCTTCGCAAACGGCGACGGTGGGCGCCGATGTCACCCTCACCGCGGCCGCGACGGGCAATCCTGCGCCGACTTATCAGTGGCGCAAGGACGGCGCGCCGATCTCCGGCGCGACGAGCGCGACGCTCACGCTCTCGCACGTGACCACGG
The DNA here is from genome assembly GCA_035545575.1 of Opitutaceae bacterium. Classification (GTDB taxonomy): domain Bacteria; phylum Verrucomicrobiota; class Verrucomicrobiia; order Opitutales; family Opitutaceae; genus ER46. Next base: position 81,475 of record DASZYB010000068.1, on the reverse strand, counting down.
CCGATGCGGGCAGCTACGATGTCGTCGCGACCAACTCCGCCGGCTCGGCGACGAGCGCCACGGCGGTCGTGACCGTCAACAAGGCGACGCCGCTCCTCGCATGGGCGGCGCCTGCACCGATCGTCTACGGCACGCCGCTCGGCGCCGCGCAGCTCAATGCGACCGCGAGCGTGGCGGGCGCCTTCGTCTACTCGCCCGCCGCGGGCGCCGTGTTAAACGCCGGCCCGGCGCAGCCGTTGAGCGCGGCGTTTGTGCCGGCCGATCCGGCGAATTATAACAGCGCCGGCCTCGCGACCGCGATCACGGTGACTCCCGCTCCGGCGACGCTCACGCTGTCGAATCTCTCGCAGGTTTACGACGGCGCGCCGAAAAGCATCGGCGTGACGATCGCTCCGAGCGGAGTGGCGTTCAGCGTGACCTACGAGGGCGGCACGGCGCCGACCAATGCCGGCAGTTACCACGTGAGCGCGGCCGCGACCGATCCGAATTACCTCGGCTCGACCGACGGCACGCTCGTGATCGGCCCGGCGACGCCGCTCATCACGTGGGCTGCGCCGGCCGCGATCACCTACGGCACGCCGCTCGGCGCCGCACAGCTCAATGCGACGGCGAGCACCGCCGGCGCGTTCTTCTACACGCCCGCGGCCGGCATTCTTCTGCCGGTGGGAACGAACGAGGCGCTCAGCGTCGCGTTCACGCCGGCCGATACGGCCAACTACACGACCGCGCACGGCTCGACCGCGATCACAGTCAACCCGGCCGGCGCGACCATCGCGCTCGGCGGGCTCGTGCAATCCTACGACGGCACGCCGAAAAGCGCGACCGTGACCACGACGCCCGACGGCCTCGCGGTGAGCGTCACCTACAATGGCTCCGCCACGCCGCCGACGAATCCGGGCGCCTATGCCGTCGTCGCGACGATCAACGACGCGAATTATTCCGGTTCCGCGACCGGCACGCTCGTGATTGGGATCGCCGCAATCGTCCGCCATGCGCCGGTGCTGAATGGCGACATCGACGGTTCGGTGCAGGTGCTGCTGCCCGAAAGCACGACGCTCAACGGCGGCGCGATGATCTCGGGCGACCTGCTCGTGCCCGGCGCGCCCAACGTCGTGCTCAACGGTCATCCGACCTACGGCGGCACGCTCAATGGCAGCGGCGCGGCGACGCCGACGAGCTACACGATCACGCTCAACGGCAACGCCGTGCTTCGCCACGTCGTGCGCCGCACCGACGCGATCGCGCTGCCGGCGGTCGCGGCACCGCCGGCGCCGGCTGGCACGCGCAACGTTTCCATCAACAACGCGGGCCAGAACGCGGGCGATTTCGCGACGCTGCGCAATCTCACGCTCAACGGCAACGCCGGCCAGTTCGCCGTGCCACCGGGCACCTACGGCAGCTTCACCGCCAACGGCAGCAGCGGCTTCACGCTCGGCATCGTCGGCGCCACGCAGCCGACGATCTATAATTTCCAGAACCTCACGCTCAATGGTAACAGCCAGCTGCAGGTCGTCGGGCCCGTGATCGTCACGTTTGCAAACGGCGTCTCGCTCAACGGCACGGCCGGTTCGTCGGCGCATCCGGAATGGCTCACGCTCAACGTCGCGTCGGGCGGCGTGACGCTGAACGGCAACGTGACGTTCGACGGTTCGATCGTCGCGCCGGGCGGCACGATCACGATCAACGGCAACACGACGCTGCACGGCACGACGGCTTCCGATCGGCTCACGATCAACGGCAACGGCCTGCTCGCGCAGCCGTAGAAAATTCCCACCGCGGTTTTCACAACGGGCGCGCACCGATCGGTGCGCGCCTTTTTTTCGCCAAAGGGCGCGTTGCATTTTGGGCCCGCGCACGTTGGCTGAAAGTTTCATGACCCGGGCCGAACGCGCTGCCATTGTCGACCGCCGCCTCGCGGAGCTTTACCCCGATCCGGCGATTCCGCTGGCGCATAAGGATGCGTTCACGCTGTTGATCGCGGTGCTGCTCTCGGCGCACACGACGGACAAGTCCGTCAACAAGGCGACGCCCGAGCTCTTCGCGCTCGCCGACACGCCGGAGAAAATGGCGCGCGTGCCGGTCGCCGAGATCCAGCGCATCATCCGGCCGGTTGGATTGTCGGCGACGAAGGCGAAAAATATTTCCGCGCTCGCGCGGATTCTCGTCGCGCAGCACGGCGGGCAGGTGCCGCGAACGTTCGAGGAGCTCGAGGCGCTGCCCGGCGTCGGGCACAAGACCGCGAGCGTCGTGATGGTGCAGGCGTTCGACACGCCGGCGTTTCCGGTCGACACGCACATCCACCGGCTGGCGCAGCGCTGGGGGCTGAGCGACGGCCGCAACGTCGAGCAGACCGAGACGGATTTGAAGGCGCTGTTTCCGCGCGAGCGCTGGAGCCAGCTGCACCTGCGCTTCATCTATTACGGGCGCGAGCACTGCACCGCGCGCGGCTGCGACGGGATGACATGCGCGATCTGCCGCGAAGTTTTTCCGGAGCGGAAGCGCGCGAAGCGGACGAAGAAGTGAACGCGCGCGAAAACGGGATTGATTCGCGGCGGTGCGCGCTCCACGTTTTCGCCTCTGCGTCGGACGCTTAGCTCAGTTGGTTAGAGCACTAGTATCACACACTAGGGGTCCCCGGTTCGAGCCCGGGAGCGTCCACCATCTCCGGGGGGGGTTCGCGGTCGCGCTGTCCGGATTTCACCTCGCCGCCTATCTCGGAGCGAAGCCACCCGAAGCGGCTCAGGTCGAGCGAACCGCGGTGCTGAGCCGTTTCACCATCGCGGGATCGCGATGGTCGAAGAATGCCGATTGCGTCGTGTCCAACGAGGCAATCGCGGTCAAATCCTCGGCCCGCAGCTCGAAGTCGAAGATCGCGAAATTCTCCGCCATCCGCTCCTTTCGCACCGACTTCGGAATCGCGACGACTCCGCGTTGAGTGAGCCAGCGGAGAATGACCTGGGCGACCGTCTTCCGATGTCTGGCGGCAATCGCGCGGAGCAGTTCGTTCTGGAAGATGTTGTTTCTGCCTTCGGCAAATGGCCCCCACGATTCGATTTGGACGTCGTTCTCCCGCAGGAATCGTTGCGTCTCCACCTGCTGATGAAACGGGTGGGTCTCGATCTGATTCACCGCCGGTTTCACCTGATTGTGCAGCATCAGGTCCATGATGCGGTCGGGATGAAAATTACTGACCCCGATCGCTCGGATGCGCTGCTCACGATACAACTCCTCCATCGCGCGCCACGCGCCGTAAACGTCCCCGTAGGGCTGGTGAATGAGGTAGAGGTCGAGGTAATCCAGCTGGAGTTTTTGCATGGAGCGCTCGAACGCTTTTTTCGTTCGCTCCTGTCCTGCATCGGCGAGCCAGAGTTTGGTCGTAACGAAAATTTGGTCCCGGGGAATGCCGCTTCGCTTGATCGCGTGGCCGACCGCTTCTTCGTTGCCGTAGGAGGCGGCGGTGTCGATCAGGCGGTAACCCACCTGCAACGCGTCCAACACGCTGCGTTCGCATTCCTTCAAATCCGGGACTTGGAAAACGCCGAACCCGAGAATGGGCATTTCGACGCCGTTGTTTAGCGTGACGGTTTGCATGATTTTTTCGCGGTTCGATCGCTGCCGTCCTGTCGCGCCCTCATTTTATTTTCTACAAATCCCACGGCGACGATGGCGCACCGACGGCGGAGGCCTTGGGTTTCTGGTTGAATGGCGGCGTCTTTCCCGCGTGGACCTCGAGCAGACGCCGGTGCGTGGTCTTCGCGGCTTCGACGAGTTCGGGATAGGGCCGGTCGGTTGAATCGACGAAGCCGATGTTGTAATTTTCGCCATCGTTGCGCCCCAGCACCGGTTCGTCGCGCCAGGTGAACCAGTGCGCGCCCAGCGAATAAGGCAGCGACACCGCCTGCTCGACGAAATAGCGGTAGCCGTTGCCGCGCTCGGTCTGATTTGCGGCCTGCACGAGCCCGGCGCCGAGCCCATTTTCCGGCACGCCGAGGTGAAACTCGCCGATGAGAATCGGCCGGCCACAGAGCCGGTGCGCGCGCTCGAGTTGTTTCGTCGGCTCGTATTCGTAGACGTTGATGCTGCACACGTCGAAGATGCGCGCCAGCCGCAGCACGTCGTCGGCCGGCTTGCCGCCGAAACGGATGCCGAGGTTCAGGTGGTTCGGATCGTATTTCTGGACGGCGCCGCACACGAGATCAAGATAGCGCGCGAACGCCGCCACGACAAATTCCTTCCGCCGTTTCGGCGTGTCGCCGGCGGCGAGGAATTCCTGGAGCTTCGTTTTTGTCGCGGTGTCGGGGCCGGCGAGGATAAGGTCGACGACTTCGCTTTCGCGGTCGCCCCACGGCGGCTCGTTGCCGATGAAGTAGCCGATGAGCAGCGGATCGTCCTTGCGCGCGACGCACTGCGTGCGAGCCGAGTCGTCGATGCTCTGCGCAAAATCGGCCGCATAAACATCCGGCACGCCGAGGAACGTCGTCGCCGCGGTGCGCGGCCAGCGGAGGAAGACGATGTTCGGCCGGTGCAGGCCGCCGGTGTTGAAGCCCCAGGCGTCGAGCCGGTGAAGCGTGCGGACGACGCCGGCATCCGGCGCGGCGTTGTCCGCGGCCTGCGCCGCCCGGCCGCCGAAGCCGGCGAGGCCATTCGAACTCGTGGAAAGAAACAAATGCCCGTGCGGATCGACGAACCACCACACGCCGTCGATCTGCTCGACGTGGAAGAAGCCTGTCGCCTTCGCGCGCGTGTCCTTGTAGCCGCCGAGCTCGCAGTAGCCGAAGTCGGCGCCCGTGCCCCAACTCTTCGCCTCGTCGGCGAGTTCTTTTTCGAGCTGCTCGCGCCGATGAATTTTTCGCGGGTAATCGACGTGCGCCCACTGGCCGAACTCGTCCACCACCGGCTGGCCTTCGAGAAACTCCGAGCCCTCGTCTTGTTTTGCGAGGTGGATTGCGCGGAGCTCGATCGTCGGGCGGTTGAGCGGATAATCCATCGCGAAGCCGACGGCCTCGACGGATTTCAATTCGCCGAACGGTCCCCACACGGACATCCAAAACGAATTCGTCCGCCGGTTGATCGCCGACGCGAGATCGGTGCCGGACTTGTCGCGGCCGACGAGGTATTGCAGCGGAATCGAGGCGCGCAGCCACACATTCTGCCCGAACGGCTGCAGCTCCACGCGGCGCGGGCCGTCGGCGGTGTAGATCCACAACGCGAAGCGCTGCGGTGTGGACGTTTTCATTTCGACCACGAGGTGCGTGTAGCCCGTCCAGTCGGCGGGCAGCGTCGGATCGATTTCTGCCAGCGTGAGTCGGTGCTCGCTGAGCACACCGTCGAAGACGAGCTTGCGCGGCGTGTCGGAGGCGCGCGTCGTCGAGGCCGCGGCGGCGGCGAGGGCGATGACCAGGCCGGTGAAAATATGAAACGCGTTGCGGGGGTTGGAGTGCATCGGTGATTTCTCGCAGGATGAATTTTGTCGGGAGTCCGCTGCGCGAAATGCGTTTGCCGGTTTTCCCGCCGCGCAGCGGGCGGGAATTTTCCCCCACGTGTTCGCGAATGCACCCGACGGCTCATTCGAGAGCGGGGCGGTGTTGTCCACCAAGCGAGCGAGCTTACTTCGCCCGGCCTGCGGGCGGCAACCAACTTCGCGCTGGGCGTCCGCCCGGGGCCGGATGCGGCGAATACCGCGGCTTCTTGTCGGAGCGCGCCCCATGGAAAAACGATGGCCGCAAGCGTAGCGTGAGGCATGAACCCGCTCCTCATTGGTGGCGTGCTGCTCGTGGCGCTGGTGGCGTTGTATTTTCTGGTTTTCCGGCCCGTGAAGCATCGCGCCCAGGATGGCCGGTCCGACGAAAACGAGCGGCCGGAACTCACCGGCGCGGAACAACACAAACGGCGGGAACCGCTTTGAGCCGGTGCGCCGGCGAAACACGCGAAGAACGCATTCCACCATGGCGATTGAAAAGGAAAGTTCAGGCTTCCCGGAGATCGATCCGCATCGCCCGACGACCAAGGTCAACCTCGCGATGATCGTGGCGATCGGCGTTTTCTTCGTGGTCGTCTACGTGATCGTTTGGTTCATGGCGCATCAGTCGGGCAACACGCGCGCCGATTCGCCCTCGGGTCCGACGGAAAATCTGAATAGCAACGCCCCCGAGCAATCCGCGCCGCCGGCGAAAAACCACTGAGCGACGAGCCGCACGCGCATCGCCCGCGAGACATAGAAAAAAGTCGGGCGTGTGATTCCTCACGCGCTGGGCGGGACGTGCGGTCGCGTTGCGGCGGCTTAAAGGATCAGCCACGCTAGCTCGCGGAGGACTTTCGGTCGGTCTGTTAACGGCCACGCCGCGTTCGGAATTATTTTTCCCGCGACGCCACGACGGCGAGAGCGCATCGGAAATTGCCCGGGTCGCACGTCGGGGTTGGCCGGAGAGAAAGAGCCACGCGGACCCGGATTTTTGCACGATGCCGCCTGCGTTAAAATGAGACGCTTCGAATTGGTTCCAGGTCAGCTTCTTCTCGCATGAAATTACTCATCATCGGCGACGAACAAAAAAGTCGGCGGCTGGTCTCGTGGGGGTTCGCGTCCGAAACCTACCAGGTGCGGACGGCGAACTCGCGGACGGCGGTCGACGCGCTGGCGGGCGCGGACGCGTTTCACGCGGCGTGCATCGATTTGAAAATGCGCGAGGACGACAGCAGCGCGATCATGGAGCTGCTCCATCGGCGCGTGCCGCAGCTTCCGATCGTGGCGGTGACGGGCGCCGACGATGACCGGCCGCTCGCGGCGTTCAAGATGCGCGGCGTCCGCGCGGTGATGAAGGCGCCGCTTTCGATCGATAAATTACGCACGACGATCGCCCAGCACGGGCTGCGCGAGCCGGTCGGCGCGGCGCTCCCGCGCATCGTCGAGCTCGCGGCCCCCGAGCGGCCGGCGCTGATCGCGGACGACGAGACGACGAAACGCGTCCTCGAAGTCGCGCGGCGCGGCGCGGCGTCGAGTGTCGCGATGCTGATCCTCGGCGAGACGGGCACGGGAAAATCGCTGCTCGCGCAGACGATCCACGCGCAGAGCGCGCTGAAGCACCGGCCGTTCGTGACGGTGAGCTGCCCGTGCCTGAATCGCGAATTGCTCGAGAGCGATTTGTTCGGGCACGTGCGCGGCGCGTTCACGGGCGCGGTGCAGGACACGTGGGGCAAGGTCGCCGCGGCCGAGGGTGGGACGCTTTTCCTCGACGAGATCGGCGACCTGCCGGCGAGCCTGCAGCCGAAGCTGCTGCGGCTGCTGCAGGAGAAGCAATACGAGCGCGTCGGGGAGACGACGCCGCGCACCGCGACCGTGCGCGTCATCGCCGCGACGAATCACGACCTGAAGGCGGACGTGGCGGCGGGAAAGTTTCGCGAGGATTTGTATTACCGGCTCAACGTGATCGCGCTCGAAGTGCCGCCGCTGCGGCAGCGGCCGCGCGACATCATGCCCGCCGCGGAATCTTTCCGCGATGAAATCTGCCGGCAGCTCGGGCGCACGCCGCCGGCATTCACGATCGAGGTGCAGCGCATCATCGAGAGCTACGCGTGGCCGGGTAATTTGCGCGAGCTGCGCAACGTGATCGAGCGCGCGGCGATCCTCTCGCGCGGACCGGCGTTCGAAGTGGCGGACTTTGCCGCGCTCATGACGTCGCCTTCGGCGCCGCGCTGCCAGGTCGGCGCGCCGGTGAGCCTGCAAACGATCGAGGAGGCGCACATCCAGATGGTCGTGGCGAACAGCGCCTCGCTCGAAGAGGCGGCGCGGATTCTGGAGATCGACAAGTCGACGCTCTACCGGAAGCGCAAGGCGATGGAGGCGCGCGTGGCGAAGTTCGCGCCGGCGGGCGAGCTCGCGGCGGCGACGGGAAGCTGAGTGGCGGCCGAAGGCGAAGCGGGCTCTACAGCGTTTCGATAATTCCCAGCCGGCTGGGGCTCTCGCCAACGTTGTGGCACGGGCGTCTTCGCCCGTGAATGTATTTTCAGCGCGGCACACGGGCGAGACGCCCGTGCCACTCCGAGCCGCGCGCGGCCCGAGTTTCAAACTGACGCGCTCGCGCAAAAAAAGGCGCGCCGTTTCCGGCGCGCCACACCCAAACTGAAATTGCGCCCGCTTACACGCTGCCTTCGTTGCGCGCCCACTGGATGGCGTGACGGACGAGCTCGGCGCCGGACTCGAGGTTGAGCTTGAGCTTCAAATGCTCGCGGTAGGAGTCGATCGTCTTCGAGCTGAGGTTCAGCTTCTGCGCGATCTGGCGCGTGCTGTAGCCGTTGCCGATGAGCTGGAAGACCTCCATTTCGCGGTCGCTGAGCGTGTCGATCGAGAACACCATGCCGTCCCCCTTCTTGTTCACGAAGCGGTGCAGCATCTTCTCCTTGATCTTGTCGCTGAGGTAGATTTCGCCCTGCAGGAGGCGCGTGATCGCCTGGATGATCTTCTCGCTCGCTTCCTGTTTCATCAGGTAGCCCATCGCGCCGGCGCGGAGGGCGCGCTCGGCGTAGAGGCCTTCGTCGTGCATCGAGACGATGAGCACGGGGAGATTCGGCGCCTGCACCTTGATGTTCTTGGTGAGCTCGATGCCGTTGGTGGTCTTGAGCGCGATGTCGACGATGGCGAGGTCAGGCTGCAGCTTGCCGACGAGCTCGATGGCGTAGGGCGCGTTGTCGGCCTCGCCGACGACTTCGAGATTGGGCTGCTGGTTGACGAGCGCCTTCATGCCCTGGCGCGTGATGGGGTGGTCGTCGACGAGGAGGACCTTGAGTTTGGCCGGGGCATCGATCGTTTCCGGCTCGAGCACGGCGGTGGCGGAAGAGGTGGAGGGCATGGAAGCGGTTTTCTTTTTGGCGGATTTCATGGGATCACTGTGGGTAGACGAAGCGGCATTCGACTCGTGTTCCTGAATTGGGTTGGGAGGTGATGGACAGAGTGCCGCCGAGCATCGCGGCGCGGTAGGGCATCAACCGCAGGCCGGTGCTGGGACCGTGCTCGGCGTCGGGGTCGAAGCCGCAGCCGTCGTCCTCGATGGAGAGCACTTTGTTCTCCTTGGAAAAATCGAGGGTGACGGTGATGCGCTGGGCGCTGGCGTGCTTGACCGCGTTGTTGATGGCTTCCTGCGCGATGCGATAGAGGTGCAGCGCGAAGGTCGATTCGCAGGAACCGACCGGGCCGCTCGGATGAAAGCTGCACTCGATGCCGTGCAGCCGCTGAATCTGGAAAGTGAGATCCTCGAGCGCGGTCTCGAGGCCGCTGGTCTCGAGCTGCACGGGGCAGAGGCCGCGGGCGAGGGCGCGCGTCTGTGCGATCGCCTCCTGCACGAGCGTGGAGATCGTGGCGGCGTCCTCGGCTTCGCTGCGCGAGCGGACCTGGAGCTTGTCGCGAAGCGCGGCGCTGAGGCAGGAGATGCCGGTGAGATACTGGCCGAGGCCGTCGTGGAGATCGCTGCCGATGCGGTTTTTCTCCGCGTCGCTGACGCGGAGCAGCTCGCGCTCGATGAGCTTGCGCTGCGTGATGTCGCAGCCGAAGAACAGCGCGCCGCGGCCGAACTCGCGGTCGAAGAAGAGAAACATGTCCGCGAACCACTCGATGCCGTCGTGGCGCGCGGTGAGGACGGAGTTGACGGCGCCGCCTTTCAGCGCCTCGGCGACGGCGGGCTTCAGTTGCGGGTAAAGTTGCGCGAGGTTCTGCCCGACCATGGCGACGGGCGTCATGCCGTATTTCTCGAGCTTCTGGCCCTCGGCTTCGACGATCACGCCCTGCGCATCGAGCCGGCCGACGATCATCGGGAGATTCGTGAGCAGGCCGTTGAGCAACTGGCTTTGCTGCTTGATGAGCTTCTCGGCCTCGACGCGCGCGGTGACGTCGATCGAAAAACCCATCGCGCCCGAGCCGCGCGCGCGGTCGAAGCGGTAGTAGTTTTCGAAGTGATAGGTGCGCTCGGCGTGCTTGATCTCGGAGACGAAGTTGACCGATTCGCCGGCGAGCGCCTTGCGGATCGGGCCGGTGGCCTGCGGGAAAAGCGCGAAGATGCTCGTGCCGGAGAGCTCGTTGTCGCGGACGCCGAGCGTCGAGAGCGCGTGGCCGCGGGATTCGCGGATGATGGCGTTTTCGTCGATGCGGGCGACGGCGATCGGCAGGCTGGCGAGCACGCCGTTGAGCAGCGCGGAGGTTTTGCGCAGCGCCTCCTCGGCGTCGATGCGCGAGGTGATGTCGATCGCGGCGACGCCCTGCAGGCTGCGGCCGGTTTTCTCGACCATCGGAAAGCTCGTCACGAGCCAGTGATGGCCGCCGTGGGTATACTGGCTCGGGCCCTCGCCGCCGGCGCCGGTGCTCCCGCGCAACGCGAGGATCGCCTCGAGGGAAAAGTGCTTTTGGAAAATCTCGTTCGCGAAGAGCACCGTGCCGGCTTCGTCGTGGATGCACACCGCGCAGGGCACGCTGCGCATGAAGAGCTGCAGTTGCGCCTGGCTTTCGCGCAGCGCGGAAAGCATGTGCGCGTGGCTGACGGAGTAGCGGATGGCGCGTTCGAGGCGCGTGGTGTCGAGCGCGCTCTTGCACAGGTAGTCGGCCGCGCCGGCGTCGAGCGCCGCCTGGTCGATCTCCGGATTTTCCGAACCGGTGAGGAGGATGACCGGCAGCTCGCACTGCTGATCCTGCAGCGTGCGGAGGATTTCAAGGCCGGTCGTGCCGCCGAGCTTGTAGTCGAAAAGGCCGACGTCGAACTCGCCACTGCGAATCGCCTCGAGCGCGTCGCGCTCCGTCGGCGCCCAGACCAGATCGTAGGTGGAAGTGAGGCTCTTCCCGAGGAGAATTTTGACGAAGGCGAAATCGTCCTCGTTGTCGTCGAGCACGAGCACGCGGATGACCTTGGAGCGGAGATTTCCCCGGCGGTTGAGGGTCGGGAGCGCGGCGGGCGCAGCCGTGCGGACCGTCGGGACTTCATCCGTGATGTTCATGCTGTGATTCCGTGGGGACGGTCCGGCGCCAAGTTGAGGTGGCGTCGAGCCATGGTCAAATCAGCAACCGCCAAAATCCGCGGCAGCGGACTGGGCCGGTCGGGCGCGGCTGGCCGCGAAACGATGCTCGCGCGCCTGCATCGCGCGCGCGGGAGAAGTCGGGTGTGGTAGGAAAGGGTGCAACAGGAAAGGACGACGAATCCGCCCGGGAAAACGCGCGAGGCGCTCCAGCTCAGCGGCCCTGCACTTTATCCCGGCCGACCATACCTGGGCAATCGGTCCCGCCCCCGGATGGGGTATAGGAGATTTCCCGAACGCCGATTTTCCGGCGCGCGAGGGCTTTCAGCCGCGCACCTGGCCGGTGCCTTCGATCAAAAATTTGTGCGAGCAGAGCTCGCGCAGGCCCATCGGCCCGCGGGCGTGAAGTCGGTCGGTGCTGATGCCGATCTCCGCGCCGTAGCCGAATTCGAAGCCGTCGGTGAAACGCGTGCTCGCGTTCCAGTAGACCGTCGCGCTGTCCACCTCCGCGAGGAAGCGCCGCGCGGCGGCTTCGTCGCGCGTGACGATCGCGTCGCTGTGGTTCGAGCTGTCGCGGTTGATCGTCGCGATCGCGGCGTCGAGCGAATCCACGACGCGCACGGCGAGGATGTAGTCGAGAAACTCGGTCGAGAAATCCGCGTCGGTCGCGGGCGTCGTGCCGATCTTTTCGCGCGCGAGAATCGCGGCGCTGGCGGCGTCGCAGCGCAGCTCGACGTTTTTCGCGACGAGCGCGCGTGCGAGGGCGGGCAGGATTTTTTCCGCGACGGCGCGGTGCACGAGGAGCTGCTCGGCGGCGTTGCAGACGCTGGGTTTCGAGGCCTTGGCGTTGACGACGATTTTTTCCGCCATCGCGAAATCCGCGGCGGCATCGACGTAGACGAAGCACACGCCCTTGTAGTGCTTGATGACGGGAATGGTGGAATTCTGCGCGACGTGGCGGATGAGGCTTTCGCCGCCGCGCGGAATGATGCAGTGGATCAGCGTGTCGAGTTTCAGCAACGCGGTGAGCGCGGCGCGATCGGTCGTCGGCACGAGTTGCACCGCGTCGACGGGCAAGCCGGCGGCGCCGAGCGCCTGCGTGATCAACGCGGCGAGCGCGGTGTTGGTGTGAAAGCATTCCTTGCCGCCGCGCAGGATCGAGGCGTTGCCGCTCTTCAGGCAGAGGATCGCGCAGTCGATCGTGACGTTGGGCCGCGCTTCGTAGACGATGCCGATCACGCCGATCGGCACGCGGAGCTTGCGGATGCGCAGGCCGTTGGGCCGGGTGAATTCCTCGAGCCGCTCGCCGACGGGATCGGGCAGCGCGATCACTTCGCGCACGGAGGCGGCGAGGTGTTTCAGGCGCGCTTCGTTCAACGCGAGCCGGTCGCGCGCGGCGGCGGTGAGCGCGGCGGCTTCGGGCGAGGCGAGATCCTGCGCGTTCGCCGCGAGCAGCGTGGCGTGCGCGCCGTCGATCAGGTCGGCGAGGCGCGCGAGCGCGGCGTTTTTTTTCTCCGTCGGCGCCGTCGCGAGCACGAGCGACGCGGCGCGGGCGCGCTGCGCGAGGGACGTGACGAGCTGGACGAGGTCGGCGGACATGGAAAGGCGGTGAATCTCACGCAAAGTTGCCAAGTCGCAAAGGGAAAATCAGGCCAGGCCGGACATATCCGCAGCCCACGCCACAGCGACACCGCCGACCGGCTCAGTCGAAAATCTTGCTGTGGTTCAGCCGCCAGACGGCGAGCGTCATCACACCGATGGCGATCCCGAGGAGAATGCCCACCGTGGGCAGGAGTTGCAGCAAACTCTTCCCGGCCCACAGCACCTGCGCGAAGCCGTCGATGGCCCAATAGGTGATCGTGAAGCGTGCGAACTGCTGCATGAACTCCGGCATGAAGCTGATCGGGAACCACGCGCCGCCGCATGCGCTCATCGTGAGCACGACGAAGGTGGCGAGGCCCATCGCCGACTCCGGCGAAGTCGACACCGACGCGATGAACATGCCGAGCGCGGTGCAGGCCGCGGCGGCCGCGACGCAGACGATCGTGAGATTCACGAGGTGCCCGGTGACATCGATGCCAAAGAACAACTGTCCGACAAAGAAGACCGTCACGAGCTGCACGAGCCCGAGCACGACGCCGAACAGGAAATGCGCCCACAGGATGTCGGCGCGCGTGACCGGCGCCGCGAGCAAGCGCTGGACCAGTCCGCTTTTCTTTTCCTCGAATAACGAGGTGGCGGCGCCGTTGAGCGCGAACATCAGGAACATGATCGCCCAGCCGCCGACGACGCGCGTCGCCGCGGGGCTCTTCACTTCGCGGCCGACGACCTGTTCCTGCTCGATGCTGATGATGCGCGAGAAGAAGTCCGTGGCGGCTTTCGAAACGCCGCCGGCCCGGGCATTCGAGCCGTTGTTGCGCGTGAACCGCTGGATCCCGAAATCGCCCTGCTTGATCGCGGCGAGGATTTGATCGCGATCGCCGCCGAACGTGTCGGCGATGTTGGTGGCGAGGTTGGCGTTGAACTGATCGAAACGCTCTTCGCCGATCCATTCGCGCGCGCGGGCTTGCAGCGACTGGCCAAGGAGCTCGGGCACGTGGGAAAAAATCGCCCGTTGCAGGAGGCCGTTGACGGTCTGCGCTTCGATTTCGTTGAGCGGATTCGAGAGGAAGCGCAGGTGCACGCCGAAGGTGCTGCCGCCGGCGTTCAGTTCCTTCGGGATCACGACCGCGAAGCGAAACGTGCCGTCCTCGATGAGCGGCTTCAGGTCGGCGGCGACGAGCGGGCGCGTGGTCTTGTCGGGGTTGGTGAATTTCGTGACGACCTGAAACGCCTTCTCGGCCTTCAGCACGTCGACGAGTTTTTGCGCCGCGGGACTGCTGCTCTCGTTGACCACCGCGAGCCGGATGCCGTTCGGGCCGGAGTCCTTGCGGTTGAGGCCGAACACCCAGCCAAAAATATAGATCATCGCGATCGGCACGGCGAAGGTGAGCGCGACGGCCATGCGGTTGCGCAGGTAGCGGGTGAAGCCCTTGTAGAGGAGGACGCGGATGGCGTGCATGAGGGTCGGGGGAACGAGCGGCGTTGCGCCGGGAATTATTCGCGGAGGGTGCGGCCCGTGAGATGGAGGAAGACCGCCTCGAGGGTGGGGCGCTGGTGGGTGAAGGCGCGCGCCGGCACGCCGTGACGCTCGGCGAGCGCGTAGAATTCGGAAACCTTGAAACCGGGCGGAATGCCGAAACAAAGCGTGTCGTCCTCGCGCGTGACGGGACCGTGCGCGCCGAGCGCGGCGGCGAACGCGGCGGTCTCGGGCGTCGCGGCGAAATGGATCTCGTCGACGAACGGCAACTGCGTCAGCAGCTCGTCGAGCGTCCCCAGCGCGAGAATTTTCCCGTGATCGATGATGCCGATGCGCGAGCAGAGGCGCGTCGCCTCTTCCATGTAGTGCGTCGAGTAGATGATCGTGAGGCCCTCGCGGTTGCGCGCTTCGAGGAAGTCGAAGATCGCGTTGCGCGATTGCGGGTCGACGCCGACCGTCGGCTCGTCGCAGAGGAGGAGCTTCGGTCGGTGGAGCAGCGAGGCGACGAGGTTGAGCCGTCGCTGCATGCCGCCGGAGAATGTCTTCACCGGATCGCGGCGGCGATCGGCGAGCTGCACGGCCTCGAGAGCTTCGTCGATGCGCGCGCGGAGCTCGGCGCCGCGGAGGCCGTAGAGCTGGCCGAAGATTTTCAGGTTCTGTTCGGCGGTGAGGTCGTCGTAGAGCGCGATGTTTTGCGGCACCAGACCGAGCGCGACGCGCGCGGTGACGTTGGCGAGCGAGAGCGGTTCGCCGTCGAGCGTGAGCGTGCCGGCGTCGGGCGCGCGCAGGCCGGCGATGAGCGACATCGTGGTGGACTTGCCGGCGCCGTTGGGCCCGAGCAACCCGAAGCACTCGCCGCGCGCGAGATCGAGCGAAACGTCGTTCAGTGCCACGAGCGTGCCGTAGCGCTTGGTGACGGAGCGGAGTTGGAGCATGGCGAAACTACACGGGACTGATCCGCGCATTGGCGAAGCCAAAAAGGTCACGGTGACGAGCGGCAGGGGTCGATGGCCAAAGGTCACAGTCTTGTGCGCCGCCTCGCCACCGCGGCGGCGAGGTGGCCGATCTTTTTAAAGATTTCGAACCACGGCGAGCGCGCCGCGTTTTCAAAACGAAGCACGAGACAGTCGTCGACGAACACGCGTGCCCTTTGGCGTTGCGCAGGCGAATTTCGCCGGGCAGAAAGTTTCTCTTTTCCGAAAACCCTTTCGCCGATGTTCCGGTTCCCCTGCTGTCTGGTTTTGCTGTGTTGCGGTCTGTTCGTGAATCGCGCGCGGGCCGCGGAAAGCGGCGGAAAAATCGACCGGCACGCGCTCGTCACGCGCCACAATCCGCACCTCACGAGCGTCGATCCGTGGGCGCCGCTGTCGGTCGGCAACGGCGAGTTCTGCTTCACGGCCGACGTCACGGGCCTGCAGACCTTCTACGATTTTTATCACCAGCACGGCATCGCGACGGAGACGCAGGCGCGCTGGTCGTGGCACACGAATCCAAATCCCAACGGCTACAAACTCGCCGACGCGAACCGGCCGTTCACCGCGTATGGCAAGACGCTCGGCTATCCGACGAACCAGAGCGGTCCCGCGGGCATGTGGCTCCGCGAAAATCCGCAGGCGCTGCCGCTGCCGCAGCTCGCGCTCGTGCGACTCGGCGACGGCGCCGCGCCGATCGTGCCCGACGACGTGCGCGGGATCGACCAGACGCTCGATCTTTTCGCAGGCGCGGTCACCAGCATCTACACGCTCGACGGCGCGCCCGTGCGCGTCGTGGTGGCCTGCGACCCGCGGCGCGACGTGCTCGCCGTGCGCGTCGAGTCGCCGCTCGTCGGGGTCGGCAAACTCGGCGTGCGCCTCGCGTTGCCCCGCGGCTACGAGATCAAGACGAAGAACAACGCCGCGCTCGACTGGTCCGCGCCCGAGACGCACACGACCACGATCGTCGCGCAGACGGACCGCACGCTCGTGCTCGAGCATGTGCGCGACGACGCGCGTTACACGGCCGCGCTCGCATCGGCGGCGCCGCTGAAAATCTCGGCCGCCGGCCCGCACGCGTTTCGGATCGGAGCGGCAGACGGTGGCGCGCTGGAGTTCACGGTCGAGTTCGGTCCGCGCGCAACCGGCGTGGCGCCGGCGCCGGCGAGCGAGGTCCGCGCGGCGAGCGCGGCGTATTGGCAGAATTTCTGGTCGACCGGCGGCGCGGTCGATTTTTCCGGCAGCACCGATCCGCGCGCGCCGGAGCTCGAGCGGCGCGTCGTGCTCTCGCAATATCTCACCGCGATCCAGTGCGCGGGCGATTTCCCGCCGTCGGAGAGCGGGCTCACGCTCAGCACGTGGTATCAAAAGCACCACACCGAGATGATCTGGTGGCACACGGCGCATTTCGCGCTGTGGGGCCGCGACGCATTACTCGCGCGCAATCTCGACGCGTTTGTGCGCGCGCTGCCCGTCGCGCGCGAGATCGCCAAGGGCCGCGACCTGCGCGGCGCGCGGTGGCCGAAGATGATCGGCCCCGATTTTCGCGAAAGTCCCGGCGGCAATCCGCTCATCGTCTGGAATCAGCCGCACCCGATTCATCTCGCGGAGCTGCTCTACCGCAACTCGCCGACCAGGGACACGCTCGCGCATTACCGCGAACTCGTGCTCGAGACCGCCGATTGCATGGCGTCGATGCTGCATTGGGACGAGCAGCGCCAGTGCTACAATCTCGGACCGCCGCTCTGGATCGCGCAGGAAATCTACGACCAGGCGACGAGCATGAATCCGTGTTACGAGCTCAGTTACTGGTCGCGCGGCCTGCAGATCGCGCAGCAATGGCGCGAGCGGCTCGGCCTCGGCCGCGATGCGGAGTGGGACCGGATGATCGCGCATCTCGCGCCGCTGCCGCAGAAGGACGGAAAATACGTCGCGCTCGAAACGCATCCCGACACCTGGGACAACAAGGACAGCCGCCACGATCATCCGTCGTTTCTGATGGCGCTCGGGCAACTCCCCGGCGACGGCGTCGATCGCGCGACGATGGAGCGCACGCTCGATGCAGTGCTCGCGACGTGGGACTGGGAAACAAAAATCTGGGGCTGGGATTATCCGATGATCGCGATGACGGCGGCGCGGCTCGGCGAACCGCAGAAAGCCGTCGACGTGCTGCTCAAGAGCGACGGGCCGAACAACGGCTACACCGCCGACGGCCACAACCGCCAGCGCGAGGACCTGCCGATTTATCTACCCGGCAACGGCGCGCTGCTCGCCGCCGTGGCGATGATGGCCGCCGGCTGGGACGGCGCGCCGACGCACGACGCGCCCGGTTTCCCGCACGACGGCAAATGGGTCGTCCGCAGCGAAGGGCTGCACCCGCTGCCGTGATTATACGTCTCGCGAAATCGTCTGGTGCGCGCGTTTGTGGCACGGGCGTCTCGCCCGTGGTCCGAAGAAACACGGGCGAGACGCCGGTGCCATGCCATGCCATCGTCGGCAAAAATTTTCACCGCATATGAAAACGCTGCTCCGCATTCTCGTTCTCGCCGCAATCGCAACGGGTGCGCTCGGGGCGGAAGGCTCCTATCGCAACCGTGACAACCCCTCGCCGAACGATCGCGACGACGGCACCTATCCGATCCCGTATCAACTGCCGACGGTCGCGGAGATCACGGCGACACTCGGGCGGATTCGCGGTTACCTCGACACCGCGACGCCGACGCGCGTCGTGAATAAAAAAACCGGCGCGGAGATCACGGATTTTTCCACGCCGGTCGCGGATGCGGCGGCGGCGCGCAGCGCGGCGAACTTCAGCCTGCTCGCCTACGAAATGGGCGTCGTGCACGCCGGCCTGATCCAGGCCGCGGAGGTGACGGGCGATCCGGCATTCACCGCGATCACGCAGCGGCACCTGCAATTCATCGCGGACCGGCTGCCATATTTCCGCGCGCAGGAGGAAAAGTTTCACCTCGAGCGCGCGAACAGCTTCGCCGGCCTGCTCGATCCGCGCGCGCTCGACGACTGCGGCTCGATGTGCGCCGCGCTCATCCGCGCGCGACTCGCGCACCTCGGGCCGGACCTGAAGCCATCGATCGACACGTGGAGCGATTGGATCGCGCACAAGCAGTTCCGGCTCGCCGACGGCACGCTCGCGCGGCAGCGGCCGCAGGCGCAGTCGCTCTGGTCGGACGATTTCTACATGAGCATTCCCGCGCTCGCGGAAATGGGCCGTTTGACGGGCGATCGCGCGTGGTTCGACGACGCGGTGAAACAGGTCGTGCAGATGTCGGCGCGCGAATTCAATCCCGCGCTCGGGATCTACACGCACGGCTGGAACGCGAACAATCCCGACGCGCCGCAATTCTACTGGGGCCGCGCGAACGGCTGGCCGGTGCTCGCGATGTGCGACCTGCTCGACGTGCTGCCGAAGGATCATCCCGGCCGCGAGCGCGTGCTCGCGCAGCTCCGCGCCGTGCTGCGCGGCGTCGCGCAATACCAATCCGGCCAGGGGCTCTGGCACCAGTTGCTCGATCGCAACGACACTTACCTCGAGACATCGGCGACCGCGATGTTCGTCTACGGCTACGCGCACGCGATCAACCGCGGCTGGATCAGCCCGACGACCTACGGCTCGATCGCGCAGGCGGGCTGGTGCGGACTCACCACGCGGATCAACGCGCAGGGCCAGGTCGAGGGCACGTGCGTCGGCACGACGTTCGCGAGCGATCCGATTTATTATTACTACCGGCCGACGAGCGTGAATGCGCTGCACGGCTACGGTCCGACGCTGCTCGCCGGCGCGGAGATGATCCGGCTGCTGAAGAACCCGGCGATCGACATCCAATACAAGCTGCGCACCTACCACTACGTGCCGAAGGACGGCGGCCAGACGAGCTACCGCGAGCATCAATGAGACAGACGCGCGCGCACGCCGCTGCACGAAGAGGCGGCAACGCAGTGCGAGCAGGCTCGGTTGAGTCGCGTTTTTGGTGACGGGTTGTTTGGCGGCGACGCGGTCGCGGGAAGTTGGCGCGTTGAGAAGTCGTTTGATTGGGGACGCGACGCCCTCGTCGCGTCGCCCGACGGAAAACGGAAAACGCGGCGAGGGCGCCGCGTCCCCAGCGCTTCGCGGGCGAGACAGCCGAGCCCCGGAAATTTTGAAAACGGCTTCGTGCCGATCGGCTATTTCGCCTTCGCGACTTCGACGGCGTAGACGTGGATCGGGCCGCGCATGTTGGAGCGGAAGACGACCCATTTGCCGTCGGGCGTGAACGTGCCGTTCGGCTCCAGCGAGTAGTCGTGGTGGCCGAGGTTCACGAGGCGCTCGGGGATGAGGCGCGCGGCCTGGATCATGTGCGCTTGATCGGGGGTTTCGCCTTCTTCGTTTGGCACGAGTTCCGGATGAAAGAGGAAGATCCATTTCGCATCCTTGGCCTTGGCGTAGTGCAGTTCCTCGTCGCTGCCGTCGCCGGAGAAGAGTTTGCCGTCGGGCGAAGTGTTGTAGTGCACCGACCAATGGTTCGGCGGGACGTGATACCAGATCCGCGAGCCGTTGGTGACGTTGTAGCCGCCCACCCAGCAATCTTCGGAGAGTGGCGTCTGCAAATCGTAGTAAACCCACTGGCCGTCGTCGCTCCAATATTCGTGGACGGTGATTTCCATTTTCATCGTGCGCTGGTGGACGAGCTGGGGTTGGGATTTTCCGTCGGTGCGCAGCAACCAGGTGCGGTCGACCTTCCACTGGCGGCCTTCGTGCGCGAAAAGCAGCAGCGTGGGATCGGTCGGCGAGAACTGGAAATGATTGATCCAGTCGTTCGTGTGCAGGTGCTCCTTCACCTCGCCGGTCTGGAGATTGACGGTGAACAGCGTCATCGGCAGCCGCGCGGCGAGGCGGCGGTCCATCATCGCGTGCTTGTCGGGATAATTGTCGCCGCCGCGCTGGACGGCGTCGGGATTGGCCGAGGTGGTGGTCGGCGTGGCGGCCGGTGCAGTCCGGCGCGGGGCGAGATCGCCGCGCTGTTCGCTGCCCTCGGTGATCGAGCCGGCGGCGAGCGTCTCGTCGGAATTGATCGTGACGACGGAGCCGCCGGGCGGAAGCTTCGCGAGCTCGCGGGATTTCTTCGTGACCGGGTCGAGCGCGAAGACGGCGCCGTTTTGCGTGTAGAAAATCGCGCCGGTCTTGCGCCCGGTCTGGATCACGCGGCCGACGCGGCCTTCGAACACGTGCTCGATCTCGCCGGTGGCCACCGTCACGAGATCGATGCCGCTGCGGGTCGTCATGATGAGCTTCGTGCCGCCGGCGGTGTAGGCGTGTTGCGTGAAGTAGAGGCTGTTGGTGCCGGGCTCGGTCGAGAGCTGCACGACACGATGGCCGGTGTCGGGATCGATCCACGTGCGCGGCAGCGAATCGGCGGCGCGCAACGACGAAACCGCCAGCGCGAGGGCGAACAGAAAGCAGGATTTTATTTTCATGGGGTAGGCGGCAAGACGCGCCGGCCCATGAAGCGATGCGCGACGGAAGTTCGGGGAAGCCCGGCGCGGCAGCGATTCGCAGGGCGCCTGACTTGCAGGCGCCGGAATTGGAAAGCTCGGACGATGGCGTCTGCAAGACAGACGCCCTACGCTGCGGAAACGCGGAAACTCCGCGGGCTCAGCGCGCGAGCCAGCCGCCGTCGACGGCGACGGTGTAGCCGTTGACGTAGTCACTCGCGGCGGACGCGAGGAAGACAACCGCGCCCTTCAAGTCGTCGGGCGT
The DNA here is from genome assembly GCA_035545575.1 of Opitutaceae bacterium. GTDB lineage: Bacteria > Verrucomicrobiota > Verrucomicrobiia > Opitutales > Opitutaceae > ER46. The sequence continues at coordinate 60,681 of DASZYB010000068.1, read as the reverse complement.
GCCCCAGCGGCCGGCGGGAATGCGCGCGAGAATCGAGGCGCTGCGATCGGCGTCGGCCCGGAGCGGCGCGGTGTTGTCGGTCGCCATGTAGCCGGGCGCGATCGCGTTGCAGTTGATTCCCTTGCCGCCCATTTCGCTCGCGATGAGGCGCGTGAGGCCCTGCACGGCGCTCTTGGACGCGGTGTAGGACGGGACGCGAATGCCGCCTTGGAAGGAGAGCATCGACGCGATGTTGATGATCTTCGCGGTGCCCTTGCGGGCGAGCGCCTCGCGGACGAAGAGCTGGCTGAGGAAGAAGACGGCGTTGATGTTGATGCCCATCACATCGTCCCAGTCCTTCTCGGAAAATTTTTCGAAATCCTCGCGGCGGATGATGCCGGCGCAGTTGACGAGGATGTCGAGGTGGCTGGAAAATTTTCTGGCCTGCTCGATCACGCCCGGGATCTGCGTGCGGTCGCCGAGGTTGCCGGCGACGGTGAGGCATTTGCGGCCCATGGCCTCGACTTGTTTCCTGGTGTCGTCGGCGGGAAGGATGTCGACGGCGACGATGTCGGCGCCGGCTTCGGCGAGCGCGAGGGACATGCCCTGGCCGAGGCCGCGCGCGGCGCCGGTGACGATGGCGGTTTTTCCGGTGAGTTTGAAGCTGTCGAGGATGTTGCTCATGTTGGGGAAAAATTTGGAAACGAGACGAGGAAGTTGATCAAGAAGCGTCCTGAATATCGACAATCCGCAGCTTGCGCGCGCCGTGGTCGATCCATTAGCCGAAGACGAATTCGTCGATCAGCAGATATTCGATGGGGTGGCCGCTTTCATCCGGCAAGGTGTAGTCATTGCGCAAAAAGGGATGGGCGGCGAGTTCGTCGACGAGCGTCAGGGCCTTTCGTTCGCGGCGTTTGGAGAGTCGAGCGAGGGCCGTCGCGGCTTCGCCGCTGAAAACTGGCCGGCACGCGCTCACGCGCGGCGACGGCGGCGCTCCAGCTCGCCGGGGGAGATTTTTTTGCCCGCGTCCATCTCACGCATCCGCTTCGAGACCGTCCGACGCCACTCCGGCGTTTCGTGACGCAGGCGAATCATGCAAGCATTGAGCTCGATGCGCTCCCGTCGGGAGAGCGTCGAAATCTTCTGCTTCAACTGGAGCAACGTCATGCGGCCAATTTTTGCGGGCGCGCGAGTGGAGTCAAGGGAACGGCCGGCCTATTTCAGCGTCGCGAGCGGCACGGCGTCCATGTCGGCGAAGGTCTGGTTGTCGCCGCCCATCGCCCAGATGAAGCGATACGCGCCGGTGCCGGCGCCGCAGTGGATCGACCACGCGGGCGAGAGCACGGCTTCGCGGTCGCGCACGACGAGGTGGCGCGTCTTGTCGGGCTCGCCCATGAAGTGGAAGACGAGGTTGTCCGCGACATCGAAGTAGAGATAGATCTCCGTGCGGCGGCTGTGCGTGTGCGGCGGCATCGTGTTCCAGAGGCTGCCGGGTTCGAACTCGGTGAAGCCCATCACGAGCTGGCAGCTCTTCACGCCGTCGACGTGGATGAGTTTGTTGATGCGGCGGCGGTTGGCCTTGGCGTTGTCGCCGATCGGATCGGTGCGCACGTCGGCGCGGCGGACGATGGCCGTCGGGTGCTTCGCGTGCGCGGGCGTGCTGATGAAGAAAAACTGCGCCTGGCCGGAGCCGCCGTTTTCGAAGGCGACATCCTTTTCGCCGAGCCCGATGTAGAGGCAGTCGAGCGGGCCGACGTCGTGCGTCGTGCCGCCGACGCGGACTTTGCCGGCGCCGCTGCCGATGTTGAGGATGCCGATTTCGCGGCGCTCGAGGAAGAAGCTCGTGCCCGTCTCCTTCGCGCTCGGGAGCGTGAGCGGCGCGGTCGTCGGCACGGCGGCGCCGACGATCATGCGATCGAGATCGGTGTAGTGCGCGGTGACGGCGCCGGGCTGGAAGAGCCCGCCGACCAGAAAACGGTCGCGGAGCTGCTCGGTGGAGAGCGTGTTGGTTTCCTCGGGCGAGGGGAAATAATGGAGTTTCATCGCAGGTTTGGTTTGGCGCGGAGGACGCAGAGGCGCGGGTGAGTTTATTGGGCGATCGTCGCCTTGAGCGGGGACTTGGCGCGCGCGGCGCACGCGGCGGTGTAATCGTCCCACGCCTGTTGCGTGGTGAACTCGCCCGCTTTGCTCCAGCCTTCGCCGACGTAGTAGCGGAGCGGCTGACCGGAGACGGCCTTGGCGAGGACGATCTGATTGACGCGGTCCTCGGCGAAACCCGCGAAACCCGATGGCACGATGACGCCTTCGCCGAGCGAGCCGTTGGTCTTCTGCACTTCCCACTGGGTGAGCCAGCCGCCGTTTTCGTTTTTCGAGACCGTTGATTTGGAATCCTGCCCGCGGTCGCTGCTGTTCTTGTTGAGGCCGATCGCGACGGTGATTTCGTTCGGGCCGCCTTCGACGGTGAACGTGCTTTCGATCATGTCGTAGTTCTGGCCGGCATCGACGGTGAACCGCTTCACTTCGGAGACCTTCGCGCCGTTGCCGATGTCCCACGCGTCGTAGGTCAGCTCGAAGATCGCGCGCACCGGGCCGTTGGCGAGGACCTTCCAGTTGCGATAATTGCGGCCGGCAAAAAGTTTCTGGCCGTCCCACACGCCGGTGCCGCCGGCGCCGCGCGAGGTGCCGGCGTTATACATGTCGAGACCTTCGCCCTCGTCGACGTGGTAGTGATTGTGACCTTTGTTATACCAGCGATCGACGATTAGGTAGGGGACGCGTTTGCTCCAGACATCGAGCGCGCTGGTCACGAGCACTTCCTTGCCGCGGTGCTCGGTGTCGGGCGCGCCGAGCGCCTGGCCGTAGGTGCGGTGGGCGATCTTGTCGTTTTCCCACGCGAAATCGTCGAGCCGCTCCGGCACGTAGCGCGCGAAAACCTTGGCCGGAAACACGGGCGTGATCTCCTCGATCTTCTCCACGGTAAACGTCGCCGTCTTCTCGCCCGCGGCGAAATCGTGCTGGAACAGCAGGTCGCCATACGCGACGCCGGTCGAATCTTCGTCGTGCGCTTCCGGCGCGATATTGGTCACCTGAAACGGAAGGCTGCGACCGCTCGAATCCTTCACCGCGAGGTGCTGGACGAGCGCGTGCGGCAGCGCCTGGTTCACCTGTTTCCACGGGATGGCGATCGTTTCCGCGGGGCGCGCGAGGGAGAGGTCGTTGGTGACGGTGATCGTCGCTTTTTCGGCGGCGCGAGCGGCCAGCGCGACAAACAGCGAGACAACAATGAACGGGACAAACGAGCGGGTTTTCATTGGGAGGAAAATTTTAACCACGGAAACGGCGGAGGAGCACGGATAATTTTACGGTGTGACACGAAACCAGTCGAAGTCGGCGGACCCGGAATTTTTCCCCTCCGGCGCGGCGGCGAACAGCCCGACCTTCGCGCCGATCCAGCGGTCGACGGTGGCTTGAAACGCGCTGCCGGGGTTCAACTCCGTGAAGTGCTCGCCATCCTCGCCGAAGGAGAACGTGCACTTCGCGTCCGCCGCGACCGTGACGCGGAGGAAAACCTTGGACGCCGCCACGCGCGCTTTCGAATCCACGTTGATGTGAAACGCGCCGTCCGCGATCGCGCCGGCAGGGCGCGGCACGTGATTCGTGTCGCAGGCATAACGAACTCGCACGCCGTCGACGTCGCGATGCACGCCGATCCATGCGTAGCCGTAGCCGAACACGATCAGGCCCGCGTCGGAATTTTCGCCGAGCGCGGTCGCATCGAGCACGGTCGTCGCGGTGAACGACGGCCCGGTGAATTTTTGCAGGAGGAGATTTGGCGCGTCGTAGAGCGTCCCGCCCGCGGCGAGCGGGACGGCGGCGAGTCGCATGAAGCCGCGACGCGCGCCGAGCGAGCTCCAGTCCGTGCGCGGATTCGCCTGCCATTGCCACTGCCGGCCGAGCGTCGGCGAATCGAATTCGTCCGTGGTCGCGGGCGCGGCGCTGCGGACGGTTTCGGGCCGGCTCGCCCTGGGTTTTTCATGCGCGAGGACCGGCTCGCCTTTTTCCGCGCCGGTCGCGACGCCGGTGCCCATGCGCGGCCAGCCGTCGGCGCCCCACGACATCGGCTCGAGATGAACGACGCGGCCGAATGCGCCGCGGTCCTGAAAGTGCAGGAACCAGTTTTCTCCCGCCGGCGTGTCGACCCACGCGCCCTGGTGCGGGCCGTTGATCGGCGTCGCGCCCTGCGCGAGCACGAGGCGCGGCTCGTAAGGGCCACGAATATTTTTCGCGCGATACACCGCCTGCGTGCCGCCGGTCACGCCGCCGACCGGCGCGAAAATCCAATACTCGCCCGCGTGCCGGTAGAGCTTCGGACCTTCGAGCGTGTTGAACCCGCGGCCGGCGGTGTTCTCGTCGATGACGACCGTGCCTTCGCCGTCGAGCACGCGCGTGGCGTCGGCGGAAAGTTCGTTGACCGTGAGCTGGTTGTTTTTGCCCGAGCGGCTCTTCGCCCAGCCGTGCACGAGGTAAACCTTGCCGTCGTCGTCCCACAGCGGACACGGATCGATGAGGCCGCGGCCGCCTTTCACGAGCACGGGCGCCGACCATTTCTCGCGCGGATCGGTCGCGGTCGTGACGTAGATGCCGTAGTCCGGATCGGGAAAGAAAATGAAAAATCTCCCCGCGTGAAAACGGATCGCCGGCGCCCAGACGCCGGCGCCGTGCTGCGGCGTGCTGAAATGTTCCGCCACCGAGCGACCGGAAGCGTCCGGGTAGTCGAGCGCGGGCAGCGCGTGATTCACGATCGTCCAGCTGACGAGATCGCGCGAGTGGAGGATCGGCAGGCCGGGCGCCTGGTTGAAGCTCGACGACACGAGCCAGAAATCCTCGCCGACGCGCACGACATCGGGATCGGAATAGTCCGCGAAGAGGACCGGATTGCGATACGTGCCATCGCCGCTGTCGGGCAGCCACGGATCGGCGGCGGCGTCCGCCGAAACCGTGCGCACCAGCGCGACGACAACCCACACGATCACAGGCGCAAAACGCGACGGGGCGGCGATCATGCCGGAGAAATTTGCCGCGCGGCCAGCGTGTGACAAGCGGCTTTCCCGTCGGACACTGCGAGCGCCGGGCGGGCCGTTGACAGGACGCGGCCCGTCGCGACATGCTTCGGCTTCCCGCCGTGTCCGCCAGCAAGCCCAAGGTCCAGCCGGTTATTCGTTCGACGTCCGACTTCGCGCGTCACGTCGGCCTCGCGCGCACGACGGTCTCGCGCGTGCTCAACGGCCAGCCGGGCCTGAAACAGAAAACGATCGACCGCGTGCAGCGCGCGCTCGCCGAGACGGGTTTCACGCCGAACGCGCACGCGGTGCACTTGAAGGGCAAGCGCACCTCGATGATCGGCATCTGCATGGAGGATCTCGCGACGCCGCCCGCGGTGCGGAAACTCGCGACGCTGCAGCGCGTGCTGCGCACCCGCGGCTTTTCGTCGCTGATCGAAGTTTTCACGCCGGGCACGGGCCGCGAAGTCGTGCGGCATTTCCTTTCGCTGCGCGTGGAGGCGGTCGTGTTCATCGGGCATTTTCACCGCGAGGAAATCGAGGCGCGCATCGAGGAGCTCATCGCGCTCGGCACGCCGCACCTCGTGATCGATCATTTCGGCTTGAAGAACGCCAACACCGTCTCGCTCGATCGCGCGTCGGGCATGGACGCGGTCGTCGGGCATCTGTTCGATCTCGGCCATCGCACGTTCGGCCTGCTCGGCGTCACGAAAGGTCCCGTGAGCCGCATCGACCGCATGAACGGCATCCAGTCGGCGCTGCGCACGCGCGGATTGGATTTCAACGCGTGCGTCGTCTCGCTCGACCATCTGCACGAGCGGCGCAACGACTTCGAATACGGCCGCGCGCTCGCGACGAGCTTCTGCAAGCAGCCAAACCGGCCGACGGCGTTTCTCGGTCACAACGACGAGATCGCGATCGGCGCGATGCGCGGCTTTCAGGACGCGGGGCTCAAGCTGCCGCGCGATGTGTCGGTGACGGGCTTCAATCACCAGGACATCTGCCACATGGTCTCGCCGACGTTGACGACGGTGGATCAGAACATCGACGGCACGATCGCCACGGCGGCGGAGGTGATTTTTTCACAGCTCGACAAAGTGCCGCGCGCGAAACCGATCGTGCGCACGATCGAGCCGAAGCTCGTGCTCGCGGAGTCGACCGGACCGGTGAAGGTGTGAGCGCGCGGCGCGCGCGAAATTTTCGATGCCGCGTGCGCTGCCGAGCTGGGGCTCGGTCGAGGCGTCTGCAAGACAGACGCCCTACAGACGTCCTGCGGACGCCTTACGCGCCGAGCGCGAGCGCGCGCGGCTTGAGGACGGCCCAGTCGGTTTCCGGAATGATCGGGCCCATGTGCATGACCGTCTCGGCGCCCAGCAGCGAGGCGATCGCGCCGCACGCGGGCAGCGGCCAGCCGCGCAGATAACCGTAGAGAAAACCCGCGGCCCACGCATCGCCCGCGCCGTTCGTGTCGATCACATCGGCGACGGCGACGGGCGCGATGCGATGCAGTTCGGCGTCGCGCGCGAGCCACGCGCCGTCCTTGCCGACTTTCACCGCGGCGAGCACGCCGAGGCCGGCGAGTTTCTGCGCGAGCGCGGCGAAGTCGGAACGCTGGTCCTCGAACAGCGTGCGAATCTCGTCCTCGTTGGCGAAGACGACATCGATCCCGCGGTGAAACTGGCGAAACAACCAGTCGCGCGAGGCGCCGACGACTTCGAACGACGACAAGTCGAGGCTCGTCGTGCAGCCGGCGGCGCGCGCGGCGGCGAGCACGGCGTCGGCGAGCGCGCGGTTGAAGACGAGATAGCCTTCGATGTGCGCGTGGCGGCAGCCCTGGAAATCCACGGACGTGATCTCGGCGGGCGCGAGCGTCATGGCGGCGCCGAGATCGGTGCGCAGCGTGCGCTGCGCGTCGGGCGTGACGAGCGCGAGGCAGCGCGCGTTGGCGACGGCGCCGGACTTGAAGCGCGTGCCGTCGACGCCGCCGGCGGCGAAGGCGCGGCGGTAGATGCGCGCGAGCTCGTCGTTGCCGAGCTTGCCGAGAAACGTCGCGCGCAGGCCGAGGCGCGCGGCGTTGAAGGTGGCGTTGGCCGCGGAGCCGCCGGTAGAGTAGGCGGGCTCGCCGGGCAGGAGCGCGAGGATGCGCTGCATCTCCACAGCGTCGACGAGCACCATGCCGCCTTTGTCGCCGGGCACGTTTTGCAGAAACGCGTCGGGCACGCGCGCGAGCAGGTCCATGATCGGCGAGCCGACGCCGATCAAATCGAAGGCGTTCGAGGAAGCGGAGGAGGGCATGTTGCGGAAACGGAAAAAATTCAGGAATTGCCCGGCGGGCCGGACGGAAGCGGCGGGCGCGGATCGCCGGTGACGATGATGTTCGTGGCGAGCAGCGGTTCGTCGTCGATTTCGACGAGCAGCGAATATTCGCCGGGCCGAGGGAAGGGCAGGTGGGCGATTTCGTTGACGAGGTTGATGCGGTCGAGCGGGCTCTGCGACGTGAACGGCCGCTCGAGCAGCGGGCGCGGCGTCTCGGGGCCGAAGCCCATCGCGATTTTCAGCCGATGCTCGCCCGGCGCGCAGTCCGTGATCGTGAGAAACCAGATCATGAACGGATACACCATGGGGAACTGCGCGCCGTGGATGTTCGAAAAAATGCCGAGGATGGTGTGCTTGCCCGAGGCCGGATCGATGTGGATGCCGTCGCACGTGAGCCAGGCGAGGAGCTGCGGTTTCGAGTGCACGCCGCACGCTGGCGGGGCGGGGCAAGGCGGCGCAATTCATTTTGCGGCGCGGCGCGCGGCGCAGTTTTCGCTTGGAGCGGAGGCGCGCGCGGGGCTTGTTGGTGGCATGTGGTTCGCCGCGGTCACGCAAACGGTCAAGGTCGTCGATGTGGATTTGAGCGCTTATCCGCGCTGGCTCGTCGTGGCGGTGGGGACGCTCGTCCTGGCGTTCGTCCTGTGGGTGATGATGAAGCTGCTGAAATGGACGCTGTGGCTCGTGGTGTTCGCGGTGCTCGTCGGCGGCTTCACGTGGGCGGCGTGGCTGGGGTTGCAGGCGCTCGGCTGGGTGAAGTGAGGCGCTGACGCGCGGCGCGCGAGAGCCGTTTCAAAAATGCCGTAGCCGTTTTTGTCGGTCGGGGTTTGCGACCGACACGTCGGGGATAAAACCCGACCCACATGTCCGACGCGGCTGCGAGTTTATTTTAACCGCGCTGGCCAGCGCGCTGCCGATCGACAATCGCTGGCGCGGCGCGCCCCGCAGGCTCGCGCGTGCGATTTCCGAACTTTGTCTTGCGCGCGTGAATCGCGCGCCCTCAACCTGTCATCCCGTGAAATACATTTTCGTCACGGGCGGCGTGGTTTCCTCGTTGGGCAAAGGACTCACGGCGGCGGCACTCGGTGCTCTGCTGGAGATGCGCGGGCTCAAGGTGCGCATCCAGAAGTTCGACCCTTACCTCAACGTCGATCCGGGCACGATGAGCCCGTTTCAGCACGGCGAGGTCTACGTGCTCGAGGACGGCGCGGAAACCGATCTCGACCTCGGTCACTACGAGCGTTTCACCAGCGGAAAACTCTCGCGGCTCAACTCGCTTTCCTCCGGCCAGGTCTACGAAAGCGTGATCCAGAAGGAGCGGCGCGGCGATTATCTCGGCAAGACGGTGCAGGTCATCCCGCACGTCACGAACGAAATCAAGGACCGCATCTACGCGGGCGGAAAAGACGCCGACATCCTGATCACGGAAATCGGCGGCACGACGGGCGACATCGAAGGCCTGCCGTTTCTCGAGGCGATGCGGCAGTTCGCGCTCGAGGTCGGGCCGAAGGATGTCGTTTTCATTCACGTGACGCTCGTGCCGTTCCTGAAAGCGGCGGGCGAGCTCAAGACGAAACCCACGCAGCAGTCCGTCGCGAAGCTGCGCGAGATCGGCATCCAGCCGCACGTGCTCGTGTGCCGCACGGATCATCCGCTCGATCACGACCTGCGCGACAAGCTTTCGATGTTCTGCAACGTGCCCGTGAAGGCCGTCATCGAGTGCCGCGACGTCGACCACTCGATCTACCAACTGCCGCTCGCGCTGCAGCAGGAAGGCATGGACCAGCTCGTGCTCGACCTCTTCGGGCTGAAAAATCCGCCGCCGGCGAAAAACATCTGGGAGGAAATCGTGCGCCGGCTGCTGACGCCGAAATACGAGGTGACGATCGGCGTCGTCGGCAAATACATCGAGCTCCAGGACGCCTACAAATCCGTCTACGAATCGATCACGCACGCCGCCATCGCGAACAACTGCAAGGTCAACGTCCGCCGCATCGACGCCGAGGATCTGGAAAAGAAAAACGGCCTCGCCCTCCTCAAGGGCCTCGACGGCATCCTCGTGCCCGGCGGCTTCGGCGATCGCGGCACCGAGGGCAAGATCGCCGCGGCGCGCTATGCGCGCGAGCACAAGGTGCCGTATTACGGCCTCTGCCTCGGGTTGCAGATCGCGGTGATCGAATTCGCGCGCAACGTCCTGAAACTGCAGGGCGCGAACAGCACGGAGTTCGATCCGCGGCCCGCGCACCCCGTCATCAACATGATGGAGGAGCAGAAGAAGATCATCGACAAGGGCGCGACGATGCGGCTCGGCAGCTACGAGTGCGCGCTCACGCCCGGCACGCTCGCGCACAAGGCTTACGCTGCCGACAGCGTGCGCGAGCGCCATCGCCACCGCTACGAAGTCAACAATGCCTACGTCGGCCAGCTCCAGCGCGCCGGCTTGATCGTCAGCGGCGTGAATCCGCGGCGCAATCTCGTCGAGGTGATGGAGCTGAAGGGCCATCCGTGGTTTCTCGGCACGCAGGCGCACCCGGAATTTCAATCGAAGCCGAACCAGGCGCACCCGCTCTTCGCGGCATTCATCGCGGCGGCGCTGAAAAACAAAAAAGGCGGCACGAAGCGGACGGCGAAAACAAAGCCGCGGCGGCGGTGAGTTTTCGTGGTCGCCGTGGCGGTCGTGCGCGGCCATAGCGGTCGCGCCTATGTGCAGGAATCCGTCTGATGTGGCACGGGCGTCTCGCCCGTGATTCGGCCGTCATCTCGTTTTCGAGAAAGAGAGAAAGAGAACGATAACGAGAAAGAGAACGATTTCGGCCGCTTGGGGCTGGATTCTTTTTTACGGCCCCACGCGCTGCCACACCGTCAGCTCGCCTTCCCAGATCGAGGCAATGTGCTTCCATTCGCCGGGCAGGTCGGGCCGGCCGCTGCCTCGGCCGTGGCCCCATTCGTAGCCGCGCGTTTCCCAATGATACGTGAGCGCGTAGATCGGCCGGCCTGCAACGGCGATGCGCGTGAGAAACTCCGGCGACTGCGCGAAGGCGTGGTCGGTGCGCACGAAGACGAGATCGGTGTAGAAAAACAGCGAGCCGGTCGCGTGCTTCGCGAAGACGACGGCGTTCGCCGGCAGATGTTCGCGCGCCCACATCGCGGCGACGGCGTGCTTTCGATTTTCCCCCGGCCAATAGAGAACCTCGCGGGCGAAATCGCGTGCGATCAAAACGAGGAGCAGGCCGATGCTCAGCGCGCCGACGGCGGCGCGCCGCGGCGTCTCGCGGACGCGGGCGAAGGTGTTTTGCGCGACGAGCAGCGACAGGACGACGAGCGCCGGTGCGGCGGGCAGCAGGAAGCGCATGTTATACCAGTTGTCCCACGTGCACCAATAGAAGGCATAGAATGCGACGAACACCGCCGCCCAACTGCCGAGCACGAGTCGCGGGCGCGGCGCGATTGAGCGCGTGAACGGCGCGACGAGCGCGAGCACCACCAGCGGCGTGAAAAGCTCCGGCAGCCACGTCGCATACGCGCCGAGCGTCGGGACGAGGAAGCGCGCGCCGAAGCTCGTGCTCACGTCGCCATAGCCGGTGGTGAACGCGTGGCCGTAAAGCGCGTGCTGATACCAGAGCAGCGCCACCGCGCCCGGCAGGCCGGCCAGCGCCCACGTCGCGATGCGGCGCAGGCCGCCGCGGCCGGCGAGACAGAAGCAGATCGGAACCGCGCAAAGCAGATTCGACGGGCGGATCATCACCGCGAGCGCGGTCGCGAGGCCGGCGAGCGCGGCGCGCCACGGCTGGTCGCGGCTCGTCCACGCGCAGTAGATTGCGGCGGCCACCCACACGAGCGCGGGGCCGTCGCTCACCGGTTGCAATCCTTCGAAAAGATAAACCGGGCTCAACGCGATGATCGCGGCGCCGAACCACGACCAGCCTGCGCTCAATCCCGCCACGCGGCCGAGTCGCTGGGTCAGGACGACACCCAGCACGAGATGGGCGAGAATCAGCAGGCGAATCGCGCGCTCGAGTGAAATGAGATGCGCGAGCGCGGCGATCTCGAGCGGCCAGCCCATGGGATATTCCGGCACGAGCCGGCCGTCCGCGCGCGCGTGAAACGTGATCGGCGCGTAGGCTGCGGCGTCGTTTTCGCCGGCTGCCGGACCGAAGAGCGTGCGCGGCGCGGCGGTCGCTTCGCCACGGGCGAGCAGCTTCGCGCTGTTGAGGTAGCCGCCGGAGTCGTTCGGCCCGGCGACGCCGTCCACGTGATGCGAAAGAAACACCGCGTAGCCGAGCAGCGCGATCCACGGCAGCGCGCGCCACGCGACGAAATCTTCGGCGCGTTCATGCTGCTTCGCGGCGGATTTGCCGGCGTGAAACGCCGCGGCCGCCGCGGCGAGCGCGACGCCGGCGGCGAGACACCACGGCCAGAGCGGAGGAATTTTTCCCGCGAGGTGCGTGAGCTCGCCGAGCTCCACCGGCGCGGTGAACGCGAGCCATGCGGTGGCGCTCGCATCGCGTGCGACGATGCGAAACGGGCCGCGCGGCGCGGGAAAGTTCACGCGCTTCCAGCGCTCGAGCGAGGTGAACGGCGCCGCGAGCGGCGCGATCTCGCGGCCATCGGCCGTGCGCAGCACGAGCGAGGTCGCCGGCGGACGCAGCGTGCCGCTGACGCGGATTTGCAGCAGCGGAAATCGCGTGGCGAGCGGCGCGCTGACGAATTCGCCCGTCGCCGCCCCGCCGGCCGCCGCCGGCGTTCCGATCGCGGGCAGTCCGTCGCGGCCCGGAAGATCAGGCGTGGCGTCGCCGCGAAATGCGGACGCGGGCGCTGCGTTTTCCGCCACGAGCGCCAGCGGCGTGCCGACGGAATCGGGCGTCGCGGCAGGCGACGGCGAGTCGCGAAATGACGGCGCCGGATCCAGCAGCCCGTTTCCGACGACGATCAGCCACACGCCGAGCAGCACGGCGTTGCGCGTGCGGTCGGTGCGATCCGCGGCGGGCAGCAGCGTGAAGCACGCGAGGTTCGCGAGGATTCCGCTGGCGAGGACGAGGCTCGGCTCGACGGCGAAGCGGCCGATGAACGCGGCGAGGGCGAGCGCTTGTGCGGCGGCCCAGCAGGCGAGCAGCGTGCGTTCGCATGGGTGGCGGCGGCGCGCGGTCGTGAGCGCGAGAATGGCGGGCGCCCAGATCGCGAGCGCCCACGCGCGCGTCGCATACGGCCACGCGAGCAGCGCGGAAAAGAGCTGCGCGGGCGAAGCCTCGCCATGAACTTCCGGCGCCCGCACCAGGGCGAGTGCGAGGCCGCCGGCGAGCAGGAGCGCGTTGGCGCGCAGCGTCGCGCCACCGCGACGCGCGAGCGCGCACCACAACACGAGCGCCGCGGCCGAGGCGAGTCCCGCGGTGGCGGCGAGGAGGTTGAGCCCGCCGAGCGCGAGGCCGAGCCACCACGCGGGAGAGCGCGCGTCGCGCCGCGCCATCAAGGCCAGATGCAGCGACGACAGCAGCACGAGGCCCGCGACCGACGCGGCATGCGGATCCGGGCGCAAGGTTGCGAAAGCGGACGTGAACGGCAGCAGGAGCGCGACGAGCCCGAGCGGCACGAGCCAGCGCAGCCGGACTTCGCGCGCGAGCAACGCGAACAACGCGACCAGCGCCGCGATCTGCAGCACGAGCGTGGCGAGTGCCAGCACGCGGGCATCGGCCTGCCCGCCGTTCAGCGCGAGCCAGCCGCGCTGCCAGAGATGCGCGCCCGCGAAATCGTCGCTCGAAAAGACCGACCAACCGGCCGCGTCCGAATTCGAAAAAACATCCCGCAGCTCGGGCGCGAAATCGACGGCACGAGGCGCGTCGGAAATATCGGCGGCGATCCAGCGCAGCCCGAGCGCGAGTGCGATCAGCGCCAGTGCAGTGGCGAGCAGGAGGCGCACGGGCGCGGGCGAACGGGGGGCGTTGGTTTCCGGCGGCACGGGACCGAGGGCGTGAGTTGTTCACGGCCTCGCCCGCGAAGCAAGGCCGCGTCGGGCCGAAACTCGCAGCTTTCCCTCGCGCCGTTTCCGTGTATTCGATTCGGCGAGAATGATTTTTTCGCCGAACCGACTGCTCCTGATCGCCGGGCCGTGCTCGCTGGAAAACGAGCGCGTCTGCCGCACGGTCGCCGAGGCGCTGGTGAAATTGCGGCGCACGCGGCGCGAGCTGAACATCGTTTTCAAGGGCTCGTTCGACAAAGCCAACCGCACCTCGCTCGCCGGCGCGCGCGGCACGGGGCTCGACGCGGGGCTCGCGCTGCTCGCGATGGTGAAAAAGGATTACGGGTTTCCGGTGCTGACCGACGTGCATGAGACGGCGCAGGTGCCGGCGGTCGCCGCGGTGTGCGATGTCGTGCAGATTCCGGCGTTTCTCTGCCGGCAGACGGATTTGCTGCTCGCGGCGGCGAAGACGGGCCGCGTGGTGAACGTGAAGAAAGGCCAGTTCCTCTCGCCGCAGGAAATGCAGTTCGTCACCGGAAAACTGCGCGAGGGAAAGGCGAAGGAAATCTGGCAGACGGAGCGCGGCACGACCTTTGGCTACCAGAATCTCGTCGTCGACATGCGCGCGTTCGCGATCCTGCGCGCGAACCGGTGCCCGACGATTTTCGACGCGACGCACGCGGTGCAGCTTCCCGGCGCCGGCGGCGGCAAGAGCAGCGGGCAGCGCGAGTTCGTGCCGCCGCTCGCACGCGCGGCGCTCGCGGCGGGCGCGGACGGCTTGTTCATCGAGACGCATCCCGATCCGGCGCGCGCGATCAGCGACGGGCCGAACATGATTCCGCTGCGCGAGATGCCGGCGCTGCTCGATTCGTGCCTCGCGGTGTGGCGGGCGGTGCGCGAGTAGGCGGCGCATCGGGCGGGTCGCGTGGCGCGCCTTGACCGAAGCGCGGAGCCTCGCACACTGCCGGCCAGCAAAACTCCGGATGGAAACCTTTCTGATCGAAGTGCCGATGCCGTCGATGGGCGCGACCGTGAACGAACTCACCGTCGTCGCGCTCAAAACCAAGGCCGGCGACGTGGTGAAAAAAGGCCAGCGGATCGCCGACCTCGAGAGCGACAAATCGATATTCGAATTCGAGTCGCCGTGCGACGGCACGATCCGCGCGGTGCTGGTCAACGCCGGCGACGTGAAACCGTCCGGCGCGCCGTTTCTCCAGATCGAGACCGCGGACGAATCGCTCCGGCATCTTCTCGCGAAAGGACCGGCGACCGCCGGCGCAGGTGCCGCCCCGGTGAAAGCCGCCGCGCAACTTGTCTGGACGCCGCGCGCCACGAAGCTCGCGCAGGAAGCGGGACTCGATCCTGCGACGCTCACCGGCATCGAGGCGACGGGGCCGGGCGGACGCGTTTCCGGCGACGATGTCACGCGTTATCTGGCGGCGCGGAAATCTTGAATCGACGCGGGCGCCCGGGCGCGTTTTCCTTCCGTTCGATTGAGCACGATCGTTGATACTGTTTGCATTGCCGGGGTGGGTTATGCGGTGCCGGCGACGGTCCGCGCCAACAGCGAAATCCTGAAGGCGTTTCCCGATCGCACCGAGGACGAGATCGTCCGGCTCACCGGCATCAAGGAGCGGCGCTACGCGGCGGAACACGAGACCGCGACCGATCTCGCGGTGATCGCCGTGCAGCACGCGCTCGCGCAGTCCGGCATGTCGGTCGGCCAGATCGACGGCGTGATCATGGCGACGATTCTGCCCGACCAGCCGGTGCCCTCGGCGGCGAGCTCGCTCGCACGGGAGCTCGGCATCCCGCGTGCGCTCGCCTTCGATCTCAACGCGGCGTGCTCCGGCTGGCTCTACGCGCTGGAAGTCGGCCGCAGCCTGATCGCGTGCGGCACGGCGAAAAATCTCGTGGTCGTGACGGCGGAGCTGCTCTCGCGCATCACCAATCCCGAGTGTCACGACACGGCGTTTCTCTTCGGCGACGGCGCGGGCGCGGCGATTCTGACCGGCGGCGCGGGCGGGCATCGGTTGCACCGCATGGGGCTTTCCGGCGATGCGAGCCAGTTCGAGTCGATCCAGCGTCCCGGCGGCGGCGCGCGGATGCCGTGGCCGGCGGCGGAAGGCGGCGACCTCGAGCATTTTTATCTGCAGATGGACGGGGCCGCGGTGTTCAAGCACGCGGTCGTGGGCTTCGCGGAGCAGATCGAGCAGACACTCGTGCGCGAAAACCTGAAGCCGGAGGAAATCGCGTGGATCGTGCCGCACCAGGCGAACGAGCGCATCCTCAAGGCCGTGAGCAAGCGCGTGGGGATTCCCTACGACAAGTTTGTCGTGACGATTGCGAAATACGGCAACACGAGCGCGGCGAGCGTCTCGATGGCGCTCGGCTGGGCCGCGGAAGAAGGCATCTTCAACGACGGCGACAAAATCATCTTCTGCAGCGTCGGCGCCGGCCTGACCTTTGCGGGCGGGTTGCTGGTGTGGTGAGCCGCGCCGTGGGCGCGGCGGGAGGCGGGGGAAGGGAGACCGGAGGCGGACGAACTGCGCGCAGACTCGGACCGTGGAGGGCGCAGGATCTATTCCTGCGAAAAGAGCGGCGGAAGAAGCAGGCGAGTTTCGGCTCGTGCTTCCGTCTCCTGTCTCCTGACTCCGCGCTCCCTTCTCCCTTTTCCTTTCTCCTTTCTCCTTTCTCCGCCGCGCCAACGGCGCGGCTATAGCGCGAGCAACGCCTGCACCTTTGCGTCCTTCAGATTGTCCTTCGTGATGACGAGGAAATCGGTGTGCACGACGGGCGGGACTTCCTCGCCCTTCACCAGACTGAGCGCGGCGTTCACGCCTTTCGCGCCGACATCCATGGGGAGCTGCGCGATCCAGCCGCTCATCGCTCCGTTTTCGAGCGCGGCGGCGACGTCGGGATTCAGATTGAAGCCGAAGCCGACGAGCTTGATCGAGCCGGCGAGTTTCTGTTCCTGCAGCACCTGCAACATCGCGAGCGTGCCCGGCGTGCCGGAGGCCAGCACGGCCTTCGTCGCGGGATGTTGTTTCAGCAGCAGCAGCGCTTTCGCGGGCTCGGTGCCGGGCTCGACGCTTGCGTAGATGTCGCCGTGCACGACGGCGTTCGGATGCGCGGCGCGGAAAGTGGTCAGCGCGCCGGCTTCGCGTTGCGTGGTCGCGCCGCTCGACTGCGCGTGCTTCAGGAAACTCACCTCGTCGGCGTCGCTGACGAGGCTCGCGAGGAGTTTGCCGGCGGCTTCGCCGGCGGCCTGGTGATCCGTGCCGATGAAAACCGGCGCGGCTTTTCCGGTGAGAGCGGTATCGATGACGACGATTTTCACGCCCTTCACTGCGATCGAGGCGACGGGGACGGCGAGTGCCTCCTTGTTGATCGGAGCGATGACGATCGCCTCCATGCCTTGTGCGGCCATGGCGTTGAGGAGCTGGATTTGCACGGACACGTCGGTCTCGGACAGTGGCGCTTTCACCGTGATCTCCGCGCCGTTTTTGGCTCCGGCATCCTTCGCGCCTTTTTCCACCGCGTCCCAGAACGTGTTGCGGCCTTTCAGGAGCACCCCGATCTTGGGCGCGGCAAGAGCGACCGACGCCACGCTGGCGAACAGCGCCGAGAAGAGGATGCGAAGAAGGGTTGAACGCATGGGGACGGTATCCCCGCTATCGGCGCAACGCTTCCAAACTTGAACCCATCGCCACGCCACGGCCGGCCGGATCGGAATCGGCCCGGGCGGCGCGACGGCTGCGTTCAAGGATTCTGCAATTCGTAGCTGAGAATGCTCAGCGCGTAAACCGCCGCCGTCTCGCAGCGCAACACGAGCGGACCGAGCGTGACCGGCTCGAAGCCGGCGCTTTGCGCGAGGCTCAGCTCCGCCGGCGTGAAGTCGCCTTCGGGCCCGATCAACCAGAGAACTTTTTTCGGCGGCCGGCCCGCCGCGGCCCGGTGTTGTGCGAGCACGACTTTCAGTGACTTCGCGCCGGGCTGGAGGCTCGCGATGAGTTTCAGGTCGTAGCCGAGCGCGGACTCCATGAACGCCGCGGCGTTTTGCACCGGCAGCACTTCGGGCACGAACGCGTTGCCGCACTGCTTCGCGGCTTCGAGCGCGGCGGTCTGCCACTTTTCGATTTTTTTATCGGAGCGCTCGCCGTCGAGATGCACCTGCGTGCGCTCGCTCTCGAGCGGCGCGATCCGCGCGGTGCCGATCTCGGTGGCTTTGCGCACGATCGCGTCCATGCCCGGACCCTTGGGCAGCGCCTGGCCGAGCGTGATCACGTAGGCGAGCGGCTTGATCTTCTGCTTGAAGCGCACCTTCAGCACGGCGGCGTTTTTCCGGTCCGCGGCGAGTTCGCAGATCCATTCGGTGCCGCGACCGTCGAAGGCGACGACGGTGTCGCCGGCGCGCGCGCGATTGACGGCGACCAGGTGATGCGACTCGTCGGGCGAAAGCGTGATCTCGGCGGGCTCGGCGGTCGCGGGCGTGCAGAAAGCGCGGAAGTCGGGCATGATCGGCTAAGGCGCTAGGCGATACGCGATCCGCGAGAGGCACAAAGCTTTTTGGGCGAGCTGACACAAAACGCTCCCGATCGATTGCCATGGAGCGTCGCTCGCGCGTAGCGGCCGCTCCGCCGCCAAAAAACAGTAAGGGCGCCGGTTGCCCAGCGCCCTTGCCGACTTGAACTGCAAACTATGAACTTCCCAAAAAGAACGGGTAACTAACGCAGCGAAAGACGCGCGGCGCGCGGGCGCGTTCAAATTTCCGCGGCGAAAATTTGCGTGGACACCGCCGGCCTCGAACTTACGTTGCGCCGACGCTCCGTCGCCCGGGTGGCGGAATTGGCAGACGCAGTAGACTCAAAATCTACCGACGAAAGTCTTGTGGGTTCGACCCCCACCCCGGGCACCAGATCAAGGCTTCGCCTGAGCACGGTTACCGGATCACGCGCGACAAGCTCGCAGACCCGCTTGGCGAAAGCCGCTCACGACGCGTCCGGGCATGCTTCTGTCATGCGCTCATTGGCACGTGATCTACGCCGGGGCGGAACGACGGACCGCACGGCGCACTTCGTGTAGCGGCCTCGGATCACTCCGAAAAAATAATCATTTCCCGGCTGTTCGCGTTCGAGGGGGCGCGGCCGGCGCCGGCTTTGCGCCCGACGGAACGACCTCGGATCCAACCGCCTGGCACCTGCGTGCTCATGGGCACTTTGGGAAGGCCTTTCTCGCCTCGCTGAATCATGACGGTGAGCAGGTCGACCGCGGTCCGGCCGATATCGCCCGGACGCTCGTCGATGCCCGCGATGCCCGGATGCTCCCTGGCCGCCGTCGTTGCCGCGAATCCCACCGGCCCCGGAAAACGCAACCCGAGCGCGCGCGCGAGCAGGCGGCAGTTGTTCGGGTTGCTCGCGATGATGGCGTCGGGGCGTTCGCGCTCGAACCATTCGCGCAATCGCCGCGGCGTCTCGCCCTGGTAGATGAGAGGCGCGAGAAGCTCCGTGCCGTGCCAGACGCCGTGCCAGAGCGCCGCCGCGTTGAAGGCGTAGTGCACGCGTTGGGCGTAGACATCCGGCAGCACGGTGCCGATGCGTCGATATCCGCGCGCGGTTAGTTCCGTGCAGAGCAGGCGCATGTTGCGGAAATGATTCGGCGTCACCCGGTGCACTTCCGGCTTCAGTGCGCTGGTCGTCGTCGCCACGACCGAGAACTCCCGCCAGTCGAGCAGCGTCTCGAAATTATCGGAACGGAGCATGGGCAGCAGCAGAATCCCATCCACGCCGCGGCTCCGCAGGATCCGCTGCAGCGCGCCCGGTGCACGCGGCACGGTATCGATGAACGCGAGACTGAACGCATAGCCAAGCGCCTCCGCCCGGCGTTTCGCGTCGGCCACCACGCCGCGCGAGTAGGGTCGCAGTGCGTTGAGGGGCACATTGGTGAGCGCGCAGATCGACGACTGAAAAACCGGTTTCCGTCGATTCCGCAGATGATGCATCAATTTCGCCACCATCGGATCGGGGCGGTAACCGAGCTCGCGGGCGACCTGCAGCACTCGCCGGCGAGTCGCCGCCGCCAGGTGCGGATGCTGGCGCAGGGCACGCGACACGGTCATCGCGCTGACCCCGGCCGCGCGAGCGATCCTGCGCAACGAGGGCCGCGCGGTGTGACCGGAATTGTCGTGAGGCGGGATCACACGGGGATGAGCAGACCGCCAGGCTAAGCCGCCGCCGCGCCTCGCGGCGAGCGCGATTGTTACTGTATCAGCGAAAAGCTGTCGCGCGCCTCTTCGCCCGGTTCATTCTGCCGCCCACGTCGACGACGTGCGCCGGTGGCATCTTACCCGTTCTCGCCCCGCACGCGCCGTCGACCTCGGCACCTGCTTCCACTTCGCCGGCTCTTCGCGCGGCGAACGCTGCGGCCGCCGACGAAGCTTTCCCGTTTGTCGACCCACACCCATGCCCAAATCACCCCTGCTTGTCCGTCTTGCCGCGCTGGTTCTTCTTGCCGCGGCCGTCACGCCGACTTTGTCGGCCCAAGTCGCCCCCGCGGCGACTCCTTCCGCCGCTGACCTGGCGAAATACGACCGCAACCACGATGGCGTCCTCGATGCCGGGGAACTCGCCACGATGGCGGCCGATGCCCGCACGGAGGCCGCCGCCGCCTCCAGCACCGCCGCGACCGACTCGGCCGAGGGCAACGTCGTCCAGATGTCGCCTTTTCAAGTCGAGGCTGGCAACGAGCGCGGTTATCTCGCGACCAACACGCTTTCGGGCACGCGCCTGAACACGAAGCTCTCCGATCTCGGCGCATCGATCACCGTTGTGACGAAACAGCAGATGCTCGACGTCGCCGCGATCGATATCAACGACATCTTCCTCTACGAGGCGAACACCGAGGGCACGGGCAACTACACCTCGTTCACGATCGACAGCGGCGGCAACGTGGTCGACAACATCCAGAGCGGGCCGCAGACCGCCAACCGCATCCGGGGCCTAGATACGGCAAACATCGCCCGAAACAACTTCGCCGGCAATTCCAGCATTCCGATCGACCTCTACAACACGGAGGCGGTCGAAATCAGCCGCGGGCCGAACTCCAACATCTTCGGCCTCGGGAACACCGCCGGGACGGTCAATATCGTCGGCACCCACGCTAACCTGACGCGCGATCTCTCGACGTTCACCCTGCGCGGCGACAGTTATGGCGGCTACCGCGCCAGCGTGGATCTCAACCGCCAGGTGAAGTCCGGCGTCCTGGCGTTCCGGGTCTCGTCGGTTTACCAGTCGACCGGCTACGTGCGCAAACCCTCCCGCGACGAAACGAAGCGCGAGCAGGGCGCCGTGACCTACCACCCCTTCTCGAAAACGACGCTCCGCGCGAGCTACGAGTCTTATCACAATTACGCCCGCCGCCCGAATGCCGTCACGCCGCGCGACGAGATTTCGTATTGGAACTCTGTCGGTCGCCCCGTGTGGGACCCGACGACGCAGACGGTGACCTTCTCCGACGGCCGCACCTCGAGCGGGACGACGCGCAACACCGATGGGAACCTGCCGCTCGGCGTGGTCGGACCGGGCAGCGGCTTCTACAACCGTCCCAGCCTTTACGTGGACCAGGGCGACATCCGCTTCTGGACCGTGAACGAAACCGGCACCTTGCCCTCGAACAAGATCCCGACGCCGGACAACCCCAACACCGCCATCCGCTATATTTTCTCCGGCACGGATTTCGACCGGCTGCGCGGCACGAACTTTCCCCTTTTCGTCAGCCCGAGCATCACGAACAAGGCGCTCTACGATTGGACCGACCTGAACTTCGTGGCACCGAATTACAACAAGGACAAAGCCGACACCTACAACGTCGAGCTGGAGCAGATCCTGTTGCAGACACAGCACCAGCAGCTCGCCGCGCGCGCGGCGTGGTTTCGCGAGGATTTCGACAGCTATAGCCGGAACTTCATCAGCGGCGGCACGGCGGCGCTCTACGTCGACATCAACACGAAGCTCCTCGATGGCTCGCCGAATCCCTATTTCATGCGGCCCTATCTCGGCGCCTCCGAGCCGACCGCTTTCCGCTCGCCGAGCGTGAACGACATCCAGAGCGCCGACCTCGCCTATCAACTCACCCCGGCCAAGCTGCCGAAGCTGCTCTCGTGGATCGGCGCGCAGAAGCTCGCAGCCCACGGCGAGACCAGGCGCATCGACACCTCCGCGCTGCGCTATCGCAACTTCATCCTCGACGATCACACCTGGCTCAACTCCACGAACCGCAGCGGCGCCACGGCGACTCGCGGTTACTACAAGTATTACGTCGGCGACAACCAGGGGCTGAACATGGACTACGCGCCGCCGCCGGTCTACGACCTGGCCGGCCGCTACAATCTGAACTGGCTGAACGCCGCCACGAACCAGTGGGTGCAGGAACCGGCGGTGATCGGCGAAGGCGGCATCACGCCGTCGAATCGCACCCGCCGCGAAATTCGCACGATCTCGCTCGCGACGCAGAACTATTTCTTGGACGACCGCGTCGTGACGACGTTTGGCTGGCGCAGGGACAAGAACCGCAGCCGCGATTCGAATGGCGCGACCGTCGACCCGACAACCGGGCTCCTGAACTACGATGCCCTGAAAATCTGGGGACCGTGGCTGGAGAAATCGGGCGATACGAAGACGGCCGGCGTGGTCGTGAAACCCTTGCACTGGCTTTATCTCCACTACAACCGCTCCGACAGTTTTCAGCCCGCCACGACGCAATACAACCTCTTCGGCGAAGTGCTCCCCAATCCGACGGGCAAAGGACGCGACTACGGCTTCACGCTCAGCCTGCTCGATGGGAAGCTGAACCTGAAACTGAATCACTACGACACCTCGCAGAAAAATTCACGCAACGGCACCGCCGCGACCGTCGCCTCGCGCGTGATCCGCCTCGATACCAGCCGCGGCGGCGGCGATCCCTTCACGTTCGAAAACTGGGCGACGAACCTGGCCAACCAGCGCTTCGCGGCCAAAGGCATCGTGCCCACGGCCGCGCAGACCTCGGCGGCCGTCGCACAGATCATGCAGTTGCCGGAAGGTTTCCTCGACTCTCTCGTCGGCAAGAGCATCTCCGAAACGTCGGACATCGACGCGAAGGGATTGGAACTCGAAGCGAACTACACGCTGCGCAATTGGACCGTGAAGGTGACTGCGGCCCAGCAGATCTCGCTCGACGCAAACATTTCGCCCTCGGTGCAGAAATACATTGATCAGCGCATGCCCGTGTGGACGACGGTGAAGGACGATGCGGGCGTGAACTGGTGGACCTACAACAATGGCGGCACGCCGCTCGCCTTCTACACCGGCAACGTGGCGGCCCCGCTGAAACTGGCGATTGCCAATCAGGGCAAGCCCCGCACGCAGGTTCGCGAATGGCGATTCAACGCGCTCACCAAGTATCAGTTCACCGAAGGTCGTTTGAAGGGCTTCGATATTGGCGGCGCGGTGCGCTGGGAGGACAAGGCCTCGATCGGCTTCCTCGGCGCCGCCCCGGATCTCGACGGCATCGTTCGCTCGCTCGACATCACCAAACCTGTCTACGACAAGGCGCGCTACTACGTCGACGGTTCGGCGGGCTACACTACGAGGCTGTTCCACGACAAGATCCGGACTCATTTCCAATTCAACGTGCGGAACATGTTCGAACGCGGCCGGCTGCAGGCGATCGCCGTCAATCCAGACGGCACGCCCTACGCGTTCCGCATCATCGACCCCCGTCAGTTCATCTTTTCCACGACGTTCGATCTGTAACGTTTCTGTTGGGTCGCCAGGTTCGTCGCACGAGCCCCTCGGCGTCGATGCGCTCGCGACGAACCCGCGCCCGCCCGGTTGCGTGAAGCTGGCTGGCGAGGCTTACCGCTAGTCGCGCGGCGACGCGAGACGACGAGCGGCTTCCAGATTGCGCTGCGCTTCCGGGAAGTCGGGTTGCAGCCGCAGGGCCGCTTCGAAATGGGCGATGGCTTCGGTGCGGTGGCCGGATTGGAGGAGCAGCGCGCCGAGCCGGTTTTCGGCGCGCGGGAAATTCGGGCGCGCGGCGAGCGCGGCGATCAGGTGCGCGATCGCATCAGGGATGCGGCCCTGCGCGATGCGCGCGTCGGCGAGCGTGTAGTGCGCATCGGCGAACTGGGGGTCGAGTCGCAGCGCGGCTTCGGCTTCGATGATCGCGGCGTCGACGCGGCCGAGCCGCAGCAGCGCGACGGCGAGATTGTTGTGCACATTCAAGAGATCGGGTTGCAGGCGGAGCGCGGCTTGGAATTCGGGGATCGCTTCGGCGGTCGCGCCGGCTCGCAGCAGCGCGGTGCCGAGGTTGCCGTGCGCTTCCGGCAGCGTGGCGTCGAGCGCGATCGCGGCGCGGTAGTGGGCGATCGCTTCAGCGGCGTCGCCGAGATCGCCGAGCGCCTTGCCGAGATTCGTGTGCGCCTGCGGATAGGCGGGTCGCAGCTCGAGCGCGCGGCGCGCGGGCGCGAGCGCGGCGGCGGGTTGCCCGGCGTCGAGGAGGACGGAGGCGAGATTGTTTTGCGCGCGGGGATTGGCCGGTTGCTTGGCGGCGGCATCGCTCCAGAGGGAGATCGCGCTGCGGTAGTCTTCGTTGCGGCGAAAGGTCGTCGCGCCCAGCGCGACTGCGATCGTCAACGTGAGCGCGAGCGCGACACCGCGGCGAAAGCGCGCGAGCGCTGCGTGCGCGACGAACACCGCCAACGCGACAAAGGCCGCGAGCGGCAGGTAAGCCCGACTCTCGGCGATCGGTTGCTCCAGAATCGGCACGACGCTCGAGGTCGGCGCCAGAATCAAAAACCACGCCGCGGCCAGAAATCCGAGCGCGGGCCATCGCCGCCAGAGAAGTGTGCTTGCGAGCAGCAGCGAGGCCAGCGCGGCCGCGAACGGCAGCGCCTCGCGCGGCCCGAGAAACGCCCAGCCGTAGTCGAACACCAGCGGCGCCGGCCACGCGGCGAGCCGCAGATAAACGAGCACGGCATGGCACTCGCTCGCGGCATAGTGCAGCGCGGAGACGTGGCCATCGAAACCGATGCCGCGCTGCGTCACACGCGAGTCGATCATCAGCGCCGCGAGCAGAATCCAGGCGGCAGCGAGGCCGAGATAATATTTCCAGCGCTGCCTGAGCGCCGTGCGAAAACCGCCGGCGACAAACGTGCGGTCGTAAAGCACGACAAGCAGCGGCGCGGTGACGGCGACTTCCTTGCTGGCGACGGCAAGCAGGCACGCGGCAACCGATGCGAACCGCCACGCCGTCGCCGGTGACAAAGTTTTGTTTTCCGACTGCTGCAGTTCCACCGAACGGACGAACGCGTAAAGCGTGAGCAGATAGAACAGCGCCATGAGCTGCTCGGTGCGTTGCGAAAGATAGTCGACGGTCGAGGTCGTGAGCGGATGCAGCGCCCAAAGCGCGGCGACCGTCGCGGCGAGCGGCGTCGCGCGGTTCGCGTAGCGCGCGGCCAACGCGGGGAGAAGCAGCGTGCGCCGCACGATGCCGAACAGCGTCAGCGCCGCGAGTGCGTGCAGCGCGAGCGCGAGCGCGTGATAGCTCCACGGGTCGCGCCCGCTGACGGCGTAGTTGAGCGCGAAGCTGAGGTTGGCGATCGGCCGTCCGCCATCGCCCGCCCGCAACGGCGGAAACAGGACGGCGCGCGGCGGCCAGAGCGAGCGGATCGACGCGTTGTCGAGAATCGAGGTCGGGTCGTCGAGGACGAAGGCGCCGTGCAGGCTGTTGCCGTAGGCGAGCACCGCGGCGATCGCGATGAGCGCGCCGGCCAGCGCGACAGGCGCGGAGCGGGGCGGGAAGGCGGTCCGACCGGACATGGCGCAGGAGAGAAGATTGCACGCGGGATCGCGAGCGGTTTTGGGCGCCGAACTTTTTCCGTGCGAGGAGCGGGCCTTCTGCCGGCGCCGGGGGTGGAAAATTCAGGCGCGGACGCGCGCGCGGAATTTCCGATTCGATCGTGTGGCCCGCGAACCGGGAACGCGCGCGCGCCGCGCTGTCAGTGGGAAAATGCTGGAAGCGTTGCGCGAGACTTGGAGCGACGGGCTCGGGCTGGGGCTGCGCGCCGAGCAGCTCGGCTTCGTCCACATGGCGCTGCGGGGCGTCGTCGTGTTTTGTTTTGCGATCCTGCTCTCGCGCATCGCGGATCGACGGCTGCTCGGAAGAAGCGCGGGCTACGACATCATGGTGCTCGTGATCCTCGGCTCGGTGCTGAGCCGTGCGGTCAACGGCCAGGCGCGATTTTATCCGACGCTCGGTGCCGGCGCGGTGCTCGTGCTGATCCACCGCTTCGCCGGCACGCTGGCGTTTCACTCGCACTTTTTCTCCAAGGCGCTCAAGGGCGCCACGCATGTGCTCGTGCGCGATGGCCGGGTCGACGAGGATGCGCTGCGGCGAAACAAGATCACGCCGGACGACCTCGACGAGAATCTGCGGAATCACGGCAACGTCGGCAGCGCCGGCGAAGTCGCCGAAGCACGGCTCGAGCGCAACGGCGTGGTCAGCGTCGTGAAAGCGAAGCCGCCGCCGGCACTGGCTCGCTCCGACGCGACCGAGCCGCGCCGCTGAAATCAGATCAGACCGCGGACAATCAAGATCACACCCACCGCGAACAGCAGCAGCAGCGTGAAGCCGATGATGACGCCGGAAGACAAATGAGCGTCGTCGCGGAGGAGACCGTTTCGAATTTCGCGAGGCATGGCGGTGGAGGACGCCGCCATTATTCCGCATGCCGCCGGCGCTGGCTGCGCGCCATTTGCCGGAGGCGATGCATGGATTGCGAATCGCCAGCGACGCGGAATTTGCCGCGGCTGCGCAGCGTCTCGCTGCTTCGAGTTTGCGCGGCTCAGCGCGCCGCGAGGTGCGTGGCGACGAACTCGAAACTCGCGCGCAGCGAGTCGAACGGATCGCCGGGGCAAGTATCCTGCTCGACGATGAACCACTCGCAGCCGCTGCGCTCGGCCGCCGCGACGATCGCGGGCCAGTCGAGCGTGCCGGCGCCGACTTCGCACCACGTGTGACTGTTCTCCGCGGTGAAGCCGTAGTCTTTCACGTGCAGCAGCGGCAGCCGGCCGCGGAGTTTCTCGCACCACGCGACGACGTCGCCGCCGCCGTAGTGAATCCAAAACGTGTCGAGTTCGGCCGCGAGATTTTGTGGAACGGTGGAGGCGAAGAGCTCGTCGAGGAACGTGGCGCCGGCGAGCTTCACGAATTCGAGCGCGTGATTGTGATACGCGAGCGTGAGCCCGGCGGCGCGAAACGTCGCGCCGGCGGCGTCGAGCTGGCGGATGAGCGCGTGGCGCTGGGCGGCGTTGGCGAAGTCCACGCCCTCCGGCCACGGATAAACGGCGAAGCGGCAGCCGAGCTGGCGCAGCCGCGCGATGCACGCTTCGGGGCGCGCGAGGATTTCCGCGGGCGGCTGCAACTCCGCGCAGATCGCGAGGCCGGCGTCACGCGCGATGGCGGCGACGTCGTTGGCTGCGAACGCCGCCGTGCCGCTGAGCTCGATCGCGGTGTAGCCGAGGGCGCGAATTTTTTTCGCGGTGGCGGCGAGGCCGGCGGGCGTCGCGCAGTGCTCGCGCACGGTGTGCAGTTGCGCGGCGACTTGGGAAAGTTTCATGGCCGGTGGCATCGTTTCCCGGAGCAGGCAGGCGACGCAACTGTCGGCTGCGCCGCGGGCGAGGAGCGCGGGCAGAAAAATCACTTGCCTCGGCGGAAGGCATGGCGCTTTGTGACCCTCCTTCTGTTCGGGCTGTAGCGTAGCCTGGTAGCGCGCTTGCATGGGGTGCAAGAGGTCGTGAGTTCGAATCTCACCAGCCCGACCACTGATTTTGCGGAGAACGGCGATCGCGGAGAACAATCCGCCGGCGTGCGAGTCTTTCGCGGGACCCGTCGCGATGCGTTTCCTATTCGAGCGAAGAAAACTGCTCTGGCCGTTCGTGGTCGCGGGGCTCGTGGTGTGGGCGTCGAATCATTCGCAGGTGGCGAGCCCGGACATCCATGGCAGTGACAAAGTCGCGCACTTTTGCGTCTACGGCCTGTTGGCGACGCTTGTCTGCCGGATTGGCGGCACGATGCGCGCGGCGATCTGGGCGCTCATCGTCACCTCGGCGTTTGGCGCGACGGACGAGTGGCACCAGAGTTTCGTGCCGGGCCGCACATGCGATGTTTTCGACTGGCTGGCGGACACCTCGGGCGCGGCGCTGGCGGTTGCGCTTTACGTCGGATGGTCGGCGTATCGGCGACTGCTCGAGCGGCCCTTGCAGGTGAAAACCGCGGCCGCGCCTGTCGCCGACAGAGCGTAAGCGGCGGAATTTCCTGGCGCGGCCGGGACTGGACGACGCGCGATGTTCCGTTGAAACTGCGCGCATGTCCCCGGCCGAGGCCCAACCACGCATCGCGGCGCTGCGCGCGGAAGTCGCGCGGCACGACGAGCTGTATCACCGGCGCGCGCAGCCGGAGATTTCCGATTTCGATTACGACCAGTTGAAGCGCGAGCTCGCGGAGCTCGAGCAGCAGTTTCCGCAATTCGCGAGCGCCGAGTCGCCGACGCAGCGCGTGGGCGACGACCGCGTGCAGGGTTTCGCCGAAGTCGCGCACCGGCAGCGGATGCTGAGCCTCGACAACACTTACAACGAGACCGAGCTGCGGGCGTTTCACGCGCGGCTGGTGCGGCTGCTCGAGACGGACGACCTGCGCTACACGGTCGAGCCGAAGATCGACGGGCTCGCGGTCAGCCTCACCTACGAAAACGGCCGGCTCGTCCGCGCGGTGACGCGCGGCAAGGGCGACCGCGGCGACGACGTGACGGCGAACGTCCTCACGATTTCCGAGGCGCTGCTGCCGCGGACGCTGCGCGGCGCGGCGCCGCGCGTCGTGGAAATCCGCGGCGAAATTTATCTGACGGCGGCGGAGTTCGAGCGGATCAACGCGGAACGTGCCGCGGCGGGCGAGGAGCTTTACGCGAATCCGCGCAATGTCGCCGCCGGCACCGTGAAGCTGCTCGATCCCGCCGAAGTCGCGCGCCGCAACCTCGCGATCGTGCTCTACAGCCTCGGCTATCGCGAGCCGGAGGTCGTGCGCTCGCAGACGGAGCTCCACGCGCGGCTGCGCGAGTGGGGCTTGCCGACGGTCGAGCGCATCTGGACGGTGCGCGGCATCGACGCCGCGTGGGCCGCGATCGGCGAGCTCGACGCGCTGCGGCGGACGTTTGCCTACGGCACGGACGGCGCCGTCGTGAAGCTCGACGATTTCGAGCAGCAGCGGATCGCGGGCGCGACGGACAAATCGCCGCGCTGGGCGATCGCCTACAAATACAAACCCGACACCGCCCGCACGCGGCTGCGCGCGATCACGATCCAGGTGGGCAAGACCGGCATCCTTAGTCCCGTCGCGGAGCTCGAGCCGGTTTTTCTTTCGCTGAGCACGATCAGCCGCGCGACGCTGCACAACGAGGATGAGATCCGGCGCAAGGACATCCGCGTCGGCGATCTCGTGGAGATCGAGCGCGCGGGCGAAGTGATTCCGGCGGTGCTGCGTTCGTTTCCGGAGGAACGGCCGGCGGGTGCGGCGGAGTTCGATCTCTTCCAGGCGGTCGGTGGAAAATGTCCGGTGTGCGGCGGAAAAATCGCGCGCGTCGCAGTCGACACGGAGAGCGGCGTCGGCGCCGCGTGGAAATGCCAGAACTACGACTGTCGCGCGCAGCGCACGGGCCGGCTGGGATTTTTCTGCAGCCGGCGCGCGCTCGCGATCGACGGCGTCGGCGAGATCGTCGCGGCGAAGCTGGTCGAGCTCGAACTCGTGCGCGATCCACCGGATCTCTACGACGTTCCGCTGGCGACGCTCGCGACGCTGAATCTCGGCACGGCCGAGGAGCCGCGGGTCTTCGGCGAGAAAAACGCGACGAAGGTCGTCGCGGCGCGCGACGCGGCGCGCGCGCTGCCGCTCGAGCGCTGGCTGTATGCGCTCAGCGTGCCGGATGTCGGCGAGCGCACCGCGCGCGAACTGGCGCGGCGGCACCGGAATTTCGCGGAGCTCGCAGACTCGGCGCTGTTGCGCGCGGTGTTGAGGAAGGCGGCGCTCGAGGACGAGCGTGAGCGCGACGGACCGGCGTCGAAAAAAAATCCGCCGAAGGACGACGCAGACCGCGAGCGCCGCAAGGCGCGCCGCGCGGAAATCGACGCGGAGCTCGCGAGCCTGAACGACGGCGTGCTCGCGGGCGTGCCGTCGGACATCGGGCCGGCGGTTGCCGCGAGCACGCTGGAATTTTTTGCGAGCGAGCCTGGCCGGCGATTGCTCGCGAAACTCCGCGCACTCGGGATCGATCCGCCAGGCACGGTGATGACGGCGGGCAAGTTCACCGGAAAAACCTTCGTGCTCACGGGCACGCTGCCGATGATGAAGCGCGAGGAGGCGGAGCAGAAAATTCTCGCGGCGGGCGGCAAAGTGAGCGGCAGCGTGAGCAAGAAAACGAGCTACGTGCTGGCGGGAGACGACGCCGGCTCGAAGCTCGAAAAGGCGCGCGCGCTCGGCGTGGCGGTGATCGACGAGGCGGAGTTTCTGCGGCTGCTCGGCGGCGCGTGAACGGCGCGATGCGCATGCGTTCGCGCCCGAACATCCTCTGGATCGTCACGACGCAGTGGCGCGCGTCGGCGTGCGGCTTCGCGGGCGACCCGAATGCGCGCACGCCGCACCTCGATGCGCTCGCGGCGCGGAGCACGAACTACACGCAGGCGGTGACGCCGCATCCGTTCGGGCCGTTCGCGCGCGCGGCGATGCTGACGGGCGTGCCGTCGCCGGAGAACGGCGTGCGCGACTACTTCGATCCGCTGCCGACTGACGCGCGGACGATCGCGCATGAACTGCGGGCGCGCGGCTATGCGACGGCGTTTTTCGGCAAGTGGCATCTCGCGCGGCGCGATCCGACGGCGGCGCTCGTCGGCCACGCGCACGCGAAGACGATCGTGCCACCGGAGGCGCGCGGCGGTTTCGAAACGTGGGAAGGTTTCGAGAGCGGATTCTTGCTCAACGATCCGTGGCTGCACGGCTCGCGGTTGCCGGAGCCGCGGCAGTTTCGCGGCTACCAGAGCGAAGTGTT
Source organism: Opitutaceae bacterium (assembly GCA_035545575.1). Lineage (GTDB taxonomy): Bacteria > Verrucomicrobiota > Verrucomicrobiia > Opitutales > Opitutaceae > ER46. The sequence goes on along the minus strand of DASZYB010000068.1, from coordinate 30,242 downwards.
GTGCGAGCGCGCGGCGGAATGGATCGCGGCCGAGACGGAGCGGAATTCGAAATCCGAAATCCAAAACTGGTTCGCGCTGCTCAGCCTCGAGCCGCCGCATCCGCCTTACGATGCGCCGGCGGCCGGCGTGGCGGCGCGCGATCCGCGCGAGATCGTGCTGCCGGCGAACGTGCCGCGCGGCGGCGAAATCGAGGCGCGCGTCCGACGTGAGCTCGCGGGTTATTATGCGCACCTCGAGGCGACGGATCGCGCGCTCGGAAAAATCCTGCTGCCGTCCGTCGACGCCGAGAACACGCTCGTCGTTTTCACGAGCGTGCATGGCGACATGCATGGCGCGCACGGCTTGCTGCGCAAAGGCTGGCCGCACGAGGAGAGCGTGCGCGTGCCGTTGTTGATCGGAGGCGGGAGGCGCGAGGCGGGAGGCAGGAAAAACGACGCGGCGGTGTCGCTCGTCGATTTGCCGGAGCTGATGCGGGCGGAGATCGACGGCGCGCTGGCAAAAAGTGAAAAAGATTTTGCGCGGATTTCGATGCCGAGCGTCGTGGCATTGCCGCACCAATGCGATCGCGTGTGGTGCGGCGTGCGCTCGCCGACGCGGAAGCTCGTGCTCGGGCCCGATGGCGCGCCGTGGCTTTTTTTCGACCTCGCGCGCGATCCGCTCGAGCAGCGGAACCTCGTGGGCGAGCCGCGCTGGCGCGACGAAATCGAGTCGCTGCGCCGTCTAGCTAGCGCCGTCAAAATAAACTCCTAGCCGCGTCAGACAGGTAGGTCGGGGTTTATCCCCGACTTGTCGGGCGTAAAGCCCGACCTACAAAAACGGCTGCGGCATTTTCGGAACTTAGCGTGATTTTGCCGCCGTCAGCGGCGAGCGCGATTGGACGCTCGGGCGGGCGCGATAGGAGACCACGAGCTCGCGGCTGAAAAGGAGCGCCCACAGCCAGGGCAGGAGCGCGGCGCCCGCGCCGAAGGCCGATTTTTGCAGCAGCGGCACCTTGCCGAACAGGAAACTGGCGGCGGGAAACGAGAGCGCGAGTAGCGGAAAAAATGCCGCCGGCGTCCGCGCGCCGGACGCAAGCGTCACGGTGAGCACGATCGCGAACACCGCCGCGAGCGGCGAATGGCCGCCGAGCAAAAGCCCGATCACGAAGGCGAAGGGGGCGTTGACGCAGTCGCGTTCCTTGCATGGCACCGTTTGCAGCAGGACGGCGGCGAGGCGGATCGCGCCTTGAGCCAGAAACGGCACCTGGGCGGCGACGCCATGCGCGCCGGGGACGGAGAGCGAGTCGATCAGCAGCCAGCTCCCGAGCGCGGCGCGCGTCAAATCGAGCCCGTGCAGCGTGAGCGTGAGCACTTGCGCCCAATGACGGTCCCAGCCGCGCGAGATGGCGCGCACGTGGACGCTGTCACCGTGAAAAATGCGGACGGGCGTCAGCAGGAGGACGAGCGATGGCAGAAACTTCAGCCACTCGATGGTGAGATGAGGCATGGACCGACGGAGCTTGCGGCAGTTGAAAGAACCGACTGCCGCGCAGCGTGGCGCCGGCGTCCGCGGGCCGCAAGCGTCGAACGGCTCGGGCGCGCGGCGGACCTCGCGCGAGGCATGCCCCGCGTGGCGTCAGCCGATCAGCTCGCGCGTTTTCGCCTCGCCGAAATGCTTGCGGATGGCGGCGGAGATTTCGTGCATCTTCACCGGCTTGGAAATATGGTCGTCCATGCCGGCGGCGACGCAGAGCTCGCGGTCGGCCGACATCGCGTTGGCGGTGAGGGCGATGATCTTCGGCTGGCGGTCGGCGGGGAGCCGCGCGCGAATCTGCCGCGTCGCCTCGTAACCGTCCATTTCCGGCATCTGCAGATCCATCAACACGAGATCGTAGCGGCGATTTTCGACGGCGGTGACGGCTTCGAGCCCGTTTGCGACGGCTTCGGCGCGATAGCCGAGGCGCTCGAGGAAACGCAGCGCGACTTTCTGGTTCACCGCGTTGTCCTCGGCGAGCAGGACTTCGAGCGGGATTTCGTGGCCGATCGGGCGGCTGTCGGATTTCGCGGCGAGGGTGCCGGGCGTGGCGGCGCCGGGATTGAAGAGCGTGTAGATGGCGTGGAGCAGCGCGGTCGTGCGGATGGGTTTCGACGTGCTGGCGCACGGCACGTCCGCGGACGGCGGAGTCGGCGCCGTCTGGCCGAACGGATAAAGAATCAGCCGCGGACAGCGCAGGCTCGCGAGCGTCTCGCTGGGTGAGGGACCGTCGAGTTCGCCGCCTTCGACGACGAGCAGGGCCGGCGGCTGCGGCAGCCGCGCGACAATCTGGAGCGCCTCGGCGGCGTGCGGCGCGACGATGCAGCGCGCGCCCCATTTTTCGAACAGCGTCTGCAAGCGCGCCTGCAACACCGCATGGTCCTCGACGCACAGGACGAGCCCGTCGCGGAGCGGCGCGGGCAGTGCGGGCAGGCCGGACTCGGTCGCATTCGACGCGGCCTCGGTCGCGATGGTGAACGAGAAGGTCGAGCCGTGGCCGACTTTGCTTTCGACGCGGATATCGCCGCCCATGAGGTGGACGAGCCGCTGGCAGATCGCGAGGCCGAGGCCGGTGCCGCCGTATTTGCGGGTGGTGGAGGAGTCGACCTGGCTGAACGCCTTGAAGAGGCGGTCGATGCGCTCGGGCGGAATGCCGATGCCCGTGTCGCGCACGGTGAAGTCGAGAATGATGCGCGTCGGGTCGGTGATGAACCCGGGATCGAAGCCGAGCGGCGTCGGCTCGCGGAGGGCGCGGCGCACTTCGAGCGAGATCGCGCCGCTCGGGGTGAACTTCACGGCGTTGTTGACGAGGTTGACGATGATCTGCCGCAGGCGTGTGACGTCGCCCATGATCCAGGCGGGGACGTCGGGCGCGACGTGATAACCGATGTCGAGTTTCTTCGCCGAGGCCTGGAGGGCGAAGAGATCGAGCGCTTCCTCGAGGCAGAGCGAGAGCTCGAAGGGCGCGCGCTCGAGCTCCATCTTGCCCGACTCGATCTTGGAGAAGTCGAGGATGTCGTTGATGATCGTGAGCAGCGCCTCGCCGGAGGAGCGGATCGTGTTGACGAAATCGCGCTGCTCGGCGTTGAGCGTCGTCTCCATGAGGAGGCTCGTCATGCCGATGACGCCGTTCATCGGGGTGCGGATTTCGTGCGACATCGACGCGAGGAAATCGCTCTTGGCGCGCGAGGCGTCGTCGGCCTCCGCCTTGGCGCGGCGGAGCTGGTGCTCGGTCTCGACGCGGGCGGTGATGTCGGTCTGGACCGCGATGAAATTTTCCAGCTCGCCGTTGGCGCCGCGCACGGGCTGGACCTCGAGGTGGAGGTGATATTTGCGGCCGGATTTGGCGTAGTTGACGACGTCGGTGCTGATGCCCTGGCCGCGCGCCATGGCGGCGCGGATGCGGGCGACGGTGCGCGGATTCGTATCCGGGCCGACCATGAAGTGCGCGGGATTTTTGCCGACGACTTCCTCGAGCGAATACTCCATCACGCGGCAGAACGCCTCGTTGGCCCACTCGATGCGGCCGTCGGGCGAGCCGATGAGGACGGGGTTGTCGGTCTTCGACGCGACGAGCGAGAGCTTGCGGGCCTCGGCCTGCGATTCGCGCAGGGCGAGCTCGGCTTCGCGGCGGGCGGTGATGTCCTGCACGGTGCCGATGATGCGCGTGGGGCGGCCGTCGGGGTTGGTGGCGACGGATTTCGAGCGCGTGTAAACCCAGCGCCAGTCGCCGCTGCGGGCGCGGACGCGATACTCGGGCTCGATGAAGGACGCGATGCCGTTGAGCTGCGAGTCGGTGCGGCGGCGGTAGAGCGGCAGGTCGTCGGGATGGATGAGCGACTGCCATGCCTCGACGGTCGACGGCATCCGGGCGTGATCGTAGCCGAGCATGGCCCACAGGCCGGGGCTGTAGTAAACGTGTCCGGCCGCGACGCTCCACTCGAAGATGCCGATCTGCGTGGAGTCGAGCGCGAGGCGGAGGCGCTCGTCGGAAACCTTCAGCCGCGCCTCGATGCGGCGGCGCTCCTCGTTTTCGGCAAAAAGTTTTTTGTTCGAAAGCTCGGCCGCGCGCTGGCCGGCGCGCGCGCTGCGCGCGAGGTGGACGCTGAGGCCGAGGAGCAGCGTGATGCCGAAGCCGGCCGCGAGCGAAAGCTCCGGGAGGTAGCCGCGGCTTTCGCTGACGGCGGCGTTGGACGGCGTGAGCGCGATGCGGATGCGCCGGTCGGCGACGGTGTAGGAGCGCTCGAACGCGAGGTCGTCGCGCCGCGTGGGATCGCTCGCGGCGTGCGCGTAGATCGTCTCGCCGTTCAACTCGATGCCGACGTGATAGTCCGCGTGGTTGTCGGGATCGGCGCGCCGCCGCGCCGACCAGATGGCGTTGAAAAATTGATCGTAGACGAACTCGGCGGCGACGTAGCCGGTGACGCGATCGTCGCGCACGATGGGCGCGTAGATGACGAGGCCCTGCTTCCGCGCGATCTGCGGCGTCGTGACGACGATCGTGGTGGACGAGGAAATCGTCGCGGGAAACGAAGGCGGGTTGCCCGCCTCGTCCATCGCGCGCGCGCGGACGGGATCCTCGCGGTGATTGAAACCCGACACGGTGTCGCTGCCTTCGATGGGATAATACCAGACGGTGCGGCCGGCCGGATCGACGTAGGCGATGGAGACGCAGCCGAGCTGGCGCGATTCGTCGAACTGCGGCGCGACCTCTTCCTGCCATTTGCCGAGCGTGGCGATCTGCAGATCGCGACCGCGCGCGAGACGCTCGAAGCGGTTCGTCTGCCGGTCGAGTTCGATGCCGATCTGCGTGGCGAGCGCATCGCTCTGGCTCTGGGTGCGCTGGCGGATCGCGGTGACTTCGCGTTCGCGGAGCCCGACGGAAAGGATCACGGTGAGTGTGAGGCAGCCGATGACGGCGGGCAGCGGGGACCACGAAGGCGCCTCGTGATGCTGCTTCATGCTCTCGCGCCACGCGAGCAGCAGCAGGGCGGCGCCGAAAAGGAGAAAGGCAAAACCCGTCACCGGCCCGGTCGCCATGTGGCCGCCCCACTTGTAGACCGCCTCGAGTTTCACCACGTAGCCGAGCAACGTGGAGAAGCCCACCGCCGCGATGAGCGAACCGACGAACGCCTCCGCCGCGAGCCGGGCGCGCGCCGCCCGCGAGGTGCAGCGCCACGCCAGCACGAGCCCGCCGAGCACGAGCGTGAGCGCGCTGACGTTCGACATGCGGCCGGGCTGCTCGGTGCGGAGAAACAAATGGTCGATGGCCAGCAGTTCGTCGATGCGGAGATTGTGCCGCGTGAATTGCTCCGCGAGCGTGAGCAAACCGATCGCGACGGAGACGAGCGCCGCGAGGGCGAACATGCGTTGCTCGAATTCGACGGCGAACAACACCAAGCCGAAAATCGCGACCGCGAGCGCGGTGTTGGCGCGGATCGGCGAGGTGTTGGGGATCGGCAGCAACAGCTCGTCCATCCGCAGCCACCACGCGACGAGCGACACCACGCCCACCAGCACGAGCAGGACGGAAAGCGTGAGCGACGTCCGCTCCAGCCACGTCCGCCTCGGCAATGTGGGCAGAGAAGTCATTAAGGTGTTCTCCTCAGTAGAAACAGCCCGCGGGCCGGGGCAACGCGATTTCCGTCGTGATTTTGCTTACCATTCCCATTCACGCGAATGGGTTGCGGGCGGAGCGCGTTATGCGCCGGGCAATCTTCCTGGCGCGATGCGCGGATGAAAGCGCGCGCGACGAGTGTCGCAACGAAAGGCGAGGTCGTTGCCGATCAGGCGGATCGCCGGCCGGAGGCGCGCAAGGCAGCCGGCCGCATCGTCGGCGCCCACGGCGAAACCGCCGCCGGCCAAGGCGCACGCGTCGGCGACGCGAGGCGCCGGCGCACGAAGCGGCGGAGATTCAGCCACGGTTTCGTGAATCGATGCCACGACCAGTGCACGCCATACCCAAACCGCCCGAGCCGCTCGCGAACGGAAGCTTCGGCCGCGACCAGGGTCGGCGTGCGCGGCGCATGCTTGCGCGAATAGTAGAGGCGTTCGAAAAGCAGATGGCTCGCCGCAAACGTGCGCTCGCCGCCGGGCGTGAGGCGCAACTCGTCGAGATAGCGCGCGAGCAGCGCGAGGCATTCGAGCGGTCCGACGTTGGCGCGGCGATTGACGGCGGTCTGCTGCTCCTCGTGCTGGCGAAATGCGCAGAGCGGTTCCGCGAGGTAGACGAAGTCGCCGCCGCGCAGGAGGTGAAGCCACATGTCCAAATCGACCACCTGGCGAAATTGCGGATCGAACCCGCGCTGCGCCGCCGCGCGGCGGAAGAGCACGGCCGAAGGCTCGCCGATGAGGTTGCGATCTTCGCGCAGGCAGCGGCGGATCACCTCGGCGCCGCGATGAAAGCCGGGCGCGCGCCAGTCGTTCCAGATCGTGACCACGCGGGAGTGGGCGTCGAGAATCGTCCGCGCGGAGGCCACCAACACGGCCTCGGGCGTCGCGTCGAGCTGCGCCACCATCCGGCCGAGCGCGTCGGGTCGCATGAAGCAATCGTCGCCGAAAATGAATTTGATGTAGTCGCCGCGCGCCTGGCGAAGGCAGGCGTTCCAGTTGGCGACCATGCCGATGTTCTCGGAATAAATCCGCACCCGAATGCGCGGGTCGCGTGCGGCGAAGCGGCGGATGACCGCGGCGGAATCGTCGCGCGACGCGTCGTCGCTGATCAACAGTTCGAAATCGGTGAAGTCCTGCGCCAGCACGGACTCGATCGCCTCGGGAAGAAACCTCGCGTAGTTATAGGTGGGCAGCAGGACGCTGACTTTCGGCGGCGGATCGGTGCGCGACATGAAGGATGGGTGCGGGGAACAGACTGCAAATTGCGGACGACGTGCCGCGATTTTGCGAGGGCCCGAGCAGGGTGATGCGGAGGACGGCTTGGTTTTTATCACGGAAGCGCGGAAGCACGGAAACGCGGAAGAATTCGGAGAGGCGACGCGATTGATTCCGTTTTTCCGTGCTTCCGTGATTGAATTCAGAGGCTCGTTTCTCCGAAAACCGCTCGGGTCTCTCGGTCTACGCGATGGCGCCCTGCTGACGGTCGTAGAGCGAGCGGTAGAGCGGGTTGGCGGCGTAGAGTTCGGCGTGGCTGCCGTGCGCGACGATTTCGCCGCGGTCGAAGACGAGAATTTTGGTCGCGTCGCGGATCGTCGAGAAACGGTGCGCGATGATCAGCACGGTTTTTCCGACGACGAGTTTTTTGAGCGCGGCCTGGATGGCGGCTTCGCTATCGCTGTCGAGCGCGCTGGTGGCTTCGTCGAGGATCAGGATCGGGGCGTTGCGGAGAAAGGCGCGGGCGAGGGCGACGCGTTGTTTCTGGCCGCCGGAAAGGAGCACGCCGCGTTCGCCGACGAGCGTCTCGTAGCCGTGCGGCAGTCCGACGATGAAGTCGTGCGCGAAGGCGTCGCGCGCGGCCGCCTCGACCTCGGCGCGCGTGGCGTCGAGCCGGCCGAGCATGAGGTTGTTGAAAATGGTGTCGTTGAAGAGCACGGGCTCCTGCGAGACGATCGCGATGTTGCGGCGCAGGTCGGCCAGGCGGAGCGTGCGCACGTCGTGGCCGTCGACGGTCACGCGGCCGGCGCCGGCTTCGTAGAAACGCGGCACGAGATTGGCGAAGGTGGTCTTGCCCGCGCCGCTCGGGCCGACGAGCGCGCAGACGGTGCCGGCGGGCAGAGCGGCGGAGACGCGGCGGAGGACGGGCTCGCCATCGTGGTAGGCGAACGAGACATCGTGAAACGCGATGTCGCCGCGGAGCCGCCCGATCGCGACGGGTTGCGCGGGATCGGTGATCGTGACCGGCGCGTGGAGGACGAATTCGAGGCGGTCGAGCGCGGCGAGGCCGCGTTTGTATTCGTTGTTCAGCGCGCCGAGCTTCTTGATCGGCTCGTAGCTGAAATAGAGCGCGGTGATGATCGCGACGAAAGTGGATTCCTTGATGCCGGTGCCATAGGCGAAGACGAGCGTGACGGAAATGCCGACGGCGGAGAGAACCTCGATCGCGGGGGTGAGCGCCTGGACGTATTTGGCGATCTTGATCTGCGACGTGATCAATTCGTGGCTCGCCGCCGCGAAGCGCTGCGTCTCCCGCTCCTCGAGGCCGAAGGCGCGGACTTCGCGCGCGGCGGAGAGATTTTCGGCGAAGCGCGTGGTGACGAGCCCGAGGTTGGACTGGAGCTGATACGCGCGCTTGATGACTTTTTTGCCGACGTAGCGCACCGGCAGCACCGAGAGCGGCACGAGCGCGAGACAGGCGAGCACGAGCCACACGCCCTGGTCGGAGAAGGCGAATGCGATCAGCGTGCCGATCGTCGCGAGGAGTTGCACGGGCTGCTTGATGCCGTCGCTCGCGAGCGTCGTGAGCGTGGCCTGGAGCTGGCCGGTGTCGGACATGCCGCGCGAGATGAGGTCGCCGCTGGCCTTGCCCTGCACGAACGACAGCGGGAGCACCTGCAGCTTGCGGAAGTAGTCGATGCGGATCGCCTCGAGGATTTTCACGCCGCTGAGCTGGATGTAGTAGCTGTTGAGAAAGCCGCTCACCGCGCGCAGCAGAAACGCGAGCGGGATGCACGCGGCGATGAGGATGACCGTCGAGAGCGGCAGGCTGTGCTCGCCGAAAATCCGCGGGAAAACGTATTTGATCAGCGCAGGCAGGCTCACGCCATTGGTCAGCGCGAAGAGCACCGCGTAGAAGATCGCGGCCAGCAGCGTGCCGCGCACGGGCCGGAGGTATTTGAAGTAGGGACGAAAACGTCGCATCAGGGCTGGACCGACCGGAATCTAATCGCGGAAACGCCGAAGGGCGGAAGCACGAAATGGTGGGAGACGCTCGCGCCGGGCGCGGTTCCGCGGATTTCGCGGTTCCGTGTGGCCGCGCTCAGTCTTTCGAGGAGCGCACATCGAGCGCGTCGCGCAGGCCGTCGCCGAGGAAGTTCAGCGAGAAAAGCGTGAGCGAAAAAATCGTGCCGGGAAAAATCAACAGCCACGGAAACTCCTCCATCTTTTCCGCGCCGTCCTTGATCAGCACGCCCCACGAGCTCATCGGCGGCTGCACGCCGAGCCCGAGGAAACTGAGAAACGCCTCGAGCAGCATCACGCTCGGGATGGTGAGCGTCGTGTAGACGATGATCGGACCGAGGATGTTCGGGATGATGTGGCGGAAAATGATCCGGCGCCGGCCGAAGCCGAGCGAGCGCGCGGCCTCGATGAATTCCATTTTCTTCACCGCCATCACCTGGCTGCGGACGATGCGCGCCATCGTGAGCCACTCGACGGCGCCGATCGCGACGAAGAGGAGCACGATGTTGCGCCCGAAGAAAACCATCAGGAGGATGACGAAGATCGCGAAAGGCAGCGAATACATGATGTCGACCGCGCGCATCATGAACGCGTCGCGTTTGCTGCCGAAAAATCCCGCGACCGCGCCGTAAACGATGCCGATCGTCAGCGCGACAAACGTGGCGCAGAGCCCGACCGCGAGCGACACGCGGCCGCCGTAGAGCATGCGCGCGAAAAGGTCCCGGCCGGCAGTGTCCGAACCCATCAGTAAAATGGATTTTTGAAACACGAACTCGCGGACGCGCACCTTTTCTCCCCGGCTAATCCGATCGATGACGCTATTGGCGTCCGGCGAAGATTGGATTCCTTCGTAGGTGGCGAGCGCATTAAGCGGCACGTTTTCGTAAGGCATCGCGCGTTCGCTAGATCGCACTCGAAACACCTTCACCACCGGCGTCAGCGGCGGAGTAGCGCCGACATCGAGCCCTTGGGTTTCATACGCGAGGTTCAACGCCCACGGGCCGATAGCGCACAGCAGGCCAATAACGCCGAGCGCCCACATGCTGAAGACGGCGAGTTTGTTTTTGCGCAGCCGCAGCCAGGCGTCGTGCCAGAGCGAGGAACCTTTTTCCAAAGGTTCCTCGGCGGGCGACAGGCGAGGGGCGGCGGAGGTCATGGAAGATGATTCTTTTTAAACCCAGAGAGCACAGAGAACGCAGAGATTCCGAAAAAGAATTTCTTCGCCGTGTTCTCGGTGGCCTCTGGGTTTAGAGCTCATTTCAAAACCCCGGCTGCTCGCTCGCGACGGGTCGAGGTGGCACGGGCATCCTGCCCGTGAGCAGGACCGACACACGGGCGAGACGCCCGTGCCACGTCGCCGAGGTTTTGAAATGAGCTCTTAATGGCGTGGGTTTTTTTCGTTTTCATTCCAGCCGCACCTTCGGGTTCATCCACGCCTGTGCGATGTCGACGAGGAGGTTGAGCGCCATGATCAGCGCCGCGTAGAGAATCACCGTGCCGAGGACGAGCGTGTAGTCGCGGTTGAAGGCGGAGTTGATGAACTCGCGGCCGATGCCGGGAATCTGGAAAATCGTCTCGATCACGAACGAGCCGGTGAGAATGCCCGCGATCGCCGGACCGAGATACGACACGACCGGCAGCAATCCGCCGCGGAGCGCATGGTGCAGCACGACGCGCAGCTCCGAGGCGCCCTTCGCGCGCGCGGTGCGGATGAAATCCTGGTGCAGCACCTCGAGCATGCCGCCGCGCGTGAGCCGCGAAATCGGTGCGGCGTAGGCGATGCCGAGCACGATCGCCGGCAGCACGCGATCGGCGGGAAAAAACCAGCCGGAGGCGTTGAACCAGCGGAGGTGAATCGCAAACGCCAGCACGAGCAGCGGCCCGACCACGAACGTCGGCACGGAAATGCCGATCATGCCGAACGACGACGCGACGTAGTCGATCCAGGTGTTGCGGCGGATCGCGGCGACGGTGCCGAGCCCGATGCCGAGCACGAGTGCGATCGCGAGCGATTCGAGGCCGAGCTCGGCGGAGACGGGGACTTTGTCGGCGATGATTTCGTTGACGGTGCGGTTCGGATATTTGAACGACGGACCGAGATCACCGCGCGCGAGGCTGCCGAGGTAATCGAGGTATTGGCGCCAGAGCGGCTTGTTCAGCCCGTAGTGCGCCTCGAGGTTGCGGAGGATTTCCGGCGTGACGGCTTTCTCCGCGGTGAACGGCCCGCCCGGCACGAAGCGCATCATGAAAAACGTCGCGGTGATCACGATGAACAGCGCGAGCAGCGACTGCAGGAAACGCGACGTGATGAAACGAAACATGAGGGGGAAGAACGCGAGACGGGCGAAGAACGGGAGAACGCGAGACGGAGAAAAACGCGAGACGGTGAGACGAGGGAAGAACGCGAGACGGGTGAGACGGGAAAGAGTGGAAGGCGGGAGCGAGAATTCAGAATCGGGAATCGCGAAGCCAGACGGAAGTGCGCGGGCGCTGCGGCCGGCGGCTCAGCGATCGACGTCGACGTATTTCCACGGATAGTTGTCGAGGTAGGTGGTGCGGAAATTCTTCACGACCTGATCGACGAGCCGCGCGTAGGTGTAGAAATAGATCGGCATCACCGGCAGCTCATCGATCAGGATTTTTTCCATCTGCTGGTAGATTTCGTAGCGCTCGGCGTTTGTCTGCGTATCGAGGGCGCGGGCGAGCAGCCGGTCGTATTCGGGGCTGCCCCAGTTGGTGTTGTTGTTGCCGCCGCCGGTGCGCCAGAGGTCGAAGAAGACGTGCGGATCGACATAGTCGGCGATCCAGCCGGCGCGCTGAATCTGGAAATTCGTGGTCTTCTGCGCGTCGAGGTAAACCTTCCACTCCTGATTGTAGATCCCGATTTCGACGCCGAGATTTTTGCGCCACATCTGCTGCAGCGCCTCGGCGATCGCGCGGTGTTTTTCGAGCGTATTGTAGAGCAGGTCGGTCGGCGGAAAACCGCGACCGCCGGGATAACCGGCCTCGGCGAGCAGGCGCTGCGCTTCGGCGATGTCGCCTTGCAGGTGATGGCGACTCTCGTAGCCGCCGACGCCCGGCGGCACGATCGCGTAGGCGGGCTGTTCGTCGGCGAGCGTGACGTTCTTCACGATGCTCTCGCGGTCGATCGCGAGCGCGAACGCGCGCCGCACGCGCACGTCGTCGAACGGTTTTCGCGCGACGTTGAAGCGGTAGAAATACGTGCCGCAATACGGGTCGAGCCGCAGCGCGGCCGGCTGCTCGCGCCGATAGACCGCAATCTTCGCGAGCGGAATTTCGTAGGTGACGTCGAGCGCGTGCGTGCGGAAAAGTTTTTCCTCGGTCTCGGCGAGCTCGAACGGGAAGAAGTTGATCCGGTCGAGCTTCACGTGGGCGCGGTCCCAGTAAGTGGGCGAGCGCTCGGCGACGAGGATCTGGTGCTGTTTCCACTCGCGGAGCACGAACGGGCCGTTGCCGACGAAGTTCTCGAGGCGCGTCCAGCTCGTGCCCTTGCGCGTGAGGCCGCCGAATTTTTCGACGACGGCGACGGGCACCGGATACCACGCGTGGTGCAGCATCGCCGCGAGGAGGAACGGCGTGCGGTGCGCGAGCGTGAGCTGCAGCGTGCGGTCGTCGAGCGCCTTGAAGCCGGTGGCGGAAAAATCCTTCAACCGGCCGTTGTAATAATCCTCGGCGCCGGCGACGTGGAAAAACATGTAGGCGTAATCGGCGGCGAGCGACGCGGTGAGCATGCGCTGCGCGGAGCGGACGAAGTCGCGCGCGGTGACGGGCGCGCCGTCGGACCATTTCGCGTCGGCGCGCAGGTGAAACGTGTAGACGAGTCCGTCGGCGGAAATTTCCCAGCGCTCGGCGACGCCGGGCTCGACGTTCACGCCGTCGGGTGCCTGGGCGACGAGCCCTTCGAAAAACGCGCACATCAGGTGATACTCGGGCGTGCCGGTGATGACCTGCGGGTCGAGATCCTGCGGCTCGGCGCCGTTGCCGTAGTTGAGCACCTTCAACGCGGCGGCCGGGCGGACAGGCTTTCCCGCGGCGTCCTCGGATTTTTTCGCGCAGCCCGGCGCAACGACGGCGACGGCAACGAGTGCGGCGAGCGAAAGGAGGCGGAGCATTTTCGGAGCGAAAGCGCGGACGGTATGAGGAGACGCCGGCGAGGACAGACGCGCGCGGTGGTTCAGCGTTCCGTGGTTTTGCCGGCGCCGAGCATCGCGTCGCGCTTCGGTTTGAATTCGTTGCCGTCGCGCCACACGGGCCAGTGGTCGCCGTTGGCGATGCGCAGGCCGACCTGCAGGAGGAATTCGGTGTCCTGCGCGGCGCCCTCGAAGGTCCAGTTGGGTTTCACCTCGTCGCTGACCTGGTGGTAGTCGTGCGCGATGTAGTCGTTGACGATTCTCTCGCCGTAATCGTCGGGCTGGCCGATGAAGCGCCGGCCGGGCTTCGCGTAGTAGGAGGGCACGCCGACCTTCGCGAATTCGAAATGGTCGCTGCGGTAATACGAGCCGCGCTCGGGATGGCTGTCGGGCTTCATCTCGCGGCCTTGCGCACGGGCGACCTCGAGGCCGATGTCGTCGATCGTCGACGCGCCGAAGCCGACCGTCTCCATGTCGCTCGTGCGGCCGAATTGATTGGCGCCGTCCATGTTGATGTCGGCGAGCGTGCGCTCGAGCGGGTAGAGCGGATGCTGCGCGTAGAAGCGCGAGCCGAGCAGGCCTTTTTCCTCGGCGGTGACGGAAAGAAACAGGACGCTGCGCCGCGGCTGCGCGGCGGGCGGGAGCGTCTTGAACGCCTGCGCGAGCTCGAGCAGCACGGCGGTGCCGGCGGCGTTGTCGGCGGCGCCGTTGTAGATCTGGTCGCCCTTCAGCCGCGGGTCGCGGCCGAGGTGATCCCAGTGCGCGGTGTAGACGACGAATTCGTTGCGCCGCTGCGGATCGGCGCCGGGCAGCAGCGCGACGACGTTGCGCGAGTCGACGTTGCGCAGCGTGCTGTCGATCGTGAACGACGCCCGCGCGCCGAGGGGCTCCGGGTGAAAGGCGCGCGTGGCGGCGGATTTTTTGAGCACGTCGAAACTTTTTCCGCACGCCGCGAAAAGTCGCCGCGTGGCGTCGATCGTGAGCCAGCCCTGCATCGCGACGCGGCCGGCGTTGCCGTCGGGCGCGCGAATCTCGAAATTCTCGCGGCTCTGGCTGCTGACGAGCACGGCGAACGGATACGACGCCGGCCCGGTCTCGTGGACGATGAGGCACGCGGCCGCGCCTTTCTCGGAGGCGATGTCGAACTTGTAGGTCCACCGCCCGTAGTAAGTCATCGCGGCGCCGCCGAAAATTTTCGGATCGAGCCGGCCGGTCGCGGGATCGACGACGGGCGGATCGTTGATGAGCATGACGACGGTCTTGCCGCGGACATCGACGCCCTTGTAGTCGTCCCAGCCGAACTCCGGCGCGACAATGCCGTAGCCGACGAAGACGACGTCGCTGTTGTTCACCTCGACGTGCGGCTGCGAGCGGCTCGTGGGTCCGACGAAATCGTTGATCGGCTCGAGCGCGAGCGTCTCCGCACCGATGGCGAAACGCAGCGCGGGTTTCGACGTGATGCCGACGAGCGGGACATTCTGAATGTAGGTGCCGTCGGGATTGCCGGGCGCGAGGCCGAGTTTTTTGAATTCGGCGACGAGATAGTCGATCGTCTTTTCCTCGCCGGCGGAGCCGGGCGCGCGGCCTTCGAACTCGTCGGAGGAAAGAATTTTCGTGCGCGCGAGAATGTCCGCGGCGGAGATGCCGCGCGGCGCGTCAGCCGCGGCGAGCGCGGAGCACGCGGCGGCGAGCGAAATGACGCGCCGCGTCGTGACGAGAAGGCGTGCCGTCGGTCGGTTAGTTTTCATCGAGATGGATGTCCTGATAGTAGCGTGTCCACAATGCGTCCTCACGCCAGCCGTGAACGCGCGGCGACATGAGCCAGTTGTGAGCGTTGAAATAAACCGGGCTGACCGGCGCGGCTGCGAGCAGGAGATTCTCGGCCTGGACGATTGCGGCGGGATCGCGCGCGTTCAACGCGTCGCCGACGGTGCGATCAAAATCAGGCGAGCGCCAGTGCGGGAAATTGTTGGACGCGTCGCTCGTGAAATCGTCGAGCGCGGCCGTGGCGTCGGCGACATCGAGCAGCGTGGTCGCAAAGGCGATGTCGTAGTCGCCCGAGGCGAGCGCGGCGAGATGGACCTTCGCCTCGCGGATCGCGAGCGCGACCTCGATGCCGAGCTCGCGCCGCCACATCTGCTGGATGGCTTCGAGCACGGGCGTCTGCGACGGCGACCAGGCGGTGAGCTCGAGTCGCGGAAAATTTTTTCCGCCGGCGAATCCCGCCTCGGCGAGGCGCCGGCGCGCGAGCTCGACGTCGAGGCGGTGCTGCACGACGGGCGGATTCAAGCCGGCGGCCAGCGGCGGCGAGAGGAAACGCGCGGCAGGTTCCTGGCCGCCGCGCAGCACGCGCTCGACGATGAGCGCGCGGTCGATGCTCAGAGCGAGCGCCTCGCGCACGCGCGGGTCGGCGAGCGGCGCGCGGCGGACATTGAACGAAAGAAAACGCGTCTCCGCGAGCGGCGCGCGGTGCAGCTCCGCCGGATGCTCGTGCGCGTAAGGCTCGAGCTTCGTGAGCGGGACGGACATCGTGATATCGATCTGCCCGCTGCGGAACGCGCGTTCCTCGGCGTCCTGATCGTCGAGGCGGACGAATTGGATGGCGTCGAGCTGCACGCGCGCGGCGTCGCGGTAGCGGGGATTTTTTTTCACGACGATGCGCTGCTGCGGCCGCCATTCGGCGAGCGTGAACGCGCCGTTGCCGACGAAATGCTCGGGCTGCGTCCAGGCGCGGCCGTGTTGTGTGACGACGCGCGGGTTGACGGGAATCCACGCGCCCGTCGCGACGTAGAGCGGGAAGCGCGGGTCGGCGCGCTCGAGCGTGACGACCAGCGTGCGCGCGTCGGCCGCGCGAAAGCCGACGGCGGAAAAATCCGTGAGCGCTCCGGTGGCGAAGGCATGCGCGTTTTTCACGGCGAAAAACAAATGCGCTTTCGGTGCGGCCGTCGCCGGATCAAGCACGCGACGGTAACTCGCGACGAAATCGCCGGCGGTGACGGGTTCGCCGTTGCTCCACATGGCGTCGGCGCGGAGGCGAAACGTGTAGGCGAGGCCGTCGGCCGAGATATCGTAGCGTTCGGCCGCAGCGGGAAGCGGCGCGCCGCCGCCGGGATTCGGCACGAGCAGGCCTTCGCCGAGTGCGCGGATGACGAAAAATTCGTCGGGCAGCGAGGCCGTCGCGGGGTCGAGATCGGCGGGCTCGTTGCGCTGGCTGATGCGCAGGACGTGCGTGGTGTCGGACGCGGGTTTCGCGCAGCCGGAAAAAAACAGCGCGAGAGCGAGCGGGAAACTCAGGCGCTTCCACCAGCGGACGGTTCGGGTGGCACGGGCGTCTCGCCCGCGGATTGGCCGGCACACGGGCGAGACGCCCGTGCCACGGAGCGAGCCTGAAAACGAACTCTCAGGGTTCCAGCCACACATGCTTGTAGTCGAGTTGGTCGAGCGGCGACGGGTGCCAGTTTTTCACGGACGGCTGGAGCAGGTAGGCGTGGGTGTTGAAATAGAGCGGCGCGATCGGCGCGGCGTCGAGCAGCAGCGCCTCGGCGCGCTGGAGCAGCGCGAGCCGCGCGGCGGGCTCGGCGGTGCGCGCGGCGGTGTCGAGTAGCGCATCGTAGTCGCGGCTCGACCAGGCGGTGTGATTGTTGCCGCTGTCGCTGCGCCAGAGATCGAGAAACGTCGTCGGGTCCGGATAGTCGCCGATCCAGTCGTAGAGGAGAATCTGGTAATTGCCGGCGCGGCGCTCGGCGAAGATCGTTTTTTTCTCCTGGTTGAGCAGGCGCACGTCGACGCCGAGATCGCGGCGCCACATTTCCTGGGCGGCTTCGGCGACCAGCCGCAACACGCCGGAGTTCGGCAGCATGAGCTCGAGCGCCGGCAGCGGGTGCGCGGCGGAATAGCCGGCGGCGGCGAGCAACCGGCGCGCGGCGGCGACATCGCTGAGCGGCCGCGCGGGTGCGACGTAGCCGCCGAGGCCGGGTGGCACGAGCGTCGCCGCGGGCTGCTGGCCGGCGTGGAGGACTTTTTGCGCGAGCGCGGCGCGGTCGAGCGCGAGCGAAAGCGCGCGGCGCACGCGCTCATCGTCGAGCGGCGCGCGGCGGACGTTGAAGCGCAGGAAGAACGTGTCGAGATACGGATCGATGCGCAGCAGCGCGGGCTGCTCGCGGCGGTAGGCGTCGACTTTGCTCACGGGCAGAATCTCGGTGACATGGAGCTGGCCGGCACGGAAGGCGCGCTCCTCGGCGTCGTCGTTGTCGATCGGGTAGAAATGAATCGCGTGCAGCCGCACGCTGGCGGCGTCCCAGTAGGTCGGGGATTTTTCGACGACGATCTGGCGGTTGGGCGACCACTCGCGGAGGACGAACGGGCCGTTGCCGACGAGCGGGCCGCGGCGCGTCCACGCGTTGCCGCGGCGAAACGCATCGCCCTGCGCGGCGATGGCGCGGAGCGGCACGGGCATCCACGCGGCGTTGGCGAGCAGCGCGAGAAAGTAGGGCGTGGGTTGCGCGAGCGTGACCCGGAGCGTGCGGGCATCGCTCGCCTGCGCGCCGACGGTGGAAAAATCGCCCGCGGGATTTTTGTGAAACGCCTCGGCGCCGCGCAGCACGAAGAGCATCGGGGCGTTGTCGGCGGCGAGGGACGGCGTGAGAATGCGGCGCCACGAGTCGACGAAGTCCTGCGCGGTGAGCGGCGCGCCGTCGGACCAGCGGGCGCCGGCGCGGAGATGAAAGGTGAATGTGAGCGCGTCGGGCGACACCTCCCACGATTCGGCCACCGCGGGAACAGGTCGGCCATCGCGCGCGTCCTGGCCGACGAGGCCTTCGAAGAGCGCGGCGACGATTTTCATTTCGCCGAGCCCGGTGACGAGCTGCGGATCGAGATCGGCGACTTCGTAGCCGACGCCGCGATGGAGCACTTGTTCGCGGTCGCCGCGGGCAACGAGCGTCTCGCGCGGCGCGCAGCCGGCGACCGCGAGCGCGATGCTCAGCAACGCGACAGCGAGAGCGCAGCGGGCGAGCGGCCGCATGGCGGTCAGGTTTTCGCGATCAACGCGACGGCGTGCGCCGCGATGGCGAGGCCGCGGCCGATTTCGTCGATGCCTTCGTTCGTCGTGGCCTTGAGGCCGATGTTGGTGACGGG
This sequence comes from Opitutaceae bacterium, assembly GCA_035545575.1. Lineage (GTDB taxonomy): Bacteria > Verrucomicrobiota > Verrucomicrobiia > Opitutales > Opitutaceae > ER46. The sequence continues at coordinate 12,092 of DASZYB010000068.1, read as the reverse complement.
CAGGCGCGTCGACTTGGCGAGGGCGGCTTTCATTTCCGCGAGGTGCGGCGCGATTTTCGGTTTTTCGGCGATGACGGTGGCATCGAGGTTTGAGATGGCGAAGCCGCGCTTCGAGAGCTCGGCGCAGACGCGGCGGAGCAGCTCCTGCGAGTCGATGTTTTTGTAGACCGGATCGGTGTTCGGGAAAAAATGTCCGATGTCGGGCAGGCCGGCGGCGCCGAGCAGGGCGTCGCAGATCGCGTGGGTGATGCAGTCGGCGTCGCTGTGGCCGTCGAGGCCGAAGTCGGTGTCGAATTTCACGCCGGCGAGCACGAGCGGGCGGCCCGCGACGATGCGGTGGATGTCGTAGCCGTGGCCGATTCTAAAGTTCATGGGAAGAATTCCGAACGCCAGGCGCCCCAAGCCTGAAAAAATCCCGAGGGAGAAAATTCATTTTGAAGGCTGGCGTGTTTTGGCGTTTGGAATTTTTGGAATTGGGATTTCCGCGCCGCGGTGGTCACGCGTCGGGCGCCTGGCGCGCGAGGAGAAACTCGAGCCACGTGAGATCGGCGGGCGTGGTGATTTTCGGGTTGGGCTGGTTGTTTTCGAGGAGCGCGATCGGGTGGCCGAGCTGCTCGACCGCCTGGGCATCGTCGGTCACGAACAGCCCGCGCGTCGCGACGCGGTCGTAGGCGCGGACGATGAGCGTGCGGGAAAAAACCTGCGGTGTCTCCATCGCCCAAAGCCGGCCGCGCTCGAGCGTGCGGAGGCGGGCGTCCTCGTGGTGCTCCTTGATCGTGTCGGTGACGCGGTGCGCGAGGACGACGGCTTGTTCGCGGCGGACGATCTTGTGCAGGGCGACGAGCTGCTCGGGCTGGATGAGCGGGCGCGCGCAGTCGTGGATGAAAACGTGCTCGATGTCCGCGGGCAGCGCGGCGAGCGCGTGCATGACGGAATCCTGGCGTTCGCGGCCGCCGCGCACGAGGACCGACGGCGTCGGCGCGAGCGCGGAGAGCTCGAGCATCTGGCGCTGGTCGCGATAGACGACGACGTAGAGATCGGCGATGGCGCTCTGCATGAATGCCGCCGCGGAGTGGGCGAAGACCGGCCGGCCGGCGAGCGGTGCGAGGATCTTGTCGGCGACGGCGCCGGCCATGCGCGAACCGCTGCCGGCGGCGAGAAGGATGGCGGCGGTGCGGGACATGGAAGTGAGACGGAAGAGGGAAGAATTAAGAAACGGAGAGAGTTGTTCTTAATTCATGCTTCTTAACTCTTACTTTGTCCGAGCTCGGCGAGGATGGTGCGCGCGGCGGCGACCGGATCGGGCGCCTTGAAAATCGGGCGGCCGATGACGATGAAGTTCGCGCCGGCGCGCGCGGCGTCGGCGGGAGTCATCACGCGCGTCTGGTCGTCGGCTTTTGCGTCGCGCGGGCGGATGCCGGGCGTGATGAGCGCGATGTCGCGCGGGAGCGCGGCGCGCAGCGGCGCGATTTCGAGCGGCGAGCAGACCAGGCCGCGGAGGCCGGACTCGGCCGCGAGCCGGCCGAGGCGGACGACTTGCTGCTCGGGCGAAGCGGCGACGCCGGTCTCGGCGAGCGCCGCGGCGCTCATCGAGGTGAGCACGGTGACGCCGAGGAGGAGGAGATCGGGCGCGTGCTGCTGCTGCGCCCTGGCGGCCCACTGCATCATTTCGCGGCCGCCGCCGGTGTGGAGCGTCGTCATGCGCACGGGCAGCCGCGCGATGGACTCGATGGATTTCGCGACGGTGTTGGGGATGTCGTGGAGCTTGAGATCGAGGAAGACATCGAAGCCGAGCCCGGCGATCTCGCGCACGCAGTCGGGGCCACAGGCGGTGAACATCTCGAGCCCGATTTTCACCCAGCGCACGGTGCCTTGCAACGGGCGGAGCGCGGGCGCGACGTCGCGCGGCGAAGGAGCGTCGAGGACGAGGATCAGGTCGCAGGGCATTTTGAAACCACTAATGAACACTAATGCGCGCTAATGAAGACAAAATTCCGCAGTCTGGATTCCGCGCGGCGAGTGTGCCTTAGTGCGGGCCCTCTCGTGGAAGCGTTTTCGATTTTTGCGCCCGCCAAATTGAATCTCTTTCTCGCCGTGACCGGACGGCGCGCGGATAGTTTTCACGATCTGGTGTCGGTGGCGGCGCCGCTGGATTTTGGCGACACGCTGCGCGTCGAGGCGCGGGCGGCGAGCGGAGGTTTCTCGCTCGCGTGCGACGATCCGGCCGTGCCGGTGGGCGAGGAAAACCTCGTGCTCCAGGCGGCGCGTGCCTTCGTGGCGGCGACGGGCTGGAGCGGGGGCGCGAAATTTTTCCTGGAGAAACGCATCCCGATGGGCGCCGGGCTGGGCGGCGGCAGCAGCGATGCGGTCGCGGCGCTGCGCGCGCTCAACCGGCTCGCGGGCGCGCCGCTGGCGGAGGCGGCGCTCGCGGAGAGCGCGGCGCGGCTGGGGTCGGATTGCGCGCTTTTTCTCGCGGGCGCGCCGGTCGTGATGCGCGGGCGCGGCGAGCGCATCGAGGCGCTGCCGCCCGCGGCAGCGCAGCGGCTGCGCGGGCGGAGCGTGTTGGTTTTCAAGCCGGGCTTCGGCGTGGCGACGCCGTGGGCTTACGCGCGGATGGCGGCGAACCCGGAGACGTATGTGCCGGTGGCGGACGCGGAGGCGCAGCTCGGGGCCTGGCTCGCCGACGGGCGCCGGCCGGCGGAGGAACTGCTTTTCAACAACATGGAGCGTGTCGTGGCGAAAAAGTTTCTCGCGCTGCCGGCGTTGTTCGACCGGCTGCGCGGCGAGTTCGCGCTGGCGCCGCGGATGAGCGGAAGCGGGAGCGCGTGTTTCGCGCTCTTGCGCGACGACGCGCCGGTCGCGGCGATCGAGGCGCGGATTCGCGACGCGTGGGGCGAGTCCGCATTTCTGGTCCGCGCGCGGCTGGCCTGAGATGTGGGTTGGTGACACGCCCCGGCGCAAATCCGCATTGACCCCTTTGGCGGCCACCGCGTTATCGTCGGGCGACGCCGCGTTGCCCCGCACCGGCGCGCCTGCCACTGCGAAATGAATCCGCGCTCGAAAGAAGAAATCACCGTGCAAGGCATCGCCGCCTCGCAGGGGATCGCTTATGGGCAGGTGTTCGTCTATATCCGCAGCGACGTCGAAGTGCCGGGCTACCAGGTCGAGCCGGAGAACCGGATCGAGGAAGTGGCGCGCTTCGACCGCGCGCTGGTCGTCACGCGGCAGCAGATTTCGAAGATCAAGAACGAGGTCGAAAAAAACATCGGCCCGGAGGAGGCGGCGATCTTCGACGCGCACCTGATGGTGCTCGAGGACCAGGCGCTGATCGGCGAGACGATCCGCGAATTCGAATCGACCGGCCGCAACATCGAGACGTGTTTCAACAAAGTCTCGTCGCGCTACATCAAGGCGTTTTCGGAGATCGACGACGAATACCTGCGCGAGCGCTCGGGCGACCTGAAGGACGTCGCGCAACGCGTGCTGCAAAACCTGCTCGGGCAGGCGGAGACCTCGCTCAGCCGGCTGGCGGACCAGCGCGTCGTCGTGGCGAGCGAGATCACGCCGTCGGATTCGGCGACGCTCGATCGGGCCGCGGCGCTCGCGATCGTGACGGATTCCGGGAGCAAGACGAGCCACGCGGTGATCGTCGCGCGCTCGATGAAGATCCCCGCGGTCGTCGGCGTGCGCAACCTCACGAGCCGCGTGCAGAACGGCGACTGGGTCGTGGTCGACGGCTACGACGGCGTCGTGATCCTCAATCCGAGCGAGGGCACGCTGTTCCGCTACGGAAAAATCCTGGAGCGGAAAAAATCCTTCGAGGTGCGGCTGCTCGAGGCGAATCGCGAGCCGGCGACGACGCTCGACGGCGTGGCGGTGTCGCTGATGGCGAACATCGAGAAGACCGACGAGGTCGCGAAGGTGAAGTCGTTTTTCGCCGACGGCGTCGGGCTGTATCGCACGGAGTTTCTTTTTCTCAACAGCGCGCGGCTGCCGTCGGAGCAGGAGCAGTTCATCGCCTACAAGTCGGTGGTGGAGGCGATGGCGCCGCGGCCGGTCGTGATCCGCACGCTCGACCTCGGCGGCGACAAGCCGATGGCCGGGCACGCGGATCTTTTCCCGAAGGAGGACAACCCCTTCATGGGCTTCCGGGCGATCCGCTTCTGCCTGGAGCACCAGGATATTTTCAAGGACCAGTTGCGCGCGATCCTGATGGCGAGCGCGCACGGCAAGGTGCGGCTGATGTATCCGATGATCAGCGGCAACGAGGAGCTGGCGCGCGCCAACGCGCTGCTCGGCGAGTGCATGAGCGAACTGAAGGCGCGCGGCGTGCCGTTCGACGAGCAGCTCGAGATCGGCGCGATGATCGAGATCCCGAGCGCGGCGGCGACGGCGGACCTGCTCGCGAAGGAGTGCGCGTTTTTCAGCATCGGGACGAACGACCTCATCCAATACCTCCTCGCGATCGACCGCGTGAACGACCGCATCGCGCACCTCTACGAGCCGACGCACCCGGCGGTGATCCGCACGCTCAAGCACATCGTCGACGAGGCGCGCCAGGAAAAGATTCCCGTCGGCGTGTGCGGCGAGATGGCGGGCGACCCGGTGTTCGCGCCGCTGCTGCTCGGGCTCGGCGTGGACTCGCTGAGCATGTCGCCGGCGTGGCTGCCCTCGGTGAAATACCTGATCCGCGCCATGACGATGGCGGATGCGCGGGCGCTGGCGGCGGAAGCGCTGACCCTGAGTTCGCCCAAGGAAATTTATGCGCGGTGCGACGCCTTTTATCGCGCGCGCGTGCAGATGGAGTGACCGGGCGGCGGTAACAATGCCGTTACCGGCGTCGAGTTGCGATTTTGACGCGGCGTGCTATACCGAGCAGCCGACAAGAGCATGAAGCCTTCCCGCCCCCGGTCGCACGCAGCGCTGGCGTTTCTCGGTGCAATCGCCGCCGCGGGCCTCGTCGGCGGGTGCAATAATATCTTTCGCAACCACTACAACGTGCTGGTCGATGCGATTTGCGCCCCCGGCACGACGAAGCCCTCCGGCAAATCCTACCGGCTCGTCGCGAAGCGCTCGGTCGTCTCGTCGACGCCGGTGCAGATCCCGGTGATAAAGGCCTGCGTCGACGCCGCGCTCGCGAGCGCCGGGATGTTCGAGCCGCCGCCGAATGTGCCGCCGGACCTCGTGATCGAAGTCACCTATGGCCGCGACAGCGCGCCGCGCATGGACCCAGCGACGCGCGAGACGTTTCTGCAACTCTCCGCGCGGACGAATCCGGAGGGCGCGCTGGACAAGGCGACGGGCCCGGAAATCTGGGACGTGAAGGCGTCGCTGCTCGGCGTCAACGGCCCGGTCGAGGCGGCGATGCCGATGCTGGCATCGGTCGCGGTGGAACACATCGCCACCGACACGAGCCGCGAGACGCACATCGACGTGCCGCAAAACTCGCCGACGGTGGAAGCGATCCGGCAGGCGGCGTTGAAGGCGCTGGACAAAGCTTCCGCGGCGGCGACATCGAGCGCGCCGGCGGCGGCGCCGCCCGCGCCGCGGAGTTAGCGCGGTTCAGGCCGCGACCCGGCGCCGGCGCGGACGGCGCGTTGGGTCGCGCACCCGGCCGCTCACGGCTTGGCGAGCGCGGCGGGCACGCTGCCTTCCTCGCGCAGCCCGTCGCGGAGCAGCGTCATCAGCGCCTGGTAGTCGCGCGATTTCGTGTCGTTGCTGAAAAGCGAGAAGACCGCGAGCACGCCCGGCCATGCTTTCAGGCCGGCGGTGGAGTGGAGGAATTCGCCGCGCGGGAATTTCGTTTTTCCGACCAGGCTCGCATCCGTGAACACGCAAAACGTGCCCGCGCCGGTCTTCGACTCGAAGTCTTCGAACTGCATCGCCTGCTCGACGGAGTGGTCGACGTAGGCGCGGAAATTTTCATTCATGAATTCCTTCCGGCTGCGCGCGGAGGCGAAACGCTCGTCGGGATCGGGTAGGAAAGTGATGGAGAGGCTCAGCGTTTCTTTTTTGTCGGAAACGCTGACCGTCATCATGCCGTTTTCCGCCTTGTTGCTCGCGAAGCCGAAGCCGTCGGGCACGAGGATGCTTACCTTGCGATTCTGGAAGAGAAACACGCTCTCCTCGTGTTCCTTCGCGCTCGCGACGAGCGCGAGCAGGCAATACGAGATGACCGCGACGATCCGGCGCAAGGGTTTCATGGGAGCAGACGCGCCGCACTCTGGCACGGCCGCCGCCGAGCGGCAATCGCGAATCGAGCTTTGCGCGCGGCGCTAAGCGTTCCCGGTTTCGGCGAGCCGCTCGCCGGCAAGCTTGAACCAGCGTCGCTCGGCGCGGCGCCAGCCGGAATTGGCGCGGCGGAAACGCTGGCGGATGTCGCTCCAGATTTCGCGCGCCGCCGCGGTGGCGCCCGTGGCGTGCAACGACACGGCGAGAAAATAGCGCGGCTCCTCGCCGATGTAGGTGGCGGCGATCCGGCGCAGCGACTCCTGCGCTTCGGCGTGCCGGCCCGCTTCGACGAGCGCGCGGCCGCGCAGCAATGCGACCTCGGCGGCGAGCATCCGGTCGTGCGAGACGTCGACTTTGTCCAGCGCGCCGAGCGCGGCTGCGGACTGGCCGACCTCGAGCCGGTAACGCGCCACGGCGGCGAGCGTGTGCGGATCGTCGCGCCAGACGCCGGTGAGGCAATCCTCGGCCACCTTGCACGCCTCGTCGGGCTGCTTCGCCGCGAGCAGTTCGCGCGCGAGAGTGAGCTTCAATTTGACCGTGTCGGTTTCCTCGAGCGTCGTCCGCAGGTCGCGAATGCGCCAGGCGCGCGGTTTCCAGTTGAGCGTGCCGCCGCTGCCGCGGAGCGCGGGCGCGAGCTCGATGACGGCGTAGGCGAGCCCGCCGATCACCGGCGCGCTGATCAGGATCCAGAACCACCAATACGGGCGGCCGGTTTTCAGCACGTGAACGAGCAGGGCGAGCTGCGCGAGCCAGAGGAGCTTCGTCGCGATCGCGAGCGGCGTCCAGTCGTGCACCGCGGTGGTCAGCAGGGCGTTCATTTTTCTTTCGAGGGGAGCGAAAGCGAAGCCGGCGGCGATCAACGTCCGGAGCGGAGGCCGCTGGCGAGCAGCGTCTCGAAGTGCGGCTCGCTGTTTTCGCGGGCGACGGTGTTGACCTCGACCTTGGTGAAGCCGGCTTTTTTCAGGAAGCCGTGCAGCGCGCTTTCCTTGAAGCCGAGCCAGACGTCGGCGTAGAGCTCGCGCGCTTTTTCGAACGTGTGCTCGGCGAGGTCGAGCACGAGCACCTGTCCGCCGGGGCGGAGGATGCGGTGCGCCTCGTTGACGGCGGCCTGCGGGTGCTGCGCGTGGTGCAGCGCCTGGCTGAGGAAGGCGAGATCGACGGAGCGGTCGGGCAGCGGCACGTGCTCGATGTCGCCGAGCTTGTAGGTGAGATTGGCGAGGCCGTTTTTTTTCGCGAGCTCGGTGCCGACCTCGACCATGCGCGGCGAATTGTCGATGCACCAGACCTGGTGCGCGCGGCGCGCGAGCAGTTGCGAGACGAGGCCTTCGCCGGCGCCGAGATCGGCGATGTCGATCGCGGGCGTGAGCCGCAGCGCGAGGTGGCCGATCGCCTCCCACGAGCGGCCGGGGCAGTAGTGTTTGCCGAGGCGGCCGGCGATGAGGTTGAAATATTGCTCCTGCGTGCGGCGGCGCTTCTGGAGGATGCGGTCGAGGTTTTCGCGATCGTCGGCGAGCGCGGGCAGGTCGCCGACGGAGTCGATCGCGGCCTTGAGCAGCGTCAGGGTTTTCGCGGGGAGATTCGCGCGCAGCGAGTAGAAGGCTTTTTTGCCGTCGCGGCGGTCGGTGACGAGGTTGACCTGCCGGAGCTGCGCGAGCTGCGAGGAGATGCGCGACTGGCCCATGCCGAGGATTTCCTGCAGCTCGGCGACCGAGAGCTCTTCGCGCGTGACCAGCGCGAGCAGCCGCAGGCGCGTGGGATCGGAGAGGGTCTTGAGCAGGTCCCAGGAGGCGTTCACGAGGCGCGAACGTGGGGAAATCGTCAGATCAACGCAACGACTGAACCGCCGCGGCGAGCTGCCACACGCCGAAGCCGGCGATGACCACGCCCGACAATATATCGAGCACGCGGAGGCCGCCGTGTTGCAGCCGCGCGCCGAGCCAGCCGGCGGCGGAGCTCAGGCAAAGCCACCATGCGGCGGAGCCGAGAAACACGCCGAGCACGAGGGCGATCGCGGGCCACGCGCCGCTCGTCGTGCCGGCACCGAGGCCGGCGAAGATGGCGAGGAAGGAGAGGATCGTCATCGGATTCGTGAGCGTGAGTCCGAGCGTCGACGCGTAGGCGGACGAGAGCCGCGCGGATTCGGGGGGGCGCGCGGCGTTCACCGCGCGATGCGGCCGCAGCGTGGCGACGCCGAGATAGACGAGAAACGCGCCGCCGCCGAGCTGGAGCCAGAGGCGTTGGGCGAGCAGCGCGTGCGAGATCGCGGTCAGGCCGAGCGCGGCGACGACGCCGTAGATCACGTCGGCGGTCGCGGCGCCGAGTCCGGAGACAAAACCGGCGAGCCGGCCCTGCGTGAGCGAGCGCCGGATGCAAAGCACGCCGATCGGCCCGACGGGTGCGGCGATCGAGAAGCCGACGATCAGGCCTTTGAGCAGCGGGGACATCACGAAGTGGAAGCGGGAGCGAGGACGCGAGGCGGCGAAGGCGGGCAACAAAAAAGCGGGCCGTTGCGGGCCCGCCTGTCGGTCGAAAATTTTCGCGTTTCGATCAGGTCGAGGCCTTGTCGGCGTAGCGGTTGATATTGACGATCGTGTAGTCTTCCTCGGTGCCGCCGGTTTTCACCTTCACGGTTTCGCCGGGTTTCTTGCCGAGGAGCGCGACGCCGAACGCGGTCTTGTAGGAAATGATGTGCTTGTCGGGATCGCCGTCCCACGCGCCGAGGATGGTGTAGGTCGTGGCCGCGCCGGAGGCGACGTTCTTCACGGCGACAATCGTGCCGACGCCGACCTGGTCGGTGGACGCGTCCTTGAAATCGGTGACGCGCGCGCGCGCGAGGTCGCGCTCGAGCTGGGATTTCTGCGCCATGAGGACCTGCTGGTCCTGCTTGGCCATCTTGTATTCGGAGTTTTCCTTGAGGTCGCCGTGCTCGCGGGCGGCGGCGATGGCCTTGGAGTTTTCCGGGATCTTCTTCGAGACGATCGCTTCGTATTCCTCGCGCTTGCGGTCGTAGCTCGGACGCGAGACGAGGAGCTGCTCCTCCTTGCTCTCGGCGTCGGCGGCGACGAGCGACTGGATCTTGGGGAAAATTTTGATGAAGCGTGCGAGCAGCGATTTCTTCGTGAGCTCCTCGAAGCCCTGGTTGAGCATGAGGGTGTTTGCGAGGTCGCGCGCGGTTTCCGGATCGGCGGTCGAGAGCAGGTCGGAGATCAGGTCGGTGTCCTCGCTCAGGATGTCGGCGAGCGGGATGCGGCGCGCGCTCGAGGCCTGGAGCGCCTCGTAGTCGATGGCGAAGAAGATCGCGCTGAGCAGCCGCGGCGTGATGAGGTCGTTGAGCAGCTTGGCGAATTTCTTCGAGTTGCGGTTCTTGACGATCCAGAGGAGGACGGGCGCGCGGAGGTTCTGCTCGGTCTGCCAGCGCTTGAGCGTGGCGGCGAGCTCGTCGGTGTGGCCGTGCTCGACGAGGAAGTTGATCACCTCGGTGGTGAACTTGCCCTGCGACGTCTTGAGCAGGTTGAAGAGGATGTCGCGCGCCTCGATCGGGTGCGTCTCCTGGATCAGCTCGAGGAAACGCGACTGGAACTGCACGGGAATCTTCTCGGCGATCGCGGGCAAATCGCGCGCGGTGCCGACGAGCGCGGCTTGCGTGGGCTCGAAATTGTTTTCCGCGCCGATGGCCTTGGCGAGATCGTCGCGGATCGCGGCGCCGTAGAGGCGCTCGGCGGCGTCGAGCTGGTTCGAATCCTTCACGCCGTCGGCCACGCCTTTGAGCACGGAGGTGAGGTCGCCCTTGATTTCCTTTTTGCCGACGGTGGTGAGCAATTCCTCGGCGAGCGCGATGCGGCGGCGGGCGGAGCGCGTGGTGTTGAACTGCTCGAGAATTTCGTCCTCGGCGGAGACGGGCGTCTCGCGCAGCACGTAGCACTCGGTTTTCTTTTCCGGGACGGAGACGCGCGGATCCTTGGCGATGGCCTTCTTGGCCGCGGCCCACCACTTCTTGAATTTTTCCTCGCCGACGACCTGCGCGAGCACGATCTCAAGCTCGATGACGGTGGCGGCGTGGTTGGGATAAGCTTCGAGCGCTTCGACGAGGAGCTGCGCGGGATTGTCCGCGATCAGCTCGGCGATTTTTTTCGGCTCGGTCTCCTTGCGCACGAGAAGATGTTTTTCCGGCAGCACGTCCATCGTGCCGATGCAGAACGCCGGGTCCATCGGGTGGCCCTTCTTGCCCTTGAAATCGATGATGAGCTTCTGTGCGGCGTCGTCGTAGCTCTTGATCTGGCCGAAGCCCCAGCTCCGGTGAATCACATAGGCGCCGGGTTCCATCGCCTCGAGTTTGGATTTGGCCGCCTTGAGGGAGGGCGTTTTGGCGAGGAGCGCGGAGACGGCTTCGGAATTCATGATTGCGTGTGAAAGGGCCTGAACCGGAGAGTTGAGCGGACAATGACTAGCCTTGTCAAACCACGTGTCAAAATGACGGAACAACGCGCTCCGGCCTCATATCGGCGTCGCCGATGAGCGCGGCGACCGAGGGAAATGCCGCCGCGGCCTGGCCATCGGCGGTGCGGTTGGTGGCGCGGTGGCTGGACCGACACGAACGCATCGACGCGCTGCTCGAAACGCTGCCGCCCGGCCTCGCCGGCGCCGAACGCGCGCGCTGCCAGAACCTCGTGCTCGGCGTGGTGCGGCATTTCGGCCGGCTCGACGCCGCGCTCGCGCGGCTCGTGGCGCATCCGCCGCGGTTTCTGACGCGCGCGGTGCTGTTTGTCGCCGGCTACGAGCTGATCGAGAGCGCGGCCGCGCCGGCTTCGGAAGGCCGCGCGGCGAAAATCGGGCATCACGCGGTCGAGCAGACGAAGACGATCGCGAGCCCGGCCGAGGCGCGGCTGGTGAACGCCGTCGCGCGCAAACTCGCCGTCGCGCTCGCCGGGCCGCCGCCGGCCGCGAACGCGACCGCGGAGGAGCTCGCGGAATATTTTTCGCACCCGGACTGGCTCGTGAAAAGCTGGCTCGCGCAATTCGGCGCCGAGGCGACACGCGCGCTGCTCGAGTGGAACCAGCAGCCGGCGACGGTCTACGCGCGCTGGCGCACGCCGGAAGAACAGGCGCCGGAGTTTCTGCGGCCGACGCGCTGGCCGGGCTTCTTCGAAGTGGCGTCGGGCCACTGGGCGGAAGTCGAGCCGCTGCTGAAGGGCGGAAAACTTTACCTGCAGGATCCCTCGACGCGGCTGCCCGTCGAGCTGCTCGCGCCGAAGACCGGCGAAGCCGTGCTCGATCTCTGCGCGGCGCCGGGCGGGAAAAGCCTGCTGATCGCGGACGCAATCAAAACGGGCAGACTCGTCGCCGCCGACCTGCCCGCGGAAGATGGCAAACCCGACAAGCGCATCGAGCGGCTGAAGGAAAATCTTTCGCGCGCCGCGGGCCTCGACGTGGCGCTCGTGCTCGGCGACGTGCTGGGCGCGTTCGCGCCGATCCTGCGCGAGCACAAGCTGCCGGCCGACTACGCCGCGGTGCTCATCGACGTGCCGTGTTCGAACACCGGCGTGATGCGTCATCGCGTCGACGTGAAGTGGCGGTTGCAGGCGGGCGATTTCAAGAAGCATCCGCGGCAGCAGCTCTCGATGCTGCACGCGGCGGCGCGATTCGTGGCGCCCGGCGGGCGGCTCGTTTACTCGACGTGCAGCATCGACGCGGAGGAAAACGAGCACGTCGTGCGCGAATTTCTGGCGAGCCGCGCGGGCGGGCCGTTCGAGCTCGCGGCCAGCATGTTGAGTTTTCCGTGGACGACGGGCCACGATGGCGGCGCGGCGTTTCTGCTGCGGAAGAAGTAGGGCGTCTGTCTTGCAGACGCCGCGATTCGGGAG
>DASZYB010000067.1:0-53221 GCA_035545575.1 Opitutaceae bacterium | reverse complement strand
ATCGCCGAGCTGGCGGCGGGATCGACGGTGGGTGAAGGGAGAAAGGGAAAGGAAGAGGAAGCGCCGGCGACGTGGCATGGGCGTCTCGCCCATGTTGCGCTTTGAAACCATCACGGGCGAGACGCCAGTGCCAGTCCGAGCCGCCGGCCGAGCGTTTGACGAAATCCCTGGTCCGTCTCTGTGCCTCTCTGTGATCTCTGTGTTTAAAAATCCGGTTCATCCGCGCCCGGCGCGAACGAGCCTACTCGAATTTACCTCGGTTCCGCTCGTAGATCGGCACGACCTGCGGCATCAGCGCTTTCAAGTCCTCGATGCGTTTTTCGTCCGGCGGATGCATCGAAAGCAGTGCGCTCAGCCCGCTGCCGGCCGCGCCGCTCTTCGCTGTGCTCTTCTGCTGCGCGATCATTTTTTCCCAAAACACGATCGAAGCCCGCGGATCGTAGCCCGCGCGCGCGGCATAGACCGCGCCCATGCGGTCGGCTTCGCTCTCCTGCGCGCGCGAATGCGGCAACGCGACCCCGACCGAAGTCCCGGCGCCATAGGCCGTGTCGAAAAGTTTCCGCGCCTCGTCACTGCCTATCGCCGCGCCCGCGACCGCACCGCCGAACTGCAGCAAGGTCGCTTGTGACATCCGCTCGGCACCGTGTCGTGCGATCACGTGGCCGATTTCGTGTCCCATCACGATCGCGAGCTCGGAATCGTTTTCCGCGAGCTGCAGCAATCCTGTGTAAACGCCCACCTTCCCGCCGGGCAGCGCGAACGCATTCACGTCCTTCGACTCGAACACCACGAACTCCCATCGCGCGTTGGGCAGATCGCCGCCCACGGCCTGCGCGATGCGCCGACCAACGCGCGTCACGCGCTCGTTGTAGGCGGAGTTGGTCGAGGCCTTCTCCTTTTTTCGCACGTCAGCGAACGACTGCTCGCCGAGCGAAAGCTCCTGCGCCTGCGACACGAGCACGAGCTCGCGGCGCCCGGTCACGGGATTGGTATAACACGCCGCGAGCGCGAGCAACGCGGCGGCAAGCAGCAGCGGAACGAGACGGCGTTTCATGGCGGGCCGCCAGAATTTTCCTGCGCGCCGCCCCGCGCGCGTCAATGTTTGAAATGTCGCGAGCCGGTGAAGACCATCGCCATGCCGCGCGCATCGGCGGCGGCGATCACTTCGGCATCGCGCATCGCGCCGCCGGGCTGAATCGCCGCCGTCGCGCCGGCGTCGGCGGCGGCAAGCAAGCCATCGGGAAACGGAAACAGCGCCTCGCTCGCCACGACCGAACCGCGCAGATCGAGCTTCGCCTCGCCGGCTTTCCACACGGCGATGCGTGAGCTGTCGACGCGCGCCATCTGGCCCGCGCCGATGCCGAGCGTCTGCTCGCCGCGGCAGTAGACGATCGAGTTCGACTTCACGTGCTTGCCGATCTTCCAGCCAAACATCATCGCGGCCCATTCGTCCGCCGTCGGCTCGCGTTTCGTGACGACTTTGAATTCGCGCACGTTGCCCAGCGTGCGATCGCGGTCCTGCACGAGCACGCCGCCGACGACGGAGCGAATCTCCTGCAACGCGTCCGCGCCGATGCCGCCCTGCGCAATCATGAGGCGCAGGTTTTTCTTCTTCGCCAAAACCGCCATCGCCTCGTCGCTGAAGCGCGGCGCGATGATCACCTCGGTGAAAATTTCCGCGATCGCCTTCGCGAGCGCGCCGTCGAGCGTCTGGTTGACGACGATGATTCCGCCGAACGGCGCCTGCCGGTCCGTCGCGTAGGCTTTTTCCCACGCGTCGATCAACGTGTCGGCGCTCGCCGCGCCGCACGGATTCGTGTGCTTGAGGATCGCGACCGTCGGCCGCTCGAATTCGCCGATCAGGTAGGTCGCGGCCGTGATGTCCAGAATGTTGTTGTAGGAAAGTTCCTTCCCCTGGAGCTGCCGGAAATGCTCGTGCCACGTGCCGTAGAGCGCCGCCTTCTGGTGCGGATTTTCGCCGTAGCGCAGCGCCTGCGCTTTTTTCCACGACAACGTGAGCGTCGCGGGAAAACCGCTCAGCGCCTCGATATCCGGCTCGCTCGCCTGCGCTTCGAGATAGCGCGCGATCGCGGCATCATAACTCGCCGTGCGTTGAAACACCTTCAACGCCAGCGTGCGCCGCAACGCGGCGAGCGGCGCCGGGTTTTCCTTTTTTTCCTCCGCCAGCGCCGCGAGCACGCCGTCGTAGTCGGCGGGATCGCACACCACGGCGACGCTCTCGTGATTTTTCGCCGCGCTCCGCAGCATCGATGGGCCGCCGATGTCGATGTTCTCGATCGCCTCCTCGAAATGCACGCCGGGTTTTGCGACGGTCTGTTCGAACGGGTAAAGGTTCACCACCACAAGATCGATGAGCTCGATGCCGTTTTGCTTCGCCTGCGCGAGATGCTCGGGCTTGTCGCGACGACACAGCAACCCGCCGTGGATTTTCGGGTGCAGCGTTTTCACGCGGCCTTCCATGATCTCGGGCGAGCCCGTGTGCTGGCTCACCTCCGTGACCGGCAGGCCTTTTTCCGCGAGCAGCTTCGCGGTGCCGCCCGTCGAGAGCAGCGTGTAGCCGTGCGTGCGAACGAGCGCCGTCGCGAAGTCCGCCAAGCCGCGTTTATCCGAAACCGAGAGGAGGGCAAATTTGGCCATGCGACGCGATTTCTCACGGTCGCGGCGATGCGCAGCAAGCGCGAAAGCGGTCAGTAGTGTTGCCTCGCCGCAGATCGACGAATCGCTTGCTGCGCACGCAAAGCCGGCTCTCCTTTGCCGCGTGTCCTGCTCCCGCGAATTGCCGGGCCTGAGTGCCTGCCTTGACAAGCTCTGCTATCACCACGGCGGAGCGAGCCTGCCGCCGGACAAGCCGCACGCGTTCGTCTACTTCATCACCATTCGCAACGGCTCCGATCGCACCGTCACGCTGCTCGGCCGCAAATGGGTCGTCCTTCACGCCGACGGCACGCGGCTCGTGATCGAAGGCGACAAGATCGTCGGCGAGACGCCCCGCCTCGCGCCCGGCGAACAATTTTCCTACAACAGCTACCACGTCACCGGCCTCGACGCTTCGGCGCACGGCAGCTTCCACGGCATCGACGAGCTCGGCCACAAGGTCCACGTGATCCTGCCGCCGTTCGAGATGAACATCCCGCGCGGGTGAGATGGTGCAGGACGGCTGGCCTCGTCGGTGATCTCGTAGGGCGTCTGTCTTGCAGACGCCTCTGACCGCCGACGTATACCGGCGCTTGCAAAGCAGACGGACGCTCCCGTGCCACTCCGCTCAAAATCACGGGCGAGACGCCCGTGCCACGGACCTACCCGAGCGTGCGCAGCGCCCGACGACCTGCACATCGCGCCGCTGCCACACTTCTTTCTCGTTCTTGTCCGGCTTCTCGTTCTTCTTTGCCGGTTTCATGAAGCTCACTGACCTGAACCGCGATGGCGGCATTGGTGCCAATTCGCTGTTCGTCCAGCTCGGCGATCTCAACATTTTGGTCGATTGCGGCCTGAACCCGAAGAAAGTCGGCCGCGTCGCCGCGCCCGACCTGAAACCGCTGCGTGGCGTGACGCTCGACCTCATCATCGTCACGCACTGCCACCTCGATCACATCGGCAGCCTGCCGGTCGTGATGCGCGAGCATCCGGCGACGCCCGTCATCATGACGACCTCGAGCCGGATGCTCGTCGAGCGGATGCTGCACAACTCCGCCAACGTCATGGTCCGCCAGCGCGACGAGGAAAACATCCCCGACTACCCGCTCTTCACCCACGATGAGATCGATCGCTGCGCGAAGCGCATGACCGGCCTCCCGTTCGGCCACGCGAAACATTTCCGCGGCGCGAAGGACGACATCGAGATCATCTTTCATCCCGCCGGCCACGTCGCCGGCGCCGCCGGCGTCGAACTGCGCCACAAGCACCGCCAGATTTTTTTCACCGGCGACGTCCTCTTCGAATCGCAGCGCACGCTTGCCGGCGCGAAGTTTCCCGCCGGGCAGTTCGACACGCTCGTGATGGAGACGACGCGCGGCATCACCGAGCGCCCGGCCGGCAAGGAGCGCGTCAACGAAGTCGCCCGCCTCATCACCTCCATCAACGACACGATCCAGCGCGGCGGCTCGTTTCTCATCCCCGTCTTCGCGCTCGGCCGCATGCAGGAGATTCTCGCGATCGTCCACGACGCGCGGAAATTCAGCCGCATCGTCGAGTGCCCGATCTACGCGTCGGGCCTCGGCGTCGACATCGCCGACTACTTCGACGAGATCGCGCGCAAGACGAAGCACGTGCAGTTCAATCGAAACATCCTCAAGGAACTCCACATCAAGCCGACGCCGCGCAAGCTCAACGCCGGCGAAGACCCGCAGCAAAACGCGCTCTACATCATCAGCTCCGGGATGATGGTCGAGAGCACGCCGAGTTACACGCTCGCCTCCGGCCTCGTCGGCCACGCGCGCAACACGATCGGCTTCGTCGGCTACTGCGATCCCGACACGCCCGGCGGCCAGCTCCTCGCCGCGAAGCCGGGACAGGATTTCGTTTTCGAAAAGGCGCACGTAAAGGCGAAGATCAAGGCGCGCGTCGAACGCTTCGAGCTCAGCGGCCACGCCGACCGCGAGGAACTGCTGGAATTCGCCGTGCAGACGCGCGCGCGCAGCATCGTGCTCACGCACGGCGATCCGCCCGCGCGCGCGTGGTTCGCCGACCAGCTCGCCCAGGCCCTGCCGCGCAGCCGCGTGCTCGATCCGGTGCCGCTGCAAACCTATCAAGTGTAGGCCGCGACGCTGATCCGGCGCGGCAAATCACAAAGGTCCAGACGCCAAATCCAAAAAATTCCCGTCGAACAAACCTCGAGGCCCGGGAATTGAACTTTGGAATTTATTTCGCGTCCGGAATCTCGCGCCTGGAATTTTTCAGCCCGCTTTTTGCCGTTTCGAATTCTCCATCAACCCCGCCAGGCGCGCGCACATCGTCGGGCTGCCCGCGACGTAGAGGATGCGTTTCATCTTCAGGTCGAACTGCCGCATCGGAAACTGCTCGCCATTGAGAAAACGCACTTCGCCGCCCGCGGCCTGCACGAGCGGGATCGCCGCGGCGAGGTCCCAGATTTTCACATTGTAGTCGACGCAGCCGTCCAGAATTCCCGCCGCGACATACGCGAGGTGCAGCGTCGCGCTGCCGAGCCCGCGGATCTTGAAATGCGAGATGATCTCGCTCGCCATCGGCGTGAGCGATTTGTCGAACGGACTGTGAAAACCGATCAACGTCTCCTTCGTGATCGGCGCGGTGCTCACCTGCGCAACGCGGTCGCCATCGCGCACGCCGAATCCCGGTCCGCCGTGCAACAGCACGCGCCGACTGAGATCGTAGACGACGCCGTAAACCGCCGTGCCGCTCTCGCAGAGCGCGAGACTGATCGCGCAGTGCGGAATCCCGAGGGCGAAATTATTCGTGCCGTCGATCGGATCGAGCACCCAGGAAAAACGCGCCCGCACCGGAATCGGCGCCGTGGTCTCCGCGAGTTCCTCGCTGAAGAACTGGTCGCTGGGAAATTGCGCCGCGAGGTCGCGGAAAATTCCCTCGGAGATCGCGACGTCCACCGCCGTCACGCGCGTGCCGTCGCTCTTCCATTTGCTTTCGGCGCGACCAAATTCCCGGTGCAGCAAATCCGTTTGAGCGAGGACCGCGCGCTTGGCCGCTTCGATGCGGGACAGGAGATCGGAAGAAGACATTGAGCCCGCGAATCCACGCGAATTCGGCCGAATGACCAACCAAAATTCGCGTTTCGGTTAAAAGCAGGAAGCCAGGAAACCAGGAAGAAAAACCGAGCCGCTCTGAGTTTCGCCGCTGTGGGAATTGATTACTGACTTTCTGGTTTCCTGCTCACCTCTGGATCGCACAGGACCCGCGAGGCAAAATCGCTCACGCTTGTTTCTACTCGTAGTCGTAGAGCTTCGGATCGCGACGCGGCACGGTGGGGCGCGCGCGGAAGCGATGTCGCGGTTCCTTCGGATCGGGCGCCGCCGGCGTTTCGCCGCCCATGCCTTCGTCGTAGGGATCGGGCATCTGGCACGGCGCCTCGCCGCCCATCTGTTCCTCGAGTGCATCGGGATCGGCGCCTTCCTCGAGTTTGCGCACGACCTCCTCCATCTCGCCGTCGATTTTTTCGCCCGTGAGTTCGGACATCTTGCGCATCATCCGCGCCATTGCTTTGGGATCGTTTTCGTCGACGTGCGCGAATTCGCCTTCCATCGCATTCATTGCCGCTTCCATCCGCGCGTCCTCGGCCGAATCGCCAGCGCCCGCGTCGGCCGTGGGTTTCGCTTCCGCGGCGTCGTCCTTGCGCCCGCCGCGCGTCACGGCAAACGCCGACACGAGCTTCTTCATCCGAAACTTCGGATTGTCCGGACAGCGCGGGATGGTTTTTCCCTGCGCCAGCGTCTTCGCGTAGAATTGGTAGATCGTGTGATTGTCCGAACAGTAATACTCGTAGATCGGCATAACGCAGACTGCGAATTAGGAAGCCCGCCCACGTTTGGCAAGTAATCGAGACGACACGCACGGACACTGCGAACGTCTCGCAAAAAACAAACGCCCTACAACTGATGTCCGTGCCGCACCGCCGGCGCGCCCTTTCCTTTCGCGTTGATCCGATCCAGCACCGCGGCGAGCCGGCGCCGTTTCTCGTCGGTCTCCGCAAACATCTCGAGCTGTGCGCCGCCGTCCTCCACGCCGGAGAAACGCACGCTCACCAGCCGCAGTGGCCGGCGTTTTTTCCACGCCGCGCGCAACAGCGGCGCGACGAGCGGATAAAACGGCGCCTCCAGGTCGGTCGCGTCCGCTAGGCTTCGGCCGTGCGCTTCCTGCGTGAAATCCGGATAGCGGACTTTCACGGTCATCGTGCGCACGCGTTTGCGGTCCTCGCGAATTTTCGGCAGCAGCTCGTCCACCATCCGCTTCGCCACGCGTTCGATCTCGGCGAAGTCCGCGATGTCCACGCCGAAGGTCTCCTGCTGCGAGTAGCTCTTCGCATCCTCGTGCTCGACGTGCACCTCGCGTTCGTCCTCGCCGCACGCGGTCGCCGCCAGCTCGCGCCAGCCGTCGCCGAAGATCGCCTGGAGCTCGCGCTCGGATTTTGCGAGCAGATCGCGCACCTCGCGGATTTGGTGGCGCGCCTTCAGCGTCTCTTCGGTTTTCGGCCCGATGCCGGGGAGTTTGCCGATCGGCAGCGGCGCAAGAAATTCCGCCTCCGTTCCCGGTGGCACCGTCACGAATCCGCGCGGCTTGCGCAGCTTCGAGGCGATCTGCGCGACGAGCTTGTTCGTCGCCAGCCCGAGCGAAACGGGGATCTGCAAATCGTCCCAGATGCGCTGCTGCAATTTTCGAACGCGCGCCTCGAGCTCGGCGATGGATGCGAAGCCGCACGGCCCGAGATCGAGGTAACCTTCGTCGATCGAGTTGCGCTGCACGAGCGGCGTGAGCGTTTCGCAGACGTCGAACATCTGCCGCGACACCTTGCTGTAGAGCCCGGACGTGTGCGGCAGCATGATGAGGCCGGGACAGACTTTCCGCGCCCGCGCCGTCGGCATCGGCGTGTAGACGCCGCACGCCCGCGCCTCGTAGCTGGCCGACGAAATGATTCCGCGCTCGCGCCCGCCGACGGCGCACTTCGTCCCGCGGAGCTCCGGCCGCAACGCCAGCTCGCACGAGACGAAGAACGCGTCCGCATCGAGATGCACGATCGTGGGCAGAGTCCGGCGCATGCCGCCATGTGCGCCAAACTTCCGCGCGCCGCAAAACGAAAAACGCCGGCGAAAGAGACGCGTTCAAAAATTTCGCTGCTCACCGGCGGAAAAAATCCGATAATTAGCTTGGCCCGTGTCACGTCGGCCGATTGCGTGGAGTCGCTTCGGTCGTCCTTCGTCGGATTGGCTTCACCCCTTCCCCTTCGGTTTCATGGCTTTAATCGCGATCTTCTCGGTCATCGTGCTGCTGATGTGCTGGCTCTGCTACAGCGGCGATTGCCGACACTGAGCGCTCATTTTCGGCGTTGCCCGAGGCGGCGCCGTTCCCAATCTCCCGCGCATGGGACGTCAATGGCTCCACGCGAAACGCGCGATCGTCAACCTGAAGAAAGGCCAGGTTGTCCAGAAACTCGTGAAGGAAATCACCGTCGCCGCCAAGCTTGGCGGCGGCGATCTTGAAGCCAACGCGCGGCTCTTCGCCGCGGTCGAGAAGGCGAAGAAAGCGAGCGTCACGCGCGACGTGATCGAGCGCGCGATCAAGAAAGGCGCCGGCGGCGGCGGCGATGGCGAGGCGCTCGAGCACGTGGTCTACGAAGGCTACGCGCCGCACAAGGTGCCCGTGATCGTCGAGGTGATGACCGACAACCACAACCGCAGCGCCGGCGACATCCGCGTGCTGTTCAAGAGCGGTGGCGTCCTCGGCGGCGCAGGCAGCAACAAATTTCTTTTCGATCACGTCGGCATTGTCGAAGCACACCATCCCGACGGAAACGCGGATCTCGAAGCCGCCGCGATCGAGGCGGGCGCGAACGAATTCGAGCCGCTCACGCACGCGCAAAACGACGACGTGCCCGACGGCGCCGCCGGCGCGCGTTTCCTCACCGATCGTCCCGCGGTGCACGCAGCCGCGACGTGGCTGAAGCAGCATGGTTGGAGCGTGATCACCGCCGAGCTCGGCTACGTGCCGAAGATGTTTCCAACGCTCGACGACACCCAACGCGGCGAAGTCGGCGAATTCCTGCAGGCGCTCGAAGACCACGACGACGTGCAGCGCGTCTGGGCCGCCGTGAAGTAAGAGGTGTAAGAGCGTAAGAGGTGTAAGAAAGTAAGAAGAGTAAGAGGAGTAAGCGGCAATCCGCGCTTACATCCTTACGCTCTTACACCTTCCACCTTACGCTCTATTTCGGCAGCCATCCGTTGAAGCGCATCCACGATTCGCAGAGCTTCGGCCACTCGGAGATCGGGCCGAGCCGCGGATCGAGCCCGGAGCCATGCGGGCCCTTCGGATAAAGGTGCATTTCGATCGGCGCCTTCGCGCGGCGCATCGCGGCGAAAAACAGCAGGCTGTTTTCGACGGGCGAAGTCGTGTCTTCCGTGGAGTGCACGAGAAAAGTCGGCGGCGTGTCCTTCGTCACCTGCTCGTCGACGGAGAGATGATGTTTCAACTCGTCGCTCGGGTTGTCGCCGAGCAGGGCGCGGCGCGACGGCTTGTGGACCGCGGGCTCCTCCATCGTGATCACGGGAAAAATCATCACCATGAAATCCGGCCGGCCGCTGACCTTGTCGAGTTCCGCGCCGGTTTTTCCCTCGGGCGCGTCGAACAGCGTGCCCGCGCTCGCCGTGAGGTGCGCGCCCGCCGAACCGCCGAGCATGCCGATGCGATCCGGCTTCACGCCGAATTCCGGCGCGCGCGAACGCACGATCCGCACGGCGCGCAACGCGTCGCGCAGCGGCGCGGGATGGCCGTATTCCGCGTTGCGGTATTTCAGGACGAAGACCGTGATGCCCAGCGAATTCAGCCAGCGCGTGATCTCGCCGCCGTTGGGCCCGACCGCCACGCGGATGTAGCCGCCCCCCGCGGCGAAGACCATCGCGGTGCCGTTCGCCTTGTCGGCCGGCGGCGCGTAGACGGTGAGCGTCGGATGATGGATGTTGGAAAAGCGGCCGTTGTCATCCTTCTCCGGTCCGCCGTCGGGCTTCAGGTCCGGCACGCCCTCCGGCCACAAATCGATCACGCGAGGCGATTCGGCGGCAAAACCGTGGGCGAACAGGAATAGCAGCGACAGCGCAAGGAGCGGGCGAAGTTTCATGGAGGGAAAAAAGCTTTGCATTCGGCCAGGGGTTGCACGCAGAACGACGCATCGAAAATCACGGCGTTGCGTCAAACTTCAGCTGCTCGACGCCTTCGCGTCCAGCGCTTCCGCTTCAGTTCGCACCATCAGCCCCCAAACCATGAAAAAAGTTCTGCTGCTTGCCTGTTTTGTCTTCGCTGCCGCGCTCGTGCGCGCAGAAAAAACCGCGCCCAAAGTCGTCAGCGCCAGTTCGCCCGGCTATCCCGAGGAACTCACCGACACTGGAATGAATGGCGCGGCCGAGGTGGACATCGTCGTCAAGGCCGACGGCACGGTCGGCGACGCCCAGCTCGCGATGGCGACGCATCGGGCCTTCGGCCGCGCAGCGATGGCGACGATCAAGACGTGGCGCTTCGAACCGGCGATGCAGGACGGCGTCGCGATCGACCAGAAAGTGAGCGTGCCGTTTCGTTTCACCGCGCCGTTCGAGCAGACGATCAACGCCACCGCGAAACGGAAAGTGTTTGTGGCGCTCCCCGAAACCGCGCTGACCGACAAGGAATTCCCCACAAAGAAACTGAAAGTGAAAAAGCCGGCGCGCCCGCAATATCCGCGCGCGCTCGCCGGCTCGGACGTCGACGAAAAGGTGCAGGTGAAATTCGTGGTCGGCCCGGACGGCGCGCCGCTGAATCCCACCATCGCGACGCCGCCGAAGCACAAGGAATTTGAGTCCGCCGCCATCCAGGCGGTCGCGCTGATGAGCTACGAACCGCCCGTGAAGGACGGCAAGCCGGTCTATGTCGAAGCGACCACGACGGTCGAATTCGAAAATCAGCGCCGCGGCGGCGGAGATGAATTCCGCGGCGGTGGCGGCGGTGGTGGCAATCGCCGCGGCGGCGGGGGCGGCGGTGGATTTGGCGGCGGCGGCTTCGGTGGAGGCGGCGGCGAAGGCGGCGGCGGCATGCCGGACTGATTCAGCGCGCCCACGGAAACTGCACCGTCGGCGCGTTCGCGTAGCGGTGCATCGTCAGCGTGAGCTGCGCGCCTGCGCCCGGCGCAAGCCGCAGCATGAAATCGCGGCGGCCCACTTTAGTGACGCGGCCGCCCTCTTCCACCGTGTCGATGCGATGCTCCGCATAAGCGCCGCCTTGCACGACGAGCGTGCGCGGCTCGCGTTCGTTCAAGTTCACGAGTGTGACGACGGTCGATGTATCGGTGAGGCTTGTCACCAGCGCCGCGACGTCCTCCGGCACGCCGGCGCGACGACGGTGCGGATCGAAGTAGCGTAGGCGCGCGTTGAGCAGTCCGCCGTCGACGCCGGGCGGCAGGCCGCCGAGCATGAGCTGCACGAGCGAGGCGGTGCTCGCCGGATTGTAGTTGAGCTGGTTGTCGGCGAGGCGCTTCTCCGGCGGCGTCTGATCCGCACGAAACGCCGCCACGTGCCGCGCCAGCGTCTCGAGATCGCGGCGCAGCGCTGTTTCGGGATACGTGGAATTTTTTCCGGCGAGAAACGACGTCCACGCATTTTCGCCGACGCGCGACAAGTCGTCCGGCCGCATCGACCAATACCACACGTCGAGCACGCCGACATTCCACGGGCGATCCTGCCAGCCATACCAGCCCTCGGCGCCGAACATCGTCGGATACTGCGTGCGGCCGTCGATCGTGCGCGCGTTCGCGTTGACGGCGTCGATCATCGTGCGCCACGCGTCGACGTATTTCTGGTCGCCGGTGACGAGCAGCGCGTTGCTGAAGCCGACGAGCGCGCGCGGGATGCGGTTGCGGTTTTCGCGGCGGCCGTTGACCGGGTTGATTGGACTGAAACCCCAGCCGTAGGCATTGCCCCACCACTTGCCCTCGGCGCCGCCGATTTTTCCATCGAGCGCGACGTAGCTCGGAATAATGCCGTGGTTCTGCTGCATGCGCTCGAGCCACGCATCCATGTAGTCGACGATCCACTGCTTGTATTTCGCTTCGTTCTTCAGGAGGTAGGCGTCGGTCGGCAGCGTCGTCGCGACGAGGTTGAGAAAATGGTCGCCGACGACGTCGCCGTATTCCTCGTAGTGCTGGAGGAATTGCGCGTAGGTGTGCTCGCCGTGCACGAGGCCGAAGCCCTCGGGGTCGAACGGATCGCCGACCCAGTCGAGCGCCGTCGCGCGCCGCAGCATCGGGCCGCGACTGCCGTTGAGCATCGAGCGGATGAGTTTCAGTTTCGGATCGTAGTTCGGCGCCTCCGGATCCTCCGCCATGTAGAAGCCGGCGAAGCGCCGCGCGCGCTCCTGATAGATCGGCAGCTCGGGCACCGAGAGGCCCATGCGGTTGAAATTCTGCAGGCCTTCGCCGTGGTGCATCCAGTCGGACTGCACGCAAAAATCCTGGTAATACATTCCCTGGCGGCCGACCGGCACGTCCGTCGTTTTCGCCTCGGTGTATTGCCGGATCATGCCGTTCCATGCCGTGAGATACATCCGGATGATCTCATCGTCCGCGCCGAGCGCGTGCAGCTCGGGCCAGCGGTTGAAATTCTCGAACGCATCGTCCGGCCCGTCGTTCGCGCCCCAGCGCACGAAGCATTTCAGGTAGCCGCGCGCGTCGTAGTATTTTTCGAAAAACTCGCGGCACGCCGGCAGATTTTCCGCGAGCAGGCGCCGCTCGAGCTTCGCCCACTCGGGCGCCGCCATCGGCGAATCGATCGCGAGCATCGGCCGGCTTTCCTCGGCCGCTCGCGCGCCGACGCCGGCCCCAAGCCACGCCGCCGCGGCGATACTCCAAACGCGCAGCGTCTTCACGGCAGCTCCTGAATGCGGATTCGCCGATACTCCATCTGTCCGCGGTCACCCTCGAGGCCGATCGGGCCGCTCGCGGGCAGTTTCAACGCCTCTTCCAACACCTCGCCGTTGCACGTGCAGCGCGCAACGCCGTCTTTCACCGTCACCTCGATGGAATTCCAATCCTGCGGCTTGTAGGCCTTGAGCTGTTTGTAAGGTCCGGCCACGAGATAATCGCGACACTGAAGCTGCGGCGCGCGAAGGAAGATTCCGCTGTCCGCATTTACTTCGGCGCGAAACTCCAGGCGCAGCACGAAGTTTTTCGGAAACACCTCCTGCGTGAAAATCTTTTGGACTTTCCGCGGCGTGTGCGGATGGACGGTGAGCACGCCGTCCTTCGCGGAGTAGCGCTCGTCATCGCTCGCCGCCTTGCCGTCGAAGGCGGCTGCGACCTTCGCGTCGGCTTTGTCGCCCTCGCGATAACACCAGCCCGTGAGGTCGCGGCCGTTGAACAGGCTGGTGAAGCCGGCCTCCGGTTTGAACTCATCGGCGGCACGACCGCCCAGCGGGGCGAGCGCCAGCGCGAGCAGCGCGGCGATTTTCAGGGAAGAGACTTTCGAGCAGCGTGGGGTTTTCATCAGCGGAGAATTTCGCCCTTCGTCACGTCACCGGGCACGTCGGCGAGCTGGATCTGGTTGATCGTCTTGAAGTGGTCGTGGTCGGCGAACTCCCACACGATCTTCTTGTCGCGCGTGATCTCGAAGAAATGCGGCTGCTGGCCGAGATGGCCGTGGCCGAGATAATTGCAGAAAATCGTGTTGCCGTTCGGCAGTCGCTGAAACCCGGTCATCAATTGCAGCGGATTGCCGGGCACTTCGTTTTGGTCGAGCGACCAGACGATCTTCATGTCGCGATCGAACTCGACGATCTTGTGTCCCTCGCCGCATGCGACGAGCAGATGGCCGTCGGGCAGCAGCCGCGCCTCGTGCACGTCGCCGGGAATCGGAATCGAGCGCAGCACGGCGCCGCTGGCGTCGAGTTCGTCGACCCGATGCTCGCCCTTGCGACAGAGAAAATAATGCCCGTCCGCCGTCTTGCGCGTGCCGCGGAACTGGTCGTGCACGGCGATGTTCGCCGGCGGCCGGGCCAGCTTGATTTCCTTCGCGATTTTTCCCGCGCGATCGATCTCGATGATGCGACACGGACCGTTTTCTACGGCGAGCACGCGGCCGTCGGGCAGTGGCTGGCAGGCGTGCACTTCGGTGGCGGCGTCGGCTTTGTATTCCCAGGCGATCTGGTTGTCGCGCGTCATCTCGAGCACGCCGCCCTTGTGGCAGAAAAGAAAATTCCCGTTGGGCAGGATCCAGCAATCCTGCGGATGCTGGCACGCGTGCTCCCACTCGATCTTTCCGTCGGCCGAGACGAGCGCGACCTTGTTGCCGTAGGAATCGGTGCAGAGAAACGGATGCGCCGCGAAGACGCGAATCGCGGCCATGCCAATGCAGCCGCACCAGGCCAGAAAACGGGGTAATTTCATGGGGACGCAAAAACTCGCCCGTCCCCTCGACCGACGCGAGGTCGATCGCGACTGACCGTCAATCCAGCGCGCCTCGTTTTTCCGCGTTCGCCGCTGCAATTCGGAAAAGTTTTTTTGCGCGCTCGCGCGCAATTTTCGGATCACATCCGACCGCGCGCTGGACTAACGGCGAGGTATCGCGGAAATTCGACGCATCACCACGTGAGAATCCGACCGGCCAGCACTGCGCAAAGGACGATTTTGGCAATCGCATAGCAACGCGCAGCGGGCGAGCCGGCAAAATACGCTCTCACGTTGCCCAAAGCGAGGCACCCCGTCGCGGCGACGCGCAGGCAAAAACTCACGCGACGCTCGCTCGGATCCAAACCCGCGGCCCCGGGGAAGAGCAGCACGGCCGCGAAGATCGCGATCCCGGAGAACCACGGACTGAAAAAGAATGGCCGGTGCGCCGTTCGTCGCGCATCGAATTTGGAAGCGGCTGATTCATTTCCCCGAAGATTGTCGAGGGGTGCACCCCTGCTTCGCTGACATCGCTTCGACTCCGGAGTCGAAGCGCCGGACGTGGCGTTGCTAGGCTTGATCGCCATTTTTCTTACGACGCGTGGCGTCGAGCAGAAAGCCCAGCAGCACGCACAGTGCGCCGAATGCCAGCCCTCCACCGATCCACGAGAGATGTTTTGTCGCGCTCCATCCCAGCCCGAGAACGAGCCCGCAAAATCCTGCGACACCCCACTTCCTCCAAAACGACCGCGCGTCGACGGGGAGGGATGATTTGTCTTTTGGATTCACGCGGTATGGCTGCCGGCGGATCGGGAGAACGAACATTCTTTTTCGAAAACTCAAAAAGCCTCGCGAGCGCCTTCTGCTTCTGGGCTCTGCATTTGGCTCGGCTTCCTTTCTTTTCTCAGCGCGAAGAAGACCGGAATCGTCGCGAGCCAGAAGAGCCCGATCCAAATCCCAAATGCGAACCGGGCGCCTTCGGTCGGAAGCGGTGCGAGCCAGTTGGGCAGTCCGGCATTAAGGGAAGCGTGCAATATCGCGCAGAGAACAACACTGCGCGTCCGCGAGTAAATGAAGCTGAACCAGGCCGACGCCGGAATAATTCCCGCCAGAAATATCAGATACAACTGCCCGCTGCTTTGGGCGAGAAAAGTGGGCAGATGCCAGAGTCCCCACACGCCGGCCATCCAGAGCGTCGCGCCCCAAAGCGAAGTGCGCTGCATCAAGCCGTCCAAAAAAAAGCCTCTCCATCCTATTTCCTCCTGCATCAGGCAGACTGGCACATAGAGCGCCATCACCATCGGCCAGTCGAGAAAGTCGTCCACCCGTGGCGCTGCGTTCCGCACCAGACAATAGACTCCGAAAGCCATCAGTTGCGTCGCCAGCGGCACGAACAGAGCCAGCGCATACCAGCGCCACGAAATCTTGATCCGCAGGAGCCGGCCGGCAAAAGCCGGCAGGCTCTTGCGCCCGCCGATTGCAATGGTGGCGACGATCGCGGCCAAGGTCGGCGCAAACTCCGCGAGAAACTGAAGCCCACGAGGCACGCGCAGGTGAAGCATTCCATGCGCAGCGAGCGCGGCAGGAACCATGACGCTCCACAGCAAACCGAAAACGAGCACCACAAACCACCCGAGTCCGAAAGGTCCGTTGTTATTTCGAGCGGTGACCGGGCTCATCTTTTTTGCGCAGGGTCAAAGAAAACCGCGACGGCACCGAGCGCGAAGCGCGCCGTAGGCCGATCTTTCGCGAACCTGTTTCCGGCAGCGTGGTAGAATCTTCTTTCATTCTACGGCCCGAGCAGATCCGTGCTGATGCGGCCTTCGCCGACTTTTCCGTCGATCACTTCAAATGTCACGCCCCACTGCCGCACGACGATCACACCCGGGCCCGTCGCGTAGCAGGAAAGATAAGTCTCTTTCTTTCCCGGCAGATTCATGAGGCGGCAACTGAATCCGCGCTGCTCCATCCGTTTTTTCGCCTCGTCAACCGTCGTGCCAATCGGAACGGCCTCCGCAACGACCTTCTTCGCCTGGACGGGATCGAGCGGCAAAGGTTCAGCCATCCTGCAACCGCCCGCCACGGCGACCAGCGCAAGGAGTATAAAGGGAAATCGGTTCATCCTGATTTTCTCGTCCGCGTTGTTCGCCAACGATGAGCAGGTCTCGTCGACCGCGCAAGCCCGACGCCCTACGTGGCGCGAATCACGGCGCTGCTTCGCGCCAACGCTTCAGCGCCGCGCCCGTGAGCGAGCGCGGATCGTTTTCGATTTCGGCGCGCGGGCCCGCGTAGATCAGGTCTCCGCCATCGCGGCCGCCGCCGGGGCCGAGGTCGATCAGCCAGTCGGCGAGGTTGATGACGTCGAGGTTGTGCTCGATCACGATCACGGTGTTCCCGGCGTCGCGCAGCTTGAAAAGCAGGTCCATCAGTTTCTGGATGTCGGTCCAGTGCAGGCCGGTCGTCGGCTCGTCGAGAATGTAGAGCGTCGAACCCTGCTGGCGTTTGCTCAGCTCGAGCGAGAGCTTGATCCGCTGCGCCTCGCCGCCGGAGAGCGTCGTCGCCGACTGGCCGAGCGTGAGGTAGCCGAGCCCGACGGCGTCGAGCGTCTGGAGCTTGTCGATCACGCGGGGAATGTTGCGGAAGAGCTTGATCGCCTCGCGCACGGTCAGGTCGAGGACGTCGGCGATCGAGCGGCCGTGAAACAAAATCTCGAGCGTCTCGCGATTGAAACGCCGGCCGCCGCAACTCGGGCATGGCGCGTAGGCGTCGGGCATGAACTGCATGTCGAGCTTGATCGCGCCGTCGCCCTGGCAGCGTTCGCACCGGCCGCCGCGGACGTTGAACGAAAACCGGCTCGCCTTGTAGCCGCGCACTTTCGCCAATGGCACCTGCGCGTAGAGATCGCGCAGCAGCGGCAGCAGGTCGACGTAGCTCGCCGGATTCGACCGCGGGCTGCGGCCGATCGGCTCCTGGTCGACCTGCACGAGCTTCTCGAAGAAATCGAGGTTCTCGATGTGCCGGTGCTTCCCGGGAAAACTTTTGGCGCCGTTCAGTTTTCGCGCCGCCGCGGCGGCGAGGATGTCGAGCACGAGCGTGCTCTTGCCCGAGCCGCTGACGCCCGTCACGCACGTGAGCAGGCCGACGGGAAATTTCGCGTCGATCCCGCGCAGGTTGTTCGCGCGCGCCTCGCGCACGGTGAGCCACGCGCCGTCGGGCGACTTCAGTTTCGCGTCGCGCACGACGGAAAGTTTTCGCGCGAGATACGGGCCGGTGCGCGAGACTTTCGGCGAGAGCGCCATGCACTGCTGCGGCGTGCCTTGAAACAAAAGCTGGCCGCCCTCGCTGCCGGCTTCGGGACCGAGCTCCACGATTTCGTCGGCGAGCCGCATCGTGTCCTCGTCGTGCTCGACGACGAGGACGGTGTTGCCGCGATCGCGCAGCGCCACGAGCGTGTCGAGCAGCTTCTGGTTGTCGTGCGGATGCAGGCCGATGCTCGGCTCGTCGAGCACGTAGATCACGCCGACGAGTCCCATGCCAAGCTGCGTCGCGAGCCGCACGCGCTGCGCTTCGCCGCCGGAGAGCGTGCCGTAGTCGCGATCGAGCGTCAGGTAGCCAAGCCCGGTCTCGAGCAGGAAACGCAGCCGCTGCTCGATGCCGGTGACGACTTCGCGCACCGCGACGTTTTCGCCGTAGACCGCGACCAGCTCGCGTGCGAACGCGTGCGCCGCCGCAACGTCGAGCGACATGAATTCAGGAAATGTCAACGAAACCCGAGAGGGCGGCGACTGCGGATCGCGGATTGCCGGTTGCGGATCGGTCGAACCCGCCGCGTTCCCATCGCTGGCGATTTCGCGATCCGACTTTCCGGTCTCCGGTTTCCGGTCTCCGGTTTCCTGCCTCCGGTCCCCAGCGCCAATCCGCACCGCTCCGCTGCGCGCATTCAGCCGCGTGCCGTGGCACTCGGGACATTCGCCGGCGATCATGAACGTCGTCAGCCGCGCCTGAAATCCCTCGCTGTCGGTGTGGCGGAAACTTTCCTCGAGGTCGGCGATCACGCCCGCGAATTTCATCGGCTTCGCTTCGCGCATCCGCCGCAGCTTGAAGGCGAACTCGCGCTCGCCCGCGCCGTGGAGGATCGCATGCCGCGTCTCCTCGGGCAGTTTTTTCCACGGCACGTCGGGATCGAACGGCAACTGCTCGGCGAGCTGTTTGAGCAGCGCGTTGTGCTTGATGATGAGATTTTTTCCGCCGATGCGCCATGGCTTGAGCGCGCCCTCGCGCACCGACTTGTCGGGATCGGGCACGATGAGCTCGGGCACGAACTTCAGCTTGCGGCCGAGTCCGTCGCACGTCGGGCACGCGCCTTCGCGGACGTTGAAGGAAAAATGCCGCGGCGTGAGCTTGTCGAACACGTCGCCGCAGATCTCGCACGCGAGCGACTGGCTGAGGTGCAGCTCGCGCCAGGGCGCCTCCGCGGTTTTTTGCGCGAGCACGGTCGCGCGGTCCTTGCCTTCGCGAAACGCGAGCTCGAGCGAGTCCGCCAGCCGGCTGCGCTGGTCCGCGGTCGCGACAAGCCGGTCGACCACGAGATCGACCGCGACCTCCTTCACGCCGGCGGGCACGGGCACGCGCGCGGTGTCGTCGAGGTTGTGAATCTCGCCGTCGAGCCGCACACGCTGGAAGCCGCGCTGGCGCAGCCGCGGCAGCTCCTCGCGCAGCACGCTCGGCTTCGCGCGCATGAACGGCGCGAGCAGCATCACGCGTTCGCCGGCGCACTCGGCGAGCACGCGCTGCACGTTGTCGTCGAGCGAGCGCTGGACGACCCGGCCACCGTCCTTCGGGCAGAATTGCTCGCCGACGAGCGACCAGAGCAGTTGCGCGTAGTCGGCCACCTCCGTCGCGGTCGCGATCGTGCTGCGCGGACCGCCGCCGCCGGTGCGCTGCTCGATCGCGAGCACCGGCGAGAGCCCGTGGATGAAATCGACGTCCGGCCGCTTGAGCTGGTCGAGCACCTGGCGCGCCTGCGTGCTGAGCGACTCGATGTATTTGCGGTAGCCCTCCGCGTAAATCGTGTCGAAGGCGAGCGACGATTTGCCCGAGCCGCTCGGGCCGGTGATGACCACGAGCTTGCCGCGCGGGAGGCGCAACTCGAGGTTCTTCAAGTTGTGCTCGCGCGCGCCCTTGATGTGGATGTGCGTCGGGGCCTGCATGGACGAAGCCCGCAACGTTGCGAAATTCCGCGGCACGTCAAAGCGCGAACGACGGCCGGCCGCCGCCACGGATAGCGTCTTGTTGCGCGTTTGCCGTGCAGATGTGTCGCCGCGAGCTCCAGCTCGACAGCAGGCGGCTCGAGCAAAAACCGACTCCGGGCTACAGTGGTTTAAATTGAAGTGTAGCCGCGACGAAGATGCCGGTCGGGGTTCATCCCCGACTTGTCGGGCACAAAGCCCGACCTACAAAACCGGCGATGGAATTTTTGAAACCGCTGTAGTGCGGTCGTCGTGCGATTCGCGCGAACCACTGGCGACGGCGGGCACTGTGCATTTTTTGCGAATCGCTGCGCCGCGTTATATTCACTCTTGCCCCGTCGATGAGCGCGGCGTTTCAGTTCCGTCAGCCAACCGGTGTCGTTTCAGCCCGCTTCCACCCCGACCCGAATCTCCCTGCGCGGAGATTTTTATCCGCATCTCATGCACTCCGCTCCTCCGCTTCGCTTTCCGCGTAGCCGCCTCGCTGCGGCCGCTGCGTGCGCCCTCCTCGCGTTGCTCGCCTCGCCGGCGAAGGCCTTTCAGTTCAGCTCCGGTGAACTCAAGGGCAGCTTCGACACGACGCTCTCGATCGGCGGCCTTTACCGGCTCGACGACCCGAATCCCGCCTACTACGGCCGCACGAGCATGTTCAACGGCGTGCTCGGCACGCAGAATTCCGTCAACACCGACGACGGCAACGTCAACTACGCCAAAGGCTGGGTCTCCGAAGTCTTCAAGGGTTCGCACGACCTCGAGTTGAAATACCGCAACTTCGGCGCGCTCGTCCGCGGCTACTGGTTCGTCGACGGGAAGAGCGACGACACGCTGCGCACGCCGCTCTCCGACCAGGCGAAAGACCGCGTCACGCGCGGCGCCGAATGGCTCGACCTTTATGCGCGCGCGAGCTTCGACCTCGGTGCCGATTCGCCGCTCGACCTGCGCATCGGCCGGCAGGTGCTCAGCCTCGGCGAGAGCACCTTCATCCCGAACGGCGTCAACGTCGTCAACCCCGTCGACCTCGCGAAACTGCGCGCGCCCGGCTCCGAGCTGAAGGAAGCGCTCCTGCCAGTGAACATGGTCAAGGCGTCCCTCGGCGTGACGAAGAATCTCACGCTCGAACCGTTCTGGCTGCTCGAATTCCGCCGCAACGAACTCGAGCCCACGGGCACGTATTTTTCGACCAACGATTTTGCCGCGCGCGGCGGGAACATGGTCTGGCTCGGCTTCGGCGGCATCGCCGACCTCGGCAGCACGTTCGGCGGCATCCCGCGCGACAAGGATCGCGACGGCGGCAACTTCAACCAGTTCGGCCTCGACGCGCGCCTCCTCGCGCCGCAGCTGCACGACACGGAATTCGGCTTCTACTTCGCGCGCTACAACAGCCGCTCGCCGCTCGTCAGCGCGCGCACGCCCACCGGCCCCGTCAACCCCGACCTCACCGGCCCGCTGACGATCGCGTTCGTCAAAGGCGGCCTGCCCGCCGCCACCGCGGCCGCGCAAGCCGGCGCGATCTTCGGGCTGATCGTGAAATCGCAGACCGCGCCCGCGACGCTCACGCCGACCGACATCGCCACGCTCAACTCCGCCTCGATCCAGCTCGCGATCGCCAACGCCAAGCAGATCGCACTGCTGCAGGCCGCCGGCACCGCCCGCTACTTCGTCGAATATCCCGAGGGCATCGACCTGCTCGGCGCGAGCTTCAACACCTCGATCGGCAAAACCGGCATCTCCTGGCAGGGCGAAGTCTCGTTCAAAAACAACGTGCCGCTCCAGATCGACGACGTGGAACTCCTCTTCGCCGCGCTCTCCTCGCTCAGCCGCACCTTCAGCACGACCTCGGCGCTGAACAGCACGCAGGTCGCGCGCAATAACCAGCTCGGCGACTACTTCGGCCTCTACGGCACCGAGATTTCCGGCTATCGTCGGCACCGCGTCTGGACGGCGCAGACCACGCTCACGAAAGTCTTCGGTCCCACGCTCGGCTCGCAGCAGTTCACGCTCCTCGGCGAAATCGGCGGCGTCTGGGTCAACCTGCCGTCGAAGGACGCGCTGCGCTACGACTCGCCGGGCACGTTCACGAGCGGCGACGCCACCGCGATGCTCAACACCGGCAACAGCGCGCTCGGCACGACGCCGTATAGCGCGTTCGCCGACAAATTCTCGTGGGGCTATCAGGTCCTCGGCCGGCTCGACTACAACAGCCTCTTCGCCGGCGTGAACGTCTCGCCGACACTCGCCTTCACGCACGACGTCAGCGGCAACACTCCCCTGCCGCTCGGCAATTTCGTCCACGACCGCAAGAGCATCAACCTCTCGGTCGAGTTCACCTTCCGCAACGCGTGGTCGCTCGAGCTGCGTTACGTGAACTTCTTCGGCGCCGGCCGCTACAATCTCCTCGGCGACCGCGATTATTTCGCGAGCACGGTGAAATATTCTTTCTGACGACCCGCCGCTTCCCTCCGCCGCGTTCCCTCCGCGCACGCTCATGAAAAAATTCTCCCTCGTCCTCTGCCTCCTCTCTCCCCTCGCCGGCCTCCTGTTTCCCGCGACGAGCCTCGCCGCCGTCTCCGAATCCGACGCCGCGCGCCTCGGCCGCGAACTCACGCCGCTCGGCGCCGAGAAAGCCGCCAACGCCGACGGCTCGATCCCCGCGTGGACCGGCGGCATCACCACTCCGCCGGCCGGCTACAAAGTCGGCGATCATCATCCCGATCCCTTCGCGAGCGACCAGCCGCTCTTCGTCGTCACCGCCGCCAACGTCGCGCAATACGAAGCGAAACTCACCGCCGGCAATCTCGCGCTGCTCAAGGCCTACCCCGACTACCGGATGATCGTCTATCCGAGTCGCCGCAGCGCCTCGAATCCTCAACGCATCTATGACGCGACGCGCAAGAACGCCACGAGCGCGCAGCTCGTCGCCGGCGGCAACGGCATCGCCGGCGCGATCGTCGGCGTGCCGTTTCCACTCCCGCAAAACGGCCTCGAGGTCGTCTGGAATTTTCTCACGCGCTACCGCGGCGTCGCCGCCGCGCGCCACATCGACCAGGCCGCCGTCGAGCGCGGCGGCGGTTACCAGATCGTGAAATTCGAGGACGAGTTTCTGTTCAACTACGCCCGGCCCGACATCACCGCGAAGGAACTCGAGGACTCGAACATCCTCGTCTACTTCAAGCAGGCCACCACCGCGCCCGCGCGCCTCGCCGGCACGATCCTCGTCGTGCAGGAGACACTCGACCAGATCAAGGAGCCGCGCAACGCGTGGGTCTACAACACCGGCCGCCGCCGCGTCACGCGCGCGCCCAACGTCGCCTACGACAATCCCGGCACCAACGCCGACGGCCAGCGCACGAGCGACCAGTTCGACATGTTCAACGGCGCGCCCGACCGCTACGACTGGAAGCTCGTCGGCAAAAAGGAAATGCTCGTGCCCTACAACTCCTACCGGCTGCACAGCGACAAAATCAAAAACGCCGACATCCTGAAACCGCGCCACATCAACCAGGACCTCGCGCGCTACGAGCTGCACCGCGTGTGGGTCGTCGACGCCACCGTGAAACCCGGCACGTCGCACCTCTACGCGCGCCGCACCTTCTACATCGACGAGGACAGCTGGCAGATCCTCGTCGCCGACCAATACGACAGCCGCGGCGAGATGTGGCGCGTCTCCGAGGCGCACTGCATCAATTACTACGACGCGCAAACCTTCTGGAGCACGCTCGAGGTGCACACCGACCTGCAAAACGGCCGCTATCTCGCCATCGGGCTCGATAACGAAAACGCGATGTATGATTTCGCCATCAAGCGCACGCCGGCCGACTTCACCTCCGACGCCCTGCGCCGCGAAGGCACGCGGTAGCGCGTGGGACCTGTCGCGATGAATTCGCTGCCGCTGGCGAGGGCCGACGTCCTCCTGCGAGCGAGCGCCAAGGCGGTAGGGCGTCTGTCTTGCAGACGCCACGAGCGCCGGCCGAAGCTTGAGCGCGTCCGCATGACAGACGCCCTGCGCCGCCGCCCTGCGTTGCGACAACATCGCGCCGCGTTCCAAGCCGCGCAGGCCGCACTCGCCCTCGCGCTGTCCCTCGCCGCCGCGACCGTTCGCGCCGAAACCGTCGCGGCGCGGATGCTGCTGCTCGACGGCGCGGTCGTCGGCGCCGATGTGATCGTCGTTGGCGAGCGCGGCACCATCCTTCGCTCCAGCGACAACGCGCAGACATGGCAGCGCGTCGCCACGCCGGCCTCCGCCACGCTCACCGCGGTGGATTTCGCGCCCGACGCGCAACACGGCTGGGCCGTCGGCCACGACGCGCTCATCCTCGCGAGCAACGACGGCGGCCGCACGTGGAGCCAGCAGCTGCAAGGGAAAAAAATCGCGAGCGACTCGCACGCGCCGCGAGGCGCGGGCGACGCGCCCACGCTGGAAGACTCGTTCCTCGATGTCGCCGCGCTCGATGCGCAACGCGCGATCGCGGTCGGCGCCTACGGCTTGTGCTTGGTCACGACCGACGGCGGCAAAACGTGGGCGCGGAAAAAAATCGCGGCCGACGACTACCACCTGAATCGCATCACCCGCGGCCCGGCGGACACGCTCTATCTCGCCGGCGAACACGGCACGCTGCTCCGCTCGCTCGATCGCGGCGCGAAATGGACGCCGATCCCGGCGCCTTACGACGGTTCGTTCTACGGCGTGCTGCCGCTCGACAAACGCACGCTCATCGCGCACGGCCTGCGCGGCCGCGTCTATCGCTCGACCGACGATGGCGCGAGCTGGCAGCAGATCGCCACGCCCGAGCCGGTGTTGCTCGCCGCCGCGGTGAAACTGCGCAGCAACTTCATCCTGCTCGCCGGCCAGGCGCGCACGCTGCTGCTCAGCCGCGACTACGGCCAGAGTTTTTCCGCCGTGCCCGCGCCGCCCGCGACCGCCGTCGCCGCGCTCCTCGAGCTGCCCGATGGCAACCTCCTCGCCCTCGGCGAAGCCGGCGCGACGATCCTGCCCAAGCCATGAAACCGCTTGAAGCAGGAAGCCAGGAAACGAGGAAGGAATTTTACGCCTGCTCTTTACGCCGACGGCCGCGCCGATCGTTTCCTGGCTTCCTGGCTTCCTGCTTCAACTCTCCGCCTCGCGCCTTTCTCGGCCGCCGCGCGATCCAACTTTCCTGACGGATGCTCTCCGCCTTCACCGCCTGGATGTTCCGTTTCCGCACGCCGCTGGTGTGCGGCTTCGCGGTGCTCACCGCGGTCATGGCGTATTTCGCGAGCCACCTCCGCATCGACGCGAGCTTCAACAAATCGCTGCCGCTCGACCACGACTACATCCGCACGTTCACCAAGTATCAGCGCGAATTCGGCGGCGCCAACCGCGTGCTCGTCGCGCTCACCGTCGATTCGGGCGACATTTTCAACGAGCGATTTTTCTCCGAACTGAAGCGCGTCACCGACGAGGTCACCTTTCTTCCCGCCGTCGACCGGCCGCAGGTGCAGTCGCTTTTCACGCCGAACGTCCGCTACATCGAGGTCATCGAGGACGGTTTCTCCGGCGGCAACGTGATCCCGGCCGACTTCGCGCCCACGCCCGCGAACTTCGCGAAGGTCCGCGAGAACATCGTGAAATCCGGCAAGCTCGGCCAGCTCGTCGCCAACGATTTCACCGGCGCGATCGTCAGCGCGCAGTTGCTCGAGGACGATCCGCGCACCGGCGGAAAAATCGACTACCCGCGCGTCGCCGACGGCCTCGAGGCGATCCGCCGGCGGGTCGAGCGCGAGAGCGGCGGCGCGATCCACGTCCACATCGTCGGCTTCGCGAAGGTCATCGGCGACATCGGCGATGGCGCGCGCAACGTCCTTCTCCTCTTCGCCGTTTCGATCGTCGTCACCGCGCTGCTCGTCTGGAACTATGCCGGACGCTGGAAACTCGCCGCGGCGCCCGTCGTGTGTTCGCTCGTCGCCGTCGTGTGGCAGCTCGGCGGCCTCACCGCGCTCGGCTACGGGCTCGATCCGTTTTCGATTCTCGTGCCGTTTCTCGTCTTCGCGATCGGCGTGAGCCACGGCGTCCAGAAGATCTGCACGTTTCGCAACGAAGTCTTCAAGGGCCAGGACGGGCCGACCGCCGCGCGCGCCGCGTTCATGCAGTTGATCGTGCCGGGCATCGTCGCGCTCTGCACCGACATCGTCGGCTTCATCACGATGCTCGTGATCAAGATCGAGACGATCCGTGAACTCGCCATCACCGCCAGCCTCGGCGTGAGCGTGATCGTCATCACGAATTTTTTCCTGCTGCCGATCCTGCTCTCGTATCTCCGCCTGCCCGATTCCTACGCGCGCTGGGTGGCCGGCCGCCGCGAGCTCACCGATCGCATCTGCGACACGCTTGCCCGCAAGATGCGGCCCGGCCCTTCGATCGCGATCATGGCGGCGTGGTTCGCGCTCGGCGCGTGGGCGTATTGGAAGGCCGACGCGATCCGCATCGGCGACACGCAGGCCGGCGTGCCCGAGCTGCGGCCGAATTCCCGCTACAACCGCGACGCACGCGTGATCACGTCCAAGTTCAGCATCGGCGTCGACATCCTCTCCGTCATCGTCGAGACCGCGCCGAACGGCTGCGTCGACTACGATGTCGTCACGCTGATGGATCAGTTCGAAGGCGAGCTCCGGCGGATGCCCGGCGTGCAATCCGTCATCTCGCTCCCCGCCATGGCGAAGCTCGTCAACGCCGGCTACAGCGAAGGCTCGCTGAAATGGCGCATCCTGCCGCGCAACCCGCAGGCGCTCGCGCAGGCCGTCTCGCCGATCGAGACGTCGACCGGCCTGCTCAACTCCGACGGCAGCGTGATGCCGATCATGATTTTTCTCGCCGACCACAAGGCCGAAACGCTGCGCGCGGTGACGGACGCGACGAAGGCCTTCGCCGCCGCGCATCCGTCGCCGAAGGCAAAATTTCTCCTCGCGAGCGGCAACGCCGGCGTGATGGCCGCGACCAACGAAGTCGTCGCCGCCGCCGAGCGGCCGATTCTCCTCTGGGTTTTCGGCGCGGTGATCGCGCTCTGCCTGATCACGTTTCGGAGCGTCCGCGCGACGCTGTGCATCGTCGTGCCGCTCGCGATCGTCAGCTTCCTCGCGTATGCGCTCATGGTCTACCTCGGCATCGGGTTGAAAACCTCGACGCTCCCGGTCGTCGCGCTCGGCATCGGCATCGGCGTCGACTACGGCATCTACATTTTCGCGCGCCTGCAGGCGGCGCTGCGAGCCGGCGAGTATTTCGAGGACGCGGCGTTCGTCGCGTTCAAGGACGCCGGCGCCGCGGTGGTGTTCACCGGCCTGACGCTTGCGATCGGCGTGAGCACCTGGAATTTTTCGGGCCTCAAATTTCAGGCCGACATGGGCCTGCTGCTCACGTTCATGTTTCTGGTGAACATGCTCGGCGCGATCATCCTGCTGCCGGCGATCGCACGCTGGTTCTGGCGTCACCATACCGGCCGCACGGCGGTGCCGTTTCCGATGCGGCAGACGTAGCCGGCCTTCTCTGCTGTAGGGCGTCTGTCTTGCAGACGCCGCGGCGCGGGCAAGACACGCGCCCTGCAAAGTCTCCGTCGCCAGCTCTGTGCCCTCTGTGGCAGGATTATATTTAAAAAAGTGTAGCCACGAGCGTGAGCGAGTGGACATCCATTCCCCAACTCCACCTCCATCCCAACCTTTGGTCTGGCGTCCCTTCGCCTGCTCCTCTCGTCTGTGCGCGATGTCCGCCGAGCCCACGACGCCCCTGCTGACCGACAGCCAGCGTCGCATCGTCGGTTTCGCGCTCACGTTGCTTGCACTGATCGGCTCGGCCGCGCTGTTGATTGCGGCGTTCGTCGTGCTCGGGCGGCTGGTCGCGTTTTTCTCGGGCGTGCTCTGGCCGATCGCCGTCGCCGGCGTGCTGGCGTTGATGTTGCGGCCGCTCGTCGAAAAACTCGAACAGCGCCTCGGTCTGCATCGCCGCTCGTCGGTCGTGTTGCTTTACGGCGTGTTCGTGTTGCTCGTCGCCGGTCTGCTCCTGCTGCTCGTGCCGCCGCTCGTCGACCAGATCGTCGACTTCTTCGTGTTTCTGCCGGCGTTCTGGGAAAAGGCGCTCGCCTACGTGCAGCAGCACTACCCCGCGTGGGTCGACCTCGCGCGACGGCAGCTCGCAAACCCCAGCGTGCACAACATGGCCGAGACGGTTGCCGCCGAAGCGAAGGGCCTGCTCGCGCATGCCATTCCCTCGCTGCGCGCGGCCTTCGGTGGCGTGTTCGACGTCGCGGCCTTCGTCGCGCACGTCGCGATCGTGCCGGTCTATCTTTTCTTTTTCCTGCTCATGCGCGGCGAGCCGGCGCAAAATCTCGGCCGGCACCTCACGTTTCTGCGGCCGACGGTGCGCGAGGACATCAGCTTTCTCGCGAGCGAGTTCGTCGCGATCGTCGAATCGTTCTTCCGCGGCCAGCTCCTGATCGGGCTCGCGATGGGCGTGCTCTTCGCGATCGGCTTCACGCTCGTCGGCTTGAAATTCGGCCTCTTCATCGGCCTCGCCGCGGGATTGCTCAACATCGTCCCGTATCTCGGCACGATCATCGGCCTCGGCGTGGCGCTGCCGCTCGCGTTTTTCCAGCCCGGCGGCGGCTGGCAGCTCGTCGGGCTCGTGCTGCTCGTGAAGATCGTCGTGCAGGCGATCGAGAGCTGGTTTCTCACGCCGCGAATCATGGGCCATCACACCGGCCTGCATCCCGTCGCGATCATCTTCGCGATTTTTTTCTGGGGCACGGCGTTCGGCGGAATACTCGGGATGCTGCTCGCGGTGCCGCTGACGGCGTTCTTCGTCACGGTGTGGCGGCTCGCGAAACGGAAATATTTTCAGCCCGCGAATGCCTGAGAAAATCCCGCCGCCGGCCGAATGCGCCAACTGCGGCGCGCCGATCCCGCGCGGCGCGAAAGCGTGTCCCGAATGCGGCGCCGACGAACACACCGGCTGGCGCGAGACCGGCGCGCCCGACTACGCCGCGCTCGATCTGCCGGAGGAAATTTTCGCGGATGAAGCCGCGTCCGACACGCGGCGCGCCCGCGATCGCTGCGTGAACGGCCTCGCGTGGTATTGGTGGTGCGCCGGCGTCGCCATTGTCGTCCTGCTCGCGCTCCGCTGGCTGGGATTGCTGTAGGGCGTCTGTCTTGCAGACGCCGGTTCGGCAGGTTGCGAGCTCGCTTCGCCACGTGGCCCCGCCCGCCGCGCCACCCACGATTCGGTTCAAGACGTCAGCAAGCCTGACGCCCTGCCTCACAATCCATCGCGCGCTTTGACGTTGCTCGCACCTCGCACACGATGGACCGATGTCCTGGCAGGTGGAGTTTCGCGCCGGTGTGTGGCTGCCGCAAATCGAGTGGTGGCTCGACGCGCATTTTCCGCAAAAACGCTCATTCGTGTCGCATGCGCACGCCGACCACGTCGCGCCCCACCGGGAAATTCTCTGCTCCGCCGGCACGTCGCGACTCATGCACGCGCGCATGCCCGGGCTGAATTGCACCGAGCACGTGCTGCCTTTCGGTCACGCCGAACAACTCACCGCCGACTGTGCCGTCACGCTTCATCCCGCCGGCCACATCTTCGGCTCCGCGCAATCTCTCCTCACCCACGAGGCGCACGGCACGCTGCTTTTCACCGGCGATTTCAAGTTGCGTCCCGGTCGCTCCGCCGAGAAATGCGTCGCGCCGCGCGCCGACGTGCTCGTGATGGAGACGACATTCGGCCGGCCGCACTACGTTTTTCCGCCGACGGCACAGGTGCTCAACGACATCACGGCGTTTTGTCATTCGTGTCTCGACGATGGCGAGACGCCCGTCCTCTTCGGCTACAGTCTCGGCAAAAGCCAGGAGCTGCTCTGCGGCCTCGCCGAGTCGAAGCTGCCGATCATGCTGCACCCGCAGACGTTTCGCCTCACGCGCATCTACGAAAAGATGGGCGTCCAGTTGCCGGCTTACCGCGCGTTTTCCGCCGCCGAGTTGGCGGGCCACGTCGTGATCTGCCCGCCGCAAAGCAACGGCTCCTCCTTTCTCCGCCAGATTCCGCGTCGCCGCACCGCCGTCGTGACCGGCTGGGCGATGGATCCCGGCGCAATATATCGTCATCAAGTCGACGCCGCTTTCCCGCTTTCCGATCACACCGATTTTCCCGGCCTGTTGCATTTCGTCGAAATGGTGCGACCGCGCCGCGTGCTCACGCTGCACGGCTTCGCGCAGGAGTTCGCGCTCACCTTGCGCGAGCGCGGCATCGAAGCGTGGGCGATCGGCGAGGATAACCAGCTCGAGCTCGGCATCGGAGCAGATCGTAGGGCGTCTGTCTTGCAGACGCCGTCTGCGCAACCCGCGGGAAGCGGCTTCGGCACGACAGACGCCCGGCAGGAAAGCGCGCTCAACTGCTTCGCGCGTTTCGCCGCGGTCGCCGAGCAGGTCCGCGCCACTCCCCGGAAGCTGGAAAAAATCGCGCTGCTCCAAACCTACCTCGCCGGCCTCGCGCCCGACGACGCCGCGCTGGCCGCGCTCTTCTTCACCGCGCGCCCGTTTCCGCAATCCGACGGCCGCGTGCTCACGCTGGGCTGGTCCGTGATCAAGCGCGCCGTGCTCGACAGCGCCCAGCTCGCCGAAGCCGATTACCGCGCCGCTTACCGCCGCTTCGCCGACGCCGGCGACGCCACCGAGGCGCTGCTCGGCGCGAGCTCGCTCCCGGAAACACATCACGCACTACGTGACGCTTCCCAACCGGCGGGAAATATCGCGTTGCACGAAATCGCGGCGGCTTTTGCGGCTATCGCCATCGCGCGCGGGCCGACGGCGAAGCTCGATCTTTTTCAAACGCTGCTCGCGCGCCTCTCTGCGCGCGAAGCGAAGTATCTCGTCAAAATCGTCACCGGCGAGCTGCGGATCGGCCTGAAAGAAGGCCTCGTCGAGGAAGCGATCTCGGCGGCGGCCGGCCAGCCGCTCGAACTCGTGCGTGAGGCCAACATGCTTTGCGGCGACATCGCCGAAGTCACCCGCGCCGCGCGCCAGAATCGGCTCGATGCGATCCAGCTGAGCGTCTTCCACCCGCTGCAGTTCATGCTCGCAAGCCCCGAGCCCACCGCCGCGGCGATCGTGGAGCGACTCACCCCACCCGTCTGGCTCGAGGAGAAATACGACGGCATCCGCTGCCAGCTCCACA
Organism: Opitutaceae bacterium; assembly: GCA_035545575.1. GTDB lineage: Bacteria > Verrucomicrobiota > Verrucomicrobiia > Opitutales > Opitutaceae > ER46. The sequence continues at coordinate 22,656 of DASZYB010000067.1, read as the reverse complement.
AGCAGGCCGATCGTGTCGAGCTCTACTCGCGCGACTTGAAACGCATCACGCCGCAGTTTCCCGATCTCGCGCGCGCCGCGCAATCGATCGCCGGCGACTTCATCGTCGATGGCGAACTGCTCGCCTGGCGCGCGGGGCGCGCCCTGCCCTTTGCCGAGCTGCAAAAACGCCTCGGCCGCAAAGGCGACGATTTTTTCCTCGGCGCCGAAATCCCCGTTTCGATTTCCTGCTACGATCTGTTGTGGCGCGACGGCCGCACGTTGCTCAAGGAGCCGCTGTCCACGCGACGTGACTTGCTCGCGACACTACTCGGCGGCTCGGAATTTTCGCCCGACATTGCCGAAACGGCCGGGGATAAACTCCGGCCTGCAGAACGGCCGTTTCGTCTGGCGCCGGTGCAACGGGCAACGACGACCGCCGACATCGAGGCCGCGTTCCTCGCCGCGCGGCAACGTGGCAACGAAGGACTAATGGCGAAGGATCCGAACTCGATCTACACGCCGGGCCGCCGCGGGCTCGCGTGGCTCAAATTGAAAAAAGCCTACGCGACGCTCGACGTCGTCGTGGTCGGCGTCGAATACGGCCACGGCAAGCGCCGCGACGTGCTGAGCGACTACACCTTCGCGATTCGCGACGAGGAAAACGACAACCGGCTCCTCACCGTTGGCAAGGCCTACTCGGGCTTGACCGACATCGAGATCGCGCAGCTCACCGAACACTTTCTGGCCAACACGATCGAGGATCACGGCCGCTACAAAGTCGTCGCGCCCGACACGATCCTCGAGGTGGCGTTCGACATCATCCAGCCGAGCAATCGTCACCAGAGCGGGTTTGCGCTGCGCTTTCCGCGGATCGCGCGCATCCGCACCGACAAAACCGCCGCCGAAATCGACACCCTTGAAACCTGTCGGAAACTCGCCAGCGCGCTGGCCGCGCCCTTGGAAAAATAGGATACGTCATCTGTCGCGCGCTGCGCAGCACCTTCGTTCGCTCTGAGGCCGCGGCTTACGGATGAGCCGCCACGCCTCTCGGATTGATTTTTCAACCGCGGGCGGAGCAATCCTGCCCAAACCGACGCCCCGGCGACGATATAGAGCAGTTTCAAAAATGCTGTAGCCGTTTTGGTAGGTCGGGCTTTACGCCCGACGCGTCGGGGATAAACCCCGACCTACATGTCTGACGCGGCTGCGAGTCTATTTTAACCGCTCTACGCCGCGTGGCCGGCGGTCACGAAGTCAATTATTGCCCGAGATCGCGGGGACGGTGAGCAATTCGTGGATCGTGCGGAGCAGCGTCTCCGCGGTGAACGGCTTGTGCAGGAACGCGCCCGGAAACTCGTGCGTGCGCAATCGCTCCGCCGCATCCGGCAGGCCGCTCATCGCGAGGAGGCGCGTCGCCGGGTTGAGATTGCGCACGATCCGCGCGAGCGCGACGCCGTCGAGATGAGGCATGCTGACGTCGGTCACCACCACGCGCACCTCGAGGCTGCGCGCGGCGAACAACGCCACGGCTTCGGTGCCGTTGGCGGCGGCGAGCACGCGATAACCGTGCCGCACGAGCATCGCGCTCGTGACATCGCGGACGTTGTCGTCGTCATCGACCACGATCACGAGTTCGCCGTGGCCGAGCGGGATGGCCGCTCCCGGCGTGGCCGTGTTCAGCAATTCGTTCCCCGGCGAAGCCGGCAGAAAAATCTGAAACGTCGTCCCATGCCCGAGGCGGCTGTGGAGCGAGATGACGCCACCGTAGCTTTCGACGATGCCGCGCACCGTCGGCAGCCCGAGGCCCGTGCCGCGGCCCGCTTCCTTCGTGGTGAAAAACGGCTCCCAAATCCGCGCGAGAATTTCGGGCGGTATTCCCGTGCCGGTGTCGATCACTTCGAAAACCACGTATGAGCCCGGCCGTGTTCCGGCAATCGCCGCCGCACTCACGTCGTCGAGTTCACGGTTCGATCCGCACAAATGCAGCGTGCCGCCGCGCGGCATCGCATCGCGCGCGTTGACGCACAGATTGAGCAGCACCTGGTGAAGCTGCGTGGGATTGATCCGCAGCGGCCAGAGGTTGGTCTCGATCCGGCTCTCGATCTGGATCTCCTTCGGAAAAGTCTGGTGCATCACGTCGGTGAGTTCGCGCAACAGATGCTTCGGTTGCATCAATTGCGGCTCGCCGGTCACGCCGTGCGCAAAACCGAGGATCTGCCGGATCAAGCCCGTGCCGCGCTCCACGCTTTTTTCGATGCTGGAAAGCAGCTTCTGCTCGTTTGCGGCGGTCAGCCGGTCGCGCAGCAGCGAGACGGCCATCAACACGGGCGCGAGCACGTTGTTGAAATCGTGCGCGATGCCGGCCGCCAGCATCCCGATATTTTCGAGCCGCTGCACGCGGAGCAGTTGCTCCTCCGCCGCCTGCCGCTCGCGCACCTGGCGCGCATTCTCGAGCGCCTGGCGGACGGCCGGAATCAGCCGCTTCGGCCGGTCTTTCAGCACGTAGTCGCTCGCGCCCGAGCGCAGCGCTTCGATCGCCCGGTCCTCCCCGATCGTACCGGAAAGAAAAACAAAGGGCGTGGCGGGTTGTTTTTCGCGCGCCAGCTTCAGCGCCGCGAGCCCGTCGAAATTGACGAGCTTGAAATCCGATACGATGAGATCGTGTCCGCCGGCGAGCAGGCGGGCCGTATAGTCGTCGCGGCTGGCCACCACTTCAATCGTGCAATCCGGCCATTCCGCCCGAAAAGCACCGTGGATCAGTTCCGCGTCGCAGGCATTGTCTTCGAGATGCAGGATTTTCATAGGGGCAACACGAAAAATACGCCGCGCGGAAGCGCCGCGGCGGCACCGCCGGGCCGTTGGTCAGCCGCCTGCCCGGCGACAAGCAAGGGGGTGAAGGAAAAAATGTATGTAGATCGAAAATGCAAACGCTCCCGGCTTTTCATTGACGGCGCCGTTTTCCAAGGCGGTCAAATCTGCGCGCAATATTGATCGGCCGCCGCGGCCGCCGCCAATCGCGTCGATTACCGGAATCCCGGTAGCCGGCGCGGTTTGCTTTTTGCCCTTTCGCTTCTCCGCTTCGCCGCACATGTTCCGAGGCTCCCCACGACTCGCCCGCATGTTCCCACAGGCCCCGCCGATTCGCCGCAAGCTGATGGTCATGTTATTGGTGACCTGCGGCGCCGTCGTCATGGTGACCTGCCTGTCGTATTTCATATACGAGTTTTGGACGTTCCGGCGCACCACGGTGTCGCAGCTCGATCTGCTCGGCGAAGTCATCGCCAACAACAGCACCGCGGCGCTGGCCTTCGACAGCGCGGACGATGCGCAGCAGATCCTCGCGGCGCTCGCCGCGGACCGGCACATCGTCGCCGGCGGCCTTTATACCGCGCAAGGGGCGCTCTTCGCGCGGTATCCCGCCGCACTGGCCGAGGGGATGATTCCCGCGGCGCCGGACACCGACGGGCGGCATTTTGTCGGCGGCGGGCTCGCGATCTTCCAGCCGGTGATGCGCAACGGAAAACGGCTCGGCACGCTATACCTCCGCTCCGACCTGGGCGCCATGTATGAAAGGCTGAAGCTTTTCGCCGGCACGGGCGCCCTTGTGGTTTTGGCTTCGCTGGCGCTGGCGTTTTTCGTTTCCCGCGCCCTGCAGCGCCAGATTTCCGAACCGATCCTCGCGCTCGCGGAGACGGCGCGCGCCGTCTCCGATCGCCACGATTATTCCGTGCGGGCCGTCAGGCAAAGCGCGGACGAGATCGGCCAGTTGACCGATGCCTTCAACCACATGCTCGGTCGCATTCAGCAATTGAACCAGGAGCTCGAGCAGCGCGTGCTGGAGCGGACGGCCGAGCTGCGCGCGGCGAACCAGGAGCTGGAGGCGTTTTCCTACTCGGTGTCGCACGATTTGCGCGCCCCGCTGCGCCACATCGGCGGCTTCGCCGTCATGCTCGAGCAGCACGCGGGCCGGTCGCTCGACGACAAGGGTCGGCGCTATGTCGCCGTCATCCAGGACTCGGCGACGCGCATGGGGCAGCTCATCGACGACCTGCTGACGTTCAGCCGCCTCGGCCGATCCGAGATGCGCCGCGAACCCGTGAAACTGAACGAGCTTGTCGAAGAAATCCGCCAAAGCCTCCAGGCGGAAATCAACGGCCGGCACATCACCTGGCGGGTCGCCGCCCTGCCCCACGTCTCCGGCGATGCGGCGCTGTTGCGACAGGTGTTCGCGAACCTGCTCGCCAACGCCGTCAAATACACCCGGCAGCGCGCGGAAGCCCGCATCGAGCTCGGCGCCGACGGCCGCGATGCGGGCGAGACGGTGATCTTCGTCCGCGACAACGGCGCCGGCTTCGACATGAAATACGCCGACAAGCTGTTCGGCGTGTTTCAGCGCCTGCACCACAGCGACGAATTCGAAGGCACCGGCGTCGGTCTCGCGACCGTGCGGCGCATCGTGCAGCGGCACGGCGGCCGCGTGTGGGCGGAGGCAAAGTTGCAGGAGGGCGCAACCTTCTTTGTCGCGCTGCCATCCGCCACGGCACGCGCCAGCTCCGCGCCGTCAAAAAACTCATGAGTGAACCCAAGAACATCCTCCTCGCGGAAGACAATCCGCTGGACATCGAAATGACGCTGAACGCGCTGCAGACGAACCATCTCGTCAACGAGGTCGTGGTCGTGCGCAACGGCGCCGAGGCGCTCGACTACCTTTACGCCCGTGGCGCCTATGCGCATCGCGTCGCGGGCGATCCCGCCCTCGTCCTGCTCGACATCAAGATGCCCAAGGTCGACGGCCTCGAAGTCCTGCACTGCATGAAAAACGACGCCAAGCTCCGCTCGATCCCCGTGGTGATGCTCACGTCGTCGCGCGAGGAGAGCGATTTGTTGCAGAGCTACAAACTCGGCACCAACGCCTACGTGGTGAAACCGGTCGATTTTTCCTCCTTCATCGAGGCCGTCACCCAGTTGAGCATTTTCTGGACGGTGCACAACGAGCTGCCGCCGCGGGTCGCGCGCGAGGCCGAGTGAATTTCAGCCCCGCCATGAGCCCACGATTTCGCCACGCGGCCTTCCTCGGCTTCATCGTCATTTTCGTCGCCGGCGTTCGCGCGCAAGGCGGCGCGGCCGGCTCGCAGCTGGCCACGTTGAAGCAACTCTCGCTCGACGAGCTGGTGAATCTCGACGTTTCCACCGTCTCGCGGAAGGACGAGCCGCGCTGGACGGTGGCGAGCGGCGTCGACATCATCACGGGCGAGGAAATTCGCCGCGCCGGCGTGCAGAACATCCCCGACGCCCTGCGGCTCGCCACCGGCGTGCACGTCGGCCAGTCGAGCGCGCGCAGCTGGGCCGTCAGCATCCGCGGCATGAATGTGCTGGCGGCCAACAAGATTTCCGTGGCCCTGGACGGCCGCAGCCTTTTCACGCCATTTTTCTCCGGCGTCACGTGGAGCGCGCAGGATGTCCTGCTCGAGGACATCGATCGCATCGAGGTCGTGCGCGGGCCGGTCGCGTTGTGGGGCGCATTCGCGGTAAACGGCTTCATCCAGATTCTCACGAAGCCGGCCTGGGACACGCAGGGCTGGCTGGTGAGCGCCGGCGCCGGCACGGAGGATCCGGGTTTCGTCTCGCTGCGCTACGGTGGGAAATGGAACGAGAACACTTTTTATCGCGCCTATCTGAAATACTTTCAAACCGACTGGACCTACGACGCCAGCGGCCGGCGCGCCGAGCCCGCGACCGATTTTCTGCAAACCGGCTTCCGCGTCGATGCGCTGCGCCCGGAGAACACCACGCTCACGTTGCAGGGAGACTATTACACCAATCAGGATCTTCCTCTCGACCGGCTGCAGGCGGAAAACAACGGCTTCAACGTGCTCGGCCGCTGGCAGCGCATGCTCCCGAACGATTCCGACGTGCAGGCCGAAGCTTGTTTCGACCACACCTACCAGCTCATTCCCCTGCAGTTCGAGGAGCTCCGCAACACGGTCTCCGCCGCCTTCAAATATCATGCCGTCCGCGGGCGAAACGACTTTCTCGTCGGCACCAATGGAAACGTCTCGTGGGACAATATCGGCAACATCGGCGTCGCCCAGCTCGATCCGCCGAAGCGCACGATCCACACGCTCTCGCTCTTCGTGCATGACACCGCCCAGCTTGTTCCGCACCTGGCGGCGCTCACGCTCGGCCTCGAGACGGAGCACAATTCGTTTTCGGGTTTCGAATTTCAGCCGACGGTGCGCCTCGCGTGGACGCCCGCGAGCCGCACGACCGTCTGGGGCGCCGTGTCGCGCGCCGTGCGCACGCCGGTGCGAATCGACCGCGACCTCGTTTTCCGCTTCGGCAGCACGACGTTTTTCGAGGCCAATGACGATTTCAAAACCGAAGACGCCCTCGTCGCCGAGCTCGGCGTGCGCCAGCAGCCGGCATCGAACCTGACGCTGTCGTTGTCCACTTTCGCGTATCGATACGACAATGTGCGCAGCACCGAGCCCGCGGGCGCGACCGTGCTTCCGCAGACCTTCAAGAACGAGCTGGACGCGGATTCCTACGGCGCCGAACTGGAGGTGATGTATCAGCCGTTCGCGCGGCTTTTCTTCAAGGGCAGTTATCGTTATCTGCATCTCGAATTCTCGCGCGATCCGGGAAGCCACGATACGACCAACGGCAGCGCCGAGGGCGACGACCCCGCGCACGTGGCCAATCTCAGCGCGCACCTCGACCTGCCGCACAACTGGGAATTCGACACCTATCTCCGCTACGTCAGCGCGCTGCCGAATCCCGTCCTGCCCGGCTACAAGGCGCTCGATGTGCGCATCGGCTGGCGGCCGAGCCCGCAGTGGGAAATCGGCCTGACGGCGCGCAACCTGCTCGACCGTCAGCATGCGGATTTCATCACGACGAACAGCCTCAATGAGCAAGTGCACCGCAGCGGCACGCTGAAACTCACATGGCGCTACTGAAATCGTCGCTCGTTGCCGGGATCGGCCGCGGCTGCGCTGCGCTGGCCATTTTGTTCGCGTGGTTTGTTCCGCCCGGCCATGCCGCGCCGGCGCAACAGCAGGAAGTCCAGGCCGTCTTCGTGCTGAATCTCACGCGCTTCATCAAGTGGCCCGAAACCGCGTTTCCCGCCGAGGACGCGCCTCTGGTGATCTGCTGTCTCGCCGGCGATCCGGTCGGCCCTTTTCTCGTCGACGCCGCCAAGGGCGAGGTGGCGGGCAAGCACCCGATCGACGTGCGTCTCGTCCACAGCGTGGAGCAGTTCACCGATTGTCAGGTGGCGTTCTTCTCGAAGGCCGACATCGCGCGCGTCACCCAAACGATCACAACGCTGCGCACAAAGCCCATCTTGATGGTCGGCGATTCCGACGGCTTTCTCAACCTCGGCGGACATGTGCAGTTGTTCAACCGCGGTGGACAGGTGAAGCTCCGTCTCGCGCTCAACAACTTGAAACGCTCCGATCTCGCCGCCAGCGCGCCGCTCTTGCGCGTGGCGGAAGTGATCCAGGATTGATTCGATTCCGCCGACCGCAGGCCGCGCCGGAAGATCGCAGCGGAGACGATTGGGCGGAGCCGCACGGGGTGGATTTTTCCTTTGGTGAAATCCATCGACGGCTTTTATCATCCATTTGAAGTCGGAGGCGGAACGAGGAAGCTTCTGCCCTCATGTTCTCGCGTCTCGAATCCCCGGCTCTCGACGAACCTGCCTTGTTCGCCGCGTTGCATGCGGAGCTCGCGACATGGTTTCGGCGCCGTTTCAGGCAGTTCGCTCCGGCGCAACGATTCGCCATTCCGGAAATTCTCGCCGGCCGCTCGCTCCTGCTCTCGTCGCCGACGGGCAGCGGCAAGACGCTCGCCGCGTTTCTCGGCGTCTTCGACTATCTCGCGAAAGCGCGCGATCGCGACGAGCTCCCGGCCGGGATCGTCGCCGTCTACATTTCCCCTCTGCGCGCGCTCGCCTACGACCTGCGCAAAAATCTCCAGCAGCCGCTCGACGAGCTCGGCTGGTCTTGGCTGCGCGTCGCCGCGCGCACCGGCGACACGACCGCGAAGGAACGCGCGCAACAACGCCGCCGGCCGCCGCACATTCTCGTCACCACGCCCGAGAGTCTCACGCTCCTGCTCAGCCAGCCCGGCTGGCTTGCCGCGCTTCGCGAAGCGCGCTTTCTCATCGTCGACGAACTGCACGCGCTCGCCGAGAACAAGCGCGGCTCGATGGCCGCGGTTGCGGCAGAGCGGCTGGAGGAAATTTCGATTTTAGATTCCCGATTTTCGATTCGCACGGAGGGCGTCCATGGCGCCGAAGCGAAATCCAAAATCGAGAATCCAGAATCGAAAATCGTCCGCGTCGGCCTCTCCGCCACCGTCTCCCCGCTCGAGACCGTCGCCGCATTTCTCGTCGGCCCGGGCCGGCCGTGCGGCATCGCCGAAGTCACGGAGCGCAAGAAGGCGCGCATCGTGGTCTTCTCGCCGCTGCGCGATCGCGCCTATCCGCCCGCAGGCTACACCGCCTCGCGCATGCTCGCGGAGCTAGGCGCGTTGCTCGGACAAAAACGCACCACGCTCATCTTCACCAACACGCGTTCCGGCGCCGAGCACATCGGCCTGCGGTTGAAACAGCTCATCCCACCGCTCGCCGAGAAAATCGAAGTGCACCACGCGTCGCTCGATCGCACGGTGCGGCTCGACGTCGAGGACCGGCTCAAGCGCGGCGAATTGCGCGCGGTCGTCTGCTCCACGTCGCTCGAGATGGGCATCGACATCGGCTCGATCGACACCGTCGTGATGGTCTCGGCGCCAAAGGGCGTCTCGCGCGCGCTGCAACGGATCGGCCGCTCCGGCCACTCGATGGGCGAGACGAGCCACGGCGTCCTCGTCGCGAGCAACATCAACGACCTCGCCGAGTGCGCCGTGACGGCGAAGATGATGGAGCGGCGCGCGCTCGAGCCGGTGAAGATTCACCACAACCCGCTCGATGTGCTCGCGCAGACGCTGGTCGGCCTCGCGGTGTTCGAGAGCGTCACGCCCGACGAAGCGTTCGCGCTCGTGCGCCGCAGCTATCCGTTTCGCGCGCTCGAGCGTCCGCTCTTCGATCGGGTGCTGCGTTATCTCGAGGGCGGCGGCGCTTCGCTGGAGAAAAATTATTCCGGGCTCTTCGGCAAAGTGCGGATTGCCGGTGGCACGGGCGTCTCGCCCGTGGGATCGAAAATACGAGCAGAATCCCCGTGCCACCCTCAAGGCCACCTCGTCCTCGCCGCGCCGCGGATCGCGCGCGATTTCTACCAGAACATCGGCACGATCGCGACGGAGAGCATGGTCACGGTCCAGCTCGGCCGCCGCAAACTCGGACAGGTCGAGGAGTCGTTCATGAAGGGACTGCGGCCGGGCGACGTGTTTGTTTTCCAAGGCCGTTGCGTTCGTCTGCTCCAGGCCAAACTGCTCACCGCCAAAGTCGCGCCTGCCGAGAGCTCCGTGCCTACCGTGCCGCGCTGGTATGCGAACAAATTTCCACTCGCGTCCGGTCTCGCCGACGAAGTCGTCCGCCTGCGCGCCGATGTCGCGCGCCGGCTTTTCAGGTCGGATTCGCCGCTTCCGCCTCACGGCGAAGCGCTCGCCTGGCTCCAATCCGAATACCACCTCTCCGCGCCGAATGCCCGCGCGCTGGTCGAGCACTTCGCGCTGCAGGCGCAGGTCTCGCGCATTCCGACGGGCGACTTTTTCCTGATCGAGCGCCACGATCAGCGCGGGCTGGTTCACTATTTCTTTCACGCGCTCATCGGCCGGTCCGCCAACGACGCGCTCTCGCGCATCGTCGCACAGCGCGTGCACGAGACCAAGGGCGGCAACGCGCTCACGACAATCGACGACTACGGGTTCCTGCTCACGTTGAAACCATTTCAGGCGATGAGCGTGGAGGAATTGCGGCCGCTCTTCCGGCGCGCCGGCGCGGAGGACGCGCTTCGGCTCGCGTTGAGTGAGAGCAATCTCGTCAAAGTCCAGTTCCGCGGCGTCGCGCAAACGGGTTTGATGGTGCCGCGCCGCGTGCGCGGCGAGGAGCGCGGTGCGCGCGCATTGCAATGGAGCTCGGAAATCATCTTCGAGGTGCTGCGCCAGCACGAGCCCGACCACCCGTTGCTCGCGGAGGCCTACGTCGAGGCGACGCATCGCTTTCTCGATCTGCCGCGCGCGCTGGCCTTTCTCGACACCGTCGACACGCTGCCGTGGGACTGCCGCGAAATCGCTCGCGTGAGCCCATTTTCTTTTGGCATCTACGTCAGCCGCATCAAGGAAACCATGACTCTGGAGGATCCGGAAATAACGATCGAGCGACTCTATCACGAGATGTATGGGACGCTGACGGCGCCGCTCGCCCGCTGAAGCAACATGCGGCCGTCTCGCTTCCATTCCCACGCGCCTGCGCGCGCCGAAATCCAGCCCGGCGTGTGGCTCGATTCGCGGCTCGCAGTGTGGTTCGCCGCCGAGCGGCTTCTCGTCCTCGCGGATTTGCACTGGGGCTACGCGGCGAGTCATCGCGCGCGCGGCAATCTGCTCCCGAGCTGGGGCGACGACGAGATCGAGCAGCGGCTCGACGCGCTCGTAGCCGACTATGCGCCGGCGGAAATGCTCTGGCTCGGCGACATCGTGCACGCCGCCGAAGGCGCCGCGCGCGCGGAGCGTTTCCTGACGAGCGCAAAAATTCCCATCACGCTCCTCGCCGGCAATCACGACCGTCGCTGGCCGGCCGCTCGTTCACGCTCGCTGCACCGCGCGGGGTTTTTCTTTCACCACGGCGACCTCGCCGTGCCGGTTCCGCCCGATGTCGTCGAAGTTGTCGGCCACCATCATCCCGCGGCCTCGTGGAGCGATGGCGCGGGCGGCAACGTCAAGCTTCCCGCGCTCGTCGCCAGTCCACGGCGGCTCGTGCTGCCCGCGTTTTCGCCGTGGGCGGCCGGCACGCCGTGGAATTCTCGCCGCGCGCCGGGCGAAATTCTCTGGGCGATCGCGGCGAATCGGATTTTTGCGCTGCCATTTGCGGCGGATTTACGACCTTCTGTCGCATCATGATGAGAGTCTGCCTGTCGTTGCTCGCGCTTGTTTCCGCTGCCCACGCCGCGCCGGCGTTTCCCCTCGAGGACGGCGAACACCTCAGCTACCGCGTTTCGTGGGCCGTCGTCATGGGCGCCGGAGAAATCAAAATCGACGCGCAGCGCGACACCGCATCCGCCGAGCCGCGCCTGAAGGTCATCACGACGACGGCGACGCGCCGGCTCGCGCGCCTGCTGCTGCCCTTCGACGCGCGCTCCGAATCGGTGTTCGACCTGACCACCGGCAAACTGCTCACGCTGCACGAGACTTCGGCCACCCGCAGCAAGAAGACGGATCATACGGTGATCTTCGACTACGCCACGCACACGGCGAGCTACACAACGCCGGCCGATACCGCCGGGCCGCGGGCGTTTCCGATTCCCGAAGGCGATCCGATGGATCTGATCATGGGCCTGCTGCAGACGCGCACGTGGGACATGAAGCCCGGCGATGCGCGCGACGCGCTCGTGCTCTTCGACGACGATTTTTATCAGCTCACGATTCACGCGATCCGCTACGAGGAAGTGCACACCACGCTCGGTGCGTTCAACACGCTGCTGCTCGAGCCGCGGATGGAAAAAACGGACGCGAAGGGAATGTTCAAACGCGGCAGCACCGTGCGCGTGTGGATCGCGCAGGACAGCCATCATCTGCCGGTGCGTTTCGAGGTGGAGTTCAAGATCGGCACCGGCACGGCGACGCTCGAATCGTATCAAGGCCCGACCTCGGCTGCGCCCGATGCGAAGGATTCTCGTCCTTAGAGGCGGCGCGCTCGGCGATTTCATCGTCACGCTGCCCGCGCTCGCGTTGCTGCGCCGGCGCTGGCCGGAGGCGCACATCGAGCTCGTCGGCAACGCCGCCGCCGCCGCGCTCGCGCTGCATCGCGGCCTGCTTGATCGCGTGCATTCGCAGCACGAAGCGCGCTGGAGCGCGTTGTTCGACCCGGCGCCGCTGCCGGCCGCGCTCGGCGCGTGGCTGGCGGAGTTCGATCTTGTCGTGAACTACTGGCCGGATCCGCAGGGCGAACTGCGCGGGCATTTTCCGTGTCGCGCCGGACAGAAATTTCTCGCCGCCGAAGCGATGCCGCAATGCGCGCCCGCCGCCGCGCACTACTGCGAGCCGTTGCGCGAACGCGGCCTCGTCGCGGAAAAATTCTGGTTCGCGCTCGACGAAGAAATAATCGGGCGCGGCCGCCAAACCCTGCCTTGCATCGCGGTCCATCCCGGCAGCGGGTCGCCGCGAAAAAACTGGCCGATCGCTCGCTGGCGCGAACTCATCGCGGAACTTGACGCGCCGCTTCTCCTCATCCTCGGCGAAGCGGAGCGAGAGACGTGGCGACCGCTTGCCGACGCCGGCTTGGGTTCCCAGGTGCGTCTCGCAGAAAATCTCCCGCTCGAAACGCTCGTCGCCGAACTGAAACATTGTCGCCTTTTTCTCGGTCACGATTCCGGCATCAGTCATCTCGCCGCGGCGTGCGGCGTGCCGAGCGTGTTGTTGTTCGGCCCGACCGATCCGGCGATGTGGTCGCCGCCCGCGCCGCACGTGCGCGTGCTGCACTGCGGCCCGGACTTGAGTTCGATCTCCATCGCCGACGTTCGACAGGCGATCACCTCTGCGATGCAGGGCGTCTGTCTTGCAGACGCCGCGTTTGAGGTGAAGGCCCACGCGCGACCGACAAACGCTCGCCATCCGTGATCATGAAGCGCCAGTGCTTCATCGACCAGATCGGCCCGGCGTAATCGACGCCGATGCGCGGCGTTTTTTTCACGAGCGCACGCGGCACACGCACGCCGCGATCCTCGAGCCACAAGCCGCTCGCAGGATCCGTCGCCGACGCCGCGTTGAGCCGGCGATCGATCGCGAGCGCCTTCGTCACGCGGCCGGGGCCGATCGCGCCCTCGACGCCACGGATCAAAATCGCCGCGGGCCAGTCGCGCGGACCGACGACGAGATTCAGCATCTCGTGAATGCCATAGCAGAGGTAGACATACCAGACGCCGCCCGGTCCATACATCACTTCGGTGCGCTTCGTGCGGCCGGCGCGCGCGTGGCACGCCCGGTCGCTTTCGCCGTGATACGCCTCGGTCTCGACGATCATTCGCGCCTCCTCGCATCCGTCGGGCAGACGCCGCACGAGATGTTTGCCGAGCAGCCAGCGCGCGAGGGCCACCGTTTTCTTCGCTTGCAGCACTTTTGCTTCGATGGTCGGTCTCATTCCGTTTTCATTCGAATCACCTGTCCTTTGAACGCAACCATCGCCGCCACTCGCAAAGCCGATCTCGAGCGCAGCCTCGACCTCTGCATCCGCGACGGCTTTGCCGCGATGCCGATCGTCACGATGTCGCTGCCGGTGAATGTGTTTCTCACCGCGCTCGTGACGAAGGCGTGGGTGTTGCCGAAGCCCGCGATCGGCCTGCTCACCGCGATGCCGTTTCTCGCCAACTTCCTCCAAATTTTCGCGGTGCCGGCGATCACGCGGTGGCGGCCGCCGAAGACGCTCACCGTCCTCGCCGCGACGCTCAACCTGCTTTGCTGGATCGCGCTCGCGTTTCTGCTCGGTCACATCCCGCGTGACCAGCCCGAGATCGCCGCGCGCTGGTTCATCGGCTGGTTTCTGGTCTCGAGTCTCTTCGGCGCCGTCGCCGGCGTGACATGGAACGCGTGGATTCAGGAATGGGTGCCGGCGCGGCTGCGCGGAAAATATTTCGGCCGCCGCAACCGATTGCTGCAAATTTCCGTGCTGCTTTTCCTGCTCGCGACCGGCTGGGTGCTTGCGCGCTGGGATTATGCGGTGCCCGCCTTTCAGGCCGTGATCGCTGGCTCCGCGGTGCTGCGCGTGTTTTCGATCTACTGGCAATGGATGAGCCCGACGCGCGTGCACCGGCCGGTCGAGACCGCACCGCTGCCGCTGCGCGCGCAAGTCGGCGTGCTGCGCCGCTCGTATTCGCTGCTGTGGTTCATCGCGTTTGGCGCGGTGTGGTCGTTCGCGGCGAATTGCTTCGGGCCGTTCTACCAGGTGTTCATGTTCGAGCAGCTTCGGCTCTCGGCGTTCGACGTCGGGATTTTTTCCACCGTCTCCGCGCTCGGCGGCGCGCTCGCGCTGCCCGCGTGGGGCCGGCTGCTCGATCGCTATGGCAATCGCCCGGTGATGGCGGTGTCGCTGCTGGTGTGGCAGGTGGTGAATATTCTCTGGTGCTTCCTCGTGCCGCAGAGCCGCACGATGATCTACGTGATCTGGGCGCTCGGCGGCATGACGAGCATGGGCGCGATCGCGAGCGCGGGCTTCGTGCTCGGGCAGTTCACGATCCTGCTGCGCCTGATTCCGCTTGAGGCGAAGAGCCTCGCGATCGGGCTCAACCTCGCGATCACTTCGCTCGCCGCCGCCCTCGCACCGATCGTGGGCGGCATGGTGTTGCAGGCGGCGCTCGCGCGCTGGAGCGATGCGCTCGCGGTGTATCACGCGGTGTTTCTCGTGCAGCCGCTGATCGCCGTCGCGGGTTGCGTGCTGCTCCTGAAAGTGCACGAACCGCAGGCGAGCCCGCTCACGATGGTCTTCGGCGCGATGCGCAATATCCGGACGCTCAGCGGCGTGCTCGGCCTCGACTTCCTCGTGAATTACGTGTTCTACCGCCCGGAGAAAAAAACGCGATGAGCGCGGTGCCGCATATTTTCACGCTCACGGGCAATCTGCTCGCCGAGCGCACGCTCGATTTCGACACGTGGGGTTCGGGCCAGACCCAGCGCGCGGTGCGCGAGACGTTCCAGGTCGGCGGCAAGGGCATCAACGTATCGAAGATGCTCACGCGCCTCGGCGCGGCCAACACCGCGCTCTGCTTCGCCGGCGGCTTCACCGGCGCCGAATGCGAAGCGTGGCTGCGCGCGAAAAACTTCGCGGTGCGCGCCTTCGCCAGCGCGGCGCCGACGCGCACCGGCACCGTCGTGCGCGGACGCGGCCACGCCGAGACGACGTTTCTCGCGCCCGATGCCGCGCCCGACGCCGCCGCGGTGCGCGCATGCGCGGATTTTTTGAACGAGCAACCCGGCGGCGTGCTCGCGCTCTGCGGCAGCCTGCCCGGATGGGATTCGCCGGATTTCGACGTGCTGCGCGCCGCGATCCACCGCTGGCCGGAACGCGGCGCACTGATCGTCGACACCTACGGCCCGCCGCTCGCGTGGCTCGCCAACGAAGCCGCCGCGCTCGTGCGCGTGAATCGCACCGAGCTCACGACGCTTTTTCCTCCGGCGGAAAAAAAGAAATCCGCGTCGGAGCTGCTGCGCGGCAGCCGCGATCGTTTCCGCGTGCGGCGCTGGGTCGTGAGCGACAGCGGCGCGCCGGTGTGGTTCATGGACGAGCACAAGGATCCCGAGCCGATCGATCCGCCCGTGGTGAAACAGGTTTCCGCCACCGGTTCGGGCGACGTGATGCTCGCCTGCATGCTGCACGCGCGCTACGAGCGTCATTTGAGCTGGCGCGACGCCGTCGCGTGGTCGCTCCCCTACGCCGCCGCGAACGCCGCCCACCCGGGCATCGCGGAGTTTCCGATGCCGAAATTCGGAACCGATCAGGCCTAGCCTGAATTCGACTCTTTTTTGGTCGCGAGGCCGCTGTCTCACGCCCATCAGTTGCAACCGTGACGATGTTTCCCCATCGCCGGCAACAACCCACGTTGCCTCTCCGCCGACGCGGCGCGTGCAGCCGCGGCATCTTGTGCGCGTTCGGTCTCTGCCTTGCCGGCGCGAGCGTCGCGCAAATCGTCACGCCGAGTTCGGATGCGATCGACTGGACGAATCCAGCAGGCTGGTCCACCAGCCACATCCCCGGCGGCACCGAAACGCCACAGCTCTCGACAGGAACCGTGACGGTATCCGGCTCCGTCACCGTCGGGTCGATCAATCTCTTCGGCGGCACGCTCACGAACACGGGCGGCAGCGGCGCGTTGACGATAACGAGCACCGGCTCCGAGTGGCGCGCAAGTTTGTTGAACAGCTCCGCCGGCGGTGCGTTGACGCTGACGATCGGCTCAAGCGCCAATCTGCTGATCGGCACGACCGCCGATCACGATTTCGACGGCAGCGCGGTCGTCAACAACGGCAGCATCACGTGGAGCAGCGGCCGGTTGCGCAGTGGCGACGGCGGCGCATTCACCAACAATGCGACTTTCAACGACAGCCTTTCCGCCGACACCGACTTCCGCGCCGATTACGGCAACCACGTCGCGTCGTTCAATAATGCGTCCACCGGCGTCTACGTTAAATCCGGCAATGCCGTCACGCATTTCGTCGACGTGCCTTTCAACAACTCCGGGACCGTCACGGTCAATGCCGGCACGCTCAAGCTCGACGCTGGCGGCACCATCGGCGCGGGCGCGCTCTACAACGGCGCCGGGCAGACGCTCCTGAACCACGGCACCTTCACCGCGAGCGGTTTGTTTTCATCCTCGAATCTCGTGCTCGGCGGCGATGCCAACCTCGCCGGCACCACCTCGCTCGGCGGCAGTTTCATCTGGACGAGCGGCACCTTCAACAATGGCGATACCACGACGATTCCCGCCGGCGCCACGCTGCAAATTCTCACCGGCGCGGACCACGACTTCGACGCGCATGCGCTCATCAACAACGGGACGATCAACTGGACCGCCGGCCGGTTGCGCAGCGGCGACGGCGGCACGTTTACGAACAACGCCACCTTCGGCGACAACCTGACCGCCGATACCGACGTGAGGGCCGACTACGGCAACCACGCGGCTTCGTTCAACAATGCCGCCGGCGCGACCTACATCAAAAGCGGCAACTCGGTCACCCAGTTCGTCGACATTCCCTTCAACAATGCCGGCACCGTTACGATCAACACCGGCACCTTGAAACTCGACGCCGGCGGCACCATCAGCGCCGGCGCGCTCTACAACGGCGCCGGACAGACTTTGCTGAACAGCGGCACGTTCGCCGCCAGTGGCTTGTTCACCTCGCACAATCTCGTGCTCGGCGGCGCCGCCAATCTCATCGGCAACAATTCGCTCGGCGGCGGTTTCATCTGGACGAGCGGCACCTTCAACAATGGCGACACCACGACCATTCCACTCGGCGCCATCTTGAATATCGTCACCGGCGCCGACCACGACTTCGACGCCCACACCTTCATCAACAATGGCGACATCGAGTGGAGCGCGGGGCGGTTGCGCAGCGGCGACGGCGGCTCCCTTACCAATAACGCGACCTTCGACGACAACCTGGCGGCCGACACGGACGTGAGAGCCGATTACGGCAATCATGCCGCTACGTTCGTCAATGCGGCGGGCGGCACTTATTTCAAGACGGGCAATTTTGTGACCCAGTTTGTCGACATCCCGTTCAACAATGCCGGCACCGTCACGATCAATGCCGGCACGCTGAAGCTCGACGCCGGCGGCACCATCAGCGCCGGCGCGCTCTACAATGGCGACGGCCAGACGTTGTTGAACGGCGGCACCTTCACGGCCAGCGGCCTCTTCACCTCCTACAATCTCGTGCTGGGGGGCAACGCCAACCTCGCGGGCAACACCTCGCTCGGCGGCAGTTTCGTCTGGACCAGCGGGACCTTCAACAACGGCAACACGACCACCATCGCCGCCGGTGCCACGCTGCAAATTAATACCGGCGCCGACCACGATTTCGACGCGCACACGTTCGTCAACAATGGCACGGTCAACTGGAACACCGGGCGATTGCGCAGCGGTGATGGCGGCACCTTCACCAATAACGCGCAGTTCAACGACAACGTTACCGTCGATACCGATGTGCGCGCCGACTACGGCAATCACGCGGCCTCGTTCGTCAACACGGCCAGCGGCACCTATTTCAAGACCGGCAATTCTGTCACCCAATTCGTCGACATCCCGTTCAACAATGCGGGCACCGTCACGACGAACGCCGGAACCCTGAAACTCGATGCCGGCGGCACGATCAGTGCCGGTGCGATGTATGACGGCGGCGGCGTCACGCTGCTGAACAGCGGCTTGTTCACCGCCACGGGATTGTTCACGTCCTCCAATTTGGTGCTTGGCGGCAGCGCCAGCCTCGCAGGCGACACTTCGCTCGGCGGCAGTTTCACGTGGACCAGCGGCACCTTCAACAACGGCAACACCACGACCATTCCAGTCGGCGCCACCTTCGCCATTACCACGAACGCCGACCACGACTTCGATAGCCACGCGTTCGTGAACAACGGCACCGTCCAATGGGACACCGGCCGCCTGCGCAGCGGCGATGGCGGCACCTTCACCAACAACGGCACGTTCAACGACACTGTGGCCGTGGGCACCGATGTCCGCGCCGATTACGGCAACCACCTCGCTTCGTTCGCCAACAGCGCCACTGGCACCTACAACAAGAGCGGCAGCGCCACGACTCACTTCGTCGACATTCCGTTCAGCAACGCCGGAAATATCAACGTCTCCGCCGGCACGCTGCAATTTTCCTCTTCGTTCATCCAGAGCGGCGGCACCCTGGCGGTCAGCAACGGCGCGGCGCTCCAATTCGACGGCGGGCTCAATCTGGCCGCCGGCTATCTTATCGGCACCGGCACCGTGACGGGCAACGTCGCCTCGTCCGGCGTCATCTCGCCGAGCGTCGGCAGCCCGAGCGGCAGCGCGCAGCCCGGCCACCTCAACATCACCGGCGACCTGAGCCTCGCGTCGGTTTCCCAATTGATCTTCGAGCTCGGCGGCGTCGCGCCGGGCGTGAGCTACGATTTCCTCAACGTCTCCGGCACGGCCGCGCTCGGCAGCGCCACGCTGGATCTGGCGTTCACCAACAGTTTCAACTCGCTCCTGACGGGCGCGAATACCTTCACCGTGCTGACCGCTTCGTCGCTTTCCGGTGCATTTGGCAACGTCGCCAACGGCGGCCGCCTGTTCACGGTCGACGGCCTCGGCTCGTTTCAAGTGAACTACGGCTCGGGCAGCCTTTTTGCGTCGAACTCCGTCGTGCTCTCCAATTTCACACCCGTCCCCGAGCCATCGACCTATGCGCTTTTTGCGCTCGGGCTCGCGGCGCTTTTGGGCCTGCGTCGCCGGCGGAATTCGGCGATCGCGCGCAGCTCATTGCGCACGCGCGAAGTTTTCAAATAATCCTTGCGTTCGCTTCCGCCAAACCGCTTATTCCGCAGTTTTATTTATGAAGGCGACCATCAAGACCCAAGGCCAGCAGTTCACTGTGTCCGAGGGCGATATTCTCACCGTCAACCGCTATCCCGGCACCGAAAAAGGCTCCACCGTCGAGATCAAGGACGTGCTCGCCGCCGGCGAAGGCGCGGATTTCAAGGTGGGCACCCCGATCCTTTCCGGTGCCTCCGTCTCCGCCACGATTCTCGAGAACAAGCGCGGCGAGAAGGTGATCGTTTTCAAGAAGAAGAAACGCAAGGGCATGGAGCGCAAACGCGGCCATCGCCAGGAGCTTTCGGTCATCAAGATCAGCTCCATCAAGGCCTGAAGCTTTAACCCACCAACGTCATGGCGCACAAGAAAGGTCAGGGCACATCCACCAACGGCCGCGAGAGCCACTCGAAGCGGCTCGGCGTGAAAATGTTCGGCGGTCAGGCCGTCATCGCCGGCAACATCATCGTCCGCCAGCGCGGCAGCAAGCTGCACGCCGGCAAGAACGTCGGCACCGGCCGCGACTGGACGCTCTTCGCCCTCAAGGACGGCACGCTGAAGTTCGACAAGGTCCACCGCATGGTGTCGGTCGTCACCGCCTGAGCGACCTGCCTGCCGCCATAGCTTTCCCGAGCGCCGGATGAAAATCCGGCGCTCTTTTTTTTTTGCGCTCACGTGAGCGTGTGGCGCATGGGGACGCGGCGCCCTCGCCGCGTTTCTCCGAAGACCGCGGCGGGGGCGCCGCGGCTCCATTCTACTTGGCGCGGAGCGAGGCCGCCGATCGGCAAAATTGCTGCCGCGCCGTTTGCGTGTTTGCCGCACCGTTTGCGTGTTGCCGCAACTGCCGCGGCGGCTGAACTTTTCGCGCGATGTCCGACCGCCTCAACGAGCTTCGCCGCCAGCGCGCCTTGATGCAGGAACACCTCGCGTGGCTCGATTCCGAGATCGCCACGGCGGAAAAATCGAGCGGTGAAGCGACGGTCGCCGCTGTGTCGCCTGCTCCCAGCCCGGCACCGGCTCCCGTCCTGCGCACCACCCCGCGCGTCGTCTCGCTCACGCCAGTCGCGACGCCGAGGGCGACGACCGCGGTCTCCGCGCCGGCGCCCGCCGATCCGCTCGCGGAAAAAATTCTCGAGGAGTATCGCGTGCCCGAAAAATCGCTCCGCGAAGACGTGCGGCGCGGCTGCTTCCTCTATTTCGCCGGCGCGCTCCTCGTGCTCGGAGGCGTCGTCGTGGCGCTCTATTTCCTGCTCCACGGGTCGTAACGCGCCGATTTTTCTTCGTCGTCTGACGGACATGGGCGCTTCGCCCGTGATTCAGTCCGCGAAACCGCCGGACTCGCCCGCCGCGCAGCCGCGATTCTCCGCGAGCCTCAACTCACTGCCGGATAACTGCCGAGCCACTTCACGAGCGGGCAGAATTTTTTCAGCTCGGAGAGCGCCGCCTTCATGTTCGGCTCCTCGTAATGGCCGGTCACATCGAGGAAGAAATAATAATCCCATGGGCGCTTCTTGCTCGGGCGCGATTCGATCTTCGAGAGATTGATGCCGCGCTCCGCGAGCGGCATGAGCATTTTCAGCAGCGCGCCCGAGTGCGAGGCCGCTTCGTCGCCGAGCGAGACGACGAGGCTCGTGAGGTCCTTCCCGTTGCCGACGGCGCCGGACGCTTTTTTTCCCAGCACGAAGAAACGCGTGGTGTTGTCCGCCTTGTCCTGGATGTTACGCTCGACGACCGCCACGCCGTAGTGCTCCGCCGCGAGCTCGCCGGCGATCGCCGCGGTGCCGGGCTCGTCCTTCGCCATCTGCACCGCACGCGACGTGCTTGGCGCGTCGACGAGCTGCGCGTGCGGTAGGTGGCGCTGCAGCCAGTGCCGGCATTGCGCGAGCGCCTGATCCTTCGAGTAGACGCGCTCGATCTCCTCGAGCGGCGAGGTCGAGATCAACGCGTGGCTGATCTCGAGGTAAATTTGCGCGACGATCTTGAGGTCGCTTTCGACGAAGCTGTCGAGCGCCTCGCGCACGGAGCCTTCGGTGGAATTCTCGATCGGGATCACCGCGTAGTCGGTCTCGCCTTTTTCCACCGCGGTGAAGATGTCGCTCACCGTCGCCATCGCGTGGTAGTCGACGCTCGCGCCGAATTTTTTCAGCGCCGCGGCGTGCGTGTTGCTCGCCTCCGGCCCGAGATACGCGATCAGCAGCGGCTTCTCCAACGCGATCGCGGCCGACATGATCTCGCGATAAATCGCCTGCAGCGCCTCGTTCTTGATCGGGCCCTGGTTCTGGCCGGTGACTTTGCGCAGCACCGCGTCCTCGCGCTCCGCGACGTAGATCTGCCCGCCGGCGCTCCGTTTCACTTTTCCGATTTCCGCCGCGAGCGCGAGCCGCTGGTTGAGCAGCTCGACGAGTTGCTTGTCGAGCGAATCGATTTTCTGGCGAATCGGTTCGAGGTCCATGATCAGCCTTGCGTCGGGTTTTCCGCCTCGGCCGCCGGCTGGGGCGCGGCGCCCTCGAGCGGCAACTGCTCGTCCGCGAGGCCCATGTCGGAATCGTTCGGCCGGTGCGCGCTCTCGGAGGTCTTCAACCACTCGTCGATCTGCCGCGACGACAACACGTCCGATGCCGGCAGTTCGTCGATCGACTTGATGCCGACGAATTCGAGAAACTGATCCGTCGTGCCGTATTGGATCGGCCGGCCCGGCGCGTCCGCGCGGCCCACGATGTAGATGAGTTCGCGCTCGAGGAGCTTGTTGATGCCGGCCTCGGCCGACACGCCGCGAATCGTCTCGATCTCGCCGCGCGTGACCGGCTGGCGATATGCGATGACCGCGAGCGTCTCGATCGACGACTGGCTCAACTTCACCGGCGGTGGCTCCTGTCGCAGGATGCGCACCCAGCGCGCGAAACGCGGATGCGTCACGATGCGGTAGCCGGCATTGCCCTCGATCAACAGCAGTCCGTCATCCGCCGCGCGCAGGTCTGCGGCGATCTCGTCCATTGCTTCGCGAATCTGCGTCGCCGTCACGAGCGACGGCACTTCGCCATAAAGTTCCGGATCCTGCGGCGCGTCGGCGACGACCTCCGCCGTTTCCTCGACGACGGACGTCGCGGCCTCAGGCAGATTTTCCGCGCCCCCGGTCGGCTGGGCCTCGCCGCCCGCCGACGCTGCATCGCTCGTCGCCTCTTGCGCGTCGCTCGACGCGACTTCCGCCAGCGGAAGCTGCGTCTCGTGAAACCGCGTGAACGCCGCCTGGATGTCCTTGATCGCGAGCGGCTGGTTCGTCGAAAGCAGCAGCGCCTTCAGCACTTTTTTCAGATTGAACGCCATGCGGGAAAGTTCGGACGAGTGATGGGCCGCGCTCCGCGGCACGCAACCCGAATTTGCGCCGACGCTCGACCGCCCGGTTTCCGTAGGGCGTCTGTCTTGCAGACGCCGCTCCGTGCCTCAGCGGTCAACGGCGTCTGCAA
>DASZYB010000066.1:0-103146 GCA_035545575.1 Opitutaceae bacterium | reverse complement strand
TCCGCCCGCCTGACGGCGGTCGTTCTATTTTCAGTCGTTGTCGCGCAGCAGGCGCTCTTTCACGCGTTGGAACTCGTCCTCGTTGAGCACGCCCTGATCCTTCAGCAGCTTTAATTGCTGGAGCTGGGTGACGATGTCGGTGTTGACCGTGTGCGGCATGATCGCGCCCATCGCGGCGCGATTGAGCGGGTGATTGTCGTTGTCGAGAAGCTGAATGAAACGGCCGAACGATTCGACGCGGCCGTCGACGAGCCGGACCATGTAGGGCAGGTCGCGCGCGCCGTTGGCGTTGTCGAGATAGTAGGTGAGGTATTCGACGTTGGCCTGCGTGCTGGTGGTGGTCGGCGCGCCGAGGACGGCGGTGACTTCGCTGCGCGGCATGCCCATGTGCACGCTGTTGAGTTTGGTCGAGCTGGAGACGCAGCCTGCGAACGCGAGCGCGAGCGTCATAAGCAGGGCGGGGAGAGCGGTGGATTTGGCCTGCATGATTTTTCGGTGACGTTCCGCGAAGCGGTGTGCCGGCGGGTCAACGGGGTCGTGGCCGCGCCGCGCTTGCGGGGTCGCAGGCAGTTTACTCCTCTTCGCGCGCGACGGATGCGCGTTAATTGGCGAGGTCACGGCATCGCTTGGCGGCCGCGCGCAGCCGGGGTGGAAAACGAGATCCGCAAATCACGCGGACGCGGGTGCGCGCGATGTGCGAGGCGCGGCGGGATTTTCTCGGAGGGGAACTTCTCGGAGGAGAACGAGAACGATTAAGATTACGAGAAAGAGAGATTTTGCGCGCGGCGCTGCGCGAACTCGCACTACACGAGCTCGCGATAGACGTCGGGATGCGGGCGCGGGAGCACGACGGCGTTCACGAGCATGCCGGCCTCGGCGATGACGGCGCGCGCGGCGTTGACCGCATCCTGCACGGAAGCGACATCGCCGGTGACGGTGAAAAAAGCCTTCCCGCCGAGCGCCATCGCGAGCCGGACTTCGAGAAGCTGCACGTTGGCGCTTTTCGCCGCGGTGTCGGCGGCACGCAGCAGCGTGGCGACGTTGAACGACTCGAGGATGCCGAGCGCGCCTTCGGGCGGCACGACGGCGGTGCGGCCGAGCGCGACGAGCACGTCGGGATGAATCTGCGGAATCACGAAATGGTCGATGAGGCAGCCGTTGGCCGCTTCGGCGCCGCTCGCGACCGCGCTCGCCACGGCGGAGGCATCGCCGGCGACGAGGACCATGTATTTGCCGGAGCAGATCGAACGCGACAGATACAGCCGCACGTTGCCGGCCTTCAGCATCGTGTCCGCGACCAGGAAACCGGCCGCGACGCTCGAGAGCTCAATCATTCCGACGGATTTTTCGTTCATGGCGTTTCAGGGGACGCACTCGAGGGTGAGGTTTTGCGCGGTGACGGCGGCCACGCGCGCGGCGCGCGGCGCATGGAGCGCGGCGCCGAGATCTTTTTCGCCGACGTTGCCGAGCAGCTGCCCGGCGGCCACGCGATCGCCGGCCTGCACGAGCGGGCGCACGGCGGCGCCCGCGCTCTGTTTCAAAGGCAGGACGAGCCGCGCCGGCACGATCGCTCGCGCCTCGAATGGCGCCGGGTGATCGTAGTGGGCGATGTGCAGCTTTTTCATGAGCGACTTGATCGGCACGCGCCGGCCGTCGCGCATCGGGTGCGGCTTCACCGTCGTGGGGCCGGACCATTTCACGTTGGCGCGGCGCAGCTCGGCCTTCGACTGGTCGCACGCCTCCTTCGGATACAGCTCCTCCGGGCAGGCGAAGAGCGTGCAGAGTCCGCACGAGCAGCACATCGCGGCCCATTCGTTCCACTGATCCTTGCCGGTCGCGGTGAACGCCAGCGAGCGCATCACCTGGTGCGGCTCGACGGCGTAGCCGAGCAGGAAGCGCGGGCACAACTCCGTGCAGTAGCGGCACTGGTCGCACGCGGATTTGCCGATCGCGTTTTGGACAGGCGCGGGCTTGAGCTTGCGCTCGATCGTGTGATGCGTGCGCGGCAGCACGATCACGCCGCCGGTCGTCTTGGTGACGGGCCGGTCGAGATCTTCGGTGGTTTCGCCCATCATCATGCCGCCGATGCAGAGCACGGGATCGTCGACCGTCGTGCCGCCGGCGGCGCCGATGCAGTCGCGCAGGCTCGTGCCGAGCGGGACGGTGAGCGTGACCGGCGCGGCGACGGCGCCGGCGATCGTGAGCGTTTTTTCGGTGACGGCGTGGCCCGACTCGGCGCGGGCGACATTGACGAACGTCTCCACGTTGCAGACGACGACGCCGACGTTGAGCGGAATGCCCGCCGGGGGAATGAGCCGGCCGGTGACTTCGTGGACGAGATCGTATTCGTCGCCCGCCGGGTAGTAATCACCGAGCAGGTGCACGCGCACGGCGGTGCCGCTGGCGGCGGCGCGCACGGCTTCGACGGCGTGCTGGTTCTTGGCCTTGATGCCGACGACGCCGTCGCGGGCTTTCACGGCGTCCATCGCGAGCAGCAGGCCGCGGACGAGCTGCGCGGCGTCGTGCTCCATCACCGCGGCGTCCTTGTGCAGGAGCGGTTCGCACTCGGCGCCGTTGGCGATGACGGTGTCGGCCGTGGCCGCGAGCTTCACGTGGGTCGGAAATCCGCCGCCGCCGGCGCCCACGACGCCGGCCTGCCGAACGCGTTCGACGAGATTCATGCTGGAACGATGGCGATACGCGGCGCGCCGCGATTCCGCCAGAGGAAAAGTTGGGCGGTGCAAAAAATCCGGCGCGGTTGTCAACGATCGAGCGCGGAAATCCCAAGATTTGCGCAGCCTTGGGCAAGAACGGCAGCGCAGCCGGGCGGCGGCGGAGCATAATGCGCGCATGATCTCGCGCGATCGGACGGCGTGGCTCCAGGGAGGCGAGGCGGTTTGCCTGCAGACCCCTCCAGACGTCAGCCGCACGTGGCGGCTGGTGCTGCTCGGGGCGCCCGGGGCGGGCAAGGGCACGCAGGCGCAGCTCCTCACGAGCGCACTCGGCGCCTGCCCGCTCTCGACGGGCGATGTGTTTCGCGCGGCGCGGGACAATCCGAAGCGCGCCGGTGCGGCGATCGCGGCGGCCCAGACCTTCATGGCGCGCGGCGAACTGGTGCCGGACAGCGTAGTCCTCGACCTGATTCGCGAGCGCAATCGCTGCCTGCACTGCCGCGGCGGCTTCATGCTGGACGGTTTTCCGCGCACGCTCCCGCAGGCCCGCGCGCTCGACGCGCTGCTCGCGGCGGAAAAGCTGCGGCTCGACGCGGTGATTTATTTCGAGGTGACGCCGGAGCTGTTGCTCGCCCGCCTCACCGGCCGTCGGGTATGCACGCGTTGCCAGGCGGTGTTTCACATCCAGAACCGACCCTCGCGCATCGACGGCGTGTGCGACCAGTGCGGCGGTGCGCTGGAGCAGCGCGCCGACGACCGGCCGGAAGCGATCGCGGTGCGGCTCGACGCTTATCGGAAAATCACGATGCCGCTGCTCGAGCACTACCGCAGCCAGGGCTTGCTTGTGCCCGTCAGGGCGGAAGGCGAGCCGGCCGAAATCCTCGCCCGCACGCTCGACGCGCTGGTAATGCACGAGGCGCGCTAGCGAGAGTCGCGTGCGGGCCGCGTTTGCGCTCAGGCGACGGCTTGCGAGCTCGGGGGCGGTGCGGATGCAGGTGCGGGCGCGGGGCCTGTGGCGAAGGTCTCGATTTCCCGCATCAGCTTCACACAGTCGAACGGTTTTTTCAGGACCGCGCGGGCTCCGGCCTCGATGGCGCGGGTGGCGGCTTCCGAGGTGAACGCGGCGGTCATGATCCAGATCGGAGTTTGGCGCCCGGCGCCGGACAGGCCGGCGTGGAGGCGCTGGCAAACGGCGATGCCGTCCAGGCCCGGCATGTGGAGGTCGACGATGATCGCGTCGAAAGTCTCGCTTTGCGCGCAGGCGAGCGCCTCTTCGCCGCGTGTCGTGCGGACGGTGGAATACCCGTGCATCGAGAAGAGATAGTCGAGCGACGCGAGAACCGAGGGCTGATCATCGACGAGCAGGATTTTTCGCCCGGTTGGAAATGCGAGGGGCGATGAGGTCATGGGTCCGAGGCTCATTGAACGTCGCTGGTGGCGCAAGAATTCCGGCTACCGAATTTCCGGTAGCGACGCGCAGGCTACTTTCCGCCCGCGCGCTCGGCGCCGCCGGCTTTTGCGACTTCCACGGCGAAGGCGTAGGTCGGGCCGAACATGTTCGAGCGGAAGACGAGGTAGCGCTGGTCCGGGGTGAAGCTCACGTTGGGCTCGAGGCGGAAGTTGTGCTTCGCCATGTTGACGAGCCGCTCGGGCTGGAGCGTGCCGCCGCCGATCAGGTCGGTGCCCATCGTCTGG
This sequence comes from Opitutaceae bacterium, assembly GCA_035545575.1. Lineage (GTDB taxonomy): Bacteria > Verrucomicrobiota > Verrucomicrobiia > Opitutales > Opitutaceae > ER46. Next base: position 98,779 of record DASZYB010000066.1, on the reverse strand, counting down.
TCGTCCGGGATGCGGTGCGGGTGCAGCAGCATGATCCATTGCGCACCGGGACGCCCCGAGCCGTCGCCGCAGAACAGCGTGCCGTCGGGCGACAGGTTGTAGTGGATGCACCACTCGTTCTGTTCGTAATGATACCAGACGCGTTTGCCGGTCTCGCGTTCGTAGCTGGCGAGAAAGCCGACGACACCCTTGAGGAGATGCAGGTCGACGTAGATCGTGCGCCCGTCGCCGCTCCACCATTCGTGGCCGGCGAGTTCGGTCTCCATGATGCGATTCCGGCCCGGCTCGTCGGGGATCATCGTGTTTTCCGTGCCGTCGGTGCGGATCGTCCACATGCGGTCCACGCGCCAGCCCGAACCTTCGTGGCAATACATGAGCAGCGTCGGGTCGGTCGGCGAAAACTGCAGATGGTTGAACCAGTCCGTGCCGCTGAGGATGGTTTTGGCGCGGCCGGTTTTCAGGTCGATGGTGAACATTTCCATCGGCAAGCGCGCCGCGAGGCGCTGCGCCATCATCTCGGCTTTGTCGAGCGATTGCACGCCGCGGCCGTCGCTGGTGACGAAGCGCCGCTCGGCGCCGCCGGCGAGCACGCGCGTGCCCGCGGCGAGCGTCTCGTCGGCGTTGATCGCGCTGACCGATCCGCCCTCGGGCAGATCGGCGAGCTTCTGGGTCTCGCCGGTGTCGACATTGGTCGCGTAGAGCGCGTTTTCCCGGAGGTAGAAAACGCGCGGCGTCTTCCGGCCGACGATGATCGCGCGCACGCGGCCTTGCACGACCATGCGGTTGGCGAACGTCGTGAGATTCACGACGCCGATGCCACCGTCGTCCGTCGTGAAGGCCATTTCCTTCCCGTCGGGCGTGTAGGCGTTGACGTTGAAATAGAAGCTCGCCGAGTTCGGCTCGTCGGTGAGCCGGATGACGCGGTGCCCTGTGTCGGGATCGATCCAGGATTTTGGCGGCGGCTGCGGTGCGGGCGATTCTCCGGCGCGCGCGGGCGCGGCGAAGACGGAAAACGAAAACGCGGCGCCCAGCGCCAGCGTGCGAAGCGGATATTTTTTTGTGGCGATCATTGGGGCAGGGGCGAGCGGGAACATCACAGCCAGACGCAGCGCCGGCGGATCGGTTGTCGTCTGCGCGGCGGATCAAGTGGGCGCGAACGCGCTCGCGCAAGGGCGGGCCTTCCGCATCCGGCCGCGATTGCGGCGGAAACCGGCGCGGCCGCGCGCGGGGAAAAACAAACGGCGGAGTTTGGCGAGGCGGTCTTCCGGAGTCGGAATCTCGCGCCGGCGCCGGGCGCCTGATTTCCGCGCGCGCGGACGACGTTGACGATGGGCCGCGACAATATCGTTATAGAGCCCATGAAGGGAACGTTGCTCTTTCTGGCTGCGCTCGTCCTCGCCACCGGCTCCGGCTGCGGCGCGAAGAAGAAGGAAATCGCTTCGCTGGATCGCAAGAAGGCCGCGGCCGCGGTCAGCGAGGCGGAGTTTGCGCTCACGGTGCGCGAATACCAGCGGGCGGAAGGTCTTTACGCGCAGGCGGCGGCGCTTTGCCCGGACACCGGCGACTACTGGGTCTCGCTCGGTTCGACGCGGATGAAGCTCGGCCAGCGCGACGGCGCGAAGTCCGCCTACAAGAGCGCGCTCGCCGCCTACGAGGACGCCGCCCGGCAGGACAAGACCGATCCCGCGCCGGTGATCCAGCAGATGACGGTGCTCGCGCTGCTCGGCCGCGCGGACGATGCGCGGTCGTTGCTGGAAAAACTTCCGGCGCGTTTTCCCGACAACCGGCAGGTGAAAAATTTTGTCGAAGCGAAGCAGCTCGACCGGTTGCTCGCGGATCCGAGGTTCAAGGAAGTCGCGCTGTAGAGCGCCTGCGCCCGCGCAAGCGCCGCCGGCGGGCGACTACGCGTAGACGCCGCCGCCGAGCAGTCGCTCACCCTCGTAGAACGCGAGGATCTGCCCGCTCGCGAGTCCGCGCTGCGGCGTGCCGAAGGCCACGCGCGCGGTGCCGCCGCCCTCGGGAAAGAATTCGAGCGGCACGCGCGGGTCGCGGTAGCGCACGCGACCCTCGAGCGCGCGCGGGGCGACGACCGGCTCGCCGATCCAGCTCAGCGAATGCACGCGCACCTCGCGTTGAAAAAGCCCGGGCGCATCGGGATGGTCGAAGGCGACGAGCAGCGCGCGGTCGGCGGCGCGCTTGCCGACGACGACGTAGGCTTCGTGGTCGGTGTTCGACGGCACGCCGATGCCCTTGCGCTGGCCGAGCGTGTAGAAATGCAGCCCGCGGTGCGTGCCGAGCTCACGGCCATCGCTCGCGCGCACGATCGGGCCGGGCGCATCGGGCACGTAGGTGCGCAGAAAATCCTGCATCTTCACCTCGCCGATGAAACAGATTCCCTGGCTGTCTTTTTTGTCGGCGGTCGCGAGGCCCGCGCGCCGCGCGATCGCGCGCAGCTCGGGCTTGGTCAGTTCGCCGATGGGAAAACGCGCATCGCGCAACTGCTCCTGATTGAGCAGCGCGAGGAAGTAGGACTGGTCTTTGTTTTTGTCGGCGGCTTCCAGCAGATGGAAACCGGAGACCGGAGGCGGGAGGCGGGAAGGTTCGGCCTGCGGCGCGGGAGGCGTGCTGCCGGTTGCCGGTTTCTGGTTTCCGGTTTTTGCCTCGACGCGTCGCGCGTAGTGGCCGGTCGCGACGGCGTCGAAGCCGTGCTCCTTCGCCCACGCGCGAAACACGCCGAACTTGATTTCGCGGTTGCACATGATGTCCGGGTTCGGCGTGAGCCCATGCGCGTAGCCGTCGAGGAGATAGGCGACGACGCGCTCGCGGTATTCCTGCATGAGGTTGACGACGCGAAACTCGATCCCGAGCCGGTCGCACACGGCGCGTGCGTCGTCGATGTCCTGCATCCACGGGCAGTGGCCGATCACGTTGTCCTCGTTGATCCAGTTCTTCATGTAGGCGCCGACAAGGTCGTGGCCCTGCTCCTGCAACCGCAGCGCGGCGACGGAGCTGTCGACTCCGCCGGACATGGCGACGAGAATTTTTTCCTTCGCTGGCACGGGACGGAAAACCCACGCGCCCGCGCCGCGGAATGTCAAACGAACGTCACCTGCGCGGGCTTGCCGGCGGCGCGCGCGATTTCCACGCTCGCGCGGATGAAACGGGTTTTTGTGTCGGGCGGTTTTGGGTTTCTCGCGCTCGCGTGCATCCTGCGCGCGCAGGCGCCGGTGCCGGTGGCGAAGCCGCGGCGGCCGATCCCGGCGGTCGAGCACGTCGTGGTCATCGCGGTCGATGGGCTGCGGCCGGATCGGCTGCTGTTCGCCGACGCGCCGGTGCTGCGCGGCCTGATGAAAACCGGGAGCTACTCGATGTGGATGCGGACGACGGCGCTCGCCGTCACGCTGCCGTCGTTCACGAGCATGCTGACCGGCGTGAACCCGCGCAAACACGGCATCGACTGGGATCGCGAGATGCCGTTGTCCGCGCCGTTTTATTCGCTCACGCCGACGATCTTCGAGCTCGCGAGCCGCGCCGGCTACGTGACGGCCATGGCGGCGGGGAAATCGAAATTCAGCGCGCTCAACAAGCCTGGCACGATCGCGCATGTCTTCCTGCCGACCGTCGATCCGGCGGTCACGATCGCGTCCATCGGTCAGCCGGCCACGAGCCCGGCGGGCCTCGCGTTTGCGGCGCAGGAAAAGGTGGGCGACGACGTCGTGATCGCCGCAGCGCTGAAGATGATCGAAGACTTCCGGCCGCATTTCATGTTCATCCACCTGCCGTCGGTCGACACCGTCGGCCACGCGAAAGGCTGGGGCTCGGCGGAACAACTCGCGCAAATCGCGCAGGCGGATGCAAACGTCGGCCGCGTGCTCGCCGCGCTCGAACACGCGGGGCTGCGCGATTCGACCGTCGTCATCATCTCGGCCGATCACGGCGGCGCGGGATTGACGCACGGGCCGGACGATCCGCGCAGCCGCTACATTCCGTGGATCGTGCACGGGCCGTCGGTGCGCTCGGGCTTCGATCTCACGCAGGAAGCGACGCTCGACCTGCGCACCGAGGACACCTGCGCGACGGCGTGCTGGCTGCTCGGGCTCGCGCTGCCGGCGAACTTCGACGGGCAGCCGGTGCGCGTGGCGTTCAACGCGGCGGAGTGACCAAGCGAGCCTCCTGCTGGCGGCGCCGATCGGTAGCCGGCTCGGCATCATCCGGAGGGGACGGACAAGGCATCGAGATGATTTTGAAAATTTCTCTGTGTCCTCTGGGTTAAACATCAGCTCCCTCGTGCTGGCGAAGCGCTCGCTGATGAGGACGACCGATCGGGAGTGAAACACAGAGATCACGGAGGAGCACAGAGAGGGTGGGAAAAATTGTAGAGACCGCGATCCGGCGCGCGCCGCACAAACGCTTGCGCCGCGCGCGGAGCGGAATCAGTTGTTGGCTCCCATGTCACCGCTCTACGACACTCTCCGCGCCGACATCGTCGTCGCCATGAAGGCGCGCGACGCCGCCACGACGACTGCGCTGCGCACCGCCGACGCCGCGATCAAGCGCGCCGCGATGGATGCGAACAAGGACCTCGACGACGCGCTGGTCGTCGCGACGCTGCGCAAGGCGGTGAAGAATCTCGCGGATGCGAAGGCGGAATTCGCGCGCGGCGGCCGCGCGGATCTGGTCGCGGCGAACGAGGCGGAAATTCGCGTGCTGGAAAAATATCTTCCGCAGGGACTCGCGCCGGCGCAGCTCGAGGCGCTGATCGCCGAGGCGATCCAGCAGACTGTCGCACAGTCGAAGAAGGACATGGGCAAGGTGATCGGCGCGCTCAAGCAGCGGCCGGAGGCGGCGCAGATCGATTTCGCGGCGGTGAGCAAGCTCGTGCAGGCGAAGCTGCCCTGAGCGCGGCGGACGAGGCGCGCTTCGGGCGACGCGGGAGCATCGTCCGCGCGGAACGAAGCGCGGATTTTTCGTGCCGACTTCCCACGTGCAACCGGGCACGTGACTGTCCCGCGACGCGCAGCTTGTCGTCGTCGGCGCCGGATGCAGCGTCGGCGCACGAGTCGGTTGCGTGTCGCGCCGGCCCGATTTTTACCCCGATGAAAATGCGTCTGTTCTTCGCTGGATTTTTGTTTTCGACCGGCGCCGCGTTCGCGGCCGAAGCTGCGTCGTCTCCGCCGGCCGCGCCGATGGTCCTGAAAGTCGACGCGGGAAAAATCACCGCGCACGTCAGCCCGACGCTCTACGGGTTGATGACCGAGGAGATTAATTATTCCTACGACGGCGGGCTTTATGCGGAGCTCGTGCGCAACCGCACTTTCCAGGACGACGCCGAGCAACCCGTGCACTGGTCGCTCGTGCAGGACAAGGGCGGCGCCGGCACGATGGCACTCGATCGCCAGCAGCCGATGAACGCGCAACTGCCCGTCGCGCTGCGGCTCGAGATCGCCGCGGCCCCGGCGGGCGGCCGCGTCGGCATCGCGAACGACGGCTTCTGGGGCATTCCCGTGCGCGCGAACACGACGTATCGGGCGTCGTTTTATGCGCGCGCGCAGGGCGCGTTTGCCGGCGCGCTCAAAGTCAGCCTCGAGAGCGAAGACGGCGCCACGGTCTACGCGAGCGCGCCGGTCAGCGGCGTCGGCGACCCGTTTCGAAAGTTCACCGCCACGCTGCGCACGGGCAACGTGACCGAGACGGCGAAAGCGCGCTTCGTCATCTCGGCGGAAAATCCGGGCACGATTTTTTTCGACCTCGTCTCGCTTTTCCCACCGACGTATCATGACCGGCCGAACGGCAACCGGAGCGATCTCATGCAACTGCTCGCCGACATGAAGCCGTCGTTCCTGCGTTTCCCCGGTGGAAATTATCTCCAGGGCCGCACGATCGCGACGCGCTTCGACTGGAAGAAAACGCTGGGCGACCTCGCGCAGCGGCCGGGGCATCTGAACGACGCTTGGCGCTATCGCTCGTCGGACGGCATGGGCCTGCTGGAATTTCTCGAATGGTGCGAAGACCTGCACATGGAGCCGGTGCTCGGCGTGTTCGCGGGCTATCTGCTCGACCGGCGCGCGCCGCCGCTCACGGGCGAAGCGCTCGCGCCCTACGTCCAGGAAGCGCTCGAGGAGATCGAGTATGTGACCGGCGACACGAGCACGACGTGGGGGGCACGGCGCGCGGCGGACGGACATCCGGCGCCGTTCAAGCTCACCTACGTGGAGGTCGGCAACGAGGACTTCTTCGATCGCAATCCCGGCACCTACGACAGCCGCTACGCGCAGTTCTACGACGCGATCAAGGCGAAGTATCCGCACCTGCAGATCATCGCGACCACGCCGGTGAAGGGCCACGTGGCCGACGTCGTCGACGAGCATTTTTATCCGCGCCAGGCGGAAGTGTTCGAGGCCGATGCGATGCGCTACGACCGCTATGATCGGAGCGGTCCGAAAATTTTCGTCGGTGAATGGGCGACGCGCATCGGCGCGCCGACACCCAACCTGCTCGCCGCGATCGGCGACGCGGCGTGGATGACCGGCATGGAGCGCAACTCCGATCTCGTCGTGATGCACGCTTACGCGCCGCTCTTCGTGAATGTGAGCGACCTCACGCCGCGCACCGGCTCGATGCAGTGGCCGACCGACCTGATCGGCTACGATGCGCTGCACAGCTACGGTTCGCCGTCGTATTATGCGCAGGCGATGTTCAGCAGCCATCACGGCGATGTCGTGCTCGCGGCGACGGCGGAAAACAATCCGACGCGCGAATGGACGCCGCCCGTGCGTTCCGCGCCCGCGAACCCAACGCCGACCGCGAACCCGAATCCGGCACCGACGCCACCGCCGGTGAAGCAGATTCCGGCCGTATTCTACGTCGCCACGCGCGACAGCGCGAAGGGCACGATCTTTCTGAAGCTGGTGAACTCGGTCGCGACCCCGCAGACGGTGCGCGTCGAGCTCGCTGGCGTTGCGGGGCTCGCGCGCGACGGCACCGCGATCACGCTCTCGTCGGCCGACCCGGCGGACACGAACACGATCGCCGAGCCGAAAAAAGTCGTGCCGGTGACGACGAAGCTTTCGGGGCTCGCGCCGACATTCACGCGCGAACTCGCGCCGTATTCGATCACCGTGCTCGAATTGCCGGTGCGGTAGGACCCCGGCGGCGACGGCCGCGGAAGGAGAAGGGAGAAAGGTGAAAGGAGAAGGACCGACGGTCTGAGCCGCGTGCTGGCAGCCGCTTCCTTCTCCCTTCGCCTTTCTCCCTTCTCCCGCGCGCGGCAGCGCGCTGCGCGCAAGAAATGGCGATTTCCGCGCAAGATGTGGGGAGCAAGAAACGCGCAGCGCCGCTAGAGTGGCCGCGAACTCCCAAAACATCATGGCCACTTTGAGCGACCGCGTGCCGGAAAATTGCGCCGGCAAATACTACGTCGATTCGACCTGCATCGATTGCGACCAATGCCGCGCGCAGGCGCCCGAATTCTTCGGACGCAACGACGACGGCTTTTCCTTCTTAAAACGCCAGCCCGCCACCGCCGAGGAGGTCGAGTTGCTCAACGAAATCATGACCTCGTGCGCAACGAATTCCATCGGCGACGACGGACCGTGAGCTACAGCGGTTTAAATTAAAGTGTAGCCGCGACGACGATGTAGGTCGGGGTTCATCCCCGACTTGTAGGGCATAAAGCCCGACCTACAAAACTGGCTCTGGAATTTTTGAAACCGCTGCAGGCCGGGTCGGAAAGGCCGCGCATTGTCCTGCACGCGCCGGCAACACGCGCCGCAGAAGTGAGGGCGGATCGCCGAACTCCGCCGTTGCGCGCGCGATAAAAACCACGCGCCCTTTCGCAGAAATGCCGTCGAACAAGCGGCGGCGTTCGGCGGCTCCGCGCCGCGGGAAATTTTTCGACTGCGGTCGAAGCGCGGTCGCATCGCGGCGCTACTTTCGCGCGGCGACGGCGCTGCGCGCGGCGACCTCGGCGATGCGCGAGAGCAGCAGTTCCTGCGTGAAGGGTTTTCGCAGCACGCCGACTTCGCCGAGGCCGCGCAGGCGGCCGACGACATCGACTTCACTGAATCCGCTCATCACGAGCACGGGCGTGGACGGGCGCTCGGCGCGGATGATGCGCAACACCTCGGCGCCATCGAGGCCGGGCATCGTGAGATCGAGCAGCACGCCGGCGAAGCCGGCCGGATCTTCGCGGAAACGTTGCACGGCCTCCGTGCCGTTGTGGGCGAGCACCGTCTGGTAGCCGTGATGTTCGAGGACCGCCGCGGCGGTGGCGAGGACGGCGGGTTCGTCGTCGGCGATGAGGATCGTCCCGCCGCCCGGCGGCGAAAGCGCGATATCGACGCCGGCGGGGGCGCGGGAAACGGCGGTGGGGCTCGCGGCGGGGAGAAAAAGGCGGAACGTCGTGCCACGCTCGGGCTCGCTCTCGACGGTGAGGGCGCCGCGGTGGACGCGGACGATGCCGAGGACCGCCGCGAGGCCGAGCCCGCGGCCGGCGAATTTCGTCGTGAAGAACGGATCGAAGATGCGCTTGATCGTGGCGGCGGTCATGCCGTGGCCCGTGTCCGTGATTTCGAGACACACGCAGTCGCCCGGCGGCAGGTCGAAGGAATAGGTGATCGCGCGGGGCCTGGTTTCCGGCCGGGCGAGGCGCGTGCTGAGCTGGATGTCGCCGGGATTTTCGCCGAGCGCTTCGGAGGCGTTGATGACGAGGTTCATCACGACCTGGCGCAGTTGCGAGGGGTCGGCTTCGACGGGCGGCAAGCCGGGCGGCAGCGAAAGCTGGAGGCGCGCCTTCTTGCTGATGGAGACGTGGAGGAGGTGGGCGGTGTCGGCGACGAGCGAGCCGAGATCGATGCGCTCGATGACGAAGTGGCCCTTGCCGGCGTAGGCGAGCATCTGCCGGCAGAGATCGGCGGCGCGGCGCGCGGCCGACTCGATGTGCTCGATGCGCTGGTCGCCGCCGCCTTCGGCCTGGATGAACGTGGCGTTGGCGAGGATGACGGTGAGCAGGTTGTTGAAATCGTGCGCGATCCCGCCGGCGAGCACGCCGAGGCTTTCGAGCTTCTGCGCCTCGAGCATTTTCAGGCTGAGTTTTTCACGTTCGGCCTGCGTCTGCTTGAGCTCGTTGAGGTCGACCAGCGTCGTCACCTCCTGCGCTTCGCCGGTGACGGGATCGCGGAAGAGGTGCGTCGTGAGCATCGCCCACACGATTTTGCCGTCGGGGTGGACGTAGCGCTTCTCCATGGAGAAGTGATCGATTTCACCGGCGTAGAGTTTCTCGCTCAGGATGCGTTGCGTCTCGCGGTCTTCGGAATGGGTGGCGGCGATGTAGTTGGCGTTGTTGTGGGCGCCCGAGCGCGGCACGCCGGTGATGTGTTCGTGGGCGGGATTGACGAGGCGCGAGTTGGAATCGGCGCGCTCGACCCAGGAGATGCCGACCGGCGAGTGTTCGTAAATGAAGCGGAAGCGCGACTGCTGGCGCGCGACTTCCTCGCGCGCGAGCCGGAGGTCGGTGACGTCGGTGTGCGTGCCGGCCATGCGCAGCGGCGTGCCGTCGGCGGCGCGCGCGACGACTTTGCCGCGCGCATAAATCCAGCGCCAGCCGCCGGCTTTGGTGCGCATGCGGTATTCGAGGCCGAGGTGGACGCGGCCGCCGCTGTTGAGCGCGGTCTGAAAATTCTGGTAGGCGGCGCGGTCGTCGGGATGGACGAGCGCGAACGCGGCCTCCGGGGTCGGCGGGATTTCACCCGGCGAGTAGCCCAGCATCGAGGCCCAGCGCTCGCTGCGCTCGACGCGATGGGTGCGCAGGTCGAAATCCCAGAATCCGTCCTCGGTGCCCGCCATCACGAGCGAGAGCCGCTCCTCGCTCACGCGCAGCCGCTCGGCCTGGCGCGCGAGTTCGCGCAGCAGCCGGCGCTGCCAGACGAGGCCGGCGAAGGCGAGCGCGAGAAAAAGTCCGGCGGGCACGAGGTAGGGGCGCAATTCGCGCCAGCGCACGCGCCGCGGATCGAGCGGCTCGATCCATTTCTCGTAGATCCGGTCGTAGGTGCCGTTCGCGTGGAGGCGGGCGAGGCCTTCGTTCAGGAGCGCGATGGTCGCGGCGTCGCCGCGATGCGCGCCAAAATGCAGCCGCTGCGCGAAGTCGAGCAGCGTGACGTCGGCGGCCTCGACATTGGTCAGATGTTCGTCGCGGATGTTTTTCAGGCCGACGATGCGGGCGTCGAGCGCGGCGTCCGCGCGGCCTTCGGACACGGCGCGGAGGGAATCGCGCAGCGTGGCGGCGGGGACGATGTGGCGCGCCCAGCCGTGTTGTTCGAGGTAGGCGTGCGGCGCGCCGCCGATTTTCACCGTGACCCGCTGGTCGCGCAGGTCGACCAGGCTGCGGATGGAGTTGTCGCCTTTGCGCACAAAAACCGCGCCGTTCATCACGATGTGCGGATCGGAAAAATCGATGAACTCGGCGCGTTGCGGCGTGGAGGTGATGTTGGCGAGCAGGTCGGTGCGGCCCGCCCTGAAATCCTCGAGCATCTCGGGCCACGGCTTCGCCACGTAGACGACTTCGAGGTGCATGCTCTGCGCGATGGCGTTGAGCAGGTCCACCGCGAAGCCGGTCGGCACGCCCTTGTCGTCGAGAAACGTCATCGGCTCGCCGTCTAGGTCGATGCCGACGCGCAGCGGCGCGGCCCAGGTGGTGACAGCGAGAAACAGGAAGCACGGCAACCAGCGTGCTCGGCGGGGTTGAGTCACAGGCGCACTCAAGGCCGTTTTAGCGGAACACCGCAAAATCAAAATGGGTTTTTCGGCCGACGAGCGGCCGGATTTTTCAATCGGCACCCGCCGCCGAAACTTGAGCCTGGCCCCGCGCCGCGGCGCGCGGCCGAGCGCGCCTGCGCTCAGAGACCTGGAAAACCGCCGCCGCCCTTGCCGCGCATCGCTTCCATCTGGCGCATCATCTTCTTCGCGCCGCCGCCTTTGAACATCTTCATCATCTTCTGCATCTGCTGAAACTGCTTCAGCAGCTGGTTGACCTCGACGATCTTCACGCCGGCACCTTGGGCGATGCGCTGGCGGCGGCTGCCGTTGAGGATGTCCGGTTTCCGCCGCTCCTGTTTCGTCATCGACTTGATGATCGCTTCGGTGCGCGCCATCTGCTGGTCCGCGCCTTCGGGGACCTGCAGTCCGCTCATGCCGGGCATCATGCCCAGAATGCTCTGCATCGATCCCATCTTTTTCACCTGCTGCATCTGCGCGAGGAAGTCCTCCAGATTGAAGTCCGCCTGGCGGAGCTTCTCGGCCATCTTCTCCGCTTCCTTCTGGTCGATCGTCTCCTGCGCTTTTTCAACCAGCGAGACGACGTCGCCCATGCCGAGAATGCGCGACGCGAGCCGATCCGGATAAAACGGCTCGAAGTCCGCCGTCTTTTCGCCGACGCCGATGAATTTGATCGGCACGCCGGTGACGGCCTTGATCGAGAGCGCGGCGCCGCCGCGCGTATCGCCGTCGAGCTTGGTGAGAATCAGGCCGGTGAGCTGCAGCGCCTCGTGAAACGTTTTCGCGACGTTGACCGCTTCCTGGCCGAGCGCGCCATCGGCGACGAGCAACACTTCGTCGGGCTGCACGCGGGCGCGCAGTTGTTTCACTTCCTCGATCAGATCGTGGTCGATCTGCAGCCGGCCGGCGGTGTCGAAGAGGATCGCATCCGCCGTGGCCGCACGCGCGGCCTCGAGCGCCGCGACGCCGATCGCGGGCACATCTTTCGAGGCGCGATCCGCGAAGAAACCGAGTTCTTCCTGCTGCGCGAGAATCTCGAGCTGGTCGATCGCGGCGGGACGGTAGACGTCGCCCGCGACGACAAACGGCCGGTAGCCGCGTTTCTTGAGCAGCTTGCCGAGCTTGGCCGTCGAGGTGGTTTTGCCCGAGCCGTGGAGGCCGACCATCAAGATTTTCAAGGGGCGCGCCGTCGACAAATCGGTCGCGCCCTCGCCGAGCAGGCGGACGAGCTCGTCGTGGATGATCTTTACGACCTGCTGGCTGGGCGCGACGCCCTTCAGCACCTCCTGGCCGACCCATTGCTGCTGCACGCGGTCGACGAATTCGCGCGCGACCTTGAAATGCACGTCGGCCGCGAGCAATGCGGTGCGCACTTCCTTGAGCGCCTCCGCCATGTTGTCTTCGGAAAGCTTGCCGACGCCGCGGAGATTGCGGAGCGCGTGGCCGAGTTTTTCGGTGAGGGATTCGAACATGGAAACGCGCACGCTGGGCGGGAAAAGCGGCGGAGGCAAGTGCCGGGGGCGGAACGCGCCCGACGGATCCTTTCCCTCGCGCGCGCCGCTCAGAGCACCGCGGCGGGCGCGGCGTCCATCGACTCGCGCGTCGGTCCATCCGCCGCAAGCCGCACGGCCTGCACCTGGCGGATTTTCTCGGCGACGACGGCGGCGCTCGGCGGCTTCACGATGAAATGCCGTGCGCCGGCCGCCGCGGCCTTGAGCACGGTCGGGCGATCGTTGGCCGACGAGCAGAAGATCACCGACGGCGCGTTGGCCAAGCGGATCGCGCGCAGGCGTTGCAGCACATCGAAGCCGCTGAAGTCGGGCATCGAGATGTCGAGAAACGTGAGATCGATGTCGTGCCCGGGCTGCTCGAGCATCCGGCACGCGGCCGTGCCGGACGATGCCTCGACGACGTGGCATCCCGGCTCCGTCGCGGCGAGAATCTGGCGCAGCAGGCGGCGCGACACCGGGTCGTCATCGACCACGAGAATCTTGAGAGGCATTGTGCTGGTCCTCCATCGGCGCGGCTGGAGCGGAATTAAAGATTTTCGTCCTCGTCAAACGCGCCGGTTTTACGGATAACCGCCGCTCCTCATGAACCCTGTTCTCAAGCTCTTGATCGACGGCGGCAGCCTGACGACCGGCCAGATGGCCCAGGTCGCGGGGCTGACCGAGACGGAGGTTAACCAGCACCTGGAACAGTTGAAGAAAGATAAAATCTTCCTCGGCTGGCGTCCGGTGCTCGATCTTTCGCACGAGGCCGCCGCCGCCAGCGCGGTGCGCGCGGTCATCGAGGTCAAGATCACGCCGGAGCGCGGCGGCGGCTTCAACCGCTTCGCCGAGCGGATCGCGCGCTTCGACGAAGTCGAATCGTGCTACCTGATGTCGGGCGGCTACGATCTGCTGGTGTTCGTGAAAGGCGCGTCGCTGCAGAAAGTCGCGAGCTTCGTGTCGGAAAAACTTTCCACGATCGAGGGCGTGCTCTCCACGTCGACGCACTTCATGCTTCGCTGCTACAAGGAGCAGGGTTTCCTGCTCGACGCGGGCGAGGCGCAGACGACGCGGCAGGCGGTGTCGCCATAAACGGGCGCGTGCATTCCTCATGAGCACCGACCCGAAACAATGGGTGGCGGGGCACGTCGCCGCGCTGCCGAAAAGCGGCATCCGCGATTTCTTCGAACTCGTCGCGAAGATGAAAGGCCAGGACGTGATCTCGCTCGGCGTGGGCGAGCCGGACTTCGTCACGCCGTGGCACATCCGCGAAGCCGCGATCTACGCGCTCGAGCGCGGCAAAACCTATTACACTTCGAATCTCGGGCTGATCGAATTGCGCCGCGAGATCGCGCGCTACGTCGAGGAGCACTTCGCCGTCAGCTACCGGCCGGACGACCAGATCATCGTGACCGTCGGCGTGAGCGAGGCGCTTGATCTCGCGTGCCGGGCGTTCATCAATCCCGGCGACAAGGTGCTGTTTCACCAGCCGTGCTACGTGAGTTATCACCCGAGCATCGCGCTCGCGCACGGCGCAGCGATCGCGGTGCCGACGTTTGCGAAGGACAACTTCGCCCTCACCGCCGAGGCGCTGCGCGCCGCGTGGCAGCCGGGCGCGAAGATGCTCATGCTGAACCTGCCGTGCAACCCGACCGGCGGCACGTGCACGCGCGAGCAACTGGAGAAGATCGCGGCGTTTTGCCGCGAGAAGGACCTGCTCGTGCTCACGGATGAAATTTATTCCGAACTCACCTTCGACGGCACGCACACGAGCATCGCGAGCCTGCCGGGCATGGCGGAGCGCACGATTTTCCTCCACGGTTTTTCGAAGGCCTTCGCGATGACCGGCTGGCGCATTGGCTACGCGTGCGGCCCGGTGGCGCTGATCGACGCGATGATGAAGGTGCACCAATATTCGATGCTCTGCGCCTCGATCATCGCGCAGGAGGCGGCACTCGAGGCGCTGAAGCACGGCTGGGACCAGGTGCTCAAGATGCGCGAGCAGTATCATCGCCGGCGCGACTTGATCGTGCGCCGCTTCAACGAAATCGGCCTCGCGTGCCACTCGCCGCGCGGAAGTTTTTATGCATTTCCGAGCGTCGCGGCGACCGGCTTGAGCGAGAAGGAATTCGCCGTCGGCCTGCTCGAAAAGGAAAAGGTCGCCGTCGTGCCCGGCCTCGCATTCGGCGACAACGGCCGCGGCCACGTGCGCGCGTGCTTCGCGACGGCTTACGAGCAGATCATCGACGCGTGCGATCGCGTCGAACGCTTCGTTGAAGGGGCGAAAAAGTAAGCTTCACGCCGCGTTCGCGAGGGGCGCAAAGGTTTGCCTCCCTCGCGAACTTTGCGTCCTTTGCGCGAGGCACTCACCCAATGTCCAGAATCGTCGCCATCGTCGGTCGCCCCAATGTCGGGAAGAGCCGGCTCTTCAACCGGCTCGCGCGGAAACGCATCTCGATCGTGCACGACCAGCCGGGCGTGACGCGCGATGTGATCTCCGCGGAGATCGCGGACGGCGGCTACACGCTGCTCGACACCGGCGGCATCGGCTACAAGGGCATCGACACGCCGGCGGCGCTCACGAAGGCGTCGGAGCAGCAGGTGGATTTCGCGATCGGCACGGCGACGCTGATCCTCTTCGTCGTCGACGGACTCAGCGGGCTCACCGCGCTCGACGAGAAAATCGCGCAGATGCTCCGGCGCAGCAAAAAGCGGGTGCGGCTCGTGGTGAACAAGGCCGACTTCGGCGACGAGAAGATCGCGCTCGATGAAGCGTATCGGCTCGGCTTGGGCGAGCCGTTGCAGGTCTCCGCCGAGCACGGCCGCGGCGAATCGGATTTGCGCGCCGCGATCCTGGAAGCGCTCGGCCCGGCGCCGGTGGATGCGGAGACGGACGCGACCAAGACCGCGGACGATCCGCTGTGCGTGTGTTTCATCGGCCGGCCGAACGTCGGCAAATCCTCGCTCAGCAACCGGCTCCTGCAGAGCGACCGCTTGATCGTGAGCCCGGTCCCCGGCACGACGCGCGATGCGATCGAGCTGCCGTTCGAGTTCAAGGGACGCGACGGGAAACTTTATCCGTTCAAGCTGATCGACACCGCCGGCATCAAGGCCGCCACGAAGCTCGCGTCGCCGGTGGAATATTTTTCGCGGCTGCGCTCGCTCGACGCGATCAAGAACACCGATGTCGTCTTCCTCGTCCTCGACGCGCTCGACGGCGTGACGCAGCAGGACAAGGCGATCGCCGGCGAGTCGATCAAGGAGGGCAAGCCCATCGTGATCGTCGTCAACAAATGGGACCTCGTGCAGAAGGCGTTTGCCGAGAAAGGCAGCTTCGAGCCTTACAAGAGCGAGCGCGATTACCGCGAGAAATACGAACACGCGCTCTTCGACCGGTTGTTCTTCACGCCCGGTTCGCCGGTGATTTTCGTATCGGCGATGAGCGGCTTCGAGATCGACCGCATGCTGAATTCCGCGGTGAAGCTCAATCGCACGCTCGATAAGAAACTGCCGACCGCGAAACTGAACCAGATCCTCGGCTACCTCGCGGAACGGAATCCGCCGCCTGCGATCGGCGGACGGCGCTTCCGGATTTACTACGCGACGCAGACCGGGCGCCGGCCCTTTCGGATCCGGCTTTTCTGCAATCGCGAGGAAAAGCTGACGGAGAGCTATCGTCGTTATCTCGAGGCCGGTGTCGTCGAGGAGTTCGACCTGAAGGGCTGTCCGATTTATTTCGAGCTCGTCGGCAAGACGAACGAGGAGACGCGCATTTCCCATTCGGCGGGCAACGCATCGGCGCCGCAGCCGAAATGGAAAACCGCCGAAGGCGCCGGCGGCGGACTCGCCGAGGATTGATCGCGCGGAGGCGCTCGCGCGACGCCGCCCGGCAACACAGCCGCGTTTCGCCGCCGTTGCCGCCGCTTAGAGCAGTTTCAAGATGCTGTAGCCGTTTTTGTAGGTCGGGCTTTACGCCCAACACGTCGGGGATAAACCCCGACCTACATGTCCGACGCGGCTACGAGTGTATTTTAACCGCGCTAGCGGCCGCGCGGGTGAAGCTGGCGGTATTCCGGGCTGTTCATGATCGCGGCGCGGAGTTCGCGTTCGCCATAGCCGCGTTCGCGGACGAGCCGCTCGTAGTTGGCGTAGCCGTTTTCGTCGGGCTCGCGACCGAGCAATTCGCGATAGGCGCGCGCGATCATCACGCGCGTCGCGTGCTCGCGGCCTTCGGCGCTCTGGTGCAGGTCGGCGCGAATCTGGCCCTGCGTCCAGCCGTCGTGCCAAAGCTGCTTGTAGTGCGCGAGGCCGTTGGGGTCGGGTTCGCGGCCGAGCTCTTCGCGATACATGCGCGCGATCGCGGCGTCGGCGTTGATACCGCGCGCTTCGTTGCTGTGTTGCAGCGACTCGACCACCTGGCGCTCGGACCAGCCGTCGCGCAAAAGTCGCTCGCGATAGCTGTGCAGTCCGGCGGGATCGGCGGCGCGATCGAGGACTTCGCGGTAGGCGTGCTGGACGATCGCGTCGGCCTCGCGCGGACTCAGCGCCGGCCGCACTTCGCGCACGATCGGCGGCGGGGCAGGGGGCGGAGCGGGCACGACGTAGACTTCGCGCGGCGGCTGGTCGTAACGCACCGGCGGCGCGGCGACGATGGTGCGCGGCGGACCGACGACCGAGAGCGAGGCGATGCAGCGATCCCACGTCGCGCCCGGCGGCGAGTTGCGCGGCAGCGCGTAAAGATCGGAAACGCTGGCGGCGAGTTCGACGCGCTCGCCGGCGAAGCCGGGCGCGGCGTAGACGATCGCGCGGGCTGCGCCTTCGATCCGCACCGACGAAATCGCGAACGACCACGGCAATCCCGCGGTGCGCTGCAGGCGCGCGAGATTTTCGACGGTGGCGCCGGCTTCGACAGTGAGCGCCTCGCCCTTGAAATTCGGCTCGGTATAAAACGTGACGCGGTCCGGGCTGAGCAGCGCAGTCTGCGCGCGAATGCCGGCAAGGCCGGTGAGGAAGGCGAACGCGAGGCCAAGGCGGGAAACCAAGTTGGAGAGGTTCATCGACGTTGCCCGTGAGACGGCGGCGGCGCGCGGCGTATTCGTTTTTTCCGCCACCCGGCGACGGGCGCTCAGCGCGCGAAAAACGGATTGTGCGTTCTCTCCTGGGCGAGCGTGGTCAGCGGGCCGTGGCCGCAGGCGAAGACGGTGTCGCGCGGCAGCGTGAGGAGCTTTTTCTTGTTGTTGCGATATTGCTCGTCGAAGTGCGTCGCGCTGCCCCCCATCGAGCTGGCGAAGATCGCGTCGCCGACGATCGCGAGCGGCCAGCTCAGGCCGGTGACGAAGAAGCTCGTCATGCCGGGCGAGTGGCCGGACGTGAGCAACGTCTTGATCGCGAGCGTGCCGACGTGGAAGTGCGCGTTTTCCTTGAACGTCTTCGCGCCGGGAAAGTCGGCGGGCTCGAGTTCGCTCGCCCAGACTTCGGCTTTTGTTTCCTGCGCCAGCCGCGGCACGTCGGCGATGTGGTCCTCGTGCGTGTGCGTGAGAAAAATATAGCGCAGCGTGAGGCCTTCGCTCTGGACGAGGTCGATCATCGCCTGCGCCGTCGCGCCGGTGTCGAAGGCCGCGGCGATGCGATCGCGCGTGTCCCAGACGAGATAGCTGTTCACCGTCATGTCGTCGTAGCGCGTGTTGAACGCGGCGAAACCGCGCGGGAAGATCGGCTGCTCGGGATACCAGCGCTTGTGCGCGAGCGCCTCGAGCGCGTCGGGCGAAAGCCGCAGGTGGCGCGCGACGCGGCGGAGCACGGCGTCGATCGGCTGGCCGGATTTCACCGCGGCGAGATCGGCGGGCGACACCTCCGCGCGCTTCGCGAGGTCGGCGTCGGAAATTTTCAGGCCGCGCTGGGCCTTGTTGATAACGTCGTCGAAATTGTCCTCGAGCGGGATGCGAGCCATGGCGCGAATAAACCGTGGCCGTTTGGAGGGAGCAAGCTGGATGGCGCGGCGCAGAAGCGAGCGGAACGCGCGCGCCGGGGCGAAGCGGGCATCGCATCGCGCGGTCGCGCCCACTGTGCGCGCGGCGTTCGCGACGGCGCGGGCGGCGCTTTATCATTCTTGCGACAAACGCCCGCGCCGCTCCCAATGGACCGCCATGCTCAAAACCGGCCTCCTCAATCCGCACGTGCTGTCGCTGCTCGCGCGCGTGCGCCACACCAATGCGCTGGTGATCGCCGATCGCGGGTTTCCGTTCTGGACGGCGATCGAGACGATCGATCTCTCGCTGGTCGACGGCGTGCCGACGGTGCTGCAGGTGCTCGCGGCGGTGCGGCGGAATTTCGTGGTGGCGGAGGCGTTCATGGCGGAGGAATTTCTGCGCGCGAATTCCGCCGCGACGCAGCGGCAGTTCGCCGCGGCGCTGAAGGGCGCGAAGCTCGCGCACGAGCCGCACGTCGATTTCAAGCGGCGCGTGCCCGGCGCGATCGGGTTGATCCGCACGGGCGATACGGTGCAATACGCGAACATGATTCTGATTTCGGGCTGAGCGCGACGCGGCGCGGCGGGTGCGCGCGGAAAAAGATTTGCCGTTGCCAGCCATGGCGGGGCGCCGCAGTTTTCGCGGTTTCCATGAGCACTCCGTCTGAATATCTCACGTCACTGTATTCCCTCACCGGCAAAGTCGCGGTCGTCGTCGGCGGCACGGGCGAGTTGTGCGGCGCGATGGCCGAGGGCCTCGCCGGCGCGGGCGCGGAAGTCGTGCTCGTCGGCCGCAACGAGGAGAAGGCCAAGGTGCGCCTCGACCGCATCCAGGCCGCGGGCGGCAAGGCCTATTTCGTGGCCGCGGAGGCGAGCGAGAAGGCCGCGCTGCAGAACCTGCTGCAGACGACGCTCGGCCGCTCGGGCCGCGTGGATGTCGTGATCAACGGCGCGGGCGTGAACTCGGCGACGCCGTTTGCCGAGATCGGCGAGGACGAATTCCAGCGGATCGTGAACATCAACCTGAAGAGCGTCTTCCTCGGCTGCCAGGTGTTCGGAAAATATCTCGTCGAGCGCGGGCAGGGCGGCTCGATCATCAATCTCGGGTCGATGTCGGGCCTCGTGCCGCTCTCGCGCGTGTTCACGTATTCGGCGACGAAGGCCGCGGTGCACAATCTCTCGAAAAACCTCGCGCGCGAGTGGGCGCCGCAGCGCGTGCGCGTGAATACACTCGTGCCCGGGTTTTTCCCCGCCGAACAAAACCGCAAGGTGCTCACGCCGGAGCGCGTCGCCTCGATCATGGGCCACACGCCGATGAAGCGTTTTGGCGAGGCGCGGGAGTTGATCGGCGCGACGCTGCTGCTCGCGAGCGAGGGCGCCGGCAGTTTTATCACCGGCTCGGAGATCGTCGTGGACGGCGGATATCACGCGATGACCATCTAAATATCCGGTAGAATTACCTGTATACTCCCGTCTTGCGGACGAAAAGAAGACCCTCTACATTCCCGTTCCCATGGTTACCAATAAATTGAAAGAACTCGAGGCGACACGGGCCAAGCTCGCCAGTCTCGAGCAGTCCATTGCTTCCGAGCTCCACAAAGAGCTGGCGGGACTGCCGGCGAAATACGGCTTCGACTCGGTCGCAGCCTTTGTCCAAGCGGTGCAGGCCGCGAGCGGAGGTCGTCGCGGTCGCCGCGCCGGCAAAGCCGCGGGTCCGAAGGCCGGAAAGACGAAGAGCGGCCGCAAGCCGCGCGCAGTCATCACCGACGAAACGCGCGCGCAGGTGAAGAAGCTCGTCGCCGCCGGCAAGACGGGTGGCGAGATCGCCAAGGAACTCGATCTCTCGCTGCCGAGCGTGCAGAACATCAAGAAGGCGCTCGGCCTGGTGAAGAAGCGCTGAAGCCCCTCCGGCTCGCTTCGAAATTTCACGCCCCTGCTTCGGCGGGGGCGTTTTCTTTTTGCGCCGCGCGCACGCGTGGCCGAAAGTGCGCCGCATGTCCGCGCCTTTCATCCAAGCCAACACCGACGGCCGGCTGCACGCCGCCGACGAGCCCTCGCTGAGCCCGCTCAACCGCGGCTTCCTCTACGGCGACGCGATCTACGAAGTGTGGCGGACTTATCATGGCGTCGTCTTCGCCTGGGAGGAGCATTTTGCGCGGCTGCGCGAGTCGGCGCACGCATTGCAGATGGAGATTCCGTTCACGCCGGCGGAGATGTTGGCGGAGATCGCGCGCACGGCGGCGGCGTATAGGGCGCGGACGCACGCGAGCGACGAGCTTTATATCCGGCTCCAGCTGGCGCGCGGCGGCGGGGCGATCGGCCTGGATATTGCGCTCGCGGACCGGCCGAGTTTTGTGCTGCTGGTGCAGCCGTGTCCGCGGCTGGCGGAGGATAAATTGCGCGCCGGCCTGAAGCTCTCGATCGCGACCGGGCTCCGGCGCAATCCCGTGGCGAGCCTGAGCCCCGCCTGGAAGACGGGCAATTATCTCAACAACATTCTCTGCCTGCGCGAGGCGCGCGCGCGCGGCGCGGACGAGGTCGTGATCCTGAATCTCGCCGGCGAAGTGGCCGAGGCCGCGGTCTGCAATATCGCCTTCGTGTGCGACGGCGCGATCGTCACGCCGCCCTTGAGCGCCGGAATTCTTTCCGGCATCACGCGCCGGCTCGTGCTGGCACACGTCGCGCGCCGCGCCGGCATCGCGACGCGCGAAGCGACGCTGCGGCCCGACGACCTCGCGACGATGCAGGAATGTTTTCTCCTCTCCACGACGAAGGACGTGCAGCCGGTCTCGTCGATCGACGCGCGACGCTTTGCGGTCGGGCCCGCGACGACGGGCGCGCGGCTGAAAGCGGCTTTCGCCGACTATGCGCGCGAGTATGCGGAGGCGCACCCGGAGCTGCGGCTCGCAGGGTAAAGCGCGGCGGGACTTGCGCCGGCGGCGATGGCCTGTAACGTCCGCCCTGCTTTCGCATCCAATGTCGCCGCTCGTCGCGGCCCGCCTCCCACCATGAAAATCCTCCGCTCCCTCGGTCTGCTCACTGCGTTGCTCTTCGTTTCGTCCGCCGTTTTCGCCGCGGACAAGGAAGTCACCCTCGTCGGCACCGGCGTCTGCGCCAAGTGCTCGCTGCACAAAACCGGCGAGTGCCAGAACGCCGTCGTCGTAAAACAAAACGGCAAGGACGAAGTCTATCTGCTCACCGCGAACACGGTCAGCGACGACTTTCACGATAATCTCTGCAAGGGCGACAAGCCGGTGAAGGTCACCGGCGTCGTCAAGGAAACGAAGGACGGGAAGGAAATCACCGCTTCGAAGATCGAGCTGGTGAAGAGCTGACGGCGTGACGCTCCGGCGCGCGGCCTTTCTCGCGTGGTGCACGGCGGCGGCGCTGCTCGCGGCCGGATCGCCGGCCGGCGACGCTTACGTGCACGAGATCGAGGCCGCCCGCGCCGACCGCGTGGCGCGACTCACGGCGCCCGACGGCTGGCTGACGCTGGTCGGGCTGCACTTTTTGCACGCCGGCGCCAACACGGTCGGCGCCGAGCCGGACAACGACGTCGTGCTCGAGCGGGCGCCACCGCGGCTCGGCGTCGCCGCCGTGGCGCCCGATGGAAAACTGTCGTTTGCGCTCGCGCCCCACGCGGTGGCGCGGATCGATGGGCGCGACGTG
Source organism: Opitutaceae bacterium (assembly GCA_035545575.1). Taxonomy (GTDB): domain Bacteria; phylum Verrucomicrobiota; class Verrucomicrobiia; order Opitutales; family Opitutaceae; genus ER46. The sequence goes on along the minus strand of DASZYB010000066.1, from coordinate 76,882 downwards.
CGCACCGCGGAGTTGCGGAGCGACGAAACGGGCGAGCCGACGCGCGTCACGTTCGGCACGGTGACGTTTTTCGCGATCGATCGCGGCGGCAGAAAAGCCCTGCGCGTGAAGGACAGCGCGGCGGAGCGGCGAACGCGTTTCCGCGGGCTCGACTATTTTCCGATCGATCCCGCGTGGCGGATCGAGGCGCGCTGGGAACCGTTTGAAAAATCGCGGCTGCTGCCGGTGGCCAACATCCTCGGCCAGGTCGCGCCGGAGCCGGTGTCGGGAAAGGCGGTGTTCGAGCGCGACGGGCAGAAATTCGAGCTGCTGCCGATCGACGAAGGGCCGGACGAGCCGCTTTTTTTCGTGATCGCCGACGCGACGAGCGGGAAGGAGACCTACGCGGCGTCGCGCTTTCTTTACGCGGAGCGGCCGAGAAACGGCAAGGTGGTGCTTGATTTCAACCGCGCGCAGAATCCGCCGTGCGCGTTCACGCCGTTTGCCACGTGCCCGTTGCCGCCGAAGGAAAACCGGCTGCCCTTCGCGGTGACCGCGGGCGAAAAAACCTATCGCGGCGCGCACGAGTGACGGAGGCGCGCTTTCGCGCGAAGGGCCCAACTGTCCGGCAACCCCGGTATTGCGAGTGCGGCGGCGCAATCGCAACCGTTGTTTCCCCTTACCGGTTTTCGGGCGCCTGCGCGATCCAGCGAGCTCGCGTCCCGATTCGCGTTCCGTCAGGCGTCGTCTTTTCCGAGCTTCATGTCTACACCACGCAGCGTTTCGTCTCCGCGTCGCCGTTATGCCATCGTCGGGACCGGCTCCCGCCACGAACTTTACCAGGATGGCATCGAAAAAACCCACGCCGCGGTGGCGGAGCTGGTCGCGCTGTGCGACTCGAATCCCGGCCGGCTCGAGCTGGCGCAGCAGCGCTCGAAGCGCAACGGCGCCGCGGTGCCCGCGGGTTATGGCGCGGCGGATTTTGCCCGGATGTTGAGCGAGCAGCGGCCGGACGTCGTGATCGTGACGACGGCCGACGTGGCGCACCACGACTACATCGTGCGCGCGATGGAGGCGGGCTGCGATGTCATCACGGAAAAACCGATGACGACGGACGCGGCGAAATGCCGCCTCATCCTCGACGCGCGCCGCCGCACCGGCCGGAGCTGCCGGGTGACCTTCAACTACCGCTACTCGCCGCCGCGCTCACAGGTGAAGGAGCTGCTCATGAGCGGCGCGATCGGCGACGTGATGTCGGTCGATTTTCACTGGCTGCTCAACACGCACCACGGCGCGGATTATTTCCGCCGCTGGCACGCGCACAAAAAGAATTCGGGCGGCCTGTTCGTGCACAAGTCCACGCACCACTTCGACCTGGTGAACTGGTGGCTGGGCGCCGTGCCGGTCGCGGTGATGGCGACGGGCAAGCGCGAATTCTACACGCCGGAGATGGCGCGGCGGATGGGCCTCTCCGGGCCGCACGAGCGCTGCCGCACCTGCCCGGAAAAGAGCCGTTGCGGATTTTATTTCGACGTCGCCGCGAGCCCGCACCTGCAGCAGCTCTATCTCGATTGCGAGCAGCACGACGGCTACTGGCGCGACCGCTGCATTTTCCGGCCGGAGATCGACATCGAGGACACGATGAACGCACTGGTGACCTACGATACCGGCGCCACGCTCAGCTACTCGCTCAACGCGTTCAATTCCTGGGAAGGCTACATGATCGCGTTCAACGGCACGAAAGGCCGGCTCGAGCACACGATCGTGGAGTCGACCTACGTCAACGGCACGGAAACCGTGCAGGGCGGCATCGCGGAAAACGGCGTGAAGATCCGGCTGATTCCGCTGCGCGGCAGCGCGCAGGATATCGTGCCCTGGACCGCCGAGGGCGATCACGGCGGCGGCGACCGGCTGATGCTCGAGGATATTTTCGCGACCGGAGCGACGAACGACAAATACCTTCGCGTCGCCGACGAACGCGCCGGCGCCTGCTCGATCCTGGTCGGCATCGCCGCCAATCGCAGCCTCGAGACGGGCGCGCAGGTCCGCGTGAGCGATCTCGTGCCGGACCTGCCGCGGCCGGACTACGCGCCGATGCCGACGCGCCGCGACCCGCTGCCGATGCCGGTGCGGGTATGACGCAATCGTCTGCGCTCCAAGCTTCCGCTGCGGTCGGCCAGATGTTCTGCTGACCGTGCAACCATTCTGGCGCCCTCGCGTCAGTCTTCCGTCAACCCCCCAAACCACTATGAAATCACTCCGTATGTTCGCGGCGCTTGTCGCCGCCTGCTTCATGACCGTCGCCGCGTTTGCGGCTGACGCCTCGCCCACGGGCACCTGGAAATACACGCAACCCGGTCGCGGCGGCGGCCCGGGTGTCGAACGCACCCTGATGCTCGACCTTAAGGACGGCAATCTGACCGGCACGCTCAAGGGCGCGTCGATGGGTCAGTTCGAGATCCCCGACGCGGCGATCAGCGAAGGCACGTTCAAGGACGGTGTGGTGGCCTTCAGTGTCACGACCGAGCGCAATGGCCAGAAACGCACCGCGAAGTATCAAGGCAAGCTCGAGGGCGACACGATCAAGGGCACGGTCGAGCAGCCCGGCCGCGGCGGCGGTGCGCCGCAGTCGACCGAGTGGGTCGCGACGCGCGCGAAGTAAAAATCAGTCGAGCCCGGCGTTTCACGCCGGCAAAAAATCACGGAAGCCGGAGACTTGTTCTCCGGCTTCTTTTTTTGGCAGCGCGAAAAAAAATACGGTCCGATTTCGCCGGACTTCCGTCCTGCCTTCCTCAGCTAGCGAAAGCGTGCTTGCCCGCGGTGCCGGCGAATCGGTTCGGCGGCGCCAATCAGCTCCAACCCCCTATGAAATATCAAAAACTCGCGTGCGGCGTCCTCGCTTTTGGGGCGTCGCTGTTTCTGGCGACCTCCAGCTCGGCGCAGATCGGCCGGAGGTTTCCCTCGGAAAAGAAAATCGTGCCGGACCCCGTGACAGGCGTTCCGCTGACCTTCCTCACGAGCACGCCCGGCGGCGACTCGAAGATTTACCAGACCCACCATCAATGGACCTCGGACGGCAAATGGCTGATCTTCCGCTCGAATCGCGCGAACGCTCCGCAGGGGCAGGCGCAGGAACAGCAGGGACCGCCGCAGGGGCAAGCGATGGCGGTCAACGAGGAAACCGGCGACATCGTGCAGGTGACCGATGGGGGCTACACGGGCATGCTCTGCGTCGCAGACCACTCGATGCATCTTTATTTTTTGCGGATCGCGCGTCCGCAGGCGACCGCGAGCCAAGCGCCCGCGGCTCCCGCTGACGCGGCGGCGGCTTCGACTGGAGCTCCGGCAGCTCCCGGCCGGGAAGGTTTTCGCGGCGGCCCGCGCGGCCCGACGCAGGTGATCGGAGTCGATCTCGCCAAGCTTTTCGCCGACAGCGCGGCGAACACGTTGAAAGGCGCGGGCGAATACGAGCACGTGCTCGCCACCATCCCGCCCGAAATGGGCGCGAACGACATGGCGCTCGATCCGACCGAGGAATTCGCCTACGTGCGCGAAGGCCGCGAAGAAGCGGCCAGGCATCTGGCGCCCGACACGAAAATCGAAGGAACCTATGGCAATCGCGGCATGGGCGGTGGTCCGACCGGTCTCATGAGCGTGAATCTGAAGACCGGCGAAATTAAGCACATCGTTTCCGTCGGTTTCCAGATCGGCCACGTGCAGACGAATCCGTGGATGCCGGGCGAAATCGTTTTCTGCTGGGAAACGGGCGGCAAGGCGCCGCAACGCACCTGGACGGTGAAGTCGGATGGCACCGGCCTGCGGCCGCTTTATCCGGAGTCGGATTTCGAATGGATCACGCACGAGGCGGTGATCACGCAGGATGAAGTCGCGATCGCGATGCTCTATCTCCGCACGCCGCTCGGCGGCCGTGGCGGACCCGGCGGCGGTCGCGGCCAGGGGGCCGCGGCCCAGGGGCAAGGGCAGGGCCAAGGCCAGGGTCAGGGTCAAGGCCAGGGTGCGCGCGGTGGCGCGAACGGCGCAGGCCGCCGCGGCCCGCCTCCGGCGCCGCCCTCCCCGGAAGCGGCGGAGCTGCAGGCGAAGACGGGCATGGACGGACATCCGACCGGCATCGGCATTGTGAATTTGCGCACGCGCGAGATGCGCATCGTCGGCCAGGTGCCGATCGGCGATCCCGGTCGCTCGATCTGGCACGTCAACGGTTCGCCCGACGGACGCTGGGCCGTCGCGGACGATTTCCAATATCGGTTGTGGATCGTCGACCGGCACACCGGCGAGATGGCGCTGCTCGCGGACATGGGCCACATGACGACGGCGCAGGATCACATCCACCCGACGTTCAACGCCGACAGCACAAAGATCGAAATCCAGTCCGCGATGCTGTCGGAGGACAAACGCTCGCTGAACATCGTCGTCGTGCCCGTGCCGAAGAGCTGGCTCGCGCGGACCTACGACAACAAGAAACTGCAATAACCTGCTCGCACCACAACCGCGCGCCCTCCGGCACGCGGCGAGCCCGGGTAATGTCCCGCCGCGGCAAGCGGCGGGACATTTTGTTTTCGTTTGCCGCCGTCGCGCTCGCCGCGGGAGCGAAATTCCCCGTTGAGCCGTGCGATCGAAGCGTCACCGTGAATCGCGCCGCGCCTTTCCGCTGTGACAACAAACATCCGTTCTTTCCGCGCCGCCGACGAAGCGGCCGTGGTCGCGTTGTGGCGTGAGTGCGATTTGTTGCGCTGGAGCGATCCGCACAAGGACATCGCCCGAAAACTGCGCGTGAATCCCGAGTGGTTTCTCGTCGGCGAGCGCGACGGCCGCGTGATCGCCACGTGCATGGCCGGCTACGAGGGTCATCGCGGCTGGATCAATCTGCTCGCCGTGGCGCCGCGGCACCAACGCGGCGGCGTCGGGCGCGCGATGATGACGGAAGCGGAGCGGCGGTTGCGCGCCGCCGGCTGCGCGAAAATCAACCTGCAGGTGCGCACGACGAATCGCGCGGTGATTGCCTTCTACGAGCGGCTGGGCTTCGCCGTCGACGACGTCGTGAGCCTCGGCAAACGGCTCGAGCGGGACTGAGCCGGCGCTGCGGGCGAATTTAGGCGTAATAATAATCGCCGGATAAGTAGTGGTCCCGCTCGACGGGGCTCTCAAGTCCTGCCGTTTTCGAGCCGAAGGCCAGATCGGCTCCTGGAGCGGTCACGCCGTTTTTTTGGAAATGAAAATCGAACAGCGCACTTGGGATCGGCATGTCGGCTGGTCGGCTTCGGCCGCTGCCGGCGAGATGAAAGCCGACCTCGTGCTGGTGTTCGGATCCGTCTCGGCGTTCGAGCGCGCGGAGCCGCTGGCCGAGTTGAAGGCGTTTTATCCCGCGGCGCGGTTCGCGGGCTGTTCGACGGCGGGGGAAATCCGCGGCACGCAGGTGCTCGACGAGACCTTGGTCGCGACGGCGCTCCAGTTCGACCGCGCGGCGGTGCGCACGGCCAGCGTGACGATCGACGAGATGAGCGAGAGTTTTTCCGCCGGCGAGCGGCTCGCGCAGCTCTTGCCGCCGACCGCCGAGCTGCCGGCGCCGGCGGGCGGCGAAGGGCCGCTCGTGCACGTGTTTGTTTTTTCGGATGGATTGCACGTGAACGGCAGCGACCTCGTGCGCGGGCTGATGCAACGCCTGCCGGCGCGCGTGACGGCGACCGGCGGCCTGGCCGCGGATGGCGCGCGGTTCAGCGCCACGGTCGTCGTGGCCGACGGGGGGCCGGCGGCGAAGACCGTCGCGGCGGTGGCGCTTTACGGGAGCGCGTTGCGCGTCGGCTTCGGTTCGCTCGGCGGCTGGGATCCGTTCGGGCCGGAGCGGATGATCACGCGTTCGCGGGGCAACGTGCTGTGCGAGCTCGACGGCCGCTCGGCGCTCGAGCTCTACGAACAATATCTCGGCGACCAGGCGCGCGAGCTGCCGGCGTCGGGATTGCTTTATCCGCTTTCGCTGCGGACGAAGTCGGGCGAGCCGGCGGTGGTGCGCACGATCCTCGCGGTCGACCGCGAACGGATGACGATGACCTTCGCCGGCGACATGCCGGAAGGCTCCTATGCGCGCCTGATGAAGGCGAATTTCGACCGGCTGATCGACGGCGCGATGGGCGCGGCGCAGACGAGCTTCGAGGCGATCGGCGAGCGCGATCCCGATTTTGCGCTGCTCATCAGTTGCGTCGGCCGCAAGCTCGTCCTCAAGCAACGCGTCGAGGAGGAAGTCGAGGGCGTGCGCGATGTGCTCGGGCCGCGCACCGTGCTCGCCGGCTTCTATTCCTACGGGGAAATTTCGCCGTTCACGCCGGGGGCGAAGTGCGAGCTGCACAACCAGACGATGACGGTCACCACGCTGTCGGAAATGGAAACGTGAATCCCGCTCCGCTGCACAATCTTCTGCGCCGCCAGTTGAAGCGCTCCTTCGGCACGGAGCAGTGCGTGCCGGCGGAGGCGCGGGAATTCGTGGCGGCGGTGAACGCGGCCTACTACGAGGCCGACGTCGATCGTGCGATGCTCGAGCGGGCGCTGGAGCTGAGTTCGCAGGAGCTGCTGCAGGCGAGCGCGGAGATGCGCACGGTGTTTCAGGCGATCCCGGATTTGCTGATCCGGCTCGACGGCCGCGGCAACGTGCTCGATCTCAAGCTCGGCACCGCGCGCATCTCCACGGTGTCCGGCTCCGAGGAGGAAACCGGCCGGCGGCGCGCCATCCTCGCGGCCCACGTGGACGACCGGTTCTACGCCGCGGCCGTGCGCGCCGTGGCGGAGCAGCAGATCCAGGCGATCGAATACGCGATCGAACGCGACGGCGGGCTGCGGCATTTCGAAGCCCGGCTCGCGCCGGTGCTCGAAAACCAGGTCGTGGCCTTCATCCGCGACATCACCGAGCGGCGGCAGGCGGAGATGTTGCGCGCGGCGCAGGGCAGTATTTTCGAGATGATCGTCAACGGCGCGTCGCTGCACGACACGCTGCTGAAACTCGCGCGGCTGATGGAGTCGCAGGTGGAGGGCGCGCGCTGCGTCGTGATGCTCGTCGACGAGGAAAAGAAGCGCCTGCGGCAGTTCGCCGCGCCGAGCGTGCCGCCGGAATTCGAGCCGCCGGGCGGCGTGCCGATCGGCGAGGGTTTCGGCTCGTGCGGCACCGCGGCCGCGCGGAAACAGCCGGTGATCGTGACCGACATCGCGGCCGATCCGCTGTGGGCCGGGCACGTGGAGGCGGCCTTGAGCATCGACGCGCGCGCCTGCTGGTCCTCGCCGATTCTTTCCGAGCAGGGCTCTGTGCTCGGCACGTTTGCGATGTATTGGCGGACGCCGCGCGCGCCGCGCCCGGGAAATCTGGAACTGCTCCAGATCGCGTCGCAGATCGCGGGCATCGCGATCGACCGGCGGCGGGCGGAGCTGCAGTTGCAGCGCAGCGTGTCGCTCGTGCGCTCGACGCTGGAGTCGACGGCGGACGGCATCCTCGTGGTCGATCGCGTGGGGCGGATCGTCTCCTACAACAAGCGCTTCGTGGCGCTGTGGCACGTGCCAAAGGAGGTGCTCGAGAAAGCGGACGACTGGAACGCGCTGGAGCATGCGCGCGGGCTGGTGAAGAATCCGGACCAGTTCGTCCGCCGCGTGCAGGAATTCTACGCCAATCCGCTCGCGGAGGGATCCGACACGGTGGAGTTGAAGGACGGGCGCGTCTTCGAGCGCTATTCGTGCCCGCAGCTCGTCGACGGCGCGCCGATCGGGCGCGTGTGGAGTTTCCACGACATCAGCCAGCATCGGAAACTGGAGGCGCAGTTCCGGCAGGCGCAGAAGATGGAGGCGTTTGGCCAGCTCGCCGGCGGCGTCGCGCACGACTTCAACAATATCCTCACGGTGATCCAGATGAACCTGTCGCTCCTGCGCAGCGACGCGCTGGCCGGCCCGCAACGCAGCGCGGCGATCGAGGATACGCTCGCGGCCGCCGATCGCGCGGCGAACCTCACGCGCCAGCTCCTCACTTTCAGCCGGCGGCAGCCGATCCAGCCCCGCGATCTCGATCTCAACGAAATCGTGGCGAGCATGACAAAAATGCTGAAGCGGCTCATCGGCGAACACATCACGCTCGAGACCCGCTGCGCGCCGGGCGCGGCGCCGGTGCACGCGGACACCGGCATGCTCGAGCAGGCGCTGATGAACCTCGCCGTGAACGCGCGCGATGCGATGCCGAAGTCCGGCCGGCTGGTCGTGAGCACCGAAATCGTCGTGCTGAGCGAAAGCCAGGCGCGGTCGCGGCCGCGCGCCCGCCCCGGGATTTTCGTCTGCCTCGCCGTGAGCGATACCGGCACCGGCATCTCGCCGGAGCACATGCCGCACATTTTCGAGCCGTTCTTCACGACGAAGGAAGTGGGCCGGGGCACCGGCCTCGGCCTCGCGACGGTGTTTGGCATCGTCGAGCAGCACGCGGGCTGGATCGAAGTCGACAGCATGCCGGCGATCGGCACGACCGTGCGGCTGTTTTTTCCCGCCCTCAAATCCGCGCCGCCGCAGCGCGCGCCGGCCACGATGGCGCGGCCGCGCCACGGCACGGAGACGATCCTCGTGGTCGAGGATGAAGCCGACGTGCGGCTGCTGATGGGCAAGATGCTGCAGACCCACGGCTATCGCGTCCACGCCGCGGGCAACGCGATCGAGGCGCTGCAACTCTGGGCGCGCTGCGGCCCCGAGGTGGATCTGTTGATCACCGACATGGTGATGCCCGGCGGCATCGGCGGCCGCGATCTCGCCAAGCGGCTCGTCGCGCAGAAACCCGCGCTGCGCGTGATCTACTGCAGTGGCTATTCGGACGAGATGCTCGGCGCGGATTCGCCGCTGCGCCGGAGCGCGAATTTTCTGGAGAAGCCGTTCGACGTGCACGGTTTCCTCGCGCAGGTGCGGCGGTGTCTTGACGCCCCGGCGGATGCCGCACCACCGGCCGCGCGCAGCGCCTGAGGCGCGCCCGCGCCGCGGTGTGAACAAGCTCCCGGGTTTTTCCATTGCGGGGTGGAGGAGCGGTCCTTCAATGGCCCCTTTCAATCCCGCATGTATCTCAAGGCGCTCAAGCTTCACGGCTTTAAATCCTTTGCTGATCCCACCACTCTTCGCTTCGAGCCCGGCGTGACGGCGGTCGTCGGGCCCAATGGCTGCGGCAAGTCCAACATCGCGGATTCCATCCGCTGGGTGCTCGGCGAACAGAGCGCGAAGGCGCTGCGCGGCGGAAAAATGCAGGACGTGATTTTCGAGGGCGCCGACACGCGCAAGCCCGCGCAGCTCTGCGAAGTCTCGCTGCTGCTCACCGACTGCGAGAAGCAGCTCGGCAGCGAGTTTCACGAGATCGAGATCACGCGCCGCGTGCACCGCGACGGCCAGAGCGAATACGCCTTCAACGGCCAGGCGTGCCGGCTGAAGGACATCCAGAAACTTTTCATGGACACCGGCGTCGGCCGGACGAGCTACTCGATCATGGCGCAGGGCCAGATCGACCAGATCCTCTCGTCGAAGCCCGAGGAGCGGCGCGCGGTGTTCGAGGAGGCCGCCGGCATCACGAAATACAAATCCGCGCGGCGCGAGGCGATGAACAAGCTCGCGCTCACCGACACGAATCTCGCGCGCGTGGCCGACGTGATCGGCGAAGTCTCCCGGCAGATCGGCTCGCTGCGCCGGCAGGCGGCGAAGGCGATGCGCTACAAGCGGCTCAACCACCGGCTGCGCCACCTCGCGCTGGCGTGGAGCGGATTTCACCACGCGGAGCTCACCGCGACGCTCGGCGAACTCGAGACGAAGGTCGCGGCGTTGCGCGCCGACGCCGATTCGCGCCGCACGAATCTCGAACAGCAGGAAGCCGCGCTGAACGAAAAGAAAACGCACCGCCACCGGCTCAACCAGCGCGTGCAGGACGCGCAGCAGGCGGTGTTCGACGTGCGTTCGCAGCGCGAAGCCGCCGAGAACGCCGCGAAGCTCGCGCAGATCCGCCGCAGCGGGCTCGAGGATCGTCTCTCCTCGTCGCGCGACAATCTCGGCGAGCTCGAGATGCAGCTCCGCGAAGTCTCCGCGCAGGTCGACAGCGGCGCGCAGGACAAGCAGCTCCAGCTCGAATTGCTCGGCGGGAGCGACGCGGTTTTCCAGCAGCGCAACCGCGAGCTCGCGATCGCCGAGGGCGAGTTGACGAAGCTCGAGCAGGAGCTGAACCAGGCGAAGTTTCACCTGCTGCAACTGGAGAGCACGGTCGCGCGGCTGCGCACCGACTGCTCCGGCTACGAGGTCGACCAGAAGACCAGCGCGCACAAGCACGAGTCGCTCGCGCAGGAACTCGAGGGCGCGCGCGCACAGAAAATAGCGGCGGCCGAGGCGGCGACCGAGGTGAACGCGCGCGTCGAGGCGGCGCTGGCCGAGAAGACGCGCACGAACAGCGAGGCGGCGGCGGCGCAGCAGGCGATCGCGGATCTGACGCGGGAGTTTCGCGAAGGCCAGCGGAAGCTCGGCGAAATCGACCGCGCGCTCGCGCAGCGGACCGCGCGGCTGCGGTTGCTCCAGCAGTTGCAGGAAAGGTGGGAAGGTTTCGGCGAAGGCGCGAAGGCGGTCCTGCAGGGCCGGCTCGACGCCGCGCTCGCGGGCGCGAAGGCCACGCCGATCACGCACGGGCTCGCGGTGAAGCCGGAATTCGGCAAGGCGATCGAGGCGATCCTCGGCGCCGCGGCGGAGGCGATCAGCGTGAGCGATCTCGCGACGGCGCAGCGCATCCTCGCGCAGCTCGATAGCGAGCAGATCGGCTCGGCGGTGTTGCGCGTGGCGGAGTGCGGACGGCGCGGCGAGGCGCAGGTCGATTTGCCCGCGGGACTGGCGTGCGCCGTCGATGCGCTCGGCGAGATGGACGCGGCGCACCCCGCGCTGGGCGTGCTCAACGAGTGCTACATCGCGGACGATCTCGGCGCGTTTCTCGAATTCTGGCGGGCGAATCCGGCGTTTCCGTTTCTCGTCGTCGCCACGCGCAAGGGCGATCTCGTCGACCGGCGCGGCCTCGTCTACGGCGGCCATCACTCGAGCAAGCGCGCGGCGCACAGCATCGTGCAGCGCGAAATCGACCTGCGCGAAACCGCGAAGGCGCTCGCCGACGAACAGAAGGCGCACGACGAACAGAAGGCGGCGATCGACGCGCTCGGCGTGCGACTCACCGAAGCGGAGCAGACGCTCGAAGCGCGGCGCGCCGACGTGCTGACCGCGACGCAGACGCTCGCGGCCGTGCAGGCCGAGCAGCGCAACGCGCAGCGCAATTCCGACGATGCGGCCAGTCGCGTCGCCCGCATGGAGCAGGAGCTCGTCGGCCTCGAACATGCGCGCAACGAGGCGCACGCGCGCTGGGAAAAGGCGCAATCCGGCCTCGCGGAGGCCGACGCCGCCGCGACCGCGCAGCGCCAGAAAATTCAGCAGTTGGAAACGCGCCTCGGCGAAGTGCGCGTCGAGCGCGACGTGAAGCGCGACTCGCTCGCGCAGGCGCGGCTCGAGCTGGCCGAGCGCCGGCAGAAAGTCGAAGTGCTCGACCGCGGGCTCGGCGAAATGGAACGGCGGCGCCAGCAGTTGAGCGAATTGCTCGTGCAGCGGCAGACCGAGATCGAGGCGTGGTCCGAGCAGACCGGCGCGCTCGAGCGCGAAGCGGAGCAGCAGCGCGCGCGGGCGGCGCAGCTTGGCGAGACGCTCGCCGTGGCGCAGGAGCAGGTGGAAAAAGTTCGCGTCGAACTGGTCGACGTCGAGCGCGAGATCGCCGGCCTCGAATCGGCGCAGCACGCGGTGCGCGACGAATCGGAGGCGGCGCACGAGGAGTTGAGCGCGCACGAGGTGAAGCTCGCGGAGAATCGCCAGCGCGCGCAGTTCCTCGTCGAGGAAGTGACGCGGGAATTTCAAGCCGAAGTCGGCGCGATCGACTGGCGCCAGCAGCTCTGGCGCGCGGACGACGAGCCGGAAGGCGTGAAGCCGCTCGACCTGGATGAGGAGGACGAGGAGGAGTCGGGAGCCCGGAGCCAGGAGGCCGGGGACGAGCCCGCGAAACCGAAACGGCGGAAGAAAAAGGAAGCGCGCGGCGAGGCGACGGCGGAGGATCTGGCGGCGCTCGACGCGACGGACTGGACCGCCGTGAAAACCGAGGTCGACGCGCTGCGCCAGCGGCTCAACTCGATGGGCGCGGTGAACCTCGTCGCGATCGAGGAATACGCCGAGCTGAAGCAGCGGCACGATTTCCTGCAGAACCAGGTCAACGATCTCACGACGGCGAAGGCGGAGCTCGTGCAGGCGATCGACGAGATCAACCAGACCTCGCAGCAGCAGTTCCAGGTGACGTTCGAGCAGATCAAAAAGAATTTCGAGTATACGTTCCAGACGCTGTTCGGCGGCGGTCGCGCGCACCTCGAACTGGTGGTGGCGGAGGATATTCTCGAGAGCGGCATCGAGATCGTCGCGCAGCCGCCGGGCACGAAATTGAAAGGCATCACGCTGCTCTCCGGCGGACAGAAAACGCTCACGGCGGTCGCGCTGCTCTTCGCGCTCTACATGGTGAAGCCGTCGCCGTTCTGCCTGCTCGACGAGCTCGACGCGCCGCTCGACGAATCGAACATCGGCCGCTTCACGGACCTGTTGAAGAAGTTCGTGAACGAGTCGCAGTTCATCATCATCACGCACAACAAGCGCACCGTCTCGGCGGCGCAGGCGATCTACGGCGTGACGATGGAGGAGCGCGGCGTGTCGAAGACGGTCTCGATGCGGTTCAACGCGGAGCGCGGCGAAGCCGAGGCGCACGCGCCCAACATCGCGGAGTCGGTCACGCGCGCGAAGGTCGCGGCGCCGGTCTAGGCGACGCCGCATGCCCGCGTCGCCGTCACGGGTGAAGTTCATCTGGGGCGCCGCGCGGGCGATCCCCGGCCGCTGGCATCTCGGGCTCTTCGGATTTTTCGATCGTGGCGACGGCCGGCATCGCGACGGGCTCGCGATCAGCGTGCGCGGATTGCTCGCCTGGCTCGGCGCGCTGGCGTGCGCGGGCTACGTGGCGCTGGCGACCGCGGTGTTCTGGTTCGGGTGGCAGCCGAATCCCTACAACCTGCGCACCTACGGCGACGCGCTGCTTTATCCGGTGCGGCGCGCGGCGATTGCGGAAAAGACCGGCCAGGCCTTCATCGCGCAGGGCCTCGATCTCTGGCACGCGAAACAATATCGCGAGGGCGCGAATCTCCTGCGCCAGGGACTCATGCGTTACCCGCACGATTTTCGCGCGCGGATGACACTGGCGCAGTATTATTTCCTGCTGCGCAGCCGCCCGCTCGCGCTCGCGGTGCTGCTCGACGGGCTGACCGACGAATATCCGGGGCGCGCGTATCTGCAGACGCTGTTCAGCGTCGCGGAACAGGGCGAGGACTTCGGGCTCGTGGTGCGCTTGTGCGAGCGCTACCGGCGGCGGCTGCCGGTGGACGTCGCGCTGCGCGACGGCCACTGGCTGGAGACGCGGGAGTTCGCGGGTTTGCTCTCCGGCGGACGCGCGGCCGACGCGCTGGAATTCGCGATTCGCGAAGGCGACGGCGACACGGCGAGCGAGCAACGCACCATCGCGCTGCTCGCGCTCGGGCGCGCCGAGGACGCGGTGACTTTTCTCGCGCAGTGGCGCGCGCGGCCGGACGCGAACCTCGAGCCGGTCGTGCGGCTGCAGGTGCGCGCGTTCCGCGAAGCGAAACGGCTCGACGAAATGGAAGCAGCGATCGCGGAGTTGCGCCGGCAGGCGCCGTCGTCGCCGGCGCCTGCGATCTACGGCATCGTGCAGCGCGCGATGGCCGGGCGCGCGGAAGCGGCGCGCGCGGCGCTGGAGGATTTTATTTTTCGTTTCGGCGGCACGGCGGGGGCGTTGCAGGCGGCGGCGGAGCCGCTGGCGGAGATCGGCGAGCGCGCGCTTGTGGAGCGTTGCGCGGCGGCGGCGACGGAGCGCGGCCAGCTGCCGGCGCCGTTTCAAGTCCTGCTCGTGCAGGCGAGTTTCCAGCGCGGCGAGTGGGCGAATGCCGCGCGCGTGCTCGCCGCGATGGCGCCGCCGGCGGGACGCAACGCCGCGGGCGAACAGGCGTGGCACGACTGGGCGCAGCGCGTGGTGGAAGCAGCGACGATCCCGGCGGACGCGGCGCAGCTCGCGTTGATCGAATTCCTGCGCAGCCGGCCGTGGCCGATGTCGATTTTCCGCCGCAGCATCGAGGCGCTGCGGCGCGCGGGGCGCGACGACACGGCGCGCGACGCGCTCGCGCTCGCGCGCGGGGCGTTTCCCGAGAGCGCGTGGCTGGGCGAACAGGAAACGGCGATCGCGCACTCGCGGGCCGAACAACAAATGCAAAACGCCGCGCCCGCGGCCGTCGCTGCGACGGTGTGGACGGAGAAGACGTTTTTCGCGCGGTTCGATGCCGCCGTGCAGGCGGCGCAATGGGCCGAGGCGGCGGGGTTCGTCACGGACGTGCGCAGCCGCAAGCCGCCGCCGCCATGGCTTGATCGTCGCGACACCGACCTGCGGCTCGCGGAAATTCGCATCGAGCAAGGCCGCGGGCGGCGCGCGGAGATGCTGACGGCGGCGAAGCTCTATTTGAACGGCGACGTCGCACGGCTGCAGCGCGTGCTCGAGCTGGCGCGGGAATTCGCGGGGGCGGACAAGGAAAGTGCGCTGGCGTTGACGCGCGAAGTCCTGCGCGTGTCGCCGGATTTTCCGCCGGCACGGCGGTTGCTCGCGGAATGGGCGCCGCCGCCGGCGCCGAAAAAATAGGCGCGGCGCGCCTTACAGGATCAGGTCGGGCGGCACGTTCGCGAGCGCTTCCTCGATCGTGGTGAGGCCCATCTTGACCTTGAGCATCGAATCCTGGTGGAGCGTCTTCATGCCGTTCTTCATCGCGATGCGTTTCAGCTCGGCGACCTCGACTTCCTTGTTGATGCCCTCGGTCAGCTCCTCGCTGTTGGTCATCAGTTCGTGAATGCCGACGCGGCCCTTGTAGCCGGTGCCGCTGCACGTAGGGCAGCCTTGCGGGTTGGCTTTGAAAACCTGGCCGCTCCAGCCGAGCGCCTTCTCCATGATTTCCTTTTCGCGGCCCTGCGGCGTGTAGGGGAGCTTGCAGTTTTTGCAGACGCGGCGGAGCAGGCGTTGCGCGCAGACGCAGACGAGCGAGGCGGAAATGTTGAACGGCTCCACGCCCATCTCGCCGATGCGCGCGACGGTCGAGGGCGCGTCGTTCGTGTGCAGCGTGGAGACGAGCAAGTGGCCCGTGAGCGCCGCTTCGACGGCGATGCCGGCGGTTTCCTCGTCGCGGATTTCGCCGACGAGGATGATGTCGGGATCCATGCGGAGGTAGCAGCGGAGCGCGCGGGCGAACGTGAGCCCGATCTGCCGGTTCATCT
Organism: Opitutaceae bacterium; assembly: GCA_035545575.1. Taxonomy (GTDB): domain Bacteria; phylum Verrucomicrobiota; class Verrucomicrobiia; order Opitutales; family Opitutaceae; genus ER46. The sequence continues at coordinate 61,468 of DASZYB010000066.1, read as the reverse complement.
GCATCTGGTTGATGCCGGCGAGCGTGTATTCGATCGGGTCCTCGGCGGTCTGGATGTTGACGTCGGGCGTGTTCACCTCGCCGAGCGCGGAGTAGAGCGTCATCGACTTGCCGGAGCCGGTCGGGCCGCAGTGCAGGATCATGCCGTAGGGCTGGCGGATGCACTCGCGGTATTTCGCGAGGTTCTCGTCGGAGAAACCGAGCGCGGGCAGCGGCAGCGTCGACTTCTGCTTGTCGAGGATGCGCATGACGACCTTCTCGCCGTCCTTCATCGGACCGGTGGCGACGCGCAGGTCGAGGTCCATGTTTTTCTTCGTGAAATTCTTGAAGACGATGCGTCCGTCCTGCGGCAACCGGCGCTCGGAAATGTCGAGGTTGCACATGATCTTCAGGCGCGCGACGAGGCCGCCGGTGACCTGCTTGGGCAGGCGGAGCTTTTCCTGGCAGAGGCCGTCGATGCGGTAGCGGACGACGAGCTCCTTTTCCTGCGGCTCGATGTGGATGTCGGACGCGCCGGTGATGTAGGCGTCCTCGATGATGCGGTTGGCGAGCTGGACGATCGGCGCGGACTCCTCGCTCTCGAGATCCTTCGCGCTGACTTCGGCGCCGCCTTCGACGGCGTAGGTGTTCTGGATGACCTCGGTGACGGCGCCGATGTCGATGTCGTCGGACGTGGCCGGCCCGGCGGCTTTCGATTCCTTGAAATATTTTTTGACCACCGTCTCGAACAGCGTGGCCGAGACGACGCTGACCTCCTCGATGGACAGCTCCGTGTTCTGCGTGAACGACTCGCGCTTGCCGTAGTCGAGCGGGTTCGTCATCAGCACCGCGACCGAGCTCGGGCTCATGCGCTTGTGCGGGAAGATGCCCTCGCGGCGGATGATCGCGTCGCCGATCACCTCGATCAGCTTGTCGTCGAACTCGATTTCCTCGGGCTTGGTGACGAGCGGCAGGTCGGTGAGCTTGGCGATGAAGCGCGCGGTGTCCTCGGCGTTCGGGACGAACTTCGGATCCACCATGCGGTGGATCAGCGTCGAGGAATATTCCGCGACCTCCTTCAGCAGCGCGAGGTCCTTCTCGGTGAACTCGCCGTCGGTGCCCGCGGACATCTCCTTGTTGAGGACCTGGATCGCGCCGAGCGTGATCGTGGTCTTCAGCGGCACCGTGAGCATCGAGCGCACCTCGAAGCCGGTGGTCTGCGCCATCGACTGCATGAACGGCGCCTGGCTCTCGCTGTTGCGGAAGAACATCGATTCGCCGGTCTCGATGACCTTGCCGACGATGCCTTTTCCGACCGGGATTTTCAGCGCGAGCAGCTTGGCCGCGGTGTCGTGAAAGTTTTTCTCCTTCGCCGGTTCGCCGGCCCACAGCGTCGGCGAATAATACACCTGCTTGAACGCGATCTCGTTTCCCTCGACGAGATAGAACGTCATCGACTGCGCCTGCAGCGCCTCGACGACTTTCGACGCGGTGAGCTCGATGACGGAGGCGACATCTTCGCGGCTGGGCGCGGGCTTCGAGATGACCTTGATGAGCAGCGAACGGCGGAGCGTGCCGGCGATATTGGAGGAAGCCATGGACGATGCGAACGCGGGACGGAAGGGGACTTGAGGTATCGGATTGTCAGGTGCGGCGGGGAGTGCCGCAATGAGAAATCTCGCCGGTAAACGCGTAAGCGGCGCGACTCGTGCAAATCCCATGCTTCGTTTCCTGCAACAGCTCCTCGGCGCCGCGCGCGCTTCGGACTCGGGCCGCGCCGGCGAGCGGCTCGCGGCGGAGTGGCTGGCGCGCGAACGCGGCTTCGCGATCGTCGCGCGCAACTGGCGCAGCCCGCGCGATCGCCGCGACGAGCTCGACCTCGTGGGCCGCGACGGCGAGGTGCTGGTGTTCGTCGAGGTGAAAACGCGCGCGGCCGGCGCGCTCGTGCCCGGCTACTACGCGGTCGACGCGCGGAAGAAACGCGCGGTGCAGCGCGCGGCCGAAGCGTATCTCGCCGGGCTCGCGGAGAAACCGCGGACGTTTCGCTTCGACGTCGTCGAGGTCGCCACGCCGGCGGCGAAACCAGGCGGCGCGACGACGAGCGACGCCGCGGCCGCGCCCGAGATTCTGCATTTCGAGAACGTGCCGCTTTTCCCGAAACATTTTCGCGGGTAGGGAATAAACCTCGGCGCGCGCGGTCCAACATGACCCGCATTTCCCTTGCGTCGCTTTCGCGCGACGCCGAAAACGCGACCTCCACATGGCCGACACGCAGCGTCATCCGTTCCTCCACGGGCTCAGCAAACACCGCGGTGCGCCGCCGACGGTGGTCGTGATCTTCGGCGCATCGGGCGATCTCACCGCGCGCAAGCTCATCCCCGCGGTCTACAACCTCTCGCTCGACAACCTGCTGCCCGCGGATTTTTTCCTCGTCGGCTACGGCCGCACGGCGATTCCCGACGAGGAATTCCGCACGATGGCCGCGGGCGCGATCAAGGAGTTCTCGCGGCGCGAGCTCGACGCGGAGGTCTGGAGCCGCATCGCCGCGCACACGAGCTACGTCGCGGGCGGCTACGACGAGCAGGCGGCCTTCGACCGGCTCGCGCAGCACATCGACGCGATCGAGAAGCAGCTCGGGCGCGAGCTGCAGATTTTGTTCTACATCTCGACGCCGCCATCGGTCTTCGCGCCGATCCTCAAGATGCTCGGCGCGAGCGGCCTCGCCGCGCGGCATCTCGAGCACGCGCTGCACTCGAAGGTGATCATCGAAAAACCGTTCGGCCGCGACCTCGCCTCGGCGCGCGCGCTCAACGAGACGATCCAGTCGGTGTTCGAGGAGCGGCAGGTTTACCGGATCGACCACTACCTCGGCAAAGAGACGGTGCAGGATCTCCTCGTGCAGCGTTTCGCGAACGCGATCTTCGAGCCGCTCTGGAACCGCAACTTCATCGACAGCGTGCAGATCACCGTCGCGGAGGAAGTCGGTGTCGGCACGCGCGGCGGCTACTACGAGCAGAGCGGCTGCCTGCGCGACATGATCCAGAATCACACGATGCAGCTCGTGGCGTTGACGGCGATGGAGCCGCCGGTGTCGCTCGAGGCGGAGGCGATTCGCGACGAAAAGGTGAAGCTGCTTCGCGCGATCCAGCCGCTCGCGCTCGGTCCGGGCGGCGACGTGGCGCGCGCGCAATACGTCGCCGGCATGCTCGGCGGCAAACAGGTGAAGGGCTATCTCGAGGAAGAGGGCATCGCGCCGCAGTCGCGCACCGAGACCTACGCCGCGATCCGGCTCTCGATCAACAACTGGCGCTGGCAGGGCGTGCCATTTTATCTGCGCTCCGGAAAACGCATGGCGCGGCGCGTCTCGGAAATCGCGATCAACTTCAAGCGACCGCCGGGCACGCTCTTCGCGGAGGACGGCAAGTTCGACCTCGCGGGCAACACGCTGTCGTTCCAGATCCAGCCCGACGAAGGCCTCAGCCTGATTCTCAACACGAAGATTCCCGGACTCGAGACGCGCACGCAGCCGGTGAAAATGAATTTCCGCTACGCGACGACGTTCGGCTCGAATACGCCCGAGGCCTACGAGCGGCTCGTCCTCGACGCGATGATCGGCGACGGCACGCTCTTCATCCGCGGCGACGAGGCGCTGGCCTCGTGGCAGCTCTACACGCCCGTGCTCGAAGCGTGGGCCGCGGCGGGCCGCGAAGGCATGGACAGCTACGCCGCCGGCTCGTGGGGGCCGCCGGGCGCCGACGCGCTGCTCCAGAAAAACAATCACGAATGGCGGCAGCCGTGAGCGCGACCGAGAGTTCCTGCACGTGCGAAATTTTCGATGCTCTCCCCGGCATCGAGGTGCCGGTCGGCGAAATCAATTCGCGGCTCGCCGCGCTGTGGGAAACCTCGGCCGCCGACGGCAAGCCCGCGCTCGAGGCCGACGACGCCAAGGCGACGCAGGTGAATTTCGTGCTGCACTTCGGGCTCAACGCGACGCCGGCCGACGCGGCGGAGCAGTTTCAAACCGTGGTGCGCTTCGCGCAGCGTTATCCGAGCCGGATCGTCGTGCTCTGTCCGCTGCGCGGTGACGACGCGGGCATCATGGAGATGCGCGCGAAAATCTACGGCGAGTGCTTCCTCGGCAAATCGAAGAGCGACAAGCGCTGCGTCGAATTCGTCACGCTGAGCTATTCGACGGCGGCGCGCCGTTTTCTGGAAAACCAGGTCTCGATCTGTCTCTCGAGCGACCTGCCGCTGTATTACTGGGCGCATCGTTTTTCCGCGAGCGTGCGGCTGGCGGACTATCGCTACCTGCTGGGCCGCGCGAAACGCGTGCTGTTCGACAGCTCCGTCGCGCCGCCCGATGCGTTCACGTATCAATGGCCGAATCCCAAGGCGCTGCGCGACCTCGTCTACTCGCGCCTGCTGCCGGTGCGGCAATCCATCGGGCAATTTCTTGCGAGCTATCCGCCCGCGGCGCTCGTCGACGGGCTCCGCGAAGTCGTCGTGCCGCACGACACGAAAGCGGCCGCGGAAGGCCGCGTGACGCTCGCGTGGTTGCGGCGGCGTCTCGCCGCGTGCGGCGCGGCCGAAAAGATTCTGTTCCGCACCGAGCGCATGCCCGGCGACGCGAGCGGCCGGCTCGCGGTGCGTTTCGTGTATGCGGATGCGGCGCGCAGCTTCCGCTGGTCGGGCGATCTCGCGACCCATCATGCGCTCTTCGAGGCGAATCTCGGCTGCGGCGCGACCAGGCTTCCCGCGGCCGTCAGCCTGCTTTCGCCGGAAAACGCGCTGAGCGAGGCGATGTTTTTCTGAGGCGGCGGCGCGGGCCGCGGCGACGCGTCCGAAGGAAACCGGAGCGACGAAACGCATTCCGCCCGATGGCCCGCGGCGGGTTCTCCGCCAAGGCGGTTCGGTGAAAGCGTGCCGCGAATTTTTTCGCGCCGAGGTGCACGCATCGTCGGCGTCGATTCTTTTTCCGCAGACGACGAAGCGCGCTGGCACCGATGGCGCCGCGGCTGGTCAACGAGTTGGTTCACATGATCCAGAGGAAACTCCCCGTGGGCGCCGAGGCACAGCCGGGCGGAGGCGTGCACTTCCGCGTGTGGGCGCCGCGCTCGCCGACCGTCGCCGTCGAGCTGCTCGGCGAAAAGAACGACGCGCCGCGGACCGTGTCGCTCGCGGCGGAAAGCGGCGGATATTTTTCCGGCCTGGTGGAGGCGGCGCGCACCGGCACGCGTTATAAATTCAAGCTCGAGCGCGGTTCGTTTCCGGATCCGGCGTCGCGCTTCCAGCCGGACGGGCCGCTCGCCGCATCGCAGGTGGTGGAGAACACGTTTGCGTGGACCGACGCCGGCTGGCGCGGCCGGCGCATCGAGGAATTGGTCATCTACGAGCTGCACCTCGGTTCGTTCACGCGCGAAGGCACGTGGCGCGCGGCGAGCGAACGACTACCGGAGCTCGCACAGCTCGGCGTCACGATGATCGAGGTGATGCCGATCGCCGACTTCGCGGGAAATTTCGGCTGGGGCTACGACGGCGTCGATCTCTTCGCGCCGACGCGCCTCTACGGCACGCCGGACGACGCGTGGGCGTTCGTCGATCGCGCGCACGCGCTCGGGCTGGCCGTGATTCTCGATGTCGTCTACAATCACCTCGGGCCGGAAGGAAATTTCCTGCGCGAGTTCTCGGCCGACTACTTCACCGCCAGCCACGCGGGCGAGTGGGGCGACCCGGTGAATTTCGACGGCGCAAATGCCGGGCCGGTGCGCGAATTTTTCGTGAGCAACGCGCGCTACTGGATCGAGGAATTTCATTTCGACGGGCTGCGGCTCGACGCGACGCAGCAGATTTTCGACGGTTCGCCGACGCACATCCTCGCCGAGATCGCGACGGCGGCGCGCGCGGCGGCGGGAGCGCGCGAGATTTTTCTGGTCGCGGAAAACGAGTCGCAGCACAGCCGGCTGGTGCGTCCGCGCGAGCGCGGCGGCTACGGGCTCGACGCGCTGTGGAACGACGATTTTCACCACGCGGCGCACGTCGCCGCGACCGGCAAAGCGGAGTGCTACTACATCGACTACCGCGGCCGCGCGCAGGAATTCATCTCCGCCGCGAAATATGGTTTTCTCTACCAGGGCCAGTGGTTCAGCTGGCAGAAGCAGCGGCGCGGCCGGCCCGCCTTCGATCTCGCGCCACGAAATTTCGTCGCCTTCCTGCAGAACCACGACCAGGTCGCGAATTCGCTGCGCGGGCTGCGGCTGCACCAGCTCACGAGTCCCGGCCGGTGGCGCGCGCTCACGGCGGCGCTCCTGTTGCTGCCGGCGACACCGATGCTTTTTCAGGGACAGGAGTTCGCGGCATCGACGCCGTTCCTGTATTTTGTCGATCACGCCGGCGACCTGCGCCGACGCGTCGCGATGGGCCGGCGCGATTTTTTGCGGCAGTTTCGCGCGATCGATCTGCCGGAGAGCCTCGCGCTCCTGCCCGACCCGGGCGATCCGCAGACGTTTGTGCGCACCAAGCTCGACTGGTCGGAGCGTGTGCGAAACGACGCCGCATGGCGGCTGCACGCGGATTTGCTGCGGCTGCGGCGGGAGGATCCGACGTTCGCCGCGCGCGGGCGGATCGATGGCGCGGTGCTCGCCGACGAGGCGTGGGTGTTGCGATATTTTTCCGAGCAGGGCGACGACCGGCTGCTGATCGTGAATCTCGGGGCCGAACTCTATTTCAATCCCGCGCCCGAGCCGCTGCTGGCGCCGTGCGACGAGCACGGTTGGCGCATACTGTGGTCGAGCGAGTCGCCGACCTACGGTGGCGGGGGCACGCCGCCACTCGAGACGAAAGCGAACTGGATCATGCCGGCGCAGGCGGCCGTGTTGCTCGCGCCCGCGGAAAATGGAGAACTGCCCGATGCACGACTTGCGGAGAAGAATTAATTTCGCACCCACGACGCCGGAGGAGCGCGAGACGCTGCTGCAGCGACAGTGGCTCGTCACGAACGGCCTCGGCGGCTACGCGTCCGCGACGATCTCCGGCGCGGTGACGTGGCGTTATCACGGCCTGCTGATTGCGGCGCTGCCCGCGCCTTTCGGCCGCACGCTGATGCTGAATCACCTGGAGGAATGGCTGCGCCTGCCGGGCGCACCGCCGATTCAGTTTGGCGGCGCGGAGCCGGGCCTGCTCGGTGAGCGGCCGGCCCCGAACTATCTCACGGAATTTCGCCTGGAGAACCAGATTCCGTTCTGGCGCTACGAAATCGACGGCGTCGTGATCGAGAAACGCCTGCTGTTGCCGAACCGGCAGAACACGGTGCACGTGACGTATACGCTGCAAACGAAGCGGCCCGACGCGTGGCTGGAGTTGCGGCCGTCGGTGCATTTCCGCGGCTTCGAGGAAAGCGTGAGCGCGCCGCACCGCGGCGAATACGAGGTGCGCGCGCGCGGCCGGCAGTTCGAGATCGACGCGCGCGCGGGATTTCCACCGCTGCGGCTGCGGCTCGACACGGAAGAATCGAGATTTGTGCAGGACGGCGGCAGCATGCGCGACATCATCTACCGGCACGATGCGGAGCGCGGATTCGAGTCGCGCGGCGCATTGTGGTCGCCGGGATTTTTTGTCGCCCGCCTGCGCGACAAACCGGTGACGCTCGTCGCCTCGACCGAGGACTGGCACACCGTGCTCGCGCTCGACGCGGAGGCGGCGTTTGCGACGGAGAGCGAACGCATCGCGCGGCTGCGGCGGCAGGCGGGCCCGCGCGCCCGCACCGGCCCGGCGGCCGACCTCGTGCTCGCGGCCGATCAATTCATCATCGTGCCGGCCGGCCGCGTGAAAGACGCCGCCCGCGCGCGCGCCGCGGGCGACGAGTTGCGCAGCGTGATCGCGGGCTATCACTGGTTCACCGACTGGGGCCGCGACACGATGATCAGCCTCGAAGGCCTCACGCTCGCGACCGGCCGCTACCAGGAAGCGGCGTGGATTCTGCGAACCTTCGCGCACTACGTCCGCGACGGGCTGATCCCGAATCTTTTTCCCGAGGGCCGGAACGACGGGCTCTATCACACGGCGGACGCGACGCTGTGGTTCTTTCACGCGGTGCATCGCTACGTCGAAGTCTCGGGCGACCGCGAAACGCTGCGCGCGCTGCTGCCGGTGTTGCGCGACATCGCGGAGCATCATTTGCGTGGCACGCGCTTCGGCATCGGCGTCGACCCGGAGGACGGATTGCTGCGCCAGGGCGAGGAGGGCTACCAGCTCACGTGGATGGACGCGAAGGTCGGCGACTGGGTCGTCACGCCGCGCCGCGGAAAGGCCGTCGAGATCAACGCGCTCTGGTTCAACGCGCTGAAACTGCTCGAAACCTGGTTGCGCGCGGTGGACGAAACCGGGGAGGCGGACCGCGTCGCGGAGCACGCGCATCGCGCGCAGGATGCGTTCAACCGCCGTTTCTGGAACGCGGAGCGCGGCTGCCTCTTCGACGTCGTGGATGGCGAGCACGGCGACGATCCCGCGGTGCGGCCGAACCAGGTGTTTGCGTTCGCGCTGGAGCATCCGGTCCTCGCGCGCGAACGCTGGGAGCCGGTGCTGCGCGTCGTCGAGCGCGAGCTGCTCACGCCCGTCGGGTTGCGCACGCTCAGTCGCGACCATCGCGACTACAAACCGAAATACTCCGGCGACCTGCGCTCGCGCGACGCGGCCTATCATCAGGGGACCGTGTGGCCCTGGTTGATCGGGCCGTTTGTGAACGCGTGGGTGAAGCTGCATCCGGAGGAGCGCACGACGGCGCGAAAGTTTCTCGCCGGCTTCGCGGCGCAGCTCAACGAAGCGTGCGTCGGCTCGATCAGCGAAATCTTCGACGCCGAGGAGCCTTTCATCCCGCGCGGCTGCATCGCGCAGGCGTGGAGCGTCGCGGAAGTGCTGCGCTGCCTCGTGCTGACGGCGCCGGACGCCGTGGGCGAGAACCCTGCGGCCAGGAGCAAAGCGGGTTGACGATGACGAGAACTACGCTCCTTACAGCAACGCGCAGTTTGCGCTCGTCCAGCCGCACGAAGATCTGGCGATCCTCGTCAGCAGTTGCGGCGACTTGAAAATCGACGGCGACGAAGATTGCGGCACGTTGGGCGATGCCGGGGCGCGACTGCTGCTCGTGCACGAGGGATTGCAGCCGGTCCGTCCGCTGACGGCGGCGGGCATGTTCACGCTGCACATCAAGGATGGAATGGTGACGAACTACACGCTCGAGCTCGAGAGCGTGCGGATGGTGAAACGGAGAAAACTTCGCGTGCACCCGAGATCGTGCACGTGGATTTTCGAGGTGGGCACCACGAAGCTCGAAGTGCCCGAAGTGGTGCAGCAAAAACTCGGCGGGTAAGAGCCCGGTGATCCGCCCGATCGCGGGCGCAATTTTTATGAAACCGCGCCGCGGCTATTCTCGCAGTCGCGAATCGACGACGAGCGTGACGGGACCGTCGTTGACGAGCGCGACTTTCATCATCGCGCCGAATTTTCCCGTCGCGACCGGGCGACCGAGCGCCGCGGTCGCGCGTGCGACGAATGCCTCGTAGAGCGGCTGCGCGATTTCGGGTGGCGCGGCGTCGTTGAAGGACGGTCGCGTGCCTTTGCGCGTGCTGGCAAGCAGTGTGAACTGGCTCACGACGAGCAGGCCGCCGGCGACGTCGGCGACGGAGCGGTTCATCCGCCCGGATTCGTCCTCGAAGATGCGCAGCGCGCAGATTTTTTCCGCGAGCCACGCGACGTCGTCGATCGTGTCTTCGCGCGCCACGCCGAGCAACACCAGCAGCCCGGCGCCGATCTCACCGGTCGTCGTGCCGTCGACGGTAACGCTCGCGGAGGAGACGCGTTGAACGACGGCGCGCATGCGGCTAAAGCTCCAGGATCCAAACTCCGCTACTCAATGAAAGCTCGAGCGCCACGATCACGGCGACAGAGGAAGTTTTAAGTTTCTCTGGAGCTCGAGATTGGCGCTCGGTGCCTCCGCGCTCGTTCAGAGCATCGGGACGTGCGGCTCGGTTTCCGCCTCGTAGTTGATTCCCGGCAGGCCGAAGCCGAAGAGCTTCAAGAATTCCGTGCGGTAGCCGGCGATGTCGGTTTTCTCCGCGAGGTTTTCAGTCGTGACGGTCGGCCAGATCTCGCGGATGGCGGCCTGGATCGCCGGCCGCATTTCCCAATCGTCGATGCGCACGCGGCCGGCTTCGTCGAATTTCGGCGTGTGGCCGTCGAACATCTGCGTCGCGAACAGCCGGTGCATTTGCTCGATGCAGCCCTCGTGCGTGCCGGCGGCCTTCATGATCTTGTAGAGCATCGAAATGTAGAGCGGCACAACGGGGATCGCGGAGCTCGCCTGCGTGACGAGCGCCTTGTTCACGGAAATGAATGCGCGGCCGCCGCCGTTGAGCTTGAGGAGCGAGTCGATGTTTTTCGCGGCGCGCTCGAGATCGTTTTTCGCGAGGCCGATCGTGCCGTTCTTGTAGATCGCCCACGTGACTTCCGGCCCGATGTAGGAATATGCGACCGACTGCGCGCCGGGCGCGAGGAGCTTCGCTTCGGAGAGCGCGTTCATCCACATCTCCCAATCTTCGCCGCCCATGACCGCGATTGTATCGGCGATTTCCTGCTCGCTGGCGGGCTCGATCGTGACGGTGCTCACGACGCCTTTGTCGGTGTCGACGGTCTTGTTGGTGTAGGACGCGCCGACCGGCTTGAGGACGGACTTGTGCACGACGCCGGTTTTCGGATGCGTGCGGCGCGGCGAGGCGAGCGAATAAACCACGAGGTCAACCTGCCCGAGGTCGGCACGGATCAGGTCGAGCGCCTGCTTCTTGATGTCGTCGGAGAACGCATCGCCGTTGAGATTTTTCGCGTAGAGGCCGGTAGCGCGCGCGGCTTTCGTGAAGCCGATGGTGTTATACCAGCCGGGCGTCGCGGGGCGGCCTTCCTCGGACGGACGCTCGAAGAAAATTCCCAGCGTCGCGGCGCCGGAGCCGAACGCCGCCGCGACGCGCGAGGCGAGGCCGTAGCCGGTGGAGGCGCCGATCACGAGGACCTTCTTCGGGCCGCGCGCGATGGGGCCTTTCGCCCGCACGTAGTCGATCCATTCCTGCACGTGCGCGGCGCAACCTTCGGGATGAGCGGTGACGCAAACGAATCCGCGGACCTTCGGCTTTATGATCATGCGGCGCGAAGGCTTTCCGCCGCTCCGGCGACTGGCAAGCCCGGAGGTGCGGCGCGGTGCCGCACCGGCTCACTTGCCGAACAACACGAACGGCCCCTCGGCCTTCGGCACGCCGCCCTTGCGCTCGAGCGTGACGGCGAACGCGTTGACCGCCTTGATCGGCTGCCTCGGGTGGAACGTGACGCGCTGCGCGCCGCTCTGCGGGTCGACGGTGAACGTGCCGCCGTCGACCGGATTCGGATACGCGGGATCGACGACCCAGAGCTGGTAATCCTTGTCGGCGGCGAGCGCGGGGAGCTTCTCGACCTGCAGCACGCCCTGCTGCTGCGCGGGATTCCAGACCGCGACGGCGAGCGCCTGCGGCGAGTTGTTCAGCATCGAGGTGAGCGCGGCGATCTTGAAGTTCGCGAGGTCGCCCTGCGCCTTGAGCTCGCGATCGAGCGTGGCGAAGCGCTGGCCGTTGACGATGCGCTCGGCCTCGAGCTGGTTGCGCGCGGATTGGAGCGCGAGCTCGGCGAATGTTTTTTCGTCGCGCAACAGCGCCGCCTCGGTGCGGCTCGAGAGGTAAAGCTGGCCGAGCCAGCCGGCGGCGAGGGCGAAGCAGGCGGCGACGGCCCACGGGAGCAGCGCACGGAAAATCGACGGCGGCGGGCGGAGAATTTTTTCGTCTTCCTTGCTGCGCGAGACAGTCCGCGTCTCGACCGAGCGGAGCAACCGCTCGCGCAGCGCGGCGGGCGGCCCGGCGGGCGGGGCGGCGTGCGCGAGCGCGGCGGCGGAGTCGCGAAGTTCCGCGACGAGCGCGCGCAGGGCGGGATCGGCGGCGAGCTCCGCTTCGAACTGCGTGCGATCCGCGCCCGCGAGCAGGTCGAGGGCGTAGAGCGCGGCGAGTTCTTCGTGGCGTTCGGCGATCATAGGCGGCGGGGCAGCGCAGCGCGAAGCTTGAGCAGCCCGCGGCGGATGCGGGCCTTCACGGTGCCGAGCGGCTCGTTGAGTTTTTGCGCGATCTGCTCCTGCGTCAAACCGCCGAAGAATGCCAGTTCGAGGGCGCGTTGCTGCTCGGGCGGCAGCGTGGCGACGGCGGCGCGCACGACGCGCGCGTCGTCGTTGAACGCGCTCGCATCGTCCGCCGCCGGGCGCGGCGCGTCCTCGTGATAGCCGAGATCGGCGGGCGCGGACTCGGCGAGCAGCTCGGCGCGGCGGCGGCGCTGCCGCACGCGATCGATCGCGCGGTTGCGCACGAGCGTGACGACCCAGGTGAACGCAGAGCCGCGGCGGGCGTCGAAGGCGGCGGCTTTGTCCCAGACGGTCAAGAAGGCATCGTGCACGATGTCCTGCGCCTCGGCGGAATCGGCCACGATGCGGAGCGTCAGGGCGAAAAGCGGGCGCGAAAACCGGTCGTAGAGCGTGGCGAAAGCGGTCTTGTCGCCGCGCGCGACCCGCTCGAGCAGTTGCGCGTCGGCGGCATCGCGGTCGGTCGGCGGCGGCGCGGCGTCGGGTGCGTTCATGCGGCGCGCGCGCGGGGCGCGGTCATCCTCGCGGTCGTCCCCGTCCACGCACGCCGCGCACGCGAGGGCATCGGGGAGGGCGGACAGCAGGAAGGACATTTCCTGATCATACGAACGTGGCGGGAAAGAGGATGCTTCGGCAGGCGGAAAGTTGAACGGAGATCAGAGCGCGGCCAGGCCGATCAGGCCGAGGACGATGAGCAGCGCGAGCACGGCGAGGATGCGTTTTTCGAGCGCGGTGACGGGCAGCGGCATGACGGCGGCGGGGCGGCAGCTATTTGGATTTCGAGAGCGGGTCGGGCGCCCTGATCGAGGCGGGGGAATAGCGTTCGATCAACGCGTAAGTGACCTCGAGCGGCAGCGGCAGAATCGGAAGCACGCTCGTCACGCGGCGCTGATTTGCCGGGTCGACAAAAAACGCCTCCACGACGCCGAGCGCGAGAAACGGAGTGGCCGAGGCTTGTTTGAGCTGGCTCGCGAGGGTGTGGAGGCGGGCGTCGTCGCCGACGGCGCCCGCGGTGCAGAGGAGCGAGAACCACACGCCGGCGGTGTCGGAATCGAGCGGCGGCTTCCGGCGCACGAACGCGTCGAAGAGCTGCTGGAACAACGCGCGATCCGGATAGCGGACGAGATGCGCGCAGAGGAGCGTGACTTCGGGGGCGCTGGCGTTGCCGATCAGGCGCACCGCCTCGCGCTGCCGCGCCGCCTGTGCGCCGGCGGCGGCGTAGGCGTCGAGCAGCAGCATCTCGCGGGTTTCGTCGTCGAGCGCGGCGTTGGCGCCCACGATGTCGACGGCGGCGAAGGTGTCGCCGAGGGCGATCAGGGTGTTCGCGCGATAAAACGCCGTGAACCGCGGCGCGTCCTCGGGCCAGGGCCGCACGAGTGCGGCATGCGCTTCGGCGTTGCGCCCGGCACGCACGAGCAGCTCGGTTTCGAGCAGCGGGCGCCAGCGCACGGCCGCCGGCTCAGGCCGGGCGAGCAGCGCGCGAAGCGCGGCGTTGTCGCCCGTGTGCCGCGTGGCGAAGAGCAGGGCGCGAATCCACGCGTGCGCGTGCGCGGGATCGGCGAGCATCTCATCGCGCGCGAGCGGCACGATTTTTTCGAAGTCGCCGCGCGCGAGCAGCGCGCGGAACCAGTCCTGCGCCGTGTCGTCGCGGCGGTCGCGATGATCGCGCATGAGCTGGCCGAAAATCTGGTCGGAGCGCGCCGGCTGGCTGACCTGGTAGTTTTTCGCGAGCACGAGCCCGATCTGGTAGTTGCTCGGATCGAGTTCGTAGGCGTTGGCGAGGTAGAGCAGGCCTTCCGACGGATGACCGGCGACGAAGGCGCGCTGCGAGCGTTGGAAAAAATACCAGCCGCGCGCGCGCGTGACGTGATTCCACAACGGCGGCGCCGCGACTTCGATGACGCTGACCGGATAGCCGACGCCGCGCAGAAAACTGAAAACGACGAGCACGCCCGCCAGATAAACCGCGCCGGCGGCGACGCCGTAGTAGCCGGCGGCACGCCACCAGAACGGCCGCACGTCGGGCGTGTTCGCCGAGCAGCGCAGGCCGTCCTTCGTTTGCACGAGCAGCGGGCAGACGCGCCGGAAACGCGCGGGCCGGTGCCATTGCAGGCAGGCGTCGCAGCGCGTCTCGAGCGCGCGGCCGGAATCGCTCGGGCTCTGGCAGGGGCACGGCGAGCGTCCGCGGCGGAGCCGGAACCAGGTTTTGCGGATGTTCCAGTAGAGAAGGCCTCCGGCGAGGCGGAAGAGGTCGGCGAGCCAGCCCAGCACGCGCGGACGCTAGCGGCGGCGCCGGGCGCGGCAAACCGATTTCTGGCCTCGCGTTGCGGAACGCGGCCTCTTTGCTTTTACTCGTTCGTCAACCTCCGCTGTTCACCATGAAAACTCTCCTTCGTTTTGTTGTCGTCGGGGTGGCATTCGTCGCCGCTCTGGCGGGCCGCGCCGTTGAAAGCGGCCAGCCGGCGCCGGACTTCGCGTTCACCGACATCGCGGGGCAGTCGCACAAGCTCTCCGATTTCAAGGGCAAGGTCGTCGTGCTCGAGTGGGTCAATCCCGAGTGTCCGATCGCACGCAAGCATTACGAAAGCCACAACATGCAGGCGACGCAGCAGGCCGCGCTCGACGACGGCGCGGTATGGATCTCGATCAATTCCGCCGGCTACGACGGCGCGCAGGGCAACTACGACAACGCGAAGGCCGCCGCGTGGCTGAAGGACATGGGTTTCAAGCCGACCGCGTATGTGCGCGATCTCACCGGCAAAATCGGCCATCTCTATCACGCGACGAACACGCCGCATATGTTCGTCATCAACAAGGACGGCACGCTCGTCTACCAGGGCGCGATCGATTCGGGCAACGGCAGCGGCAATGACATCGCGACCTCGACGAACTACGTGAAGGCGGCGCTCGCTTCGCTCAAGTCCGGCCAGCCGATCGCGAAGCCCGCGACGAAGGCGTATGGCTGCTCGGTGAAATACGGCCAGAACGGATCGTAAGCGCCACGCGAGCGCGGCGTGACGCGCGACGCATTTTCCTTCTTCACCCGGCGAGCCGGAGCAAAACGCTCCGGCTTTTTTCGTGACTGCGCCGGCGCGGTCCGCGACAGTCGCGCCTCTCATGTCCGCGACCAACCAGGCATATTACGGCTGGGAAACGCTGTTCGCGCTGCTGAAGCGCTTCGGGTTTGCGCCGCGCAGCATCGTCGATGTCGGCGCGAATCGTGGCGACTGGACGCGCACGGCGCGCGCGCACTTTCCCGCCGCGGAATTTCTGCTGGTCGAGCCGCAGGCGCACCTGCGCGCGCACGTGGCGGATTTGCTGCAGACGGGCCGCGTGCGCTGGGTGACGGCGGGCGCGGGCGATCGCGCGGGAAATTTTCCGCTGACGATCGCGCCGCACGACGTGAGCAGCAATTTCGGCATGACGCCGGAAGCGGCCGCCGCGCACGGCTACCCGCAGACGATGGTCGAGGTGCACACGCTCGACGAGATCGTGCGCCGCGCCGGCGTGCCGTTGCCGGAGATGGTGAAGATCGACGCCGAGGGCTTCGACCTGAAGGTGCTCGACGGTGCGCCGAGCCTGATCGGTCGCACGGATATTTT
This sequence comes from Opitutaceae bacterium, assembly GCA_035545575.1. Taxonomy (GTDB): domain Bacteria; phylum Verrucomicrobiota; class Verrucomicrobiia; order Opitutales; family Opitutaceae; genus ER46. The sequence continues at coordinate 45,692 of DASZYB010000066.1, read as the reverse complement.
CTTTCTCGAAGCGGCGGTGTGCGCGACCGGCATCGAAAACACGATGGCCGCGGTGATCGCGCGAATGACGCAGCTCGGCTACCGGATGATCGACATCACGGACCTGAATCGCAGCCCGAAACACGGTGTGCTCTGGCTCTGCGAGCTGGCGTTCATGCGCGTGGGCTGCCCGCTGCTGGAGAAGGTGAGCAGTTATCAGTGACGCGCCGGAATCGACGACGGCGGAGACGCGGCGCCCGCGCCGCGTTTGCACGGGCGACGCGACGAGGGCGTCGCGTCCCCAACCGAAAACCCCGAGGAGGGTTGTGAAATGAACGCTCAGTTGCCGCGTGGCGCGACGTTCGTGCGGCCGGGACTCGCGGCGAGGTCGAAGGTGTCGACGTTGTCGGGATGCGCGGGATCGAAGCCCTTGAAGTCGTCGACGAGCGATTTCGCGAGATCGAGATGGTTGTCGCGGATGCCCTGCGCGATCGCCTTCGCGAGCTCGTAGGCGCCGTAGTTGTCGTGGTGCGTGGCGTCGCGCCGCTCGCCGAAGCCGCTGAACGCGAGCGGCGATTTCGCGGGGCCGAGCGCTTCGTAGAAAGCCGCGCTGATCGAGGAAAGATCGATGAACGCGACGTGCTCCTCGTTCGCGACCTCGCGCACCGCGGCGGGATAATCGCCGTGCGAGTTGCGAATCTTGCCCGCGTTGTCGAACTGCCGGCGCTGCATCGGCGAGACGAGCACGGGCGTGGCGCCGCGGCGACGCGCTTCGGCGACGAAGGCCTTGAGGTAGGCTTTGTAGGTCGTGCCCGCCTCGACGTAGGTCTGCGGCCAGCTCTGCTTCTCGTCGTTGTGGCCGAACTGAATGAAGAGGTAGTCGCCGCGCTTCATCTGGCTGAGCAGCTTGTCGAGCCGCAGCTCGGTGATGAACGACTTCAATGTCTCGCCCGACTCGGCGTGATTGGCGACGACGACATCGGGTTTCAAAAATCGCGGCAGCATCTGGCCCCAGCTCGCGCCGGGCTCGCGCGGCTGGTCGGTCACGGTGGAGTCGCCGGCGAGGAAAACGGTCGGAAGATGGTCCGCGCGCTTGATCTCGATGGCGGCGACGGCGGGGTGCGGGCCGTCGAATTCGACCGTGAGCTTGTCGTCCCAATGCAGCACGAGCGCGCCGCCGGGGCCGCCGGTGCGCTCGCGGTCGTTGAGCTCGACGTGGTCGTTGCCGGGCGCGTTGAGCGGCGGCGGCGGGACTTTGGCGTTGCGGACGTTCACGGCGAACGTGCGCGTCTCGAGCTGACCCGCGGCCGTCACGATTTTTTCGAGCACGAGCCGGCGCGACTCGGCTTTGACGGTCGTATCGGAAGCGCCCGCGGGATCGCCGAGCGTGACGGTGACGAGGTAATTTCCCTCGTCGACCGCGGCGGAAAAAAGAAACGGCTGGTCGCTGCGCACGCACGCGGGCTGCGTCGCGAGCGTGCCGCCCGGCTCGAAGCCGAAACCGCGCTCGACGGAAAACAGCGCGTCACCGGCGACGCGCGTGCCGGAAGCGGTGGGCGAAGAGCCGAAGGCGAAGCGCAGCGGCGCGGGCTCGGCGGCGCGGGCGACGGAAAACAAAACGACGAGGAGCAGGAGGCGTTTCATGAGAAAGGCGGCGGAGGAATTTTGACGAACGGGTTCAAGGTTGCAGGAATCCGCGGTCGCCGAGCCAGCCGACGAAACGATCGGGCCAGCCGGAGATCGCGTAGTCGGGGCGATCGGTGCGAACACCGAAGCCGTGTCCGCCGCGGTCGTAGATGTGGAGCTCGGCGTTGACGCCGGCGCGCTTGAGGGCGCCGAAAAAACTGGCGAGCGCGGCGGGCATCTGGTCGTCGTAGGCGCAGAGCAGGAATGCGGGCGGCGTTTTGTCCTTCGCGATTTCGTTTTCGCGATTCGCGAGGCCGCCGGGATAAATCGGCGCGAAGAAATCGGGTCGCGCGTTGATGCGCTCGAGCGGATCGGCGGCCGCGGGATCGCCGGCGTCGATGCGCAACGCGGCGAGAATCGCGAGCTCGCCGCCCGCGGAGAATCCCAGGATGCCGACGCGGTCCGGCCTCACATGCCATTCGGCCGCGCGAGCGCGGACGAGACGGATCGCGCGACGGGCGTCGGCGAGCGCATGGACATCGACTTTGTAAGATTGCGGCGCGCCCTCGGCCGTGGAGCCGTCGCGCGCGAGGCGGTATTTCAACACGAAGGCGGCGATGCCGCGATCGGCGAGCCACTGCGCGAGGTCGTAGCCTTCGCGATCGATCGTGAGCTGCATGTGTCCGCCGCCGGGCGCGATGATGACGGCGGCGCCGGTCGCCTTCGCGGGCGCGGGCAGATAAGGCGTGAGCGAAGGCGCGTGGATGTTGGAGATGACGGGAAAAACAAGATCCGGCTCCTGCCGCCAACTGATCGCCTCGGGTTCGGCCTGGCGCGCTTCGGAGCCGGGCGCGCCATTCGGCCAGAGGAGGATCGCGGGCGGATGCGTTTTCTCGACCGGCGGCGTGTCAGGGATGGGCGGGCCGCTCTTGTCGCGATTGATCGCGCGCACGGGCGCGGCTTGCGGCGGCGGAATCCGGTCGGCGGCGTGCAACATCGTGAGTGCGGCGAGGAGCGGGAGCAGGCGGAGCGGTTTCATTTTGGTTTCGAGCCGAGAAATTTTTCCTGCACGAGCCACTCGCGGAAACGATCGGGCCACGTGGCGACCGCGCCGGTGTTCGTCGGGCGGATGCCGAAGCCGTGGCTGACGCCGGCGTAGATGTGAATCTCCGCGGGCACGCCGGCCTGCTTGAAGAGCAGATAAACCTTGGCGAGGCCTTCGGAGATGTCGGCGCGATCGTCGGAGCCGCAGGCGAGAAACGCGGGCGGCGAATTCTTCGTCGGCACGATCGCGGCGGAGTTGCCTGGATAAATCAGCGCCTGAAAGGCGGGCCGGCAGCTCGCGCGTTCGACCGGATCGGCGGCGTCGGCGCGGCCGGCGTCGTGACGGAGACTGACGAGCGCGGCGAGCTCACCGCCGGCGGAAAAACCGATCACGCCGACGCGCGCGGGATCGAGCGACCACGCCGCGGTGCGACTGTGGATGAGGCGCAGCGCGCGCTGCGTGTCCTGCAACGACTCGACTTCGACGCGGTAGGTCGAGCTCGGCTCGCGGGCGAGGCGGTATTTGAGGATGAACGCGGCGATGCCGTGATCGGCGAGCCACTGCGCGACGTTGTAGCCTTCGTGGTCCATCCAGATTTCGCGGTGACCGCCGCCGGGAATCACGAGCACGCCGGCGCCGGTCGCGGTGGATTTTTCCGGAAGATAGACCGTGAGCGTCGGCTGGTGAACGCTGGAGACGATGTGATCGCCCGCGTCGCCGATCCGAATTTTCTCGGGCGCGGTTTTGCCCGCGGAGCCGGGCGCGCCGTCAGGCCAGAGCGGAATGACCGGATGATCCGCGGCGAACGCGGCGGACGCGAAGCAGGCCAGCGCGACGAGCAGCGGCGCGATCGAGCGGGATAATTTCATGGCGAGTTCGGAAGCGATTCCCGCCCGTGGGCCGCGGGCGAAGACAACCCGAGCGCGAGCAGCTCGCGGCCGGCGGGAACCGCTTCGAAGAGCGGTGTTATGCGCCCAATTTTTTCTTCGCTTCTTCGGGCACGGTGACCTTGGTGGAACCGACGTCCTTGATTTCAGTCGTCGTGGTCACATCGCGCTCCTGTTCGCCGTTGCGGCCGTTGACGGTGCCTTTGACGTGGATCTGATATTTCGCGACCGCGCCGTCCTTGAGCCAGATTTTCACGGAGCCGGTGGCGTTTTTCGGCGGTGTCTGGCCACCTCGGCCGAAGCCGCCGAAGCTCAGGCGCTGCGCGGCGCCTTCCTCGGTGAGGTCACCCGTGAGCGCGCCGTCGGCGGACTTGAGCTCTTTCACTTCCGAGACAAGCGCGCCGAGATCGTCGGCGGGCGTTTGCACGCCGAACATTCCGCCGCCGCCACCGCCGCCGCGTCCGCCGCGCGCTGCGCCACCGCCGCCGCCGCCGCCTTGAAACTGCGCCATCATTTCTTCACGCGTCATCCACTCGCCGGTTTGGAAATTCTGCAGCGCGACCTTGTCGCCCTTGCGCACGGTCTGGGAGGAGTTGCCGTTGAATTCGCGCGTGATGACCGTGTAGCCGTCTTTTTCCGTCTGGCCTTTCACGGGGCCGGGCGTGAATTGCGCGTTCGCGATCTCGCTCGTTTGCGTCCAACTGAAGTTCGGCGCGTCGGCGAGTTTCTTGGCGGCGGCTTTTACGTCGTCGGCGGGAGCGGCGGAGGAAAATGCGGGCGCGACGAGGGCGGCGAGGCAGAGCAGGCGGAGGTTTTTCATGACGGATTTGGGTTTAACGGACAGGCCGGGATCTGAGGGGACGCCCATTCTCCACCCCGCGCGCGGAGCTGACAAGAAAATCGCTATTTCGCTTTCGCGATCTCGACCGCGTAGGTGTGCACGGCGCCGCTCAGGTTCGAGCGGAAGACGATCCATTTCATGTCGGGCGTGAACGAGACGTTGGGCTCGAGGCGATAGTCGTGCTGCGAGAGATTGACGAGCCGCTCCGCCTGGAAAATCCCGGGATGGATGAGATTGGCGGCGTCGGGCGATTTGATCCCGATCATCTCCGGCACCTCGGTCGGGCGGAAAAGATAGATCCATTTTCCGTTTTTCGCGTGCGCGACCATCTCTTCGTCGCCGCCGTCGCCGGCGAAGAGCTTGCCGTCGGGCGAGACGTTGAAGTGCACGGACCATTCGTCGCGCTGCAACTGATACCACGTGCGGTGGCCGGTCGCGATTTCCCAGCCGGCCAGCCAGAACACCTCGCTGCGCGGCATCTGCAGGTCATACCAGATCGTGCCGCCGTCGGCGCTGAAGAATTCGTGGCCGGCTTTTTCCATGTTCATCGTGCGCGTGTGCACCTTCGTGAGGCCCGTGCCGTCGGCGAGGATCGTCCACACGCGGTCCACTTCGATCCACGGGCCTTCGTGGCAGAACATGAGGCGGTTCGGATCGGTCGGCGAAAACTGCAGGTGATTGAGCCATTCGCTCTCTCGGTGGATGACGGTGATCGCGCCGGTCGCGATGTTGAGCGTGAAGAGCGAGCGCGGCGGACTGGCGCGCACATTCATCAACGTGCGATGCAACTGGAGATCCTTCGCCTGCGCGAACGTCAGCTTTTCGCCGTTGGGGCCGGCGCCCTCGTAGTTTGCCTGGAGAAAACGCGCATCGCCGCTTCCGCCCGCTCCCCGCGCGACGACGGCGTTGCGCGCGCCGCGGTCGCCGGAAGATTCCGGGAGCATCACGCCGATCAGCAAGGTCTCGTCCGCGTTCAGCGACGACACGCTAACGCCGGGCGGCAACTTCACGACCTCGCGCGTCGCGCCGGTGGTGGGATTCGTGGCGAAGACGATCCCGCCCATCGCGTCCGGTGCGGCGGCCTCCGCGCCGCCGCCGGAACGCGCCGCGCGTTTCGTGTAGTAGATGTCGCCGGTTTTGCGCCCGGCCACGAGCACGCTGACGGGGCCGGGCACGAGCGGTTTGATCTCGCGCGTCGCGAGATCGATCGCCGCGATGCCGCCGCCGGGCGTGGTGACGAATAATTTTTTCCCGTCGGCGGAGTAGGCGTTTTGATGAAAATAAAGGCTCGCGGTGCCGGGCTCGCGCGAGAGGCGGACGACGCGATGGCCGGTGTCGGGATCGATCCATTCGGTCGGCGGCTCCGCCGCGCGGAGCACGCTGACGATCGCGAGAGTGGTGAGGAGTGAGCGCAGCATGGAAGACTTCGCCGGCGCCGTCGCGCGCTACTTCGCCTTCGCGATCTCGACGGCGTAGACGTGCATCGGGCCGTGCATGTTCGAACGGAAGACGATCCATTTCATGTCGGGCGTGAAGTGGACGTTCGGCTCGAGCTGATAATTGTGCGCGGCCATGTTCACGAGGCGCTCGGCCTTGAACACGCCCGCGTCCGCAAGATTGCCCGCGGCGGGATTTCTGATGCCGGCGACATCCGGCACGCGCTCGGGGCGGAAGAGCCAGATCCATTTCCCGTCGGGCGCGTGCGCGACCATTTCGCTGTCGCCGCCGTCGCCAGCGAAAAGTCTGCCGTCGGGCGACGCGTTGAAATGCACCGACCAGAAATTCCGCTCGAGGTGATATTGCGTGCGCTTGCCCGTTGCGAGCTCGAGGCCGGCGACCCAGAAGTCCTCGCCGCGCGGCGTCTGCAGATCGAACCACACGGTTCTGCCGTCGGCGGCGAACCACTCGTGTCCGGCGATCTCCATGTTCATCGCGCGAGTGTGGAGTTTCGTGAGGCCGGTGCCGTCGGTGCGGACGCTCCAGAGCCGGTCGACCATGTGCCACGGGCCTTCGTGGCAAAACATCACGAGCTGTGGATCGGTCGGCGAAAACTGCACGTGGCCGAGCCACTCGGAGGAGTGGTGGAAGCGATTTATTTTTCCGTCGCGCAGGTCGACGGTGAAAAGCGCCATCGGGATTTTCTGCTGCACGCGCTCGTAGAGGAGCACTTCGCGCTGCTCGGCGAACGGCAGTTCCTGGCCCTGCGGCCCGCGGATGATCTGGCCGGGCGCGGGCCAGCCGACGTTGCCCGCCGGCTTCGGGCCTTCGTAAAGGATGCCGACGGCGAGCGTCTCATCGGCGTTGATGGCCGACATGGAAGTGTCGGGCGGAAGCTTCGCGAGCTGGCGCGTGGCGAGCGTGTCGAGCTGCGTGGCCCAGATGGCGCCGTCTTTTTCGTAGTAGACGGTGCGGGTTTTGTGGCCGACTTCGAGTCCGCCGCTGCCGCGCACGCTGTAGGTGAAGCCGGGGACGATGAGTTTGATTTCGCGCGTCTTGAGATCGAGCACGGACAAGCCGCCGGGCGTGACGAGGATCATCTTGTCGCCCTCGGCCGTGAACGGATTCTGATGAAAATACAGGCTCGCCGTCTCCGGTTCGCGCGAGAGCCGCACGACGCGATGGCCCGTCGCGGCGTCGATCCACTCCGTCGGCGGTTCGTCCGCGGCGCGGACGAAACCGGCGGCCAGCGCGAGCAGCGCGAGGAAACGAAGCACGATGTCGCGGGCGCTCACTTGGATTTCGCGACTTCGACCGCGTAAACGTGGCGCGCACCGTCGAAGTTGCCGGTGAAGATCACCCACTTGCCGTCGGGCGTGATCGAGCCGTTGGGTTCGACGCCGCCGCGACCGGTGACGTAGTTGTGCTTCGCCATGTTGACGAGTTTCTCGCGCGCGACGGTGCCGTCGGGCTGCACGCGGAAGAGATTGATCCACATGCCGTCCTTCGCGAACGCCACCTGCGTCGGATCGCCGCCGTCGCTCATGAAGAGCTTGTTATCGCGGGAGACGTTGTAGTGCACGCCCCACCAGTCGCGTTGGAGATGGTAGCGCGTTTCCTTGCCGGTATCGAGATTCACGCCGCCGATCCAGAAATCCTGGCTGCGTGGCGTCTGCAGATCGAACCAGATCGTCCTCCCGTCGAAGCTCCAGAATTCGTGGCCGGCGATTTCCATGTCCATCGTGCGTTTGTGCCGCAGCGTCATCTCGCTGCCGTCGGTGCGGATGGTCCACACGCGGTCGACTTCATGCCAGGTGCCCTCGTGGCAGTAGAGCAGGAGATTCGGGTCGGTCGGCGAGAACTGCATGTGGTTCAGCCAGCCGTATTGGTAGCCGACGGTTTGGGCCGCGCCGGTTTTCAGATTGGTGAACGTGAACGCCATCGACGCCGGATTGAAAACGCGGCGCGAGAGCCCGTCCTCCTTCTGCACGGCGTAGCGTTCGTCGGGCGTGAGCTCCTCCATTTTCTTGCCGGGAAACATCCGGCCGAGCTGCGGGACGATTTCGCGCTGAGGCGGCTTCGGGGTTTTGCCGCTGGGATCTTCCTGCGTGACGGTTGCGACGGTGAACGTCTCGTCGCAATTGATGAGCGTGCGCGAGGCATTCGGGACTTTGCGCGTCTCCTTCGTGTCGTAGTTGTAGGCGAAAACTTCGCCGCCGCCGAAACCGCCGCGGCCGCCCCGGCCGCCGCGCGCGCCGAACTCGCCGGCCTGCGGCGTCGGCGAAAGCGCGGGCGCGCCGCCGCTGCCGTCGCGCTGCGCCTGTGCGGACGGAGGCTGGCCACCGTTGGCCCCGCGGCCGCCGAAACCGCCGCCGCCTTTCACGAAATAGACTTCGCGGGCGCGGCGCGCCATGTAGGGCCCGCGACCGCCGTCGACGATGAGCTGGGGCTTCACGGGCTCTTTGCCGAGGGTCGCCAGGTCGACCAGCATCACGCCGCTCGGCGCGGTGAACATGTATTTGTCGCCCTGCGGCGAGTAGGAGTTGTCGTGAAAATAAAGCGTGGAGCTGCCGGGCTCCGTCGAGAGCCGGATGATGCGATGGCCGGTGTCGGGATCGATCCAATCGGTGCGCGGTTCGTCCGCGGCGCGGGCGAGGAAAGGAGCGAGAGCAAGCAGGGCGAGGAGGGGAGGGCGTTTCATGAAAGGAAAACTTGCGGGTGGAGTCAGCGGACTTCGGCGTCGAGTCAAAGTCGAGGTCAGGCCTTGTCGGCCTTCGCGATTTCGACGGCGTAGGTGTGCGTCGTCGCGCGGCGGCCGGGTCCGGGGTTGGTGTGGAAGTTGCCGCTGAAGATTATCCACTTCCCATCGGGCGTGAACGTGAGATTCGGTTCGACGCCGGTTTCCTTGCTGTAGTTGTGGTTGGACATGTCGACGAGGCGCTCGGCCTTGAAGTAGCCGACGTCGATCAAATCCTTTTTGTCGCGGAACGAGCTGCCCTTCGTCATCACCGGGCGGAAGAGATAAATCCACTGGCCGTTCTGCGCGGGCTCGCGGTCCATCGTGCGCGCCGCGACGCTGGTCGCACCGCCGCCATCGCCGGCGAAGAGCTTGCCGTCGCGCGAGACGTTGTAGTGCACGGACCATTCCTCGCGCTGGAGGTTATACCAGGTGCGGTGGCCGGTCGCGAGATCGACGCCGGCGAGCCAGAACACGCCGCTCTGCGGCGTCTGCAAATCATACCAGACGGATTTGCCGTCCTGCCCGAAAAATTCGTGGCCTTCGATTTCCATGTTCATCGTGCGCTCGTGCAGCAGGCGCGCGGGGCCGCCGTCGGCGCGGATGGTCCACGTGCGGTCGTTGTAGTGCCACGGGCCTTCGTGACAGAAAAGAATCTGCTGCGGATCGGTCGGCGAGCACTGGAGGTGGTTGGTCCAGTCGTTCTCGCGGTGGATGACCTTGAACTCGCCGGTCTTGGTGTTGAGCGTGTAGATCATCTTCGGCGTGCCGGCGGCCCAGTTGGCCTCGAGGCTGCCGCCCATGCCGCCGGGCGGCGGCGTGCGCGGAATCGTTTTGCCGTCGGGATCCTGCGTGATGCCGACGAGCAGCGTCTCGTCGCAATTGAGCGCGTAGGCGCCGTTGCGCGCCTGCGGCGGCAGAGCGACGACGGTGCGCGTGGCCTTCGTGTCGAGATTGACGGCCATCATGGCGTTGGTCGCGCGGTCGACGTAGTAGGCCTCGCGCGTGCGCCACGCGGTCGCAATCGGCGCGGCGCCCTCGAGGATCATTTCGAATTTCGGCGGCGATTTGCCGAGCGTGGAAAGATCCACCGTGGCGATGCCACCGGCGCCGCGGATGACGACCTTGTCGCCTTCGGGTGTGTAGCTGTGCTGGTGAAAATAAAGACTCGAGCCGCCGCTATCCGGCGAGAGGCGGATGATGCGATGGCCGGTTTTCGGATCGATCCAATCCGACGCGGGCGCGGCGGAGACGGGAGCGCGGCCGCCCGCGCCACGTGCGCCGCGCGCAGCCGGCGGAGTCGCGGAGGGAGCGGAAGAATCCGCGGCGACGAGCGAAAGGCTCGGAATCAACAGCAATGGCAGGAGACGGGCAGGGTGAAGCATCAGGCGCAGGGGTTTGGGCGCACGACGAAGCCCACGGGTCCGCGGTGCAGCAGCTAATGGCGGACAGTCCGAAGGGCGCGGATAGTAGCGCAAACAATCGCGGCGCCGGCGTGTCGCGGCCGCCGCGAGCGAAGCGCTGCGTCGCGATCCGAATCGTCGCGTTCAAGGGCCGCGCGCCAGATGCCCGGCGTCGACTGCTTCCTGCAGCATGCGCTCTGCGTAATACCAAAGTTCGGTGCAGCCATCGGCGACGTGCTGGTTGCGGGCGACGACGCGGTCGTGGGTGACGCCGTGTTTTTTCCAGCCGCCGCCTTGCGTGCGGGTGTTGAGCAGCATCGGTTGAAAGCGATCGAGCGCAGTCGCAAATTTCGCCTCCGGCGTGAGCTTCGCTTCGAACTCGTCCCACAACGCGCGGAAATCCTTCGCCTGGTCGGCGGGCAGCAGCCCGAAGATCCGCTCGGCGGCGATCGCTTCGCGCTCGTGCTGGTGCGCCATCGCGGCGACGTCGTAGGCGAACGTGTCGCCGGCGTCGATTTCGACGAGATCGTGCACGATCAGCATCTTCAGCACGCGCAGCACGTCGAGGTGAGGCGTGTTGGCGTGTTCCGCGAGCACGATCACGCAGAGGCAGAGGTGCCAGGAATGCTCGGCGTCGTTTTCGGCGCGGCGGCTCTGCGTGTTGACGGTTTGCCGGAAAATTTCCTTCAGCTTGTCGCACTCGGCGATGAACTCGACTTGCCGGGCGAGGCGTTCATGGGGCGCTGGGGGAGACGATGCGACCGGGGGAGCATTCATGGTTGCAGCGGACAAATAAAAAAACCGCCGTGGTTTTACGGCGGCGCGAAGGCTGGTGGACCCTACTGGACTCGAACCAGTGACCTTTTCCATGTCAAGGAAACGCTCTAACCAACTGAGCTAAGGGTCCGCGAAAATGGGAAGGTGGAATAAGCAGCGTGGGTGCGGTGTCGCGCAAGTCAAAAAAGCCGCGCGTGGCGGCGCGAAATGACGCGGCGTTCTGCGGTTCGCTCAGTCGATCGCGGGCGCGAGCTCGTCGTCGGCCCGGCCGTGTTGCGGGCGGCGCATCAGCGGCACGAGCGGAAGCGCCGCGAGGGCGACGAAGAGCATGATCTTGAAGTCGGCGAGGTAGGCGAGCAACCCGGCCTGCTGCGAGACGAGCGCATCGAGCATCGCGCGACCCGTGGCCGACGACGGATCGAGCAACGCCGGCAGGTGCTGCATCGGCGCGCGAAACGGCGAGATGAATTCCGCGAGCGCGGCGTGCGAGTGGCTCGCGAACCGGCCGAGCAGGTAGATCACGACCGAGATGCCGATGCTGGAACCGAGATTGCGCGAGAGGCTGTAGAGCGCGGTGCCGGCGGTGCGCAGCTCGGCGGGCAGCGTCGCAAACGTCATCGTGCTCAGCGGCACGAAAAGGAAACCGAGGCCGAGCCCCTGCACCACGCCGGAGACGACGAGCATCTGCCGCGTCACATCGAGCGAGAAGCGGCACATCTGCCACAACGCGAGCGCGGTGAGCGCCAGCCCGAGCGCGACCATCCAGCGCGGGTCGATGCGCGTGACGAGCCGGCCGACGATCATCATCGCGACCATCGTGCCGATGCCGCGCGGCGCGAGCAGCATGCCCGCGGTCATCACGGGATAGTTGAGCATCTGCTGGAGGAACGGCGTGAGCAGCGCCAGCGTCGCGAGCAGGATCACGCCGACGATGAAAATAAAAACCATCCCGGTCGTGAAATTCCGGTCGCGAAAAAGGCGCAGGTCGAGAAACGGCTGCGCCGCGGTCAGCGTGTGCACGACGAAGGTGTAGCCGCCGAGCACGGTGAGCGCGGCCTCGAGCATGATCTCGGGCGAGTCGAACCACTGGAGTTGTTCGCCGCGGTCCAGCATCATCTGCAGCGCGCCCAGCGCGAGCGCGAGCGAGAGAAAGCCGAACCAGTCGAAATACAATCCGCGCTGCGGCTCGGTGCGATGGAGATACGCGGAGAGCCCGAGGCAGGTGAGGATGCCGACGGGCAGATTGATGTAGAACACCCAGCGCCAGTTGTAGGTTTCGGTGAGCCAGCCGCCGAGCGTCGGGCCGAGGATCGGACCGACCATCACGCCGACGCCCCAGAGCGCCATCGCCGAGCCGTGCTTCTCGCGCGGATATTCGTCGAGCAGCACCGCCTGCGAGAGCGGCACGAGCGTCGCGCCGAACACGCCTTGCAGCAGCCGGTAGCCGACCATCTGCCCGAGCGAGAGCGCCATCCCGCACAGCACCGAGGCAAACGTGAAACCGACGACGGAAAGGAGGAAGAGATTCTTCCGCCCCATCCGCGCCGCGAGCCAGCCGGTCGCCGGCATCATGATCGCGGCGGCGACGATGTAGGACGTGAGCACGAGATTGATCTGGTCCTGCGCCGCCGAGAGGCTGCTCTGCATGTAGGGCAGCGCGACGTTGGCGATCGTCGTGTCGAGCGCCTGCATGATCGTGGCGAGCATCACGCAGACCGTGATCGCGCCGCGATGCGTCGGCTTCGGCGAGGTGGCGTGCACGGAAAACGTTTCAACCGCGGCGATCGTCGCCGCCGAAGACGCGCGTGAGATCGCCGAGCGAGCGCGTGTGGCCGGTGTCGATGCGCACCTCGGCGCTCATGCCGGCGCGCAAGGGCCGGTCGGGATCGGCGGATTCGATGCGCACGCGCACGGGAATGCGCTGCACCGTTTTCACCCAGTTGCCCGAGGCGTTTTGCGCGGGGATGAGCGCGAACTCCGCGCCCGTCGCCGGGCCGATGTCGGACACTTTGCCGCTCCACGTGTGGTGCGGATACGTGTCGACTTCGATGCGCACCGGATCGCCGGACTTCAGGTAGGTGAGCTCGGTCTCCTTCAAGTTCGCCTCGATCCACACGTGGTCGGTCGCGACGAGCGTGAATGCCGGCTCGCCCGGCTGAAGGAGCCGGCCGACGGGAAGATTGGCGACGTTCGCGACGACGCCCGCGATCGGCGCGGCGATCACCGTGTGGCGGAGATCGCGCTCGGCTTTTTCGAGCTGCGTCTTCGCGGCGGCGATGCGCGGATTCTCGTCGTCGGGCTGGTCGATGCGGCCGCCGAGTGAAGCGAGCGTCGTGGCGGCGTCCTGCTGCAGGACCGCGATCCGCCGCTGCGCGGCGTCGGCGTTGTGGCGCGCGCGATCGAGCTCGGCGGACGTGGCGACGTTCGTGGCGCTGAGCGTTTCCTGGCGCTTGAGCTCGCGGTCGGCGAAGAGCGCCTGCTCCTTCGCCTCGTCGAGCGCGGCGAGTTTTTCGCGGTAGTTGCCGCGCAGCGTGGCGAGCTCGAGGCGCGCGGCGTCGAGCTGCGCCGTGGCCTGCGCGACGGCGATGCGATACGGTTCGTCGTCCAGGCGAAACAGCACCTGGCTGACGGCGACGCGTTCGTTGTCGCGCACGGCAACCTGTTTCACGGTGCCGACGATCTCTGCGCTGACGGTGAGCTTGTCGGCGTGCACGTAGGCGTTGTCGCTCGAGACGACGCGCCCGCCGTGCAGGTAGAAAAACAGCGCGCCGACGAGCAGGACGACGGGGCCGGCGATCAGGAGGATGCGCCGGCGCCGCCGTGCGGGCGGCGGAGGAGAGGAAATCGAGTTCGTGGCCATGGGAAAAAATTATCGGGCGGCGCCGCGGAGAAAGAGATCGACCGCGGATTGGAGGTAGGCGTTCGCCGAGTAGTTGGGCCGGATAAATTGCGAGGCGCGGCGCAGCACGCCGGAGAAGATCATCCCGCCAAAAAGATCGGCGAGCAGCTCGACCGGGCCGCCGGGCGGCAATTCGCCGCGGGCGCGGGCGACCTTGAGGCGGGCGACGAGCGACTCGCGCAGCGGGCGAAACACGCCGTGATACACCGCGCGTTCCTGGCTGCGATGATGCCGGTGAATCTCGCCGATCATCGTGCGGACGAGCGGCAGGTTCTCATCGAGGAGCCGGTCGTAACGCTGCGCATGGGCGAGGAGATCGGCGCGCAGGTCGCCCGTCGCGGGCGCGGTCGTCGCGCCGGCTTTTTCCGGCGGGCGGAAATTTTCCCCGACGACGGCGGCGAGCAGGCGATCCTTGGTGCCGAAATGCCGGAAGAGCGTGACCTCGTTGACGCGGGCCTCGCGCGCGATGGCGCGCGTCGTGGCGCCATCCAGGCCTTCGCGGGCGAAAACGCGCGCAGCCGCGGCCAGCAGGCGATCGCGGGCGGGTGAGGTTTTGATTTCGGAGCGCATGCGTGCAAGTGGTTGCTTGCACAAAAGCCGGCGAAACGGAAAAAGCAACCGCGCGCCGCGGGCGCGGGCATTCATTAGCGCGGCTGAGCCGGGCCAGAAGCGGACGGCGCGCGATGCAGGCGTGGCGGCGGATGAGCCGCCGGGCGGGCGCTCGGGCGAGGCCCGGAATTTTGTCGCCGCGCGTCGCCATGGCGGGCTTTGCCCGCAACGGGGCGCGGTCGTCAGCGCGCGAACACGTCGATCGTCGGCGGGCTGACGGCGAGCTGCGGATTCTCGATCCAGTAGGCGCGCACGAGCCGCATCAGCTCGGTGAGCTGCGAGGCGTTGGGCGGCTTGACGAGAAAGGAATTCGCGCCGAGCCGGTAGGCGCGCTGCACATCGGACTCCTCGCGCGAGGTGGTGAGGACGAGCACGAGCATCGTCTGGAGCGAGAATTGCTGCCGGATCCACTCGAGCACCTCGAGGCCCGACTTGTGCGGCATTTTCAGGTCGAGGAAGACAAGAAACGGCAGCGGATGTTTTTCGCGGTCGGCGAATTCACCCGCGCCGTCGAGGTAATCGACGACGGCGCGGCCGTGCGGCGCGACGTGGATCGGGTGCGTGATGCCGCTGGCCTTCGCGGCGCGCAGCATGAAGAAGACATCGTCCTCGTTGTCCTCGGCGAGCAGGATGGGGCGCGGGTTCATGCTTCGGCCGGGTGAAAATCGAGCCAGAAGCGGCTGCCGGCGCCGGGCTGCGACTCGACGCCGACCTGCCCGCCCATGCGTTCGATCGCTTTGCGGACGATCGCGAGACCGATGCCGGTGCCCTCGTAGCGATTGCTGTCGTTGACGCGCTCGAACATCTTGAAAATCCGCTCCTGGTCCTTCGGCTCGATGCCGATGCCGTTGTCCTCGACCCACACGCGGACGCGCTGATCGTGCCGCTCCGCGCGGACGACGATGTGGGGCTTGCGGCCGGGCGGCACGAATTTCACCGCGTTGCCGAGGAGGTTCGAGAGACATTGCGTTGTCGTCGACTGCTCCGCCTGCACGCGGGGCAGCGGGCCGACGATGCGAATGTCGGCCGCGGGCGGCTGCAGCATCGGATACTGATGCATGATGTCGGTGATCAATTTCTCGAGGTCCAGCGGCTCCGTCGCGATCTGGCTGCGCGTGATGCGGCTGTAGGTGAGGACATCCTGGATCAACCGGTCGAGGCGCACGCCGGCGTTCTCGATGCGCGAGAGATATTCCTTCGCCGAGTCGGAGAGCTCGCTCGCGCAGTCTTCGAGCAACACCTGCGCATAGCTCTGCATCGCGCGCAGCGGGGCGCGCAGGTCGTGCGAGACGGTGTAGGAAAACGCCTGCAGCTCGGAAATCGTCTCCTGCAGGCGCGCCGTGCGCTCGACGACCTTGCGCTCGAGCTCCTCGACGAGACGGGCGTTGTCCATCGCGATGCCGGCCTGCGCGGCGAGGTTGGCGGCGAGGCGGCGCTCGCGTTCGCCGAAGGCCTCGGGCTTCGAGTGGCCGAAGAGCAGCGCGCCGATCGTCTCGCCGGCGCGCGAAACCACCGGCACGTGCAACAGGCTCTGCACGCGCAACCGCTCCGCGAGTGCGGCGCCGGCGCCGTTGACGGTCGCGGCGGGTTCGTCGAAGCGCGGGAGCTGCGCGGCGGTCTCGCGGCTCAGGCCGGCGAGCGCCGAGTGCGTGGTCACGCCGTCGGGCCCGGCGGTGGCGTAGCTGAACGCGCCGAATTCCGCTTTCGCGAGTTTGGTCGCGGCTTCGATCACGGCCTGCGAAAGCCTCGCGAGGTCGATTTCGGCGGCGATCGCGCGGCCCGTTTCGTTGAGCAACTCGACCTCGGCGCGCGCCGCCATCGCTTCCTGCAGCAGCGAGCTGCGCTCGGTTTCGACGGCCTTGCGATGGATGAACTGGCCGATCGCATCGACCGAAAGCTCCAGCTCCTTCACCACGCGCGGTTCGAAGGGCCGGCGTCCGTAGATGCCGACGATCCCGGTCGCGCGGTCGGAAAACGCGATCGGCAATCCGGCAAACGCGACGATGCGCTCGCGCTTCAACCAGTCGGCCTCGCCGACGCCCGCGAGCTCGCGGGCCGCTTCGTTGATGACGTGCGGTTCGCGCTGCGCCGCGATCCGCTCGAGTGCGCGCGGCACGCGGCGGGGCGGCGCGGCGAGATCCGAGGCCGCGCGCAACGCGAGCATGCCGCTTTCGGCGATCCAGATGTGCACTGCGGCGGCGTCGAGCTGGCGCCGGAGAATCTCCACGATTTCCTGCAGCACGGGCCGGGTCTCCGCGTTGCGCGCGACGGCGAGGGCGATTTCCGCGCGCAGCGCCGCAAACCGCGCCTCGTCCTCGCGGGCGACGTCGGCCGCGCGTTGCGCGGTGATGTCGCGCTTCACCACGAGCAGTTTTTCCGGCCGGCCCGCGGCGCCGAGGACGGGCTGCACGACGACGTCCCACCATTTCGGCGTGCGTTTCACGGTGAAGCACAGGCCGCGGAAGCGGACGGTTTCGCCGGAGAGCGCGGCGCGATAGGCGCGCTCGGCCTCGGCGCGGTCGCCGTTTTCCCAGAGATCGGGCCAGTAGGCGTTGGCGCACGCCTTTGCGTCGCGCATCTCCATCAGCCGCACGCCGGCGGGGCTGACGAACACGATGCGGCCGGCGAGATCGAGGACCTTGATCGAATCGGGGCTGCTCTCGAGCACGCGGCGGTTGAATTCCTCGCTGTCGCGCAGCGCGCGCTCGGCCTGGCGGCGCGCGGTGACATCGGTGTTCACCTCGAGGATCGCGCGCACCTTGTTGTTCACGTCGTGGTGCAGCACCCACTGGCTCGAGACGCAGATGACGTGGCCGTCCTTGCGGCGGTGAAAAATTTCGCCGTCCCACTGGCCGCGGCGGTGCAGCTCCTTCTCGATTTTCTCGAGCGGCTCGGGAAATTGCGCGCCGAGGAAGAGGTGGCTCGTCTGGCCGAGCGCCTCCTCCTTCGTGAAGCCGTAGAGTTTTTCGGCGCCGCGATTCCAGAAGATGATCCGGTCCTTCGGCGAGCGGACGAGCACGGGCGCGAGCTCGAGCAACTGGGCCTGTTCGCGCAGGCGCTGCTCGCTCTCGCGCAGCTCCGTGTTGCGCGTGGCGAGCTCCTCGTTGAGCGTCGTCAATTCCTCGTTGGCCGACTCGAGTTCCTCGTTCGAGGTCTCGAGTTCTTCGTTGAGGCTCTGCAGCTCCTCGTTGGCGGACTGCACTTCTTCATTGGACGCCTGCAACTCCTCGACCGATGTGTCGTGCTGCTCCTGCAGCGTCGCGAGGTGCTCGCGCGTGTCGGCGTATTCCTGGCGCAGGTGGGTCAGCTCGCGGCCGTTGCCGTTGTGGTCGTGTCCGTTGCCATTGCCATTTCCATTTCCGTTGCCATGGCCGTTGCGCGGGGGCGCGCCGTCGAGGAGGAGCTCGGGTTTGGGCTTGGTCGCGCCGCGTTCGAAAATCACGAGGAAGCAGCGGGCCTTGAGGTTTTTCAGCGGAACGATCTCGAGATTCACCGTGCCCTGCCGGCGATCGAGCCGCAGGCCGCGCTCGCGGACGATTTTGTGGTCGCGCTTGGCGCGCTCGAAGGCGCGCTGCAGCGGGAGCGCGAGGCCCGGCCGCGCCATTTTGAGGAGTTGAAAGCTCGCCTTGCCCGCGGGCAGTTCGAGGTAGCGCTGCACGTCGCCGCGGAACTGGAGAATCTCGCCGTCCTCGGCGACGAGCACGCTGACGGGCGCATATTTCGCGAGCGTGAGCCGGTCGGCCTCGCGGAACGCATCGAGCGCGGAGAACTCGACCGACGCGTTGACCGGGCCCGCCGGGCGCGGCCGCGGCAGCGGGACGGCGGGCGGCCGCTCGTAACGCAGGAAGGTCGTCGCGGGCTTCTTGAAATAGATTTTTTGGCTCTTCTCGAACGGCTCGAACAGCGTCGCGAACTGCCCGACCGATTCCGAGGTGCCGAGCACGAGGACGCCGCCGGTTTTCAGCGCGTAGTGAAACGCGGGGATGATTTTCTGCTGCAGCGCGGGCTCGAGGTAGATGAGGAGGTTGCGGCAACTGATGAGGTCGACGCGCGTGAACGGCGGATCGGTCAGCAGGTTTTGCTGCGCGAAAATCACCATGTCGCGGATCGATTTCTGCACGCGGTAGAATTCGTTTTCGCGCGTGAAGAAGCGCTGGAGCCGCGCGGCGGAGACGCCCTGCACCTGCGCGGGCGTGTAGCGGCCGGAGCGCGCGAGATCGAGGACGGAGCTGTTCAGGTCGCTCGCGAAAATCTGGATCGGCAGGTGCTGGCCGCTTTGCTCGGCGAATTCCGTATACGCCATCGCGAGCGAGTAGGGCTCCTGGCCGGTGGAGCAGCCGGCCACCCACACGCGGATCGCGTCGCTGCGCGCGCCGTTCTTCACCAGCCGCGGGAAAATTTTCTTCTTCAGCGTGTCGAAGACGCCGGGATTGCGGAAGAAGCTGGTGACGTTGATGAGGAAGTCGTGATAAAGCGCGTCGAGTTCGGCGGGATGTTCGCGGAGGAAACGCGCGTAGGCGTCGAGGCCCTTGAGCTTGTGCAGGCTCATGCGCCGCGCGAGGCGGCGGCGGATGGTGTTGATGCGATAGAGGCTGAAGTCCGTGCCGGTGCGCGTGCGCAGCAGCAGGTAGATTTTGCGGAGGTCGGCGTCCTCCGGCGCGGCGGGCCACGCCATCCGCGTCGCGCCGCCGGCGGCGGCCTCGCGCGAACGCGGGGCATTGCGGCGGGCGCGGGCGTTGTCGGCCGCGCGGCGCTTGGTGCGGCCGGGCCGCGCGAGCAGGCGTGCGATCTCGCCGCCGATTTTCGCCGGCGGAAGCACGAAGTCGACGCAGCCCGTGCCGACGGCGCTGCGGGGCATCGAATCGTATTTCGCGGTGTCGTTGTCCTGCGCGAACGTGATGCCGCCGGCCTCCTTGATGGCCTTGATGCCGAGCGCGCCATCGGAGCCGGCGCCGGAGAGAATGACGCCGACCGCCGCGCCCTGCCGGTCCGCGGCGAGCGATTGGAGGAAATGATCGATCGAGCGCGCCGGGCCGGCGCTCTTGTCGCGCGGCGCGAGCTGCAGCACCCGGGCCTGGATGGACAGGTCGCAATTCGGCGGGATCACGTAAACCTGTCCGCCTTCGACGAGGGTGCGGTCGGTGATTTCGCGCACCGGCAGCGTGGTCGTCTTGGCGAGCAGCTCGGTGAGCAGGCTCGGGTGCGTCGGGTCGAGGTGCTGCACGAGCACGTAAGCGACATCGCGATCCGCGGGCAGGTGCTGGAGCAGTTCGGTGAAAGCTTCGAGCCCGCCGGCGGAAGCGCCGATGCCGACAACCCGGAGGATCGATTTGGACCGCGCCGGTGCGTGGCGCGGAGATTTCGTTTGTTTCGTGGGGAGTTTCGTTGGCACTGGCGCTGACAGGCTGAATCGACCCGCAGAAATTGAAATTCGTTGCCTTCGAATCGAGCGGAAACCCGGCTTAAAACCCCGGCTGAGAAGACCGGAAAATTTCCGACGCCACCCCCGTAAAAAGGGAAATTTTCCTACGGCACCCTACGCGGGCGATTTGTCCGGGCCGCATCCGGCGGCGGGCCGGAGAATCCGCCGCTTGAAAGCCGCGCCCGTTTCGTGCCCATATCGCTCATGCTTCAATCGCTGCGCATCCGCAACCTGGCCCTGCTCGAGGAGGTCGCGCTCGATTTCGAGACGGGCTTCACCGCCGTGACCGGCGAGACGGGCGCGGGCAAGAGCATCCTGCTCGGCGCGCTCACGCTGCTCGCGGGCGAGCGCGCGGAGAAAACCATCATCCGCCAGGGCGCGCCGGCCGCGGAAGTGGAGGCGAGCCTCTTTTTCGCGGACGCGCGCGCGATCGACGCGCTCCTCGCCGAGCTCGACCTGCCGCCGTGCGAGGACGGCGTGCTGATTCTCAAGCGCAGCGTGCCGCGCGAGAAAGCGCCGAAGATCACCGTCAACGGCAGCCTCGCCACGCTCGCCGCGCTGCAACGGCTGGGCGAACACTGGATCGATTTCCACGGCCCGAGCGAGCCGCGGCGGCTCCTGAAGGAAAACTGCCAGCTCGAACTGCTCGATCTCTTCGGCCGCGCGGACGAGGCGCTGGCGGATTATCGGGCGAGCTATCGCGCGTGGCGCGAGCTGGTCGCGGAACGCGAACGCCTCGCGCGCGAGACCAGGCTTTCGCCGGACCAGGTCGATTTTCTCCGCAACCAGCTCGCGCAGATCGACGCGCTCGACCTGAGCGATGAAGCGGTCGAGACGCTCGAGCGGGATTTCCAGCGCATGAGCCGCGCGCAGGAATTGATCGAGCTCGCGCAGGCGCTGGCGAACGGGCTCGCCGGCGAGGACAGCGCGCAGGCGCGGATCGGGGCGCTCCTGCGCGAGGCACGCCAGCTCGAGGCGCTCGATCCGGCGAGCAAGCCGCTCGCGGACCGGCTCGCCTCGGCCGCGGTGGAGCTGAACGACCTTGGCGCGGAGTTTTCCGCGCTCGGGCAGCAGTTGCAGTTCGATCCCGAGCAGGCGGAGCAGCTCGCCGCGCGGATGAACACCTGGCTCGAGCTGAAGCGGAAGCACGGCGGCGACGTGCGCGCGGTCGCGTCCGCGCGCGATGAGATGCGCCGGCGGCTCGAGGTGCAGGGCGATCTCGCGGGCACGCTGGCGCGGATGGAAAAGCAGATCGCCGATGCGCTGCGGGCCGCGAAAAAAAACGCGCAGGCACTGCGCGCCGTCCGCGAAAAAGCCGCCAAGGAGCTCGCGAAGGCCGCGGCGAAAAGCATCGCGCAGCTCGGGTTCAGGAAGGCGGATTTCCAGGTGCGGCTCATGCCGCTCGTGGAGCTCGGGCCGGCGGGCGATTGCACCGCGGAGTTTTTGTTTTCGCCGAATGTCGGCGAGGCGCCGCTGCCGCTCAATCGCGTGGCGTCGAGCGGCGAGCTCGCGCGCGTGATGCTGGCGTTGAAGACCGTGCTCGCGGACCTCGATGCGGTGCCGGTGCTGGTGTTCGACGAAGTCGATGCGAATGTCGGGGGCGAGATCGGCCGCGTGGTCGGCGAAAAAATGGCCGCGATCGCGCGGAATCATCAGGTGCTCTGCGTCACGCACCTGCCGCAGGTCGCCGCGCAGGCGACGTGCCACCTCGTCGTGACCAAGGACCAGTCCGGCGATCGCGCGGAGGTGACGATCGCGCCGATCCAGGCCAGCCGGAAGGCGCGCGTGAGCGAGCTCGCGCGCATGCTCGGCGACAGCAAGGCGAAGAGCGCGCTGGCGCACGCCGAGGAGTTGCTGGGGCGGTAAGGCGGCGGCGCTCAAGTTTTTCCATTTTGCGCCGAAGCTGGGGGTTGCAACGTGCGCTCGCAGGTCGCGGGTGGTTTCGCGTTGGAACCTCGAATCCCAGCATCATGAAACGTCTCCTGGCCCTCCTCGCGTGCGGCGCCGCCGCCGCCGCCGCTCCCGCTCCGCTGCAAATCGCCGTCATCCCCAAGAGCGTCGGCAACGAATACTGGGAAGCGGTGCATGCCGGAGCCGCCAAGGCGGAGGCCGATTTAACCGCGCAGGGCGTGGCGGTGAAAATCTATTGGGACGGAACCGAGCGCGAGGACCAGATCGACCTGCAGCGGCAGATCGTGGCGAAATACGTCGGGCGCAAAGTCGACGCCATCGTGCTCGCGCCGATGCACGCGCAGGCGCTGATCGGCGCGGCGGACGACGCGACGGCGGCAAAGATTCCGGTGGTGTTGATCGATTCGCCGCTCGCCGGCGGGTCGGTGGTGAGCACCGTCGCGACGAACAATTACAAGGCCGGCCTGCTCGCCGGGCGCCGCCTGGGCGAGGCGCTCGGCGGCAAGGGCAAGGTGGCGCTCTTCCGCTACATGAAAGGCCACGGCAGCACGCAGCCGCGCGAGAGCGGCTTTCTCGACGCGATGAAAAAATTTCCCGAGATCGAAGTGATCTCGGCCAGCGCGCTGTCCGGCCCAACGGTGGCCGAGGCGACCGCCAGCGCGAAGGCGCTGCTCGCGCAATCGGGCGCGCAATTGCAGGGCGTGTTCGCCTCGAATCTCACCGCGTCCGAGGGCATGCTCGCCGCGTTGCGCGCGGAGGGGCGCGCGGGAAAAATCTCCTTTGTCGGCTTCGATTCGAGCGACGCCGAGATCGAGGCCCTGCGCAAAGGCGAGATGGCCGGCTTCGCCGTGCAGCAGCCTTTCATGATGGGTTACCTCGGCGTGCAGACGGCGGTGGCCAAGCTGCAGGGCAAGCCGGTCGATCACGAGGTCGACACCGACGTGAAAATCGTGACGAAGGAAAATCTCGAGACGCCGGAAGTGAAGAAACTGCTCAACCCGTCGGCGAGCTGAACGGCGTTCGACGGCGATTCACCGGTGGCGCGAGGCGTGCCACCGGCGACTCGGGCGGGCAATCGTTCGCCGAGCGCGCGGCGTCGGATCGCTACACCACCGCTTCGCCGGGCGCGGCCGCGGCGACGCGCGTCGGCGCAAAGCTCCGCCATTTTTCCAGCGGGAGATTCGCGAGGAGAATGAAGGCCGCCTGCGACACGACGAAAATCGCGAGCGCCCAGAACGCGGCGTCGGTGAAGCCGTAGCTGTGCAGGCCGACGCCGAGCATGTTGGTGCCGAACCACGACCAGCTCGTGAAGATGTTGCCCGCGACGGCGAGGCACATGAGCCCGCGGTGCCTGATCATGCCGCCCCAGCGCGCGTGGAGGATGATGGCGTTCCACATCACGATGAGCAGCGCGCCGTTTTCCTTCGGATCCCAGCCCCAGAACCGGCCCCACGACTGGTCGGCCCAGATGCCGCCGAGCACGGTGCCGACGAAACTGAACAATGTCGCGAAGCACACGATGCCATAGACCATCCGCGCGAGCGAATCGGCGGTGGCTTTGTCGAGCGAGCGCGTGAGCACGCCGCGCACGATGTAGATCAGCGCGAGGAAGCCGGCGAGGAACGTCGCCGCATAGCCGGTCACGACCGTCACGACGTGCGTGGCCAGCCAGAGGTTCGTGTCGAGGACGGCGCGCATCATTTCGAGCGTGTCGCCGCCAAGCGAGAGATGGTGCGCGATGATCAGCGTCGCGTAGCCGACCGCGCCCGCGGCGACGCTGGCGACGCCGTTGCGGAAGAAAAATTCCAGCACGAGGCAGAGTCCGACGGCGCCCCAGCCGATGAAGAGCGCTGAGGAGTAGAGGTTGGTGACCGGCGGCCGGCCTTCGAGCCACATCCGCGTGAGGATGCCCGCGGTCGCGAGCACCCACGCGAGCGCGACGAGCGCAAACGCCGCGCGGCCGAGCGCCTCGGGCCAGAAGAGCCACGAAAACACGGCGACGAAAAACGCGAGCGCGTAGAGATTCATGCTCGTGTAGAACGGCTCCGCGGCGTTGAAGCGCGACTCCGCGCGCGCCTTGTCGAGCTGCGGGCCGAAGCGCTTCGCGAGCGTGCGATGAAAAATATCGAGCAGCTCGTCGAACTCCTGCGCGCTCTGCTTCCGCCACGCGTGGCCGAGGCCGGCGTAGGCGAGGGCGGACGAATTCACGCGGCCGTCGCGGAAGGTCTCGAGCAGCGCGGCGCCGGTGGTCTGCCAGTGCGTGACATCGGAATCGGCGCTGTCGGGCGGCGCGACGAGCAGCGTGCTCGCGCGCGCCATCGTGTCGAAGCGTTCGCCGGTTTCGAGCAGCGCGGCGACGGCGGCCTCGTCGTGCGGCTGGCCGGCTTCCTTCGCCCGAAACGCGGCGATGCTCGCGGGCAGTTTCTCCTGCAGCGTGAGCAGGTCGCCGAGAAAATCCGGGCGGTCGGGCGAGACAAACGCGTGCTTGAGCCCGACGTAGAGGCGGAGATTCGAGTAGAGCTGCAGCACCGAGTTTTGAAACGGCGTGCGCAGCTTCCCTTCGACGGGCTCGGCGAGCCGCGCCTGCTCCTCGATCGCCTGCAAGTGCGGCTCGAGTTCCTTGAACGAGAAGCGCCGCTGCGTCTTCGGCACCATGTCGGCGATCGCGAGCAGCTTGAGCGCGGTGCTCGCGTATTCGATGCGGAGATTTTCCGGCGTGCGGCCGATGAGGCCGACGACTTCGGGCTGCTCGAGATGATCGATCGCGAAGACGGGATACGTGTCGGCGGTTTCCGGGCGGAAGCAGACGTCGAGCAGCCACTCGGTCGGCGAGGAGACGAGCGGCGCCGCGACGTTGGGCGCGAGGATTTCCTGCCGGCCCTGCAACTGGAGCAGCGAGCTGCGCGCGACGGTGTCGATCGGCTTGATGCGGCCGTTGGCGAGCACCGGCAACCGGCCGAAGCCGATGAAGTCGAAGGCGCCCGGGTTTTTCGGCGGCAGCAAGGTGAGGCCGACGAAGACGAGCGCGGCGACCACAGCACCTGCCGGAATCATCCGGCCGAAACGCCTTGCCGCCGAATTCTCCGGGGGGCGCGGCGCAGCCGCCGCCTCTGGCGTGGCCACCGCGCCGCGGCTCCGATCGATCGCTTCATCGCCCGGTGCAGCATGAACGCGACGCCGGCGCATGAAGCCGACGAGGTGAAGGCCGAATTGGATGACGAGGCCGAGCGCCATCATCGTGCACGCGATGTAGGGGACGATCCAACTCGGATTGCGCACGACCTGGAGGACGGACGTGTTGTGGCCGGCATCCATCTGATATTGGTAGAACGTCAGCCCGCCGTAGCGCAGCGGGTTGTTCATGTAGATGAGCACGTCGTGGTCGTCGTGGCTGTCGGGCGTGACGATGCGGACGCGGCTGGAATAATTCTTCGGGATGTCGGTGCCGGGATAGACGTCGTGCTGCGTCGCGAGCAGCGTGATCGCGAACGGCTTGTAGGCGCGCTCGGGCCGCAGCGTGAGCCGCCACGTGTGGCCGTCGTAGGTGAAGGTTTGCGGCGCGCCGAGATCGGGCGAGACGAGCCACGTGCCGAGCGAGCCGGAGGCGCCGATCAACTCCACGAAGGCGGCGGGCAGGTTGCGCTCGTTTTCCTTGTAGGTGAGCGGCAGCGGCGTGACTTCCACCATCGGGCCGATGCCCATCGTCGCGGGCGAGGGCGGCGCGGAGGATTTTTCCGGCCGGCGGACGAGCGCGGCGTTCGGGAAATAACCTTTCACCACGACGCGAAACGGCAGCCGCGGATGCTGCACCGGGTCGCCGCGCGCGAGGAGCCGATCGGGGATCGCGACGACGTCGTCGAACTTCGGGTCGGTCGTGTCGACGATCGCGAGCTCGTAGTTCTGCTGCGACTCGGAGTAGTTGAGCGTCTGGCCCTCGGCGAGCTGCATCGTGTAGGTTTCCTGCATCAGGCCGGAGAGCAGTTCGCCGACGAGCAGCAGAATCAGGCCGGCGTGCGTGAGCTCGATGCCGAGCTTTTTCCAGCCGCGCTTGAAACGGTAGAGATGCGCCGCGACGAGATTGATGAGCAGCAGCCCGCCGATGAAATAGCCGCCGGGAAAAACCGGCACCGGAAAGTCGCCAATCCGCCAGAGGACGAAGAACGCGTGGAAATATTTTTCCTGCACACCCCACACGCCGAGGTTCACCTGGTCGAGCGTCGCGGCGAACACGAGCACCATGCCGAGGACGAGCAGGACGACGGTGAGCTTGAGCGAGACGAAGAAATCGCGGAATTCGCGGGCCGTGGCGTTCATGGCGCGGTGGGATTGGCGGGCTTGACGGTCGCGAGGAAGTCGAGGAACGCGTTTTTTTCGCGCGCGACGATCGCGCTGCTCGCCGGCCCGAGCTTGAAGAACCACGTGCCGCCGGCGAAGGGCGTCATCGCGGCGAGGAGCCGCTGCGGATTGGCGCCGGGTCCGGTGGCGTCGACCACGGTGAAGCTCAGGCCGTTGTGCTCGACGCGGGTGACGTTGCCCGCGAGGTCGGCCTCGGCGATCGGCCCGAGCTGCACCTGGCCGCGCCAGCGGTTGACGTTGGCGAGCTCGCCGCCGACGGAATTCGGAAACGCCGTGATCGAAAGCTCCGCGTCCGCGCCGCCGTCGCCGGGAATGGCATAGCTGCCCTTGCGCATGGGCGAGAGCGGCTTCGCCTTCCAGCTGGCCGGCGCCGTCCACGCGAGCCCCGCGCCCTCGGCGGTCGGCACGGCGGTGGCGGCCATGTTGTTGCCGGCATCGGCGGCGGGCGCAGCGGACGACGCGGTCGGCACGGTCGGAGCGTTGGTGCTCGCGGCGTTCGTGGCGACGGGAAGCTCGGGCTCCTTTTCCTTCGGCACGCGATACGCGGTGACCTCGGCCCGGCGACACGCGCCGAGAATGGCGACGCACGCAACGAGCGGGATGACAGAACGGCGGGCAATCATGGGAGCGTGCATCATTCGCGACTTGGGCGGGAAACTTCAAACCATTCCGCGGGCGGCGCAAATTTACGCCCGGCGCTTTTCACAATCCTCTCGGCGCTGTTACCGTTTCGGGAGTGCAGCCGCGGGCCGCCGCGTTTGCGTGGGCGCGCAAATCAGGTGGTTCACCTGAGCTTGTGACCTGACACCGGGCCCCGGCGCAGTGGTGTGCGCCGGGGCTTTTTGCTTTGCGACGATTCGCGCCCGTGCGGATAAGACGGGCATGACGCTTTCCCCGCTGGGCGACTCCGCGATCGTGCTCGCGCTCGGGGAAGTTGTCGACGACGCGGTCCTCGCGCGCGTGGCGACGCTCGCGGCGGAAATCGAGCGGCACCGGCCGAAGGGCGTGACGGATGTCGTGCCCGCCTTCGCGAGCGTCACGGTCTTCTACGACATCGCCCGCGTGGCCGGTTTCGCGGAGCTCTGCGCCGAGCTCGAGGCGCTCGCGACGCGCGCGGATGCGGCCGTCGTCGGCGCGGAGCCGCGCCTGGTGGAGATTCCCGTGTGCTACGGCGGCGAATTCGGCCCGGACCTGGAAAACGTCGCCGCGCACGCGGGCCTCACGTGCGAAGAGGTGGTCGCGTTGCACCGCGGCGCGGACTATCGCGTGCAGGCAATCGGCTTTTCGCCGGGCTTCGCGTATCTCGGCGGGCTGCCGGAAAAAATCCACGCGCCGCGCCGTGCGACGCCGCGGACGAAAGTGCCCATCGGCTCCGTCGGTATCGGCGGCAGCCAGACGGGCGTGTATCCGCTGGCGACGCCCGGCGGCTGGAATCTCATCGGGCGCACGCCGCGGCGGATGTTCGATCCGGCGCGCGCGACGCCGGCGCTGCTGCGCGCGGGCGATCGCGTGACGTTTCACCCGATCGAGCCGGCGGAGTTCGAGTCGGCGGCGCCGGAGTTTCAGCTCGAGCGCGATCCGGCCCAGCCGGCGAGCGGCCTCGAGGTGTTGCGCGCGGGCATGGCGACGCTCGTGCAGGATCGCGGCCGCACCGGTCATCGCGCGAGCGGCGTGCCGTTGAGCGGCGCGATGGATCCGTTTGCGCTGCGCGTGGCGAATCTGCTCGTGGGCAACGCCGAGGACGCCGCCGCGCTCGAATTCGCGCTCGTGGGTCCCGACCTGCGTTTCGCGTGCGATACGATCGTGGCGCTCGGCGGCGCGTTGTTCGGGCAGCTGCCGACGTGGAAACCGATGCGGATTTTTGCCGGCACGACGCTGAAGCTGCGCGCCGCACGGCGCGGTTGCCGTGGCTATCTCGCCATCGCGGGGGGCATCGACCTCCCGCCGGTGCTCGGCAGCCGCAGCACCTACACGCGCGCGGCGCTCGGCGGCTGCGAAGGCCGCGCATTGCGCGAGGGCGACGTGCTGCCGGTCGGCGAAGTCGTGCGCGAGCTCGTCGGCCATTGGTATATCGATCCACGGATTTTGCCGGAGTATTCCGCGGCGCCGGTCGTGCGCGTCGTGCCGGGTGCGCAGGCGGCGGAGTTCGGCGGCGCTTTTTTTTCGGCGCGCTACGAGCTCACGACGCAAGGCGACCGCATGGGGCTGCGGCTGCGCGGGCCGGAGCTGCGGCGCGCCGGGTCCGGCGATCTCGTTTCGGCGACGGTCGTGCCGGGCACGATCCAGGTGCCGCCCGACGGGCAGCCGATCGTGCTGATGGCGGACGCGCAGACGATCGGCGGCTATCCGCAGATCGCGCACGTGATCGCCGCCGATCTGCCGCTCGTCGCGCAACTTCGGCCCGGCGATGCGGTCCGTTTTCGCGCCGTGACGCTCGCGGAGGCGCACCAGTTGGCGCTGACGCGCGAGCATGCGCTCGCGATGTTGCGGGAGGGCGTCGCGCAGAAATTCCGCCCGACGTGAGAGCAAAGATCGACCTCAACTGCGACCTCGGCGAAGGCGCGGGCTGCGACGCGGAGCTGATGCGCTCCGTGACGTCGGCGAACATCGCCTGCGGCGCGCACGCCGGGAACCTGGAAACGATGATCGAGACGATCGAGCTCGCGGCGAAGCGGCGCGTGGCCGTCGGCGCGCATCCGGGATTTTTCGACCTGGAAAATTTCGGGCGCGTCGAGCGGCCGCTCGCTCCGGAGGAGGCGAGCCGGCTCGTGTTGATGCAGATCGAGCAGTTCTTCGAAATCGCCGGATCGGCGATGCGGCACGTGAAGCTGCACGGCGCGCTCTACAACCAGGTCGCACGCACGCCGGCGCTGGCGGAGGCGGTCGTGGGCGATCTCGCGCGGCTCTGGCCGGAGCTCGTCGTGTTCGTGCTCGCGGGCAGCGTGTTCGCGCGCGTGGCGCGCTCGCGCGGACTGCGCGTGGCGGAGGAGGTTTTTGCGGACCGCACGTATCAGCCCGACGGCTCGCTGACGCCGCGCGCGCAACCGAATGCGCTGATCGGCGATCCGCTCGTCGCGAGCGCGCAGGTCGTGCGGCTCGTGCGCGAAGGCGTGGTGCGCGCCGTCGACGGCACCGAGGTGGCGTTGCAGGCGGACACGGTCTGCGTGCACGGCGACGGGCCGCGCGCGGCGGAGTTTGCGCGGGTGCTGCGCACGGAATTGAAGAACGCGAAAATCACCGTGAAAACCTTCGGCACCTGATCCCGGCGATGCGCCGACGGCGCGGAGCTCGGCGTTGCGGGAAGCGCCGAGTTAAATTCGGCAGCTAAGAGCTTATTTCAAAACCTCAGGGACGTGGCACGGGCGTCTCGCCCGTGTTTCGGCCTCGCTCACGGGCAGGATGCCCGTGCCACCTCGAACCACCGCGAGCGAGCAGCCTAGATTTTGAAATGAACTCTCTAACCTACTGTCCGCTCGCCTTCGGCGTGTCGGACGTCAAGACGCGCAACACGTAATACGTCGCCCGCGTGGTGCCGGCGTTGCGCAGCCCGTGCAGGTCATTCGAGGCAAAGAAGAGCATCGAGCCGGGGCCGGCCTGCTGCGTGCGGTCGTTGATCCGGACTTCGAGGACGCCTTCCTTCACGATGATGAGTTCTTCATCCGGGTGGCGGTGCGCTTCGTGCGGCGCCTCGCCGGGATTCAGCGTCGTCACGTGGCACTCGAAATTTTTCATCGTTGCTGTCGGCGCATCGACGATGTCGCGGCGTTCGCCGGTGGCGGTCGGCTTGACCGCGAGTTTCGCCCACTCGAAGACGGTGGAGCCGAGTTTTGGCGTCGGAGCGGATGCGGTTTCAGCCATGGCGGAGAGCGTGAAGGCGACGCACGCGGACGCAAGGATGGCGAGCGCGCGGGCGCGCGAAGACGGAATATTCATTCGGACGATTTTAGCCGTTCGCAGGACAAGGCAAGAGCGACGCCGACTGTGCCGGCGCACGCGCTTTCGTGGTGACATCGGCGAGGCGAGGCGGCACGGTGCGCGGCTCCGTGGTGCTGTTTGTTTTCTACCTCGTGGTCGTGACGCTCGGGATCCTCAGCATGGGATTCCAACTGCTCGCGTCGCGGCTGCTCAGCCCGCATTTCGGCTCGTCGATCATCGTGTGGGCGTGGCTGATCTCGACGTTTCTCGCGGCGTTCAGCGCGGGCTCGATGCTCGGCGGCTGGAACAGCAACCTGCCGCCCGCGCCGCGCCGGCGCGGCCAGTGGATCGGCGCGGTCCTCGCGGTGGTGTCGCTCGCGGTGACGGCGATCTTCGGCCGCACGCTGCTCGACCGGATCGAGGTGGCGTTTCCCGAGATGAGCACGGCGCTGCTCGTCTCGTGCGCGGGGCTGTTTTTTCTGCCGGTGACGGCGCTGTCGACGTTCGGCCCGCAGTGCGTGCAATTTCTCGCCGCGCGCGACACGCCGCCGGGCAAGGCATCCGGCATCGTCTACGGCGTGAGCACGCTCGGCAACATCGCGGGCGTGATGCTCACGGCGTTCGCGCTGATTCCGCACTGGCCGGTGTCGACGCTGCTCTTCGGCTGGCTCGGTGTCGCCATCGCGAGCCTCGCGGTGCTGCTCGGGCTGTTGCGTGTTTCCTCCTCATGAAATTCGTTTTTAAACTCGCGGGATTCTTGCTGCCGCTCGCGCTGTTCGGCGCGGAGAGCGGCGACTACGTCGAGAGTTTCGACACGACCTACAACAGCCTCACCGTCGAGAAGCGCGGCTCGATCGTCGAGCTGCGCGCGCGGTCGCGGCGCGGCGAGGCGCTGGAATCGGCGGTCGATCTGAGCGATCCGCTCACGCTCGTCGTGCCCTACACGCGCTCGCTCTACGCCGGACTTTTTTTCCAGCCGCAGCCGCAGCGCGTGCTGATGATCGGGCTCGGCGGCGCGGGCTTTCACCGGCTGTTCGCCGCGGCGTATCCGGATGCGCTGCTGCAGACGGTCGAGCTCGACCCGAAGGTGCTCGAGCTCTGCGAGCAGCGGCTGGCCTTCAAGCCGACCGCACGCACGCCGGTCGCGGTGATGGACGGCCGGATGTTCGTGAAGCGCGACAAGCAGACGTGGGACTGGATCGTGCTCGATGCGTTTCGCGGCGGCTTCGTGCCGCCGCATCTGAAGACGGAGGAATTCTACCGCGAGTGCGCGGCGCGGCTGTCGGAGCACGGCGTGTTCATCAGCAACCTGCACGCGACGAGCGAACTCTACCACGCCGACATCAAGACGATCCTCGCCGTGTTTCCGCAGGTCGTGTTGTTCGGCACGGCGGGCCGCGGCAACGTCATCGCGTGCGCGGTCAAGTATCGCACGCCCGACATCACCGATCCGGCGAAGTGGCCGGCCGCCGCGCAGCTCGCGCCGCCGGCCTTCGCGGGCCGGCTCGATCTCGAGCAGATTCGCGCCGAGCGGATCGACGTGCCGCTCGTCGCCCTGAAAAACGTCCGCGTGCTGACCGACGACTTCGCGCCGGTGGAATTTTTGGACGCGGTGAAATCCAACAACACGACCGAGCGGTAGCGTTGGAACGATTTTGGTTTTGAAGCCGGAAAACCCGAAAGCCATGAAAAAGGATCGGTTCAAGGCTCCCGGGTTTTCGGCTTAGCTTTTTATGTCCCTCTTCATCGGCATCGATTCCGGCACGCAGAGCGTGAAGGCGGTCGTCCTCGACCTGGACGCGCGGAAAGTCGTCGCCGAGGCGCGCGCGCCGCACGCGTTGATCGCGGGCCTGCCGGTCGGGCACATGGAGCAGCATCCGCGCGACTGGACCGACGCGCTCGATCGCGTGCTTGGCGAGGTCGCGGCGAAGATCGACCGCGCGCGCGTGCGCGGTATCGGCGTGTCCGGCCAGCAACACGGCTTCGTGCCGCTCGACGCGCGCGGCGAAGTCATCCGGCCCGCGAAACTCTGGTGCGATACGAGCACCACCGCCGAATGCGCGCTCGTCACAAAAAAGCTCGGCGGCGCGAAGGCCGCGATCCGCGCGACCGGCAACCTGATCCTGCCCGGTTTCACCGCGCCGAAAATTCTCTGGCTGAAACGCCACGAGCCGGCGAACTACCGGCGGCTCCGCCACGTGCTGCTGCCGCACGATTACCTGAATTTTTTCCTCACCGGAAACTACTTCATGGAGTTTGGCGACGCGTCGGGCACGGCGCTGATGGACGTGCGGAAGCGCGCGTGGTCGGCCGCCGCGATTCGCGCGATCGACAAAAATCTGGCCGACTGGCTGCCGCCGTTGAGCGATTCGCGCAAAATGGCGGGCACGCTCCGGCCGGAGCTCGCGCGGAAATACGGTTTTTCCGGCGCGGTCGTCGTCAGCGCGGGCGGCGGTGACAACATGATGGGCGCGATCGGCACGGGCAACGTGACGCCGGGCGTCGTCTCGGCGAGCTTCGGCACGAGCGGCACGATCTACGCCTTCGCGAACAAACCGATCGTCGATCCGCAGGGCGAGATCGCGGCGTTCTGCTCGTCGACCGGCGGCTGGCTGCCGCTGCTCTGCACGATGAACGTCACGACCGTCACCGAGCAGGTGCGTGCGCTGCTCGGCGGCGATCACGACGCGCTGAATGCCGCGGTCGCCGCGGCGCCGGCCGGCGCGGACGGGCTCGTGCTGCTGCCGTATTTCGCCGGCGAGCGGACGCCGAATGTTCCCGCCGGCTCGGGCGTCCTGCTGGGGCTGAACCGGAAAACGTTCGATCGCGCGCACCTCGCGCGCGCGGCGATGGAGGGCGTGACGCTCGGCATGAATTACGGGCTGCGCCGTCTCGCCGAGCTCGGCGTGAAAGCGAAGGAGATACGCGTCACGGGCGGCGGCGCGAAGTCCGCGGTGTGGCGGCAGCTCATGGCGGATATTTTTGGCGTGCCGGTCGTCGGCATGGTGGAGGAGGAAGGCGCGGCGCTCGGCGGCGCGTTGCAGGCGGCGTGGTGCGCGGCGCGGTGCGAAGGCCGCAACGCGAAGATCGCGGATTTCACCGCGGGCGTCGTCGCGACGAAGGAGGAAACGCGCTGCGCGCCGAACAAGGACAACGTCGCGCGCTACCGCGAGCTGCAGGCGCTGCAGGACAAGCTGAGCCTCGCGTTGCGCGACGTTTTCACGGTGCAGCGAAAGCTCGCGAACGATTGAGGTCGCTTGTTTCCGCGCGCGGCATCACGAGCTGCCGTCGCGCGACATTTTTCCCGCGGCATCCCAGGTCGCGTGCCCGCCGTAGAGCGAGAACGACATGCCTTTCACGCTGTGGCCCGCGAGGCCGACTTCGCGCGCGGGCACTTCGAGGCGAACCCACTCGCCGGGTTTCGGCAGCGGGCCGAGCTGGCGGCGACCCGGCGTGCGCGGTTTGCCGTAGTCGATTTTGTCACGACCCCAATACGCGCGGTGCTCCCACGAGCCGTCGTTCCAGCTCAGCATGATTTCTTCCGGCGGATTCTGCGGGTCGATGCACACGTAGGCGAACAACACGTCGTCGTCGCCGACGAGCAGTTTCGATTCGGCATTCGTGAAACTGTGCTCGTGCAACGGCTCGCCACCGGTGGATTGATGCTGCGAGGTCGCGCGACCGGCGAGACCGGCGGGTTTGTCGGTCGCCGCGCTCCAGTTCCACGTGTCGCCGCCATTCGCCGTCGGCACGGCGCCGGCGGGCAGCGCGCCGTCGATCCAATACACGACGGACGAATTTGCCGTGAAGCTCGCGGTCGCGAAGACGCGCCGTCCGTCGGGAAACTGCGCTTCGGCCTCGACCCATTGCGGGCCGCTGTTCTTCGGCGAAAACAAAAACGTCGGCCCGATCGTCGGCTCGGCGTCGCGCGCTTCCCACACGATTTCCGCATCGGTGAGATCGACGTCGTCCGACACGAGGCGGAACGTCGCCGGCTTGTCCATCGACTCGGATGCGCCGGGCGCGACGATGCGTGCGCGCGCGGCGCGCCACGGTTTTTTCGCGGCGTCGGTTTGCGCCGCCCAGAACGCGAGGCTCGCGAGGCTGCGCGCCTGGTTGGTGATGACGAATTCGGTCGTGACGTTGTAGGCGTCGCTCCAGCGATCGTAGATCGGGTAGGGCGGCAGGCCGTCGTCGGCGGGATACGTCGCCTGGCGCAGGTCGTTTTGATACGGCGGCAGGAAGTCGAACGACGCCTGCAGATTTCCGAGCGGGATGCCGCTCGGCGGCAGCACGCGGCGGTCGGCCTGCGCCCATTGGTGGACGATCTCGCGCTGGCGATGCTGGCCGAGGCCGGTGATGAAGGAGACGTTCGACGGATTCGTGCCGAGCTCGTAGTCGACGTTGGCGATCACCGTCTCCGCGTAAGCGGGACGCGGATCGAGCTGGTAGGCGACGGTCGCGTCGAACGCCTGGTCGCTCGAAAAATACCAGCCGGCGGCGCGCTGGTGTTTCGTCTCCTCGGGGAAGCTCGTGCCGTAGGCGTTCTGCTGCGACCAGCGCGCGGCGTCGTTGCCCGCGCGGCGCAGCTCGGCTTCGCACTTCGCGAGATAGTTCGCGTCGAGCTGGTCGGGCCGCAGCCGGCCGCTGCGCGCGGCGAAGGCGTAGCTGCGGAGCGCGTTGCCGTAGGAAAAGGCCGCGTGCCACCAGCCCCAGAAGCGCGTGTCGCCGCTCGTCGGATCGGGATACCATTCGTAGAGTTTGTCGCGGTAAACGTTTTCGCCGGTGGCGACGAACAGCTCGCACGCGGCCCACGCGAGCTCGTCGTCGTGGCGGAACGTGTCGCCGTAATGCGTGAGCTTTTGATACGCGCCGGCCTTGCCGTGCTTCGCGATCGCGGCGAGGAGAAATTTCCAGCCGAGCTTTGCCTGCTGCAGATAGCCGCGCGCCTCGTTCGGGTAGTGCTGTTTGAACTGCGGCGACGACGCGCACTGCGCGAGCGCGGCCACGGCGGCGGCGGTGGCGGCGGTGTTTTTCGGCCAGACGATTTGCGCGTCGCCGTGATCGGGCGTGACGCCGCCCTCGTAGGCGCGGTCGCGCGGGTAGACGAGGAAGTAGAACCCGCCGTCGGCATCCTGCATCTTCGCGAGAAAATCGGCCTCCCATTTCGCTTCCTGCAGGAGATCGCTGATGCCGTCGCCGCTTTCGGGCAGGCCGAGGTTGTCGAGCGCGGCGACGCCGGGCAGCGAATCGACGGCGAAGATCAGCGTGTGCACGAAGGCGGCGCTGTTCATCGTGTATTTGCTGTAGTCGCCGGCGTCGTGATGGCCGCCGGAGACATCGATCTTTCCGCGGCGCACGAACGGGTAGAGCTGCGTCGCCTCGCTCTTCAGAAAAGGCGCGGGATGATCGGGCGAGCGCTCGTCGTTGTGCGCTTTCGCAATGAATTCCCACGCGGCGGCGAATTTCGATTCCGGGATCGGCACCTCGGCCGGCGCGATGTGACACGCGTCGTGCGTGAAGCGCGTGAACGGCAGCTCGTCCGCGGCGCCGCACCGCTGATGATAAATACCGAGCGCGTAGGTGCGCGCGAAGTTCATCAACTCGTCTTCCGCGATCCGAAACGGCAGCGAGACGCCGAGGCCCGGCACCGCGAGACGATAGACGCCGGGCGCTTTGAAATTCGAAAAATCCGCTTCCTTCACCGCCTGATACGGCAGTGGTGTGTAGGTGAAACCGACGTCCTTGCGCGGCCGAAGCACGCCGTGGAAAACTTTTTCGCCGGAGACGGCATCGACGAGGTCGAAGTCGTTCGCGTCGATGTCGAGCTCGCCGAGGCTGCCGAGATAGTAGCCGAGCATCGCGACCTTCGGCAGCGCGGGCGCGTAGCCTTCCTGGTTGACGTGGATCGCGGGACTCACGCGCGAAGCGTCGGTGCGCGCGGTGAACTCGCGCTCCGCCGGCCAGAGCGTGCCTTGCAGGCACGTGACCTTCACGCGGTGCGGCGCATCGGTCGGAATCGGCTTCGCGAGCTGGAGGTAGATCCAGTTGCCGACACGCAGGTCGCGCTGCTTGAGCGGCGCGTAGACGACGCGCCGCTTGAAGCCGACACTCGCGACGAGCACGGATTGATCGTCGATCATGACGCGATAGTCGCTGCGCGAAGCGAGGTTTGGGATCGGCGGCGTGGTGTTGGGCTCGGGCGAGGTGATCAACGTGAGCTCGAGCACGGTCGGCGAGAGCAAGCGCACCTCCGCATCGCCGACGGCCGGAAGCTGCAGCGCGCGCGGATCCACCGGTAGCGCCGGCAGCGAAGCGGCTGCGAGCCGTGGAGCGGCGCTGAACCACGCACCGGCGGCGACAAGGACCAGCGAAAGCCGGTGACGAAATTGCCGCGTCGGCGAGGCGCCGCGAGCGGTTGACGCTCGAAAAAAAACGCGACGCAAAGCCCTTCGCGCCAGGAAACGACGGCAAAGCCCGGAGGAAAACATGTGGCGTAGTGGTTCCGCAAAACGCGGGCGGCGTTCCGCGAAACGCAAAATCTCCCGGTGGGTCTTCGCCCCGTGCCCGGATCGGTCTCCACCCCGTTTCGACCGCCGCGCTGATGTGCGATGCTCGAGCGCCGCCGCGGATGATCTTCAACACGTTTTCCTATTTCTTCTGTTTCCTGATCCCGGCGGCGGTGGGATTTCGCGTCGGGCCGGCCGCGTGGCGGCCGTGGGTGTGCTTTTTTTTCGGCGCGGCGTTCTTCGTGTTTTTTTCGCTGACGGAGATCGGCGGCGCGGCGGGCGCGTTCTGCCTGCTGATTTTCGTGTGGGAAAGCCTCTTCAGCCGGCTCTACCGGCCGGGTTCGCGGCTGTGTTTCGTGGGGATCGCGCAGGCCATCGTGTTTCTGATGGTGTTCAAATACTGGAATTTTTTCACCGGGCTTGTTTTCGGTCCGCGCGAAACAAATCCGTTTTTCTGGGCCGGTGCGTTCCTGCCGCTGGGGATTTCGTTTTTCACCTTCGAGTTCATCCACTATGCGGTCGATCGCTATCGCGGCACGGCGGAGCGCGGGAAGTTCGGCGACTATCTCGCGTTCATCCTGTTTTTCCCGACGATGGTCGCCGGCCCGATCAAGCGCTACCAGGACTTCGGCCCGAAACTCGCGACGCCCAGCCGGGCGTGGGCCGAGGATTGGGAGCTCGGGATCACGCGCATCCTCGTCGGCCTCGCGAAAAAATTCGCCGTCGCCGACCTGCTGACGGCGTTCACAAATCATCTCAACGCGACCGACATCGCGCTCGCGCAGCGCTGGGTGCTCCCGCTGTGGCTGCTGGCCTACGGCTTCAAAATCTATTTCGATTTCTCGGCGTATTCCGACATCGCGATCGGCTCGGCGCGGCTCTTCGGCATCAAGGTGCCGGAGAATTTCGACTGGCCTTACCTGCAGACGAACATCGCGGAATTCTGGGCGCACTGGCACATGTCGCTCACGCGCTGGCTGACGGATTATATTTTCATTCCGCTCGGCGGTTCGCGCCGCACGGCGCCGCGCGTTTACCTGAACGTGCTCGTCACGATGGCCGTGAGCGGACTCTGGCACGGCGCCGGGCTCAACTTCGTCGTGTGGGGCCTGTGGCACGGCGTGCTGCTCACGACGCACCGCCTGTGGAAAACCTGGCGCGGGCCGGACGCGCGCTCTTCGCCGCTCGGTGTCGCGGTCGCGTGGACGCTGACATTTGTCAGCGTGGTCGCCGGCTGGGCATTCTTCTGCATGGACCTGCCGACGGCGGTTTTCTTTTTCCGGCGACTCTTCGGCCTGTGATGAATCATGAAACGATCCTGGAACACAGAGCGCACAGAGAGCCCAGCCCGCGGGCACGGAGAAAGACGCTGTGAACTCGGCGCCTCCTTCGTGTCCTCTGTGTTCCTAAATCAATTCTTTCTCCGATGAACGGCTTCGCGTGGTTCAAGGCATTCTGCGAATATCTCGAAGGCTGCACGAGCGAGCCGCCACCGGGAGTGGGGAAACTCGCGTCCGGCTGGGCGCGCGGCCTGTGGTGGGGCGTGCTGCTTGGCGCGATCATCCTCTTCTGCGGGCAGACGTCGAAATTCATCTACATCGATTTCTGAGTTAATGAAGACGCATTCCAAAAGTAGGGCGTCTGTCTTGCAGACGCCGTCTCCACCGGACTTGGGCGGCGTCTGCCAGACAGACGCCCTACGGAAGCGGAAGCGATTCTTCGTCGCCCTCGGCGTCGCGCTCGCGCTTCTCGTCGGCTACAACGCCGCCATCTCCCACACCGCGCGCACTTCGCAGCGCCAGCGCGCGCTCGCCGCGCTCGAGCGCGTGCCCGCGAACACGGAATGCGTTTTCCTCGGCAACTCGCTCGTCGAGGCGGGCTGCGATGTCGATGCATTCGCCGCGGCCTGGCCGCAGGCCGGGCACGCGCCCGCCGCCGTGAATCTCGCGCTCGGTGCGACGACGCCGGTCGAGCACTACCTGATTTTGCGCCGGGCTTACGAGCGCGGCTTGCGCCCGCGAATTCTCGTCTACGGCTTCTTCGACGACCAGCTCAACACCACCGTCGCGGGCGACTGGTCCGACCTCGTCGGCAACCGCGCCTTCTCGTATTATTTTCCGGAGCGCGCGGCCGAGCTGTATGCGCCGGGGTCGACGTTGAAGCGCTGGGAACTCGAGTTTACCGGGCGCGTGCCGATGCTCGCCGAGCGTTCGTCGCTCTGGACGCAGATCGAGCTTTTGCGGCGCCGCATCGACGAAGTCGGCATGCCGAAGCACAAGACGAACCGCTTCGGTCGCGTGGACGATTTCGGCGCGCTGGAGGCGAAGGACGTCGCCTCGTTCAACCGCCGGTGCGCGGCGATCGTCGACGGCGATGTGGGATTCTCGCGTGCGATTCGCGAGATCGTGCGGCTCGCGCAGGAGCACGGCACGAAAATGGTGTTCGTCGAGATGCCGATGCCGTCGCGTCACCGCGACGTGTTTTATGCCTCACCCGCCTGGGCGCGCTTGCGCGCGCATCTCGAGCAACTCGCGTCCACGGACGGCGCGGCCTACGTGAGTGCGAGCGCGTGGGTGCGCGACGACGCGGCTTTCGAGGACGCCACGCACCTGAACGAAACCGGCGCGAAATTTTTCAGCGCCCGCCTCGCCGCCACGATCTCCCGCCTGAGCGCCCGCCCCAACGACGTGGCCCGCCGGTAGGGCGTCGGCTTGTGGGTTCGAGTCCCGTTGGCCGCCCCATTTTAACCTCACGCCCAGCGTGGGTTAAGATCAGCGGAGGCCAGGTTGCCAGTTGAAGTGGCAACGGTAAAATGTCCAAAGCGGAGCTCAAATAAGGAGACGTGAGTGCTGTAGGCGACGAATGCTAAACAGAATCACGTCGCAACCGGATTTGGAAACCAGTAGAGCGGGTGCGCCATGAGTCGCCTCGTTCCTCTCGACGCCATCGACAATTTTCGGAACGTCCGAGACTTCCCCGACGTTACCGTAACGGCCGAGCTGATCTCCGCCGTAAAGCGGCTGGACGAACGTGACGAGTTCGAACCGTTTCTCCGATGCATCCTCGCTGACTTTGGCAGCACGCCGCACGGGCCCGCCGAGATTGTCGACATCTTCACGCACAAGATGTCGGTCAAAAGCCAATTCGGAATGGCGGCGTTTATCCTCAAAGGAAAATCATTTCCCACCGTTCGTCCGGCCGACGTCGCGCACCAGATTTACCGGCTCAAAAAGATCGATGGTCTGACCTACGCCGTGTTCGCCTCGCCAGGAACGATTCTGGACGCAGCCAAAGAACAGTTTGTGTCGACCTGCGAGGAGATCGGCTGCTTCTACTCGATCTTCGGAGCAGTTGAACTCGCCCGACTCTTCGTGGCTTACGGCTTCCTCTGCCCAAAGGACGCGCGCCTAATCTCGGCTGGTAGATGCCGGTGTGGTTACTCTCCGCAGAATCGCATTCTGAACCTGCTTCAGAGCGAGGCATTGGACGGCCTTGCTGCGGCACATCGCGCCAAGCAGGCCACAGGATTGATTGTGCTTCCCCCTGGTAGCGGCAAGACCCGGATCGCCGCCGAGGACGCGCTGAAGCAAAATGCTCAACGGGTGCTTTTCGTTGCACACACGCACGATATCCTCGACGTGGCAGAATCAGAGTTTGCCGCGAAATTTGGAAATGCGAATGTGTTGCGCGCCTCGTCTCCCGCCGGCCTGGCGAGGGCGCACCGCGTGACAGTGGCGTCGATCCAGCTACTGGCCGAGAACATGGAACGGCTCACGGCGACTCAGTTCGACTATGTGGTGATAGATGAGTTTCACCACGCCGCCGCTTCCTCCTACCGAAAGCTCCTCCAACGTCTTGATCCTTCGTTTGTCTTGGGACTGACTGCGACCCCGTTTCGGGGAGATGGCCAAAATATCACTGAGCTTTGCGGCAATGTGATAGTGGTCCGCCACGAGCTGCGATTCGGGATCGAGACCGGCGTCCTCTCTCCTTACCACTACTACGGGTGTTTCGACGACATCGACTACAGCAACATCCAGCAAAGCGGCATGCGCTACAACGTGCATGACTTGGAGCGCGCGCTGATCATTCCGAAACGCGACCATGGCGTAATCCGCAAATGGCGCGAGAAGGCCGAAGGAAAGCCTACCGTGGCTTTTTGTTGCACGATCAAGCACGCCCAACGAGTGGCCACTCATTTCAGTGCCGATGGGATTGATGCTGCCGTGTATGTGTCTACGCTCACGAAATGGGAACGCACGGATGTGCTCGCAAAATTCAAAGCGGGAAAGGTCACCGTCCTCTGTGTCGTCGATGTTCTGAACGAGGGCGCTGACCTGCCGTTCATCGAGTGCCTGCTTTTCCTCCGCCCGACCGAATCGCGACGCATATTCTATCAACAGCTCGGCCGTGGCCTGCGAAAGAATCCCGGAAAGCAGTTCTGCACGGTGATCGATTTTATCGGCAATTTTAAGAACGCCCACATGATCCTCGACTATCAGGGCCTCCTGCCTTTCGAGGACGACAGCCGGTTCGACTATATCTCGGGCCCGAAAAGGCCGAAAGAGCTGTTGAACCTTCCCCTCAACTGTGAGGTGCACTTCGACGATAAGGTCATCGATGTCTTCGCCAGCCGGGCGAATTCCCCTGAGTTTGCGACCCGCTTCAACATCGAGCGAATTCTTCTCTACCAGTTCGACCGATTGGCGAAACGCCTCCGACGCCATCCGACCAAAAGGGAAATCGACCGACACTATCGGGTGGGCAGTGACATCTACGCGGTTCTGTGGGGAAGCTGGGAGGATTTCGAAGCTACGGTGGCAACGCGTGAAGTTCCAGCTGCAGATTAATCCCGTGCGTGTCGTTCAAACTGACGCGCTCGCGGCTAAGTTCGGCCGGTTCATTTCTTGGCCGGATCGATCACGATGACCTGATATTGGTCTTCGAAGACGATCGTGCGCTTCCCGGTGAATTTGATTTTCTTCGTGACGGTTTCGGATTGCCGGCCGTCCGCAGGAAACCGGCGCGAGATCCGATAAACATCGGCGCCGTTTTCCGACCCGAGAAATTCCCAGTGAAGCTCGGATACCTGCCCCGGCGATCCGCAGGTCATTCCATGGGACGCCGGCGATGGAGCCGATTCGGGCTGTGTCGTCGTCGAGCAAAAACTACGCGAGTCGATTTTCCCGATGAAACAAGTGACGACGATGGGAAACACCGGCTTCACGCTCGTGGCGGAGTCCGCCGCGAAACATCCCGTCGCCAACCACGCAACCAAAAGCAAGAGGAAGGTTTTCATTTTTTCGTCTAACGTCACCGATGCGTCTCGACCCTCGTCGGCGTCGAGCGTGCGCCGGCATGATCCGCCATGGAGGGCAGCGCTGGCCGTGGCGACGGGGCGGAGATTTTTTTCATCGGACGGTAATGCGGCGATGGAACGACTGAATAAATCCCAAAATCCAAGAAAAACATGCTGCACCCGCCAATCCAAACCGTTTCGCGTGGTCCTCAAAACGCAAGGTGTGAGCGCATCGTCGCTCCGGTGTCGGCCGCGCCGCGAGGCAATCCGGTGCGATGCGCGGTGCAAACGCTCGAATCACGGCCTGAAGTGTGCGTCGAATGCGTCACGGTGCTACATTGGCGTGGCGCGGGAGAAAATTTTTCGTTGCGGCGCCGGCTTCGCGGTTGTCGCGAGTTGGCGCGGACGATGCCATCGGGTTAATGGCGACCTCCAGTTTCAACCCGCCGGTTTCATTCCGGGCCGCTTTAACCGCGGGGCCGTTCTGGCCCGTGCACACTCTGCTCCGCGCCACGGAAGAACGCTTCCGTCCGCCGCAAATCGTGCCGCATCGGTCGCTCGTCACTCCCGCGCAAACGGCCGCGATCGGGAAGGGCGCGGGCGGGCCGCAGGACCGCGCGGATATTCTCCGCGAGCGCGGCGCCGGCCGCACGCCGACCATTGTGCTCGGCGGGCTGGTGCCCGATGCGGTGGAACAGGTTTTTCTTCTGCGGCGATTTCTCCTCCGCTCGGGCGATCTCTACTACGTCCACTATTCGCGCGCCGGATTTTCGCTCGATCTGCTTTGCGCGCAGTTGGACGACCTGGTGGCGGAGCTGAGCGCCGCGGGGCAGCCGCCGGTGATTTTGGCCGTGAGCTTCGGCGCGGGCGTCGCCCTGGAATGGCTGCGGCGCGCGCGCCTGGCGGGGCGGAACCCGCCGATTGGCGGCATCGTGCTGGTGAGCCCCGTGACCTGCGCGGCCGATGTGATCGGCGCGGAAGAGCGCCGTGCGCCGAGCCTCCTCGGGCGCGCGCTGCAACCGTTTCTCGCGCCGGAGCCGCCGGCGAGCACGGCGGTGGAAAAAGCGCGCACGCTGCTCCGGCGCATGTTCGAGGCCGGCGCGCAGAATCGCGCGGCGTTGCAGCGGTTGATGACGAGCGCGGAGGCCGAGCGCCTGCGCCACGCCGTGACGACGACGATCCGCAGCGTGAGCGTCGCGGGCGCGTGTGCGCGCGCGAAGGCGCTCGTGGCGATGCACCCGCCGACGGATTATTTCTCGCTCTGCCTGCTGCCGCTGACCAACGCGCCGGCGTTGATCCTTTTTGCCGAGCGCGAAGACGCGGTGGTCGATCGCGACGCGCCGGTGCGATTCGTGTTCGATCGCGTGCCGGGTGCTTATTTTCCGCGCAGCAGCGTCCAATATGTCGTGGCGAAACCCGGTGCCGCACCGGTGCAGCACGCGTCGCTGATCTTTCATGCGTTCGAATTCCGGGCGCCGCTGCAGGCGTTCTACCAACGCGTGCGGCGCAGCCCGTTCGCTTTCGCCGCATGAACGCCACCCCGCAGGCGCCGCGGATTTCGTGGCTGCAGCACGCGCTCACCATCGGAGTGGCCGCGCGTTCGATCTACCTCGCGCGGCGGCTGCGCGCGGGGCGCGAGGTCGAGCGACAGGAAGCGACACGGCGCGAGTTGCAGCGCGGATTGGCGCTGACGGAGTTTGGGCGCGCGCAGGGAATCCGCGCGGCGCTCGCGGCGAAAGAATTTCGCGAACGCGTTCCGCTTCGGACCTACGAGTCGCTCGCGCCCTGGATCGAGCGGATGAAGCGCGGTGAAACCGACGTGCTCTGGCCCGGGCGGTGCCGCTACTTCGCGATCTCGTCGGGAACCACGGTCGGGCGGACGAAATATCTGCCGATCACGGCGGAGATGCTGGCGCATTTTCGGCGCGCCGGCCTGGATTCGCTTTCGTTCTATGTGCACCGCGCCGGCAGCGCGCAGGTTTTTGGCGGACGACACTTGATGCTGGGCGGCTCCGTCGCGCTCGCACCGCTCGGAGGAGCGAACGCGCGTGACGCGCTGGCGGGCGACCTCAGCGGCATTGCCGCGCTGCACCTGCCGCGCTGGGTGGAGCGGCATCTCTACGAGCCCGGCCGCGAGATCGCCCGCCTGTCCGACTGGCCCGAAAAGCTGCGGGCCATCGCGCTGCGCACGGCGCGCCGCGACGTGCGGCTGCTCGCCGGGATTCCGACGTGGATTTTGATTTTCGCGGAAACGCTGCGCGCAGTCACCGGCGAGAAGACGTTGCAGGCCGTCTGGCCGGGATTGCGGTGTGTCGTGCACGGCGGCGTGCCGCTCGCGCCGTTCGCGCGCGAGTTGCGGGCGGTGCTCGGGCCGGGCGTTCACTTTCACGAGGTGTTTCCGGCGTCGGAGGCGTTTATCGCCGCGCAGGACGGCGAGCCGGAAGCGGGCCTGCGGCTGCTCACGGACGCGGGGATCTTCTACGAATTTCTGCCGTTGTCGCAGTTCGATGAATCGCGCCTGCCCGAGCTGGGCGCGAAGGCCGTCACCCTCGGCGACGTGCAATGCGGCGTCGACTACGCGCTGCTGCTGACGACGCCCGGTGGGTTGTGTCGTTATGTCATTGGCGACGTCGTGCGCTTCGTGTCCACCCGTCCGCCGCGCCTCGTATATGTCGGCCGCACGCGGCTGCAGCTCAGCGCCTTTGGCGAGCACGTGATCGAGAAGGAAATCACCGATGCGCTCGCGGCGGTGTGCGCACGCCGCGGGCTCAGCATCGTGAATTTTCACGTCGCGCCGGAATTTGTCGATTCCGCCGCGGCGCGGAAAACGGGGCGCCACGAATGGTGGATCGAGCTGAAGACACCCGGTGCGGCGTGCTTCGATCCGGCGCAGGCGGCCGACGAGATCGATCGCGAACTGCAACGCCTGAACGAC
The DNA here is from genome assembly GCA_035545575.1 of Opitutaceae bacterium. Classification (GTDB taxonomy): domain Bacteria; phylum Verrucomicrobiota; class Verrucomicrobiia; order Opitutales; family Opitutaceae; genus ER46. The sequence continues at coordinate 1,105 of DASZYB010000066.1, read as the reverse complement.
GACTACGAGGCCAAGCGCAAGGGCGGGGCGCTCGCGCGGCCGCGCGTGCATCTCGTGCCCGACGGCACGTTCGAACGCTGGTTGCGCGCGCGCGGGAAATGGGGCGGGCAGAATAAAACGCCGCGCTGCAGCAGCGATCGCGGGCTGGCCGACGAATTGAAGCGCGAGCTGGACCGGGCGGCGCGCAGCGAAATGGCCAGGACAATATAGCCGGTGCGACGCCCGGCCGGATTGCGCGGCGGATGTTTGCGCCGCTGTGTTACAGCGCGGCGGCGACGGTGACGGCCGCGTGAAACCGTTTCGCCATCGACGAAAAGGTTGAACCGCTGGCGCAGCGCCTGCGTCAGAGTGCGCGGTGTCGGCATCGAGCGATCGATGTTGGATACTGGAAACCACCGAGAGCCGCCCTTAGCCGGGCGGCTCTCTTTCGTCTGGCAACGCGCGCACGGAGCGCGGCGCTGCGGAATCGGTTCCGCTATTTGCGGGATCGTCACCTGCCAGCCTCCAGACCGTAACACGACGGCCCTTTACTCTCCATCCCATGCCACGCGCCTCGTCGGGCGCTACTTCAACCTCCGGAACAAACCGGAATCCGAAATCAATAAATATGAAAGCACTCAAAGGACTCACGGCGGGATTGCTCGTCGTTTTCTTCGCCAGCCTCGCCGCCGCGCAATCCACCACGGTTCGCATCACCGGCTCGACCGCGTTTAGAAAAGCCGCGGTCACCGCGATCCAGAACATTCTCTCGCCCGGCTACACCTACGGCTATTCGGGCACGAGCGTGACGGGCGCGAGCCAGGCGGTGTTCGTGGGCACGACGAAGAGCGGCAACTTTCCGGTGGTGATCAAGTGCTCGTGGGCCGGCTCGACCGGCGGCGTGCAGACGCTCGCGCAACAGAATCCCGTCATCACCCGCAGCGACTGGCTTTCGGAAACGGCGAACACGCTGACGACGACCGGCACCGCCAATCTCAGCACGGGCTTCGATGCCGCCGTCACCGCCGATGTCGCGATGTCCGACTCCTTTCAGGCCTCGTCCATCGCTTACGGTGCGGGCTACACCAATCTCGTCGACAACGTCGTCGGCGTCGTGCCCTTCGTC
>DASZYB010000065.1:0-33212 GCA_035545575.1 Opitutaceae bacterium | reverse complement strand
CGTGATTTTCGTCGGCGGGTTGAACCACGATCTCGGCAACGACTGCGAGAGCCGCGACCGGTCGGAGCTGAAGTTGCCCTACGAGCAGGACGCGTTGCTCTCGCGCGTGGTCGAGGCCAATCCGCGCACGATCGTCGTGCTCGTCAGCGGTTCGCCCGTCGCGATGGGCGCGTGGCTCGAGCACACGCCGGCCGTGCTGCAGGCGTGGTATGGCGGCATGGAGGCCGGCAACGCGCTGGCGCGCGTGCTCTTTGGCGACGTGAATCCGTCGGGGAAACTGCCGTGCACGTTCCCGCAAAAACTCGCCGATTCGCCGGCGCACGCGCTCGGCAACTTCCCCGGCAAGGACGGCACCGTCCGCTACGAGGAAGGACTGCTCGTCGGTTACCGCTGGTTCGACACGAAGCAGATCGCGCCGCTGTTCCCGTTCGGCCACGGCTTGAGTTATACGCGATTCGAATATTCCGGCCTGAAGATCGTGCCCGGCAGCGAGGCCAAGGATGCGGTCGCGACTGTGGAATTCGATCTCGCCAACACCGGCGACCGCGAGGGCGCGGAAGTGGCGCAGCTTTATGTTCACGACGTCGCACCGAGCCTGCCACGGCCGGTGAAGGAGCTGAAGGCGTTTCGGAAGGTCGCGCTGAAGCCCGGCGAAAAGCAGCACGTCTCCATGCCGCTGGGACGCGAGGCGTTCGCCTTCTACGATCCGGCGAAACACGGCTGGGTCGCCGAGGCCGGCGACTTCAAGATTTCGATCGGCGGCTCGTCGCGCGACCTGCGGCTCGAAGGGGCGTTCAAGCTGGCAACCACCACGGTGCAGCCATGAAAGCGCGCCGCCTGCTTCTCGCCGCGTGCGGCATGGTCGTCCTCCTGGTGGGGCGTGTTGGCCGCGCAGGCGAGGTGCCGGCGGAATCGCATCCGTTTCAAAACCCCGACCTGCCGGCCGAGGAGCGCATCACAAATCTGCTCTCGTTGATGACGATCGACGAGAAGGTCGCGTGCCTCAGCACCAACTCGGGCGTGCCGCGGCTCGGAGTGCCGGGCACGCGGCACGTCGAAGGATTGCACGGGCTCGCGCTCGGCGGGCCGGCGCAATGGGGCGGGCGCGGCCGGCCCGCGCAGCCGACGACGATTTTTCCGCAATCGATCGGGCTCGGCGAGACGTGGGATGCCGCGCTGATCAAACGCGTCGCCGCGGTGGAGGGCTACGAGACGCGCTACGCCGTGCAGAGCGAGAAGATCAACCGCGGCGGCCTCGTCGTCCGCGCGCCGAATGCCGATCTCGGCCGCGATCCGCGCTGGGGGCGCACGGAGGAATGCTACGGCGAGGACGCGTTTCTCAACGGCACGCTCGTGGGCGCCTTCGTGCATGGCCTGCAAGGCGACGATCCGCGCTACTGGCAGGCGGTGTCGCTAATGAAGCACTTTTTGGCGAACAGCAATGAGGACGGCCGCATCCGCACGTCGTCGGATTTCGACGAGCGGTTGCTGCGGGAGTATTACGCGCGGCCGTTTCAGCGTGGCGTCGAGGCGGGCTCGCGCGCATTCATGGCGGCCTACAACGCCTACAATGCCGTGCCGTGCAGCGTGCATCCGATGCTGCGCGCGATGGCGGTGAATGAGTGGGGGCAGGACGGCATCATCTGCACCGATGCGGGCGCATATCGGTTTCTGGTCAACGAATTCAAATACGTGCCCGACGCCGCGCACGCCGCCGAAGCCTGCGTGAAGGCGGGCATCACGCAGTTTCTTGACCGCCAGGCCGACGGCGTGAACGAGGCGCTCGCGAAAAAACTTTTGAGCGAAGCGGACCTCGACGAGGCGCTGCGCCGGACGTTTCGCGTGGTGTTGAAGCTCGGCGTGCTCGATCCGGCGGAGCGCGTGCCCTATGCGAAGATCGGTCGCGATGGCGAACCGGAGCCGTGGCTGGGTGAAAAGCATCGCGCGCTCGCGCGGCTGGCGACGCAGAAATCCATCGTGCTGCTGAAAAACCGCCGCGATCTGCTGCCGCTCGACGCGGCGAAGGTTAAATCGATCGCGGTGATCGGGCGCTACGCCAATGAGGTTTGCCTCGACTGGTATAGCGGCACGCCGCCTTACACGGTGACGCCGCTCGAGGGCATTCGTGCGCGCGCCGGAGCCGGCGCGAAAGTGGACTTCGCTGCGGACAACACCGATGGCGCCGCGGCGAAGCTCGCGCGTGAGTCGGAGGTGGCGATCGTCTGCGTCGGCAATCATCCGACGGGCGACGCCGGCTGGGAAAAGTCGGCCCGCGACGACTACGGCAAGGAAGCCGTCGATCGAAAGTCGATCAGCCTGCCGGACGAGGAATTGATCAAGCAGGTGTTTGCCGCGAACCGGCGCACCATCGTGGTCCTCGTTTCGAGTTTTCCCTATGCGATCAACTGGACGCAGGAGAACATTCCCGCGATCCTGCATCTCACACACGGCAGTCAGGAACTCGGCCGCGGCTTGGCCGATGTGCTTTTCGGCGACGTCAATCCCGCCGGCCGTCTCGGGCAGACCTGGCCAAAGTCGCTCGACCAGCTCCCGCCGATGATGGACTACGATCTGCGGCACGGGCGAACCTATCAGTATTTCAAGGGTGAACCGCTTTATCCGTTCGGATTCGGGCTCAGCTACACGACGTTCCGCTACACGAAACTGGCGGTGAACGGAAAAACCGTGGCGCCCGACGGGGCGGTGGACGTGACGGTCACGGTGAAAAACTCCGGTGCGCGCGACGGCGAGGAAGTGGTGCAACTCTACGCCGAGTTTCCCGCCTCGAAGGTGGAGCGCCCGCAACGCGCGCTCTGCGGATTCGTTCGCGTGCCCGTCGCCGCCGGCCGCGAAGCGCAGGTCACGCTACGAGTGCCTGCGGCGTCACTCGCGTATTGGAATGTCGCGCAGCACGCGTGGACCGTCGAACCCGGCCCGGTGCGGCTGCGCGTCGGCGGCTCGTCGGCGGACCTTGCGCGCACCGCGACCGTCACCGTGACGGCGCCGCGGAACTGAGCGCGCGCGCGGTCCAGCGAAACGGATTCGCCGCGTCGCCGTTGTAGGCGACGGCGAGCTCGGCGCGCCATTCGGTGTTTGCCGGCGTGACGCGCGCGATGAGATTGGTGCTCTCTCCGGGAGCGAGCGTGTTCCGCGCAGGTGGCGTGCATTCGACCTGGCAGCCGGTGGCGACACCGGCGGTCCACCGGTCGAGCACCAACGGCGCGCTGCCGTGGTTGGTGAGCGAATAGGTGAGCGTCGTCGCACGGGCGCTCGGCGTGGCGGCGGCATCGGCCCCGCCGGAAGCGATGGATTGGCCGTCGCGCGTCACCCCCACAACTTCGACGAAAGCGCCTAGGGCGTAGGTGAGCGCGGCGTTCCAGTTGATGGCGATTTCGTTGACGCGGTAGTTTTCCTTTTCGTCGACCCAGCTCCGGCCGTTCGGCCACCCGCCGCCGACGAGATAGCCGGGCCACGCCGGCTCGCCGCGACGGTCGTGCGGGTGCTCGGGCGGATTCGCGCCGAGCCCGGTGACATACGAACGTCCGTGAAAATTCCGGCCAAAGAGAAACGCGAGTGCGTGTTGTGCGGCGGCCGGGAAACGCGCGTCCGGCTGCACGCGATTCGCGACCTGGAGGATAAACGTTTGACCGGCGACGGTGCCGTTGCCGCCCCAGGACCACGAGTCCTTGTTGCCGCCGAGCGGACGGCCGTAGCCATTCGATTCGGCCATGGCGACGATGCTCTCGCCGCGCGCGACGAGGTTTTGCTTGAGCCGGGCGACGAGCGCGGCGTCGCGCTCGGGGGCATTCGCGGCGAGCAGATACGTAGCGAGGGCGAGGTCGTGGACGTCGGGCCACGTGGGGCCGGAGGCGCTGAAGTCCACTTTGGCCGCGCGGCGCTCGAATTCGTGAAGCGCCGCCGCGTCGCGAGTCGCCACCCAAATTTCCGCTGCGGCCCAGAGCCGGGGCGTCGCGTCGGCGGAGCCGTATTCGCCGGTCTTGAAGGCGTGCTGATCGGCCGCGACGTTTTCCGGATGCGCGACGAGGAAGGCCCAACTGCGTTGCGCGGCGGCGAGGCACCGATCGGCGAATTTCGGATCGAACTCACGAAACGCCCGCGCGGCCTTTGCGAGCATCGCAGTGAAATCCGCGGTGGCGGTGCTGCCCCACGGCGAGATGAAACGAGGACTGGGATCTTTCTCCGCGGGGCCCCAGTAGTTGAAGTTGAGCGCACTGAGCTTGTGGTAAACGCGCCCGTCTTCCTGCTGCATCTTGAGCAGCCACTCGATTTCCCAGCGCACCTCGTTGAGCAGGTCGGGCGTGCCGTTGCCGGACTCGGGCAGGTGGAGGCTCACGCTGGCGAGCGGGCCGCGGAATTGCTCCCACGCGGCGAGCAGCAGGCCGACGCTCACGCCGGCGTTGACGACGTATTTGTTGTAGTCGCCCGCATCGTGCCAGCCGCCGACGCCGCCGAGTTTGACGTGCCCGCCGCCTGCTTCATCGAGCCAGCCGTCGTCAAGGTGACAGGCCGCGTGCGCGAAATGCACGCCGTTCCAATCGGCTTCGACCGCCGTCCCGCAGCGCCACAGATAAAATCCACGCGTGACCAGCGCGAACGGCGCGTTCCAGACGTCGCCGGCGATGGCAAACGGCGCCGATGCGCCGACGCCGGGCACGTCGATTCGATAGCGGCCGGGCGCCGACAACGTCGTGAAATCGGCGATGCGGACGGTCTCGTCGGTGTCGGATGGCGCGGTGACGACCGGCGCACCGACGCGCCCGGTGAAAACCGTCTGGCCGTCGCTCTCGCGCACGACGCGAAACTCGTCGCACGTTGCCGCGATGGTCGCGCGCTTCGGCGCCGCCGGCAGGAAACCAATGGTGTTCAGCCGCACGCGCGGATCGGGCGAATTCGTTGCGGCGACCGCGATCGGGCACGCGATGAGCGCGAGCGCGACGACGCGAAGCCAGCTCGGGCGGGACAAGACTCGCGGGCGAAAAAAAACGGGAGACATGGGGAAATTTTCTCTGAAGCAATTCGGTCGGAAGGGATGCGAGCGGGGAGTCGCATCCTCAAAAAGGGCTCTGGAATGTCAAATTTAAGGTTAAATCTCACCTTTACTCCCGTCCCAAAGTGTGTCGTGAAGGAAATGCTCCGTTCGTATTCCGCCCCGGCACGCTTTTGCTCATCGTGTCCGGCGCGTCGGTTGCGGTGATTCCCGCGGTTTGAATTTACCCTGATGAAATCGAAAATGTGGCCCCTCTGCGTCGTGGTCGTGCTGGCGCTTCTCTGCGGTTTGGCTCGAGCGCAGCCTTCGCCATCGGCGCCGCCGGCTCCCGGCAAATACCAGAATTTCGCCGTGGCGGTTTATCTCCCGGTGAGCGTCGTGCGCACGCTCGCGGATCCCGCGCGACTCGCGCGCGAATGGGAACAGATCAGCCGCGCGGTCAAGGTCGACAAAGTCTACATCGAGTCCGAGCGCGACCGCGTTCTCGCGGATGATGCGCTGCTGGAAGCGCTGAAGAAATTTTTCACGGAGCGCGGCGTGCGCGTCGCCGGCGGCATCACGTTTTCCGACGGCGGGAGCGGGCAGTTCCGGTCGTTCTGCTACACCGATCCGGCGGACCGGGCGTTCGTCAAGCAGGCCACGGAGCTGACGGCGCGGCACTTCGACGAAATCATCCTCGACGACTTTTTCTTCGTCACGACGAAGTATGAGTCCGACATCGCGGCGAAAGGCAGCCGGAGCTGGACGCAATTTCGCCTCGATCTCATGAACGACGTCGGCCGCGAACTCGTGGTCGGCGCGGCGAAGGCCGTGAATCCGCGCGCGAAGGTCATCATCAAATATCCCAACTGGTATGAGCATTTCGCCGGCAGCGGGTTCGACCTCGACCAGGGCCCGAAGATTTTCGACGGCATCTACACCGGCACGGAGACACGCGATCCGAACAGCACCGACCAGTTTCTCCAGCAATACGAGAGCTATCAAATCATGCGCTACTTCGAGCGCATCGCGCCGGGGCGCAACGGCGGCGGCTGGGTGGACACGTTCAGCTCGCGCTACATCGACCGCTACGCCGAGCAGCTCTGGGACACGATGTTCGCCAAGGCGCGCGAGATGACGCTCTTCAACTGGGCACTCCTGCTCCAGCCGGCGCGAGCTGGCGAGCGGACCGAGTGGCAGACGGCCGCGACGAGTTTCAACTTTGACCAGATGGCGGCGTTTCATCCCGCCGGGACGCCGGCACCGGATACGAAGCTGCCGACGATGGCGCGCGCCGCGGGTTATTCGCTCGAGCAGGTCGACGCTTTTCTCGGTCAGCTCGGCCAGCCGGTCGGAATCACGAGCTACCGGCCGCCGCATGCGACGGGCGAGGATTTTCTCCACAATTACCTCGGCCTGATCGGAATTCCGATCGAGTTGCAGCCGACGTTTCCCGCCGAGGCCGAAGTCGTGCTGCTGACGGAGGCGGCGAAGTTCGACGCCGACATCGTCGCGCGGATCAAGCAGCGGCTGCTCGCCGGAAAAACGGTGATCGTGACCGCCGGCCTTTATCACGCGCTGCAGGGCCGTGGCATCGAGGACATCGTCGAGCTCGAGCACACCGGGCGCCACGTGCTCGCCGACGGGTATTCGACTGGCTTTGGCGCGGGCACGCGCAGCGCGCTCGACAACGCCACGACGGGCGCGCCGCCGATTCTTTTCCCGCAGATCGGCTTTCTCACCAACGACGCCTGGGCACTCGTCAGCGCGATGTCCGATGGCGTGGGTTTCCCGATTCTGCTCATGGATCGCTACGGCAAGGACGGGTTGTTCTATGTCTGGAACATCCCGGAAAACTTTCACCAGCTCTACCGGTTGCCGCCGGCCGTCACGACCGCGATCAAGCATGTCGTGATGAAAGGCTTTCCCGTCCGCCTCGACGGCCCGAGCCAGGTGTCGCTGTTCGCCTACGACAACCGCACGCTCGTCGTGGAATCGTTTCTGCCGAATGCCACCGACGTGAAGATCTCCGCGCTCGGCACGCCGACGAAGCTCCGCGATCTCGTCTCGGGCGAGACGATCATGGTCGAGCCGGCGGCCGGCGATGGGCAGGGCCGGCGTCGGCCGCTGGACGAGCGTCGCGCGGCGTTCAATGTTCATGTGCCGCCGCACAGTTACCGGGCGTTTGCCATCGAGCAGTGACCGATCGCAGGCTTTCCGCAAAATGACCGGCATGACGACACCTTTGGCGCCCAGACGAGACCGGCCCGCATGGCGCACCGTCGCGACGGTGCTCGGCGCGCTGGCCGCGGTGTGCAGCGCGTCCGCCTCGCGCGAACCGGACGACGGCAAGATTCACGTCACCTACTGGGAAAAGTGGGTCGGTCCGGAAGAGAAGGCGGCGCGCGCGGCTGTCGCGGCGTTCAACCGCTCGCAGGATCGGATCGTCGTCGAGTATTTCGTGCAGTCGCCGATCGACCGCAAAACGCTCGTGGCCGTCTCGGGCGGCGATCCGCCGGATGTCGCGGGGCTGTGGATCCAAAATATCGCCTCGTTTGCCGACGCCGAGGCGCTCACGCCGCTCGACGATTTTATCCGCGCCGACGGGACCACGAAGGAGCAGTGGCTTGATCGGTATTATCCGGTCTATGCCCGGATGTGCCAGCACGCCGGCCACGTCTACGCCGGCATCTCGACGCCCGCGACGATCGCGTTGCATTGGAACAAGACGCTGTTTCGCGAGGCGGGACTCGATCCGGAGCGCCCGCCGCGCACCCTGGCGGAGCTGGACGAATTTTCGCGCCGGCTCACGAAACGCGACCCGGCGACGGGCGCGCTGCGCCAGGTGGGCTTTCTTCCGCAGGAGCCGGGCTGGTGGCCGTGGATTTTCTGCCGCTGGTTCGGTGGCGAGATTTTCGACGGCCAGAAGATCACGCTCGGCACCGATCCACGCAATATCGCCGCGATGCAGTGGGTCGCGGACTTCACGAAATTCTACGGCAAGGACGCGGTGACGTCGTTCGCCTCGGGCTTCGCCGGGCAGTGGGCGTCGGCGGAGTCGGGCTTTTTCAGCGGCAAGGTCGCGATGATTTTCCAAGGCGTGTGGTTCCAAAACTATGTCCGCCAATACAAGCCCGGCCTCGACTATGGCGTGGCGCCCGCGTGGCCCGCAGCGGTAAATGGGGTCGACGATTTCGCCATGGCCGAGGCGGATCTGCTCGTGATCCCGCGCGGTGCGAAGCATCCCGCGGCGGCGTGGGAATTCATCAAGTATCTCAACTCGCAGAACCCGCGCGCGCAGCGCTTCGAGGAGCTGCAGGGTATGGAGCTGATGTGCTACCTCCAGCAAAAGAACTCCGCGCTGCGCGAATGGAGCCCGTTTTTCGAGCAGCATCATCCGCATCCGGACATTCAGGTGTTTCGCGCGCTATCGGCGAGCCCGCACGCGGTGTTCGTGCCCGACCTCGGCATCTGGACGGAGTGCGAGCGTGAAGTCCTTGCGGCCTTCGCCGAAGTGCGGCTGTTGCGGAAGACGCCGGAGCAGGCGCTCGGCGAGGCGCAGGCGCGACTCGAAAAAAGCTGGGATCGTCATCGCCGCAGTCTCGAACGGCACGGGCAACTGCCGCCGGCAAACGCTACGCCGGCTTCGCCATGACCGCCGCCGAACGCCGCCAGTTTTTCACGGGCCTCGGCTTCACCAGCCTGTGGATCGTCGGGATCAGCGCATTCACCGCCTACCCGGTGCTCGCGTCGCTTTATTACAGCTTCTGCGACTACTCGATTCTCAAGTCGCCGGTGTGGTGCGGCCTCGAAAATTACCAGCAGCTCTTCAGCGACGACCTGTTTTGGCTCTCGCTGCGCAACACACTGTTTTACGCCGGACTCTCGGTGCCGCTTGGCACGGTGGTCTCGCTCTCGCTGGCGCTGCTGCTGAACTGCGACGTGCGCGGACGGCCGTTTTTCCGCGTCGTGTTTTATCTGCCTTCGATCGTGCCGGTCGTCGCCGCATCGATGCTGTGGCTGTGGATTTTCAACGGTCAGGTCGGGCTGATCAACTGGGCGCTCGCGCCGATCCTCGCGCTGTTCGGCCAGACGCCGCCGGCGTGGCTCGTCGACCCGACATGGGCCAAGCCCGCGCTCGTCATCATGAGTCTTTGGGGCACGGGCAATGCGATGGTGATCTACCTCGCGGGATTGCAGAATGTGCCGCGCGAACTCTACGAGGCCGCCTCGATCGATGGCGCCTCGGCGTGGCAGCGCTTCCGGCACGTGACGCTGCCGACGCTCGCGCCGGTGATCTACTTCAACGTCATCATGGCGCTGATCGGCGCGCTGCAGGTTTTCACGCAGGCGTTCATCATGTCGGCGGCGGCGGGTGGCGGCACGGGGACGGGCACCGACGGTTTCCCCGCGCGCTCGACGCTGTTCTATACGATGCACCTGTTTGCGACGGCGTTCTACGATCTGCGCATGGGCTACGCGAGCGCGATGGCCTACGTGCTTTTCGTCATCATCGCCGCGCTCACCTGGTTCGCCACCCGCCTCTCGCGCGAGCGCGCCGGCCCCGCGAAATAGACGATGGCAACCAAGGGCAAAGTTTTCAGCCGCTCGGCCATTTACACGCTGCTCATCGCGGCCTCGATGCTGTTTCTCACGCCGTTCGTGTGGCTCATCTCGTCGTCGCTCAAGCCGCTCGAGCAAACGATGACGATGCCGCCGACGCTGGTCCCGCACGCTTACTACGCTTCGATCGACGGCCAGCGGGTGGAGGTGACGGTCGATTTCACGATCAAGCAGCCGGGTATCGTCGCCGACGTCGTGGCGGGCGCGCGTGCCGGCCAGCGTGTGCTCCTCACGCCGGCGGAAGCGTTGGCGCGGGCGGCCGAGTTGCGCGGCGCGCACCGGGTGGCGGCGGGCTGGTCGCACGTGACCGAACGCCGCGAAGCCGGCGCCGCGCGCGACACGAATCCACGCTGGGATATCGTGCCGTCCGAGTCGGTCGAGTCGACGATCCGCTTTCGCTGGGAGAATTATCCCCGTGCGCTGGCCTCGCTCGGCGGCCGCGCCGACGCTCCGGACGGCTCAACGCGCGTGGGATTCTGGGTTTTCCTGAGCAACACGCTCATCGTCTGTGTGCTCGGAGTGATCGGCACCGTGCTCTCGAACGCGATCGTCGCGTATGGTTTCGCGCGGCTGCGCTGGCGGGGGCGCGACGCCTTTTTCGCGCTCACTCTCGCGACGCTGATGGTGCCGTTTCCCGTGCTGATGGTGCCGCTCTACGGCGTGTTTCGCGAATTGCACTGGATCGGCACGCTGATGCCGCTGTGGGTGCCGGCGTTCTTCGGCAGCGCGTTCAACATTTTTCTCATGCGGCAGTTTTTCCTCGGCATCCCGGAGGAGTTGAGCGAGGCGGCGCGCATCGACGGCGCGAGCGAGTGGACGATCTTCTGGCGCGTGGTGATCCCGCTCAGCAAGCCGGTGCTCGCGGTCTCGGCGCTGTTTCACTTTCTCTACGCGTGGAACGATTTCATGGGGCCGTTCCTCTACCTGACGCGGAAGGAGACCTTCACGCTCTCCATCGCGTTGCAGAATTACCAGTCGCAGCTCGGCGGCGTGCAATGGCACTACCTGATGGCCGCGAGCGCGGTGACGATGATGCCGATCGTCGTGTTGTTTTTCTTCGCGCAGAAAACGTTCATCCAGGGCATCGCGACGACCGGCTCGAAAAACTGAGCCTGATGACGCGCCCGTCGCTCTTGGATTGTGTAGGGCCGCCGCTTGTCGGCGGGCCGCGGCCCGGCCACAAGGGCCGGCCCTACAGTCCAAGCACGAATGGCGGCACGACTCGCGTGGCGGTCGGGGCTTACTTGTAGCGGTAGAGCTTCACGCGCTGGATGCGATAGTCGTCGGAGAGGAAACGCAGTGCCTTCCACTCCGGCGTTTCGTCACCATTGAGCCGGCGACCGGGAATCCAGCGACCGTGGTCGTAGCTGCCTTCGTCGACGGTGCCCAAACCGACGTTGACGGCCGGATCGTCAGCGGCGCTGAAGAAGACATTCATGCTGCGACCAACGACGACGAATTCATCCGGACCGGTCGCGATGATCAGCGCGGCGACGCGTTCCGGCAGCGACTCGGCGCTGGCGGGACCGAAAGAGCGGGTCGAAAAGCGACCCTCGAAGTTGTAGTTGCCCAGGCGGACGGTTTGAGGCGGCCCGTTGCGATCCACCAGGAGCGCGGTCATCGTGTGGTTGCCCTGATGCTCGAGGATCAGCGGCGCGACTTGCGCGACGACGGCGTAGCCACGCGCGAGCTCCGAATCCGCGGCGGCCAGCCGGTCGATGCCGAACGGCGAGTAACCGATCGCGTCGTGTTTGCCGAATGCCCAGACGGCGTTGGCCACACCGCGCGCTGTGCCAGCCGATTCGGGGATGAAGAGCGAATTGCCGCAGCGAGTGAAGCGCGCGCAGAGCTCCTCGAACTCGGGCACGTAAAGATCGGGCGCGAGGATGTCGATCGCCGGCGCGCCAGCCTGCCAGACGTTGATCACCTGCGGCACGGGGCCGCCGCTCGGATAGGTGCCGGGCCACGCGTGGTCGCGCTGCTGGAGCCACGCGTTCACGAACATGGGGATGTTGTATTCCGCCTTCCCCGCAGTGGCGACCGTATCGATGTAGCGAGCGTAGTGCCACGCCATGAAAATTTCGTCGACCGGCCAGTGTAGGCTGCGCCAGGCGGTTTCGTGTTCTTCGTTCGTCATCGGCGGAGTCAGCGTGCGGACGGGCATGGCGATGCTCTCGGGTTTGCCCGGCCCGAATACTTCCGCCCACGCGCCCGCGGGCTTCGAACCATTCGCAACCCAAAGGTCGCGGAACTCGGAAACCAGCGTGTCTTTGTGCGCGACGAGATAATCCATGAGCGCCTTGGGCACGGCGCCGGCGAAGGCCCGGTTGGCCGCGGGGTTGTAATCGCGCGAGTCCTCGAGGACGCCGACTTCGTTTTCCACCTGGATCATGAGGACGGTGTGCTTGCTCCCGTCGAACTCGCGCAGATGGCGCATGAGCGCGGCGAACGCCCGCGCATCGGCGTCGCGGTTTGCGTCGCTGAACGTGGTCAGTGTGGCCAGGCTTTTTCCCTGCTGGTTCTGCACGAGCGGGAAACGCGACTGGTTCGTCTTTACCCAAAGCGGCTGGTAGTTGGATTTGCCGTTTTTCCAACTGGCGAACCACAGCAGGACGAGGCGGAGGTCGCTGGCGCGCGCGTCGCGGATCAATCCGTCCACCGAGCTGAAATCGAATTTGCCCTCCTCCGGCTCGATCAGCTCCCAGCTCACGGTCGCGAGGACGGTGTTGAGGTGCGTCGCCACGAGCCTCGGCCAGAGCGGTTTCATGTAGTCGAGACTCGAAGCGCTGGAGTTGTTCAACTCCGCGCCGCGCACGAGGAACGGTTTGCCGTCGACGATCAACTGCACGGCGGAACCCTGTTTTTGCAGGTGCGGACGGGTGGCGTCCGGATTCGTTTGCGCCGCGGCGCCGGCGACCATCAGCGCAAGGCTGGCGAGCCAGCCGAGCGAATTTCGGAAATTAATTCCGCGGCAACGAACGGCGGCGCCTGAGCGACACGCGGCAAGGAGAAATTTCGGTGCGTTGTCTTCGTTGGTTTTCATTGTAGGGCTCCGCGTTGGACGCCGGTCTGGTTTTCGATTTTTCGGACTGGGTGAAGCGTGGGAAAAAATTCGGCTAACGCGTGCCATCGAGCCGCTGCCGCAGCGCGGCGAGTTTTTCCCGCACTGCGGCGTCGCGCGCGAAGCGCAGTCCGACATCGACCAGCACCGACGCGGCGTCGGGGAAACCATGCTGCGCATTGAGCTCCGCAGCGTGCAGCACGAGTTGATCGCGATGCGGAAAGAGCCGCACGCCCTCGTCGAGCACGGCGAGATGCAGGCGCGTCGGCGCCGCCGCCGAGCGAGTCCACACGTCTGCGATCAGCTCGTAGACTTCGGGGAGCGGCGGGTGAAGCGCGCGCGCCTTGAACAGCGGCTGCAGCACGGACGCGACTTGCGTGGCACTCAGTTTTTCGTTTCCCGTCGCCGAGTCGCTGAGCGCGGCGAAGCGCAGCCGCGCGAGTTCGAACCAGGCCCGTGGACGCAGCTCTCCTTCGCGCGCGGCGGCTTCGAGATGATCGCGGGCGGCGACGTTGTTGTTGGCGTCGACGTCGCACAGGCCAGTGACGGCCAGCAGACGCGGATCGCGCGTGCCGCGTTCGTAGGCGTGAGCGAGCGTGCGCTGCGCCTGCTCGAGGTATTTCGGCGCCAGCTGGGGATAGTGCGAGCGGAGGTAGTTCACTTCCATGCGTTCCCAATCTCCCTTGATGCGTGCGACCTCGACGAAGGTGGCATCGCGCAGCTGGAACGGCGGTGGCGCTGCCGCTCCGGTGAGGCGCAACGTGAGGAAATGTTTCGTGGCGCCGGGCAGATACTCTTCCATCTGATCCAGCGCGGTCGCGTAGCCGAGGCCGAAACACTCGCGGAAGAGCGCCTCGGTGACCGTTGTTTGAGCCGCGCGCTCGGCGAACCGCCAGAGCGCCGCGCGCCGCGGGGCATCCTTGCCGTCGAGCGCCCAGCGCACGAACAGCGCGGCCTGCCACTGCCAGCGATGCGGTCCATCGATCGCGCCGCGCCGCGGTGGCAGTTCGCCGGCGAAAAAGGCGGCGAGCGGCTGGAGCGCCGCCGGCGCTTCGGCATTTTCCGTCGAGGAGCTGCGGAGATCATCCGGCCACGCCAGACGCCCGATCGTCAATTCGCCGCGTTCGAGGGCGGTATTCTCGTAGAGCATCAGGATGCCGGCGGTGAACCACGTCGGCAGCGCCGGCGTGCGATTTACCAGCAGGTAACTGACGTAGTCCTGGCTGAGTGCGAGCCGGTCGGCCTCCAGGTTGTCGTCCCGCACGATGGAAAAAACCGTGAACGCGTCGCGATCCGCCAGCCAGAGGTTGGGCAGAAATTTCGCCGAGGTCCGCGGCGGCGAGGCGGCGGAGCGCGAGCGGGCTGGTTCGGCCGGCGACTCCGCCGCGCTCGAACGCAGCAATCGCTCCAGCATCGCCTGCGTCTCGGGCTGGATATCGTCGTCGTAAAAAATCAGCGCGTGCGGCGTCGAAAGATCGAGCTGCAACGAAGGCGGCACCAGCAGCGCGAACAGGCGGTGCACGCGCTCCTGGGTTTCAATGAGCCGGCTCGTGATGTCGTCGGCGCAGCGCGACAGCACCTCGACGCCGGGCAGCTCCGCGTAGCGCCACTTCCGACCGTTGAGCGTTTCTTCGACGAGGAACGGAGGGAGCGAGACCACATCGCCCGGCGGGCGCGCCGTCGGCGCGTCCGCGGCCGCGGTTGGCGTCGCGAGCCGCGCCAGAGCGCAAACTGCAAAAACATTTCTTGCGCGAAGGACGGCGCGGAGGAGGAGACGGAGGCGAGACCTCGGCACGTGACGGATCTGGTCACACCCGGCCGCGCGAGCAACGCGCCGAGCTTCCCGGTGAGATGGCGCCGGCCGGAGACGGAATCGTGGACGACCGCGGCCTGCGCTGGACGAAAAACCGGCCATCGAGCGGCGGGACCGATGCCGCGGGCGAAAAAAGCGAAACATCGAAATAATGATTGCCAACGCTGATTTAGCGATAAATAGATTTAACGGTAAAGCCTAAACCCCGCCTTGTGACCGAATGAAATTCACTGATGGCAACTGGCTGCTGCAGCCGGGCGTCCACGTGCACCATCCCCGCGAAGCCCACGATGTGACGGTGGAGCGTGCGGCGCTGGTCGTGCGCGCGCCGACGCGGCCGATCCGCCATCGTGGCGACACCTTGCAGGGCCCGCTGCTGACGGTGCAGCTGAGTTCGCCGATGGCCGACGTCATCAAGGTCGGCATCACGCATCTTTCGGGCGCGCCCGATCGCGGCCCGCACATTCCGCTGGAGAGTCTTCCTCCGGCCGAGGTGGCGATCACCGACACGCCTGAGCTTGCGGCGCTGCGTTCGGGTTCGCTGCAGGCCGGCATCCGGCGTGGCGACGAATGGGAGCTGTTGTTCACCGCCGGCGATCGCACGCTGACGCGCAGCGCGGCGAAGGGCATCGGCTACGTGCAGCGCGAAGGGCAGGGGAGTTTCGTGCACGAGCAGCTTTCGCTCGGAGTGGGGGAATGCGTTTACGGGCTGGGCGAGCGTTTCACGGCGTTCGTGAAAAACGGCCAAGTCGTGGACAACTGGAACAAGGATGGCGGCACCGGCAGCGACCAGGCCTACAAGTCGGTTCCCTTTTATTTGACGAACCGCGGCTACGGCGTGCTCGTGAACGAGACCGGGCCGGTGTCGTTCGAAGTCGCATCCGAAAAAGTCTCGCGTGTGCAGTTCTCGGTGCCGGGCGAGCGGCTGGAATATTTTGTCATCTACGGGCCGACGCCGAAGGAAATCCTCCGCAAGCTCACCGCGCTCACCGGCCGGCCGGCGCTGCCGCCCGCGTGGTCTTTTGGCCTTTGGCTCACGACGTCGTTCACGACGACTTACGACGAAGCGACCGTCACGAGCTTTGTGGAAGGGATGCGGACGCGCGATCTGCCGCTCCACGTTTTCCATTTCGACTGTTTCTGGATGCGCGAGTTCGAGTGGTGCAATTTTCAATGGGACGCCCGCGCCTTTCCCGACCCGGCGGGTTTCCTGAAGCGGCTGCGCGACCGCGGGCTCAAGATTTCAGTCTGGATCAACCCGTATATCTCGCAGCAGTCGCCTCTGTTCGCCGAGGCGCAGCGCGAAGGCTATTTTCTGCGCAAGCCGAACGGCGATGTGTGGCAGAGCGACCTGTGGCAGCCGGGGATGGCGATCGTGGATTTCACGAATCCCGGCGCGCGGAAATGGTTCACCGCTCACCTGCGGCGCGTGATCGAGACGGGTGTCGACACGTTCAAGACGGACTTCGGCGAACGCATCCCGACGGACGTCGTTTACCACGACGGTTCCGATCCGGTGAAGATGCACAATCACTACGCCGTGCTCTATAATGAAACGGTCTTCCGGCTGCTGGAGGAGATTCGCGGTCGCGGCGACGCGGTGGTCTTCGCCCGTTCGACGCACGCCTCGGGGCAGCGGCTGCCGGTGCACTGGGGCGGCGACTGTCAATCGACGTTCGAGTCCATGGCGGAAAGCCTGCGCGGCGGGCTGTCGCTCGGCCTGTGTGGCTTCGGATTCTGGAGCCATGATATCGGCGGCTTCGAAGGCACGCCATCGGCGGCCGTCTACAAGCGATGGGTGGCGTTCGGCTTGTTGTCGTCGCACAGCCGCCTGCACGGCAGTTCGTCGTATCGCGTGCCGTGGACTTATGACGACGAGGCCTGCGATGTCGTCCGGCATTTCACGAAATTGAAGTGCCGCCTCATGCCGTATCTTTTCGGCGCGGCGGTGGAGGCGCATCGCAGTGGCACGCCGATGATGCGCGCGATGCTGCTCGAGTTTCCCACCGACCGCGCGTGCGACACGCTCGACCGGCAATACATGCTCGGCGAGTCGATGCTCGTCGCGCCGGTTCTCGCCGAAGACGGCTGGGTGGATTATTATCTTCCGGAAGGCCGCTGGACGCACTGGGCCACGGGCGCCGTGCAGGTCGGCGGGAAATGGCACCGATCCCAGCATGATTTCCTCGACCTGCCGTTGTTTGCGCGGGCCAACTCGGTGATTCCGGTCGGCGCGGTGGAGAATCGGCCGGACTATTCGCTCACGGAAGACATCACCTTCCGCGCCTACGAAATCGCGGAGGATGCGACCGTGGCGCGCGACGTCCCGACGCTGCGGGGTGCGAGTGGCGTGCATTTCGAACTCCGGCGCCGCGGCGGGGAGTTTGAAGCGGAAGTCTCGGGAACGGCGATCGGCGTCTGGCGCGTGCAACTCGTCGGGATTCCGGAGACGGGAACGATCGTCGGAGGCACTTTGCGGCCGGATCGCGCCGGCGTGATTCTCGTGCCGGCGCCAGGAGCGACGCGCGTGCGTTTCACGCTGGCGGCGGTGGAGGCCAACGGCGCCGCGGAACCGGCGGCGCCGCATCGCGCCCACGATGCTTCCCTGACCCGACACGCTTCGGCCTCGGCCACGCACAAGCGGGCCGCCGCCCGTTCCTGATCCCGTTCACGCCTCGAATTTCTCCGCAACGAACCGAGTAACCCTGTTACCCCATGCAAACAAAAACAAATGCTCAGCTGAACGAGCGGAAGCAGACCGTGCTTCGGCTCCTATTCTCGACGAGCGCTCTGCTTCTCGCGAATTCGTTAGTCGCACAAGCGGTCGCGCCTGCGCCCATGCCGCCACCCGCCTCCACGGCCAGGCCCGCGACACCGCCCGTGACGACGGTCGCGGATCAGGAGACCGTCGTGCTGTCGCCCTTCGAGGTCACCGCCGGCGGGGACACGGGTTATTCCGCAGCGACGACGCTCGCGGGCAACCGCCTCAACACGGATCTGCGCGACGTCGGCTCGGCGATTTCGGTCGTCACCGCGCAGATGCTTCAGGACCTCTCGGCGACGGACAACGAATCGCTGCTGCAATACACGACCAACACCGAGATCGGAAACATTTACGGCACGATGGCGAATGCCGGCAGCGGCACGCAGCTGGATGAGACGAGCAAGTTCGTCGCGCCCAACACCAACACGCGCGTCCGCGGCCTCGCCTCGGCCGACAACACGATCGACTTCTTTCTCACCGACATGCCGTGGGACAGCTACAACGTCGACCGCGTCGATTTCCAGCGCGGCCCGAATGCGATCCTCTTCGGCCTCGGCAGCCCGGCCGGTATCATCAACGCCAGCACGAAGCAGGCGGGATTCAAGAACAAGGGCCAGGTCGAGGTTCGTTACAGCAAGTTCAACAGCCTCCGCACCGCGCTCGACCTGAATTACGTGCTGCGGCCCAAGGAGCTGGCCGCGCGCATCAACCTGCTCGATAACGACGAAAAATATCAGCAGCGGCCCGCCTTCCAGCACGACCGCCGCTTCGCCGCCGCGCTGCGCTACGAGCCCGAGCTCGTCAACCGCGGCATGGCCCACACCACCTTCAAGGCGAACTTCGAAGCCGGCCGCATCCGCAGCAACCGTCCGCGCAGTCTTCCGCCGGGCGACGCCCTCACTCCGTGGTTCTACACCGGCACGACCACCGGCTACAACGCCGACGGCACTACACGCGCCTTCAACAATCTCAACAAATTCGGCATCGATGCGCGCGGCGACGCCGACCAGAACGTCACCAACCTGCAGGATCCGACCCGCGGCAACTTCAACGCGAACACCACGATTGGCGGCGTCACCGCGCCGAATCCGTATTGGCAGCCCTGGCTGGGCGGCCAGTTCTCCAGCAATTATTTCGGCAATCCCATGGCGATCTTCGAGAGCGACGGCTCCGGCGCCCGGTTCTTCGCGGCGGAGCCCGCCACGCCGCGCGGCATCAACTCCCTCGGCGTGATCGACGGCACCATCGGCGGCATCCCGAACACCCGCATGGCCTCGATCACCATCTACCGCGACGTGAGCAAAAAGGAGAATCTCCCGGGCGCCAATCAAGGTCTGACGCGCAATATAATGATCACCGATCCCTCGATCTTCGATTTCTACAACAACCTGATCGACGGACCGAACAAACAGGAATGGCAGAACTTCAAGCGCTTCAACCTGAATCTGTCCCAGACTTTCCTCCGCGGCGACGTCGGGTTCGAGGTCGTCTACGATCACCAATCCTACGACAACGGCCAGCTCACGTTCATGTCGGACAAGGACCAGAATATCTTTATCGACGTGGTCCGAATCCTGAACGACGGCAGCGCGAATCCGAATTTCGGCCGCCCGTTCATCGCCGCGCCCGACACCAACAACAACACGACCGCCTACGAGCGCCACTCCGGACGCGCCACGGTCTTCGCGAAATACGACTTCGCCAAGGGAAAGCCCGAATCGCTCTTCATGCGCACGCTCGGCCGGCACATCCTCACCGGCTTCATGAATCAGGATTACGCGCATCGCGACAACCGCTCGTTCGTCCGTTGGACGACCGATCTGGCCTACAAGGATTTCGTCACGAATCCCACCAGCGTCGCGACGATCGACAGCAGCACGCGCGCGGTCTTCCCCGTTATTTACCTCGGGCCGTCCCTCTTGAGCCGGACGACCGCGTCGGGCGCGAACATTCCCCGGCCGATGACGGCTGCCGTCCCGGTGAGCAGCGCCATCCGCGCCTTCGACTCGACCTGGGCTCCGCCCCCCGGCGTCAACCCCGGCGATCCGTGGACGAACACCAACTTCGTCGTCGGCGCCTCCGGCCGCAATTCCACCCAGTCTGAGAATCCCGCCAACTACAAGGGCTGGGTCAACACGCCGATCACCGTGATCGATTCCGAAAACGGCAATCGCGACGCGAACACGAAAGGCGCTTCGCTGACCCAGAACACCGTTTCCTCGAAAGCCGCCGTCTGGAATGGCTATTTCTGGGACGGCGCGCTTGTCGCCATGTATGGCGTGCGCCGCGATACGTCGAAGGCGTGGAGCTACACCGGCGTCAGAAACACGCTGGGCCAGATCAATCTCAGCCCGTCGACCTACACGATTTCGGGCAATCCCCGCGACCGCATCGATGCGACCTCCAAGAGTTGGAGCGTCGTCGGCCACTTGTCGCAACTGTTCGGCCGCGAGCGGCTGCCGCTCGACGTGAGCGTGTTCTACAACAAGTCCGAAAACTTCCAGGCAGTGGCGGGCCGCGTCGGTCCCTTCAACGAGAATCTCGGCGCGCCGCAGGGCAACACCAAGGACTACGGCGTCGTATTCGCGACGAAGAGCGGCAACTACTCGCTCAAAATCAATAAATACGAGAGCAAGTCGAAGAACGCCTCCAGCAGCGGGTTCAATATCTTTTATCTCCGCCAGATCTTCCAGGATTATCAGCCCTCGTTCAACGTCTGGAAATACAAGATCGATACCGGCTTCGACCTGACGACCACGCAGGGCCAGGATCCGACCCGCTGGACGTGGCTGCCCGGCGCCGGTCAGACGGCGCAGCAGGCGACCACCGACGAAGCCGCCTCCATCGCGGCTTGGGATACGATGGTCAAGGCGCTCCCGAAGGAGTTTCTCACCGCGTATAACTTCAACTTCGATCAGGTCCGCCAATACGCCGACGCCCGTGACCCCACGGGGTTGACGATCACCGAGGACAACGTGTCCAAGGGCTACGAAGCCGAGTTGTATGCGCAGCCGATCAGCAACCTCCGCCTCACCTTCAACGCCTCGAAGGCGGAAGCCGTCCGCTCGAACGTCGGCGAGCCGTCGATCGTCGGCTTGGTCAACCAGATCAACACCGCGCTCAACACCACGGCCGCGGGCCTCATGCGCAACAGCACGAGCGGCGCCGCCGCCAGCGCGCTCACCTCGTGGAACAACAACCTCTACGCCTCCTACATCTCCATCAAGAATCAGGAAGGCGGCGCGGTGCCCGAACTCCGCAAGTGGCGCGCGAATTTCATCGCGAACTACGACTTCCGCCAAGGCATGCTGAAGGGCGTGAACATCGGCGGCGGCCTCCGCTGGCAGGACAAGGCGATCGTCGGCTACGTCCCGGCTTATCTCGACGGCTCCGGCAAGCCGATCGCCTGGAATCCAAACAACGTGAAGGCGGCGACGCTGCTCCTCGACCAGCCCTACTACGCACCGGCCGAGACGAACATCGACGCGTGGATCGGCTATCACCGGCAGCTGACGAAAAAAGTCGGCTTCCGCACGCAGCTCAACATCACGAACGTGGGCAAGCACGACGGGCTCATTCCGGTCACCGTGCAGCCCGACGGCACGCCCGCCGGCTGGCGCATCGCGCCGACGATGGTCTGGCGCCTGACGAACACGTTCGACTTCTGATCGCCGGGTCAACGACCTTCGCTCAAGGCGCTCCCGGCTTTCGGGAGCGCCTTTTTATAACCGGATCGCCATCTCGCGCGTTCCGCCGCTCATGCTGCGCGGCGAAAGGCGAGCTGCCGCCCTGCGCTCGGCCGTGCGTGCCAGCCGGGTGCGGCGCGTCAGGCCTCTGCGCTTGCCAACGCCGCGCGGATAAACGCTAAATCGCCGTCCTGGAACCAAGCTCATGCCGAACCTGAACAAGCACAAGCCCGTCCGCGCGGCGACTCTGGCGGACGTGGGCAAAGTTGCGGGAGTTTCCGCCATGGCGGCGTCGGTGGTGCTGAACGGCGCAAAGACGTCGTCCCGCATCGCGCCCGAGACGCGCGATCGCATCCTCGAGGCCGCAGCGGCCCTGCGCTACCGGCCGAACGCCGCCGCGCGTGCGCTGGCGAACCGGCGGATGGACACGCTCGGGATCGCCGCCGTCGTCGACGAAGGCGAGCTCAACCACTATTTCCTCGAGGTGTTCAACGGCATCCTGGAGGGCGCGGCGCATCATGAGCAGAACGCGACCGTGTTCACGCTGCACGACTGGGGCCGCGATCCGGCGCGGTTGCACCAGATGTGCGACGGTCGCATCGACGGCCTCATCCTGGTTGCGCCCACGCTGACACGCGCCGCCGCGAAACTGCTTCCCGCCCACACGCCGTTCGTCGCGCTGCATGCCAACGAGGCGCTGCCCAACGTGGTGAACATCGAGTCTGACGAGGAGCGCGGCGCCTTCGAAATGGTCCGCCACCTCGTGGCGCAGGGACATCGTCGCATCATGCACGTCTCCGGACCCGCGGCGTTCACCGGTGCGCAACGCCGCATCCAAGGCTACAAGCTTGCCCTCGCGAAGGCGCGAATTCCCTTCCAATCCGACTTGGTCATTTCGGCGGATTTCAGCACGGCGTCGGGGCGCGATGTGTTGCGAGCGTGGCTGCGCAATCATGCCGGCGAGCGTCTGCCGCAGGCGATCTTTTGCGCGAACGACAGCGTGGCCGTCGGTTGCCTCGAGGCGCTGGCCGAGGTCGGACTGCGGGTCCCGGAGGATATTTCGATCGCCGGTTTCGACGACAGCCTCCTCGCGCGCACGACCGTGCCGCAGTTGACGACGGTGCGGCAGCCGCTGCGCGCGATGGGGCACCGCGCCGTGAAGGAAATCCTGGCGAGGATCGAGCAGCGCGAGGGCGGCCATCAGACCTCGAGCTTCGAGCCGATCGTATTTCCGGTCGACCTCGTGCCGCGGGCTTCGGTGGCGGCGCCTCCCGCCGCCGCTCGCATCGTCCCGCGCGCGCGGCACGGTTGATTTTGTTCGCCGGCGATCGCGCCCCTCGCCGGACATGCAACGCAACGATGAATTGAACCCCGCGGAAATCACACAGCGTTCCCGCCGGCCTATTTCCCCATGAAAATTCCCTCTTCGGTCCGCTGGCGGTCGACCAGTTGTCTCATGCTCGCCCTGCCGTTCTTCAGCGATGCTCAACCGGCGCGATCCGCGCCGCCTCCCGTGATCATTCCGGATTTAAGCAGCTATATTCTCACGCCGGCGCCGGCCCGCACGCCGCGGATCACCGGCGCGAAAATCTACGGGCAACGCCCCGGCAGCCCGTTTCTCTTCACGCTCACCGCGACCGGCGACCGGCCGATGACGTTTTCCGCCGACGGTCTGCCGCCCTCGCTGAAACTCGATCCCGCGACGGGCCGCATCACCGGCGTCGTCGCGCAGGCCGGCCGTTTCACCGTGCATGTCGGCGCGAAAAACGCCCTCGGCGCCGCGAGCCGCGAACTGCGTCTCGTGATCGGCGACCAGATCGCACTCACGCCGCCGATGGGCTGGAATAGCTGGAACAGTTGGGCGGGCGACGTCGATCAGGGGAAGGTGCTGCGCTCGGCGCGCGTGCTCGTCTCCTCCGGCCTCGTCGACCACGGCTGGACCTACGTCAACATCGACGACACGTGGCAGGGCACGCGCGCCGGCAAGGATCACGCGCTGCTCGCCAACGAAAAATTCCCCGACCTCAAGGGACTCTGCGACGAGCTGCACGCGATGGGCCTGAAGGCCGGCATTTACTCGACGCCCTGGATCACGTCCTACGCCAGTTATCCCGGCGGTTCGAGCGATGATCCCGCGGGCGCGTGGAGCAAGGCCGGGCTCGGCAACGAGCGCGCCCATCGCATCGGTCAGTATCATTTCGCCGATGCCGATGCTGCGCAGCTCGCCGCGTGGGGTTTCGATTATTTGAAATATGATTGGAATATCGACGTGCCCACGACGCAGGAGATGAGCGACGCGCTGCGGAAGACCGGCCGCGACATCGCCCTCAGTCTCTCCAACACCGCTCCCTTCAAAAATGCCGCCGACTGGGCGCGCCTCGCCCAAGCCTGGCGCACGACCGGCGACATCACCGACACCTGGGTCGCGGGCAATCGCTCGTGGAACAACGGCATCGCCAAAATCGGTTTCACGCAGGATCGCTGGTCGCCGTTCGGCGGCCCGGGCCACTGGAACGATCCCGACATGCTCGTGATCGGCGTCGTGAGCGTCTCGCAGCCGATGCACTTCACGCACCTCACGCCCGACGAGCAATACACGCACATCAGCCTGTGGAGCCTGCTCGCCGCGCCACTGCTGATCGGCTGTGATCTCGAACGCGTCGATCCCTTCACGCTGAGCCTGCTCACCAACGACGAGGTGCTCGATGTCGATCAGGATCCCCTCGGCAAGGGAGCGGTGCGCGTCGCCGGTCCGGAATTTTATGTTCCGCCCCGCGCGGCACGCAACGGCGCGGCCGGCACGCCAGCGAGTCAACCCGCGGCCAGCGCATCCGCGGACAACCCTGGCGGCAACGGCCTCGTCTACGCGCGCCCGCTCGAGGACGGCTCGCTCGCCGTCGGGCTCTTCAACGTCGGCTCGCGCGAGGAAAAAATCACCGCGACGTGGAAAGATCTCGGCGTCGACGGCAAGCGCGGCGTGCGCGATCTTTGGCGGCAGAAAGACCTCGGCGTCTTCGAAAACGAATTCACCGCCACCGTGCCTTCGCACGGCGTCGTGCTGGTGAAGATTCGACCGGCGAACTGAGCGGCTGCGCCGCGATTTTTCGGCCGGGCCGCGCGGACGCCGCTCCTGCGCGATTTCGGCTTCGCCGAAACGCCTCGAGCGGTTCGACGAATACCGCTGACGTCTGAATTTCGGCGTCCGTCGGAAGTTGTGAGCGCCGCTCCGTCCGCGGCGAGGCGCGCCGATTCGGTGCACGATTGTCGCGCGATGGCCGCGAGACCGTAACGCCGGCGCATCATCGTCTGCGCCCTTCGATCGAAGCTCCGTCCCGGGCTTTCGATTCCACCGGCAACTTCAAACCGCGCTACTGGCATGAGCTCACCCACCAGGTTGTTTATTCGTCGCACCTCCCGTTTCGCATTCTGGATTTTTGTGTCCGGCGCCTGGAGCGCCTTCGTCAACCCGGCTGCGGCCGCCAGTGAGAGCGCCTGGATCAGCGCGCGCGTCGTCGACGCCAGCAGCGGCGAATTTCTTCGCGGCGCGTTGGTGCAGGTCGAGGGCACGACGATCCAGGCCGTCTCCGATCTGCAGGGCACGGCCGTCTTGGCCGGCGTGCCCGCCGGGCACCAGTCGCTGCTGGTCACTTACCTCGGGACGCCGGCGTTGCATCAACCGGTGGACCTCGTGGCCGGGCAGCACGCGGCGGTGACGTTGAACATGAAGCCGCGCGACCAGGTCGTCACGATGAGCAAATTGGTGGTCGAGTCGCTGCGCGAGGGCCAGGCCAAGGCACTCAACCAGCAGAAAACATCCGACACGTTCGTGAACATCATCGGGGCCGACAGCATCGGACGGTTCCCCGATCCGAACACCGCCGAGGCGCTGCAACGCGTGGTCGGAATCTCGCTCGAGCGCGACACGGGCGAAGGCCGCTATATCAATGTCCGCGGCGTCACCTCCGAATACAATGCGGTCACCTCCGACGGCGAAACCGTGCTCTCGAACGACAGCGGCGACCGGCGCGTGAATCTCAACGTGATTCCCGCGAGCCAGGTCTCGCAGGTCGAAGTCGTGAAATCCAAGACGCCGGACATGCAGGGCGACGGCATCGGCGGCACGGTGAATCTCGTCAGCAAAAGCGCCTTCGACACCGACCATCGCATCTTCGAGGGCACGGTCGCCGCCGGCCGGCTGACCGATCACAACAACGACATTATCGACACCGCGCTGACCGCGGGCGCGCAGTTCGGCGAGCGCAGGCAATTCGGCGTCCTCGTCACCGGCGAATACAGCCGCGTGCCCCGCGAGTTCAACGACATCGAGCAAGGCTACGACACGCAGCCCGTCAGTGGCGTGCCCACGCTCGTCAGCACGAACTACGCGCTGCAAGGTTACCTCAACGTCCTCACGCACCGCAGCGTCTCGATGAACCTCGATGCGCGGCCCGACGCGAACAACCGGTATTTTGTCCACCTCAGCTACAACCGCTACGACGACAAGCGCACCAAGCACGCCTACACGACGAATTTTGGCAAGGGCACCGGCTTCTCGGCCGGACCAAATCCGGGCGACGTGTGGGTGAAGGGCGCGACCGTGCAGTCTGCGCTCACCGACGGGCTCACCGTGCAACGGCTCGCGAACGTCAATGCCGGCGGAAAAAATTTTATCGGCGCGAGCGAACTCGATTACTCCGCCGCCTACGGCTACGGCTCGCAGACGAATCCCTATTATTATGGCGTGACGTTCGCCCGCCCGACCGGCGTCGACGAATACTACAATCGCACCAACTATAATTTCCCCGCGTTCGGGCCGACCGCCGGCGCCGATCCCTACGACCCGAACCTGAGCCTGATTTCGAAATTCACCGACACGCTCACGCCCAGCACCGACAAGCAGTATTCGGGCATGGTGAATCTCAAGATCCCCGCGAACCTCGGCGCCGGGAAAGGCTTCTTCAAGTTCGGCGCCCGGCTCGCGGATCGCACCAAGAACTCGGAGAGCCCGATCACCTACACGCTGAATTTCAAGGGCACGCCCCTCGCGG
This sequence comes from Opitutaceae bacterium, assembly GCA_035545575.1. Taxonomy (GTDB): domain Bacteria; phylum Verrucomicrobiota; class Verrucomicrobiia; order Opitutales; family Opitutaceae; genus ER46. Next base: position 7,230 of record DASZYB010000065.1, on the reverse strand, counting down.
CGACGACGCTGGCGCAGCTCGCCGAAGCCGAGCCGCCGCCGTTTCTCTATCGGGCGCGCTATCAGCTCGGGCCGTTCGAGAATGTCGGGCTCTCGCGCGCCTTCTACGCGGCCAACGCCAACTTCGTGACCGCGGCGCGCGGCGATAAATCCTACTTCAACGCCGTCGAAGACATCTACGCCGCCTACGGCCTCTACACCGTCGATCTCGGCCGGGCCCATCTCGTGAGCGGCGTGCGCGTCGAATCGACCCGGACCGATTTCCAATATTTCACGTTCCCGGCGACCGGCGGACAGATCCTGGCGACGCCGCGCAAGGATTATACGGACGCCTTTCCGAGCGTGCACCTGCGCTACGATGTGAGCCGGGAATTCGTTCTACGCGCGGGATTCTCGACCAGCATCGTGCGCCCGCAATTTGCGGCGGCCTCCGGCAGCCAGTCGGTCAACGATCTCGCGCGCACCGTCAGCGGCGGAAACCCGGATCTCAAGCCCACCTATTCCTACGATTTCGACGCCTCGGCCGAATATTACATGCCCAGCCTCGGCCTCGTTTCGGTCGGCGTGTTCTACAAGGACATCAAGGATTACATCTTCAAACGCTCGTTCGTCCTCGTGGGCGGACCCTACGACGGCTACCGCTTTTCCGGTTCGGAAAACGTGCCGCAGTCGCATGTCGCCGGGCTCGAGCTGAACTACAACCAGCAGTTCACCAGTCTGCCCGGATTCCTCGGCGGCTTTGGCATCTACGCCAACGCCACGCTCACCGCCTCGCGCGCGGAAGTTCGCCCCGGCGAATCGACCGACCTGCCCAAGCAAGCGGACAAGATCATGAACCTCGCGCTCTTCTACGAGCGCCACGGCCTGACCGCGCGGCTCGCGCTCACGCACACGGCGCCCTTTTTATATAGCGTCGGATCGTCGGCCACGGCGCCGGGTTCGGCGGACACCTTCTACGACAAGAGCACCCAGCTCGACTTCACCGCGAGCTACGCCCTCTCGCAACAATACACGATTTTCTGCGACGCGCTGAACCTCACGAACCAGCCGCTGCGTTTCTACGAGGCGGTCACGACGCGCCCGATCCAGCAGGAATACTACGGACTGCGCACCGACGTCGGCGTGAAATTCCGCTTCTGAGCCGGGCGCTTGAACGCAGTTTCTTCCTCCATGCCGTTCCATCGTTCCATCAGCCGGGTCTGCGTCGCCGTCGCGGCGCTGGCCGTCGCCACATGCGTCACGCGCGTGCCGGCCGCCGAACCGGCGCCGGCCACGGCGGCGGAATTTTCGTTCTGCACTGCGGGTGACATGCGCAGCTTCACGGAAAACACCAAGCCCGACGGCAAGCGCTTTTTCGACGGCGCCTGCGAAGCGATGGCGCGCGTCGGCCCCGGCGCGTTTTTGATTTCACCCGGCGATTTCGATCCGCCGGCGGCGAACCGCGCGATCATCGATCGTTATCTCGGCCCGAAATTCCTGTGGTATGTCGTCGTCGGCAACCACGAGGTGGAAAACGCCGCCGTGATGCCGTGGGTGCGCGCGTGGCTCGCGGCCGACATCCCGCATGTGGTGCGCCGCGGTTTGCCGGGCACGCAGCTCACGATTTATTCGTGGGACTTTGCCAACTCGCACTTCACCGCGATCGACAGCTACCCATGGGCCAAGGCCGGCATCCCCGGCGACACCGCCAAGAAGGGCGACAAGGGCAAAGTCGATCTCACCGACGAGACGTTCAAATGGATCGAGGACGATCTGGCGGCGACGAAGCAGCCGGTCCGCTGGGTCATCGGCCACCAGCCGATCGAGTCGATCCCGGACATGGACGGCGGCCGCGTGCGGCACGGCGGCGATTCGGTGAGCTACGATGCCGCGCGTGCGGCGCGCTTTGTGGAGCTGCTGAAAAAATATCGCGTGACGGCCTATATCTGCGGGCACACGCACGACACGTCGGTCGTCAAACTCGCGAGCGGCGTCTGGCAATGCGACTCCGGTCACGCGCGCGGCGGCGGCGACGCGGGCTCGGCGAGCACGTTTTTGAAATTTCGCGTCGCCGGCGAAAACGCGTGGGTGGACATCTACCGCGCCGATCCCGCGGGCGTGGAATACACGCTACGCAAGACCGTGCCGCTCGACTGAGGCGCGCGCCTGCGCCGGTGCGGCTGCGGGCCGATCATGTGAGGCGAAGCGCAGCGGTTGAAGCCCGGCTGGATCCCACCGCCGGTTTTCGGTTGAAGCGAAAAGCTAATTTCCCGCGATCGGAAATCCCTGCCAGATCCATTGCAGGGCGGTCGGATAAAGCTGGCCGATGGTCGGCCGGTCGGTGTGGCCGGCGCCGCGGGCGAAGACGAATTTGTAGTGATAGCCTTTCGCGGCCAGCACGCGGGCCATGTTCTCGTTCGCCTGCACCCAGTCGTGCATGCCGTCCCGCGCGTTGTAGTTGTCGCGATCGCCGCATTCCATGTAGATGCGAAGCGGTTTGACGGGGCTGTTGGGAATCATCGTCTCGTGGTAGGACCAGGCGCCGTGCGGATTTTCCGGATTGGTCGGCCACTGCTGGTTGACGAACGTGCCGGAGAAGGTGAGCACGCGACGGTAGCGCTCCGGGTGAAACCACGCCATCGTCATGCCGGCCGCCGCGCCGGAACTCGTGCCCATCACGGCGCGGCCTTCGGGATCCTTCGTCAGTTTCACGTTCGCGACCTTTTCGGCCATCGGCAGCACTTCGGTCTCGACGAAGTCGCTGTATTTTCCGGACACGGTGTCGTATTCGAGCCCGCGTTCGCTGCCCTGGCCGTCGCCGCCGCCGGCGGGAATGGCGATCACGATCATCACGGGCAGTTTTTTCTGCGGTATCAGGTGATCGAGGACATTGAAGGCGCGGTTGTCGCCGTCGGTGGTGATCATGACGGGCGCGACCGTCCCGGGGACATACTGCTGGGGAACGTAGACCGAGACCGTGCGCGTCCAGGGCTCGGGGTGGCTGGTGATCGTGGCGACGTCGCCGCCGCGCGGCCCGCCGGCCGCGGGCAACGGCTGATCGCGCGCGATGCCGGGGTAGAATTTACTTTCGGTCGAGCGAAGCGTGAATTTGTAGACCGTGCCCTTGGGCTGGCCTTCCGCCACCGGGCTCATTTCCGGCGCAGGCTTGTGCGTCGGGCCGATGATGAAATTGCCTTCGGCTTCGAGCGGCGGCACCTCGCCGTCGGGCAGCTCGGTGGCCTTGACGAATCCCGGCGCGAGCGGATCGCGTGTCGGTGCGGGCGGCCGGCCGGCGGCGCGTCCCGCTGCGGGAGCTGAAGCGCCAGCAGGTTGAGCTGAGGCGAGGCTCGCGCCCAGCAAAAGGAGCGCGGCCGCGAGAAAGAGCGGTGGTTTCATGGGGTATCGGGGAGTTGGTGGTGGGATGCGAATATTGGCGGGATGATCAAATGACGGATGCAACGATGAACGAGCGGAGCGAACAACAGCGCGCGCGCACGACGAGCGCGCGATTCGACGGGTTGGATTATTTCGCGGAGTCGTCGCTGGCCGATGGACGCGGGGCGGGTGGGGGAGTCGCAGCGCGGCCGCGACGGCCGCCGCGCGCGCCGGGAGTTTCCGGTGGAAATTCCGCGGGGAGCTGGTCGCCGACCATGCCGAGCATCGTGATCGTCTCGAGGCCGTTTTGCGCGGCGCTGTTGGTGTTGCCCGGACCTTCGTCGACGGGATTGAGCGTCTCTGCGCCGGCGATGTGGCGGAGATCGCGCGTGCGACCGCCGCGGCCGGTGGCGAGCAACGCGTCGATGCCGGCCTGCTTGAACGCGGGATTCTGCGTCTCGTGGTAAACGTAGGCCGCGAGCCGGCCGTCGCGCACGAAGGCCGCGTCGCCGCCTTCGGTGCCGGTCTGCATGTCGCGCACGATCGTTTCCCGCGGCGCGCTGTAGAGCCGGCAATATTGCAGCCAGAGTTTGTGCCACGTGGGATCGTCGAGCATCATGTTCAGTTCGAAGACGACTTCCGCGCCGCCCATGATCGTGGCGAGGTTGTAGGTGCCGGGCTCGTTGCTGAGCTGGTAGAGTCTGCCCGTCGCCGGATCGTAGCCGAAGACGAGATTTCTTCCGCTGCGCAGGCCGAGCGGCATGGCGGCGAGGCTTTGCACGCCGGCGAGAATCTTGTCGCGCCACTTCGTGTCGCCGGTTCGTTCCCACTCGGTCATCCAGTTGCCGAGAAACGCGAACCAGTCGGGCCCGAGCCGCACGCGCGTGGGCGCGATCTTTTTTTCCGCCTCGGTGATCGGCTGCGCAAGGCGCATCGGGTCGAACTCGATCGTCTTGTAGTCGGCGTTGAGCATCTCGCGCATCGCGTCGCCGACGCGCTCGTCGGTCGTGAGATAATAATAGAAGCGGCGGTAGCCGGCCTGGCTGATGCGCGCCTCCTTCGCGCCGTCGCCCCAGTGGCGGACGTTGTGCCGCGAACCGAGCCCGGCGAAACGCCCGAGGTGATAGCAATCCACCTCGCCGGTGTGGCGCGTCATGGCCTCGGCCATACGAAACACGTCCGCGCGGCCTGTCCGGAGAAAACTATACCAGAGCCACATGTCGGTCCCGAGCTCGGAGTTGTCCCATGCCATGCCGCCGAGATCGTAGCGCCACTCGTGGCGGTCCTCGTCGTAGGAATGCCGCACGTCGCCGAAATCCCAGAAGCCATACCAGTGATGCTGCTCGGGCTGCGTGAGGTAGAAATTCAATGTCGTCGCGAGGCGCTGCTCGATCGCGGTTTTCACGGGCGTCGATTTGTCCTCGAGGCCCCAGAGGCCGAAGGCCTGCGCGGATTGCAGATATTGCGGCGTGCACACGATGACCGGCGGCGCGGCGCCGACGGCGGCGAGTTTCGCCGTGTCGTCTTTCGTCGGCACGGCCGCGGTCGGGAACAACATCAGCTCGCTCGTGCGTGCGACGCCGTGCGCGGAGCTGAGGCCGGGCTGCACGTCTTCGTAGACGGATTCGAGGCCGTGCGCGTGCGTGTCGTAGTGCCGCAGGTCCATGCCCGGCGCGTCGGGCGACCAGAGCCACACGGTGAGTTCGGCGTCGCCGGCGCTGGCGTGGCGCACTTCGAGCGACGCGGGATACGACTGCCAGAAATTTTTCAGGCTCACGCCGAGCCCGCCGCTCACGTCGCCGATGAAGACGAAGCCGGAGGCGCGTTTGCCGGCGTTGGCGAAGAGCCAGGTGCTCTGCGGATTCGTGCGCTTGAGAATCGTGAAGCCGTCGGCGTTGGGCTGGACGAGTTTGAAATCGTCCCACACCGCCCAGTCGGCGAGCAGGCCCTGGCCGCGGGAGTTGAACTGCTCGCGATTGGGCACGCGTTTGCCGTCGAGCTGCGTCGGATACACGTCGTTGCCCGTCGCCGGATCGGCGACGAAACGTCCGCCGCGGCCGATCATCGGCTGGATCGGCTCGGCCCACAGGCCGCCGTTTTCGCCGGAGAAACGCACGTGGCGATTCTGCACCTGCTCGCGGAGCGGCACGTTGAAGACGACGCCGAGCCCGCGGATGAAATCGCGCTGGTCGTCGCCATCGAAGACAAACGTGTGGATCATCCGCACGTTTTCCTGGCCCGCGTAGAAATACAGCCGCACGGTGAACGGCAGCCACGCGCGGTTGCCCTTCGTGCCGACGTGCATGCCCTGGATTTTCACGACGGCGCGCACGGGGCCGGATTGCTCGAGGGTGACTTGATCGACGCGCGTGCGGAAAAGTTCGCGCGGCGGCGTGTCGGTCGCGTTGCCGTCCGGCCCATCCTGCAACACGCACACGAGCCGGCCGTCGCGCGCGACCTCGCGACCTTCGACCGTGATCGCGTCGACGAGATTCGAGCCGTGCATCGGAATGACGAAATTCGCGCGGCCGGTGTCGATCGTGTAGGTGGTGTCGCTGCGGCGGACCTGGATTTTCGCGTTCGCCGGCGCGGCGGCGTCGGCCGCGGCGAGTTTGAATTGTCCGCTCGCTTCCGGTCCGGCGACGGTGGCGAAGCCGCTCCACTTGAGCGAGCCGTCGGGCCAATACGCGAGCGGCCAGGTTTGGAGCGGGAGCGATTTGCCGTCGGCGGTCGTGAGCGCGAAGGCCTGCGATTTCTGCACGGCGCCCTTCGGCCACGGCACGCCGAAACTGACGCCGCCCGCGATCGGCGCGGGCGTGCCACCGAGCCACGTGACCGGCACCGGAGCGGCGGGCGCGGCGAAGGCCGCCGCAGAGAGAAGGGAGAAGGCGCAGCTCCGCAGGGCGGCGCGAAAAGCGACGGACGATTTAGTTCTCATAGGGTTGGCGACCGGGCGCCGGGGCAGAAAGCGACGATCGCCTTTCATGGCGGACATGGCGGCGGGCTGGCGAATCCGCGGGTGATGGACGGTCAAGTGATGCGCGCTTTGGGAGGGCAGCCGGCGATTTCGCGAGCGGGCTGAAGTTTTGGTTGCATTCAGGAAGTCGAGGCCTATCACCTGACCCTCTTTTCCATTACGCCTGCCTCCAATTCCGGAGTGACAGGGGGAACGAATCCATGAGCCAAAAGTTCAATCTCAACGTCGCCGCTCGCGCCCAAACCGGCCGCAGCGCCTCCCGTCGCCTTCGCAAGGCCAATCGCGTCCCCGCGATTCTCTACGGGAAGCACACGAAACCGGAGTCGCTCTCCATCGAAGGCGCGGAGTTCGTCCGCCTGCTCAAGAGCGTCGGCGATCGCGCGGTGCTCGTCGAGTTGCAGCGCGACGGCAGCAACGGCGCCAAGGCGCTCTCCTTCCTCCAGGAAGTGCAGCGCGACCCGATCACGGACAAATATCTCCACGTCGACCTGCAGGAAGTGAAGGCCGACGAGAAATTCGAAATCCGCGTGCCGGTTCACCTCATCGGTGAGTCGTATGGCGTGAAGAACCAGAGCGGCGTGCTCGAAATCAATGCGCACCTTCTCCGCGTGCGCGTGCTGCCGAAGGATCTGCCCGAGGCGATCATGGTCGACGTGTCCGAGCTCAAGGTCGGCGAGACCTTCAAGGTCGGCCAGCTCAAGCCGGTGCCCGGCGTCGAGTTCCTCGATCCGAAGGGCCAGCCGGTCGTCTCGTGCGTCGAGCCTGTCGCCGAAATCGTGCAGGAAGTCGTCGCGACCGCCACCGCCGCCGAAGGCGCCGCCGCTGCTCCTGGCGCCGCTCCGGCCGAAGGCGCCGCCGCCGCTCCCGGGGCTGCTCCCGCCGAAGGCGCGAAGCCGGCCG
>DASZYB010000064.1:0-20304 GCA_035545575.1 Opitutaceae bacterium | reverse complement strand
CACGGGCGAGACGCCCGTGCCGCTGCAACCGTCCTCAAAGGCGCCGCGCTCGAAAATCTCCAGGCGCGCCATCCTTTCATCGATCGCCCCTCGCCCGTCGTCCTCGCCGACTACGTCACGACCGACAGCGGCACCGGTTGCGTGCACACCGCGCCCGGCCACGGTGCCGAGGACTACCAGACCGGACTGAAATATAAACTCGAGATCTACTGCCCCGTCGGCGACGACGGCCGCTATCTCGACGACGGCCGCATCCCGGCCGATCTCGTCGGGCTCACCACGCTCGAGACTGTTGAAGACTTGGAGAAGAAGCGCACCTCGCCGGCGAACATCGCCGTCCTGAAAAAACTCGACGCCGCCGGCGCGCTGCTCGCGAAGGAGCGCTACACGCACAGCTACCCGCATTGCTGGCGCTCGAAGACGCCGATCATTTTTCGCGCGGTGGACCAGTGGTTCGTCTCGCTCGACAAACAGGGCCGCCGCGCCGCCGCGTTGCGCGAGATCGAAAAAATTTCCGCCGCGCACGGCTGGATCCCCGCGTGGGGCGAAGCGCGCATCCGCGGCGCGGTGGAGACGCGGCCCGACTGGTGCATCAGCCGGCAGCGCGCGTGGGGCGTGCCGATCCCGGCGTTCTACGACGAGAAAAAGAATGCGTTTCTCGACGCCGGCGTCGCGCGCGCGATCGCGGACAAGTTCGCCGCGCGCGGCACGAATTTCTGGTATGACGCGTCGGCCGCCGAAATTCTCGAGGGCATCAAACTGCCCGCTGGCTGGCCGGCGCCGACCGCGCTGACGAAGGGTCGCGACACGCTCGATGTGTGGATCGACTCCGGCTCGAGCCATGCCGCCGTGCTCAAGCGCGGCCAAGGCGGCACGCACTGGCCCGCCGATCTTTACCTCGAAGGCAGCGACCAGCACCGCGGCTGGTTCCAATCGTCGCTCTGGACGAGCGTGATCGCGTTCGACGCCGCGCCCTACAAGGCCGTGCTCACGCACGGTTTCATCGTCGGCAAGGACGGCAAAAAAATCTCCAAGTCCGGCCAATACGAGAAGCCGCCGACCTCCGACAACTACATCGCCCAATACGGCGCCGACGTCATCCGCCTCTGGATCGCCTCGCAGGATTTTCGCGAGGACATCCGCGTCTCCGACCTCGACAAGGACCTCAAGCAGCCGAGCAGCATCCTCAACGTCGTCGCCGAGAGCTACCGGCTTTTTCGCAACACGTTTCGCTACCAGCTCTCGACTCTCTTCGATTTCGATCCGGCACGCGACCGCGTGCCCGTCGCGCAGATGGACACGCTCGACCGCTGGGCGCTGCACCAGACCGCGGCGCTGATCCGCGATTGCACCGAAGCCTACGAGGCCTACGAGTTCCACCGCGTTTACCAGCTCTGCAACCAGTTCTGCTCGGTCACGCTGTCGGCGACGTATCACGACATCCTCAAGGACCGGCTCTACACGCTCGGCACGAATTCGCCGCTGCGCCGCTCGTCGCAGACCGCGATCCATCACATCTTCGACGCGCTCGTGCGCCTGCTCGCGCCGGTGCTGACGTTCACCTGCGACGAAGCCTGGGCCTACGCGACGACGAAAACCGAATACGCCGACGACTCCATCCACCTGCAGGACTGGCCCGTCGCGCCCGAGGAGTGGACGAATCCCGAGATCGACCGCGACGTCGCCGCGTTGCTGCGCATCCGCACGCAGGTCAACGAAGCGATCGAGCCGCAACGCGCCGCAGGCCGGCTCGGCAAATCGCTCGACGCCGCCGTCGCCCTCGCTGCCGCGCCGCAGGATCCGGTGTTCCCCGTGCTGGAAAAACATCGCGACTTTCTGCCCGAACTTTTCATTGTCTCGCATGTCACGTTGGGCTCGGCCAAGGAGGTCGCGCTTCACGTCGATGTTCGTCCGTGCAGCGAACTCGGTTTTGTGCGGTGCCCGCGCTGCTGGCGCTGGGTTCCCGCCCTGGAATCGGGCTCGCACGGCGACACCTGCCCGCGATGCGCGGAGGCGCTCAGAGTTTAGTCCGCTTCACCCCAAACTCCCCATGGCCAAGAACAAAAAATCACCCGCCAAAAAACCCGCTCCCCAGCCTGCCGCGAAGAAAAAGCCCGTCGCGCCCGCCAGGGTGTCGGCGGCGAAACCCGCGCCCAACGGGAAGCATCCGAAAAGTTCTCCCACCATGGAAAAACCGTCCAAGAAAACCGCCCTGCGCGACAAGGTCCTCAAGCGCAAAGCCGCGCCCATCGCCTTCAGCCTCGATGAGGTGCGCGCCATCGCGAAGACCGTCACCAGCAAGACGAATTCGCCGTTTCCCAAGACGACGAAGGCCGCTCCGGCCAAGAACGCCGCCCTCGAGCGCGCGGCCAAGCCGCAGCACATCAAGGCCGCGTCGCTCTCGGAAATCCTCGGCTTCAACCCGAAGCGCGGCAAGGCGCCCGAGCTCGCCGACAAGGACGTGCCGGAAAAATTCAAGCGCTACTACAAGCTGCTGATCGATCTTCGCACCAGCCTCACCGAGGGCATCGAGCGCCACTCGGAAGAGACGCTCAAGCGTTCCTCGAAGGACGACGCCGGCGACCTCTCAGCCTACGGCCAGCACATGGCCGACGCGGGCACCGACACCTTCGACCGCGACTTCGCGCTCAGCATGGTCGCGAGCGAACAGGAGGCGCTCTCCGAAATCGACGCCGCCATCAAGCGCATCCACGACGGCACCTACGGCATCTGCGAAATCACGCAGAAGCCGATCGCGAAGGAGCGGCTCCTCGCGGTGCCGTTCACGCGCTACTCTGCCGAGGCGCAGAAGGATCTCGAGCGCAACCGCCATCGTTCGCGCACGCAGGCCGGCCTCTTCGGCGAACTCGGCGAAGAAGGCGGCAAGATGATGGACGAGGATTCGGGCGGCGAAGAGTGAGCGGCCGCGCGCATTCCGGATCGCGAATCGCGGATTGAACAACGCCTCCTCCATTCCTCCGGAAAAACCCGTCGCCCCGCCCGCGGGCGGATTCGCGGCGCCGCCGCTCGCGCTCGATCACGCGTCCCGCTGGCAACGGCTGCTCGCCTACCGGCTGCTGCTCGTGCTCGCGCTGGTCGTCTACGCGCTCGACCAGTTGACGAAATATTGGATCGCCGCGCGCCTGCCCTATCCGACCTTTGCGGAATCCGATGGCGCGATTCGCGTCATCCGGAATTTTTTCTACCTCACGCACGTCGGCAACACGGGCGCCGCGTGGAGCCTGTTCACCGGCCGCAGCGTGCTGCTGGGCTCGCTCGCCGCGCTGACGCTTGTCGCGATTTTCCTCTGGCGGCACACGCTCGGCCTGCGGGCCCGGATGCCGCAAATCTGCTTCGGCCTCCTCTGCGGCGGCATCGCCGGCAACCTCACCGACCGGCTCGCGCGCGGCCACGTCGTCGACTTCATCGACCTGCACTTCGGCAGCTACGTCTATCCGACCTTCAACATCGCCGACTCCGGCATCTGCGTCGGCGTGCTGCTCTACCTCTGGTTTTCGCTGCGAAACTCCAGCCCCTGAACGCCAGGATTCGCGCCGCGCGACGTTTGCTTTGCGATCCTTGGCGGCGCTTCGCGCCTTCGCGTTTAACCGCTCACTCCACGTTCGCCATCTGCTCGCGGACGCGTTCGAGCTCGTTCTTCAGCTCGATCACGGCGCGCGCGATCGTGAGATCGTTGGCCTTGCTGCCGATCGTGTTCACTTCTCGGCCGATTTCCTGCAGGAGAAATTCCGCCTTCCGTCCGATCTCGTCCGCCGATTTCAGCAAGCCGGTGAACTGCTCGAAATGGCTGCGCAGCCGCGTGATTTCCTCGCTCACGTCGCAGCGGTCCGCGAAGAGCGCGATCTCGCGCAGGACGCGCTCGTCGTTCAGGTCGAGTTCGAGTCCGGCGTCGCGCAGCCGCTTCATGAGTTGCTCGCGATAATTCGCCGGCACCTGCGGCGCACGCGCAGCGATCGCCTCGACGTGCCGGTGCAGCGTCTCGCTGCGCTTGATGAAATCGACGAGCAGCGCCTCGCCTTCCCTTGCGCGCATGGCCGCGAAGGCGCGCAACGCCGTCGTCAGCGTGCTCGCGACCGTGGCGTGCGCCGCTTCCGCCGTCGGCAGCGCGTTCGTGCGCTTCTGGGCATTCGCCACCTGCCACAGCAGCTCTGGCGTCGGCTCGAATTTCACGCCGCGCCGCGCCGCGAACGCCTCGAGTCGCTCCAGCGCTTCCGCCGCCGCCGCTTCGTCCCACGTCGCCACCGTGGAGCTCTTGTCGCCGGTGAGTTCGATATCGACGTGCACCTTGCCGCGCGCCGCAAATTTCCGCACCAGCTCGCCCACCGCCGGCTCGAGGCTCTCCCACTCCTCCGGCATCGCCACGGTGAGATCGAGTGTCTTCCGGTTCACCGAGCTGACCTGCACGGTCAGTGTGCACCCCTCGAGCGTCGCCGTCGCGCGGCCATAACCCGTCATGCTTCGCATGACGGAAAGTCCAAACGCCAAAGGTCCAAACGCCAAACAAAACTTACAGACCGGGAGGTCATTCGAGCTTCTTCACGATGGACGACAAAATCAGTTTCAGTTCGTGCGCTTCTTGTCGCAGCGCATCTCGCCTCGACTTTGTGTGGTCGTTTTCGCCGACGTCCAGCAAACGAAGCCAGAGCTGGCACTCCTTCGCCTCCTTGCGACAGGTCCGAAATTTCATCACGCGGTCTTTGTCGCCCAGAGCTTCGTTCGCTTCGATGCAGTTGGCAGCCACTGAGCCCGATGCCCGCACCAACTGTCTGACGTCTTCCAGGTTTGAAATGGTCCGTGGAAGGATCCGCACGAACGCCCTGACCTCCTCCGCAAAAACCGCCGTGCGCTCTTCGAGGTCCTTCGGTTTTTCAGCCATTGAGTTTTCTTTGGCGTTTGGGTCTTTGGCGTTTGGGATTTCTACAACGCGACACCGAGCAGCTTTGCCACCTGGTTCACGTCCTTGTCCCCCCGCCCCGAAAGATTGATGATCAGAATCTCGTCCTTCCTCATCTGCTTCGCGCGCTTCAGGCCGTGGACGAGCGCGTGCGTGCTTTCGAGCGCGGGGATGATTCCCTCCAGCCGCGAGCAGAGCTGGAAAACCTCCAGCACTTCGTCGTCGCCCGCGTGCGCGAACTCGATCCGCTGCCGGTCGCGGTAAAACGCGTGCTCCGGTCCGATCGCCGCGTAGTCGAGCCCCGCGCTGACGGAGTGCGTCAACTCGATCTGCCCGTCCGGGTTTTGCAGGATGTAGGTCTTGCAGCCCTGCAACACGCCGAGCTTGCCGCCCTCGAAACGCGCCGCGTGATCGCCGCGCGCGAGCCCGCGGCCGCCGGCCTCGACGCCGACCAGCCGCACCTTCGCGTCCTCCAGAAACTCGAAGAAGAATCCGATCGCATTCGAGCCGCCGCCCACGCACGCGATCATTTCGTCCGGCAGCCGGCCTTCGCGCGCGAGGATCTGTTCCTTCGTCTCCTGCCCGATCACGCGGTGAAAGTCGCGCACCATCATCGGATACGGGTGCGAGCCGAGCGCCGAGCCGAGGATGTAGTGCGTGCCGCGGACATTCGTCACCCAGTCGCGCATCGCCTCGTTGATCGCTTCCTTCAGCGTCTTCTGGCCGGCCTCGACGCCGACGACTTTCGCGCCCATGAGCCGCATGCGAAACACGTTCAGCGCCTGCCGCTCCATGTCGACCGCGCCCATGTAGACCGTGCAATCGAGGCCGAACTTCGCGCACACCGCCGCCGTCGCCACGCCGTGCTGGCCCGCGCCGGTTTCCGCGATGATCCGCTTCTTGCCCATCCGCCGCGCGAGCAGCGCCTGGCCGAGCGCGTTGTTGATCTTGTGCGCGCCGGTGTGCAGCAGGTCCTCGCGCTTCAGATAAATTTTCGCGCCACCGCAGTGCTGCGTCAGCCGCTCGGCGAAATAAAGCTCCGTCGGCCGGCCGGCGAATTCCTTCAGGTGATGCCGCAGCTCCGTCTGATACGCCGGGTCCTTGCGCGCCACTTCATACGCGGCGCCGAGCTCCTGCAGCGCGGTCATCAGCGTCTCCGGCACGAACACGCCGCCGTAGCGGCCGAAATGGCCGCCGGCATCCGGCAGCGAGAAGCGGTCGATTTTTTCCTGGGCGGCAGCGGCGGTGGACATGGCTGCGGCAAGAGTGAGTTCCATCCGCGAGCGCTGGCAAACGCTTTCAGGCTTCGACGGGAATTACACGCGTTTCACTGTGACCAGCGTAAAATCGTCGCGCTGCGCCTGCTCGCCGGTGAAGCGCCGCACGCTTTCCAGAATGCCTTCGTTCACCTCGCGCACCGATCGCGGATGCAGCATCCGCACGACATCCGCCAGCCGCGCGCCGGAAAATTCCCGCCCTTCCTCGTCCGGCGCTTCGGTCACGCCATCGGTATAAAGCACCAGCAGGTCGCCCGTCGCGAATGGCTCGACGTGATCCACGATCGCTTCCGCAAACACCGCGTCCGGCACCATCCCGATCGCCATCCCGTCGGAGCCGACGTAGCCCGCGAGCGCGACGCCGCTCGCCCGATCGCGCCGCGCGATGAGCGGCAGCTCGTGGCCGGCGCGCGCGATCGTCACGTGATTCGCTGCGACGTCGATGATCGCGTAGATCAGCGTCACGTAGAGGCCGGCGACGATGTCGGCCGACGACACGCGGTTCAACTCGATCAACGCCGATGCCGGCGAAGCGTGCCGCGGCGCGATCTGGCGGAGATTCGTGCGACAGATCGCCATCAGCAGCGACGCCGCGATGCCTTTGCCTGAAACGTCCGCGACCACCACGCCGAGCCGCGTCTCGGACAGCGCGAAAATATCGTAGAGATCGCCGCCGACGCGCTGCGCCGGCAGGTAGTGCGCATCGACCTCGAGCCCGTCGAGCCGCGGCGCGGCGCGCGGCAGCAGCATCTGCTGGATGCCACTCGCGATCGAGAGATCGAGGTCGAGTTGCTTCCGCTCGATCTGGAGATGCAGAAACTCCGCGTTGTGCAGCGCGAGCGCCGCCTGCTCCGCGAGCGACTGCATGAGCGTGAAGTCGCCTTCGTTGAACAACTGCTCGCCCGCGGGATTCGTCACCGCGAGCACGCCGAAAAACCGCTCGCGAAAAATCAGCGGCACCACGATCACCGAGCGCACCGCGAGCGCCGGGTCGTCATGTTTCACCATCGCGGCATCGGCCGCGGCATCGACGAGGAGTTCGCCGCGCTGTGTCTGTGCCACGCGGCCGACGATGCCTTCGCCGACGGGAAATTCCTCCGACTTGAGCACCTGCTCGATGAACTTCGCCCGCGTCGGAAGTTTGGCGCGCGCTTCCGCCGTGAGCGGCCGGTGCGGCGGGAAAAGTCCCTCCACCGCGATGCCGCGCATCGTCTCGCGCTCGGTGCGCTCGAAAATGCACGCGCTCAGCGCGCCGGTGCAGATGATCGAGGCGTGCACGATGCGCTGATTCAGTTCCTGCCGCGAAAGCCCTTCGCCGAGTGCCTCCGTCATGAGGTGCATGAAATCGAGCAGCCGCTGCCGATCCTGCGCGAGTTTCTGGTTTTCCTCCTCGGCGCGATCGGCGGCGCGGCGGGCGCGCGCCAGCGGCACGAGCATCGCGACGCCACCCAGCGCCACTCCGAGAAGCAGATACCAAAACATCGAGCAGCAACGATGGCGCCGGAACGCAAAACCGGCAACCGCGAAGGGCGCTGACGCCGCGATGCCTCGGGTGCCGAGCTGGAGCTCGGCGCTCCCGGGAACGCCGAGCTCCAGCTCGGCATCAAACACCGCCACCACCGGGTGAGCCGTTATGATCGCGGCCGAATCTCTACCCTCCGCGTCGCGGCTCCGCTCACTTCTGCTCGAGGCGATTGCGGAGGAAGGCGAGCACGTCCTGGAATTTGCTGCGGTTCGCTTCGTCGGCCGCGCAGAGATTTTCGTGCGCCTCGAGGACGAGCCGCGCGTTTTCCAGCTCGGAGCGGTTGTGACACTCGAGCACGGTGTCGCATTTGCCGAAGCCCATCGGCTGGTCGCCGGCATCGACGATGAGCAGCCGGTGCAGCCCGAGGTTGCGGATCAGCTCGAGATTGCGTGCGCCGACGCGCGCCAGCACGAAGCTCCCGCCCGGCGCCGTCTTGCGCAGCTCGATCGCCGCGCCGGCGAGCACGCCGAGAAACGTGCTGTCCATGCTCGTGCACTGCGCGAAATCGAGGACGAATCGCGTCTTCCCCTGCCTCAGCATCTCGCCGATGAAATCGCGCAGGCAGCCGCTGTTTTGAAAACTCGCCCGTCCGTCGATGCGCACGACCACGGGGTCGGAGTAGGCGTCGACGAGGTAAACCGGCTTGGCGATGGTATCGGGCATGGCAGACAGAAGATCGGACGAATGAGTCGCAGCTAAAGAGTGTCGGAATCGAGCCGTTCGGCAAGCGCCGGTCGCGAGCGTCGATTTTTCGTCGGGCGCCGCGACCGTTCAATCACGCGAAGAGCGGTTTCGAGTTCATTTCAAAAATCCCTCCGCCCCAGGTAGGGAAGCGACGTTCTCATCGCGTCGCCCGGGAGAAAACGCGGCGAGGGCGCCGCGTTCCCACCGGAATCCCCGGAGTTTTGAACGAGTTCTCAGTTGCGCGCGACGATTTGCCGGAGGACGTAGGGCAGAATCCCGCCGTGCTGGTAATAATCGATCTCGATCGGCGTATCGATGCGGCACTTCACCGGCACCATTTCGACGGAGCCATCCTTGCGCGTGATGCGCAGCGTCAGATCCTGCTGCGGTTTCAGCGCCGGGCTGAGGCCGATCACGTCGTAGGTCTCGAAGCCGTCGAGCTTCAGCGTCTGCGCCGTCGTGCCTTCCTTGAACTGCAGCGGCAGCACGCCCATGCCGACGAGATTGGAGCGATGGATGCGCTCGAAGCTCTGCGCGACGACGACTTTCACGCCGAGGAGATTCGTGCCTTTGGCCGCCCAGTCGCGCGACGAGCCGGTGCCGTATTCCTGGCCGGCGACGACGATCAGCGGCGTCTTCGCGGCGATGTGTTTCGCCGCGGCGTCGAAGATCGAAACCTTTTCGCCGGTCGGCTGGTAGATCGTGTTGCCGCCTTCCTCGCCGCCAAGCATGAGGTTTTTGATGCGGACGTTGGCGAAGGTGCCGCGCACCATCACGCGGTCGTTGCCGCGGCGTGAGCCGTAGGAGTTGAATTCCTCGAACGGCACGCCGTTCTCGATGAGATAGCGGCCCGCGGGCGAGCTCTTCTTGATCGCGCCGGCGGGCGAGATGTGGTCGGTCGTCACCGAGTCGCCGAAAATGCCGAGCACGCGCGCGCCCTTGATTTCCGCGATCGTGCCGGGCGACATCGAAAAACCGGCGAAGAACGGCGGCTCCTGGATGTAAGTCGACTTCGCCTCGAAGGCGTAGACGTTGCCCGCGCTCGACGGGATTTCGTTCCACTTCGGATTCTGCGCGGCGAAATCGGCGTAGAGCTTCCGGAAAACTTCGGGCTTCAGCGCCGCCTGCAACTGATCGCGCACTTCGCGCAGCGTCGGCCAGATGTCTTTCAGGAAAACGTCCCTGCCATTCTTGTCGTGGCCGAGCGGTTCCTTCGAGAGATCGATGTCGACGCGGCCTGCGAGCGCGAACGCGACGACGAGCGGCGGCGACATGAGGAAGTTCGCCTTGATGTTCTGGTGCACGCGCGCCTCGAAGTTGCGGTTGCCGGAAAGCACCGAGGCCGCGACGAAATCGTTTTTCGTCACCGCTTCCTCGATCGCCGGATGCAGCGGGCCGGAGTTGCCGATGCACGTCGTGCAACCGTAACCGACCGTCTGGAAACCGAGCTGGTCGAGATACGGCTGCAGGCCGGTCTTGTTCAGATAATCGGTGACGACGCGCGAACCGGGCGCGAGCGACGACTTCACGACGGAATTCACGCGGAGTCCGCGCTCGACGGCTTTCTTCGCGAGCAAACCGGCGGCGAGCATCACGCTCGGGTTCGAGGTGTTCGTGCAGCTCGTGATCGCGGCGATGAGCACGCTGCCGTGGCCGACTTCGCCGTCGATGCGCCGCGCGCGCAACGACACCGGCGTCGGCGTCGGGCGATTCGCCATCTCGCGCTCGGTGGTCACGCTGGTGTCGCGCGCGCTGACATCGCTGCCGAGCGAGCGGGCCGGCTCGGAGGCGACCGGCTTCAGATTTTCCGTGCCCTGCGCGCCGCCGCCGCTGACCGGCCGCGTCCAGCCCGCGCCTTCGACGTGCACCGTGCGGTGCAGCTCGGCCGCGGATTTGCCGAAACCATTTTCCGTCACCGGCCGCGCGAAGGCCGTCTCGAATTCCTGCCCGAGCTTCGGCAGCTCGATGCGATCCTGCGGGCGCTTCGGACCCGCGACGCTCGGCACCACGCTCGCGAGATCGAGTTCCAGTTCCTGCGAGTAGTCGATCGCGCCGCGCTGCGGGATGCCCCACAGGCCCTGCGCCTTGTAGTAGGCTTCGTAGAGCGCGATGTGTTTTTCGTCGCGGCCGGTCGCGCGCAGATAATTCGTGCACTCGGCGTCGATCGGGAAGAAGCCCATCGTCGCGCCGTATTCCGGCGCCATGTTCGCGATCGTCGCGCGGTCGACCACCGGCAGCGCCTGCGCGCCAGGGCCGAAGAACTCGACGAATTTGCCGACGACCTTCGCCTTGCGCAGCATCTGCGTGACGGTGAGCGCGAGGTCCGTCGCCGTGACGCCTTCGCGCAGTGCGCCGGTGAGGTGCACGCCGATGACGTCGGGCGTGAGAAAATAAACCGGCTGACCGAGCATGCCCGCTTCGGCCTCGATGCCGCCGACGCCCCAGCCCACGATGCCGATGCCGTTGATCATCGTCGTGTGCGAATCGGTGCCGACGAGCGTGTCGGGATAAACGACGCCGTTCGTGTCGGTGAGCACGCCTTTCGCGAGATACTCGAGATTCACCTGGTGCACGATGCCGATGCCGGGCGGCACGACCTTGAACGTGTCGAATGCCTGCATGCCCCACTTCAAAAACTGGTAGCGCTCGCGATTGCGCGTGAACTCCAGCTCGAGATTTTTCTTCAGCGCGTCCGCCGAGCCCGCGTAGTCCACCTGCACCGAATGATCGACCACGAGGTCGACCGGCACGAGCGGCTCGATGATCTTCGGGTTCTTGCCCATCCGCGCGACCGCCGAGCGCATCGCGGCGAGATCGACGAGCAGCGGCACGCCGGTGAAATCCTGCAGCACGATGCGCGCGACGACGAACGGAATCTCCTCCGTCCGCGGCGCCTTTGCCTGCCAGCTCGCGAGGTCGCGGATCGCGCCGTCGGCGACGCGCTTGCCGTCGCAATTGCGCAGCAGCGACTCGAGCACGAGCCGGATCGAGACCGGCAGGCGCGCGACCTTGAAGCCGTGCGACTCGAGCGCGGGCAGCGAGTAGAACTTGTGCGACGCGCCGTTGGCGGAAAACGTCTGCAGCGTGTGGAGGGGGTTCGGGAGATCGCTCATTGTTTCTGGAAATTGGAGCCGCGGCGCTCTCGCCGCGGAAAAACGAAAACCGCGACGCGAACGTCGCGGCCACGAAACGAAAATCTTACTTCGCCAGCGCCGCCTTCACCGCGCCGAAATTCGGCAGGTCCTTCGGCGTCGGCGTCTGCTCGGCGTATTTCACCACGCCGTCCTGGCCGATCACGAACGCCGCGCGCGCCGCGGTGTCGCCCATGCCCGCGAGCATCGGGAACACCACGTCGTAGGCCTTCGTCGTCGTCTTGTTCAGATCGGAGAGCAGCGTGATGCCGATCTTGTTCGCCTTGGCCCACGCTTCCTGCGCGAAGGCGTTGTCGACGCTGATGCCGTAAACGGTCGCGCCGAGCTTCTCGTATTCGCCGAGTCCGCTCGTCTGGTCGCACATCTCCTGCGTGCACACGCCGGTGTAGATCGCGGGGAAAAACAGCAGCACGGTCTGCTTCTTGCCGAAATTCTCGCTCAGTTTGACGTCCTTCAAACCGTCGGCGGTCTTGGTTTTCAGGGTGAAGTCGGGGGCTTTGGAGCCAACAGCGATGGGCATGGGAGGAGGATGAGTTGGGTTGGGAACACGCCTCCCGCGCGAACGTCGCCCGGGAGAGAAATGCGACGTTGAGCCGCCGCGCGCGCCGTCGCAAACCGTTTTTCCGCGTAGCAGGTGCGTTTCTATTTCAGGCGCGTGCGCCATTAGAAACGCTCTTGCGCGCCCGCCGCCGGGCCGCGTTTACTGCCCGGTCCCGCAATGACAATCCTCGACGAACTCCGGTGGCGTGGCCTCCTCGCCGACTGCACCGACCTCGATGCGCTCACGCAGCGCCTCGCTCAGGGCCCGGTGACACTGTATGCGGGCTTCGATCCCACCGCCGATTCGCTCCACGTGGGCAATCTCGTCCCGCTCTTCGCGCTGCGGCGATTTCAGCTTCAAGGCCACGTTCCGATCGCGCTCGCCGGCGGCGCCACGGGCATGGTCGGCGACCCATCGGGCAAATCCGCCGAGCGCAATCTCCAGACCCCCGAGCAGGTCGAGCACAACATCGCCTCGATCAAGCAGCAGCTCACCCGGTTTCTCGATTTCTCCGCCCCGAAAAATCCCGCGCGGCTCGTCAACAATCACGATTGGACCGGTCCGGTCTCGGTGCTCGAATTTCTCCGCGACATCGGAAAATTCATCACCGTGAATTCCATGATCGCGAAGGACTCCGTCCGATCGCGGATGGAGGATCGTGAATCGGGCATCAGCTACACCGAGTTCAGCTACATGCTGCTGCAGGGATTCGATTTTTATCACCTGCGGAAAACGTTTAACTGCGAGCTGCAAGTCGGCGCCACCGACCAATGGGGCAACATCACCGTCGGCACCGAGCTCACGCGCAAAAAAATGGGCGCCACCGTCTGGGGCCTCGTCTTCCCGCTGCTCACCAAGTCCGACGGCTCCAAATACGGCAAGACCGCGACCGGCACCGTGTGGCTCGATCCGAAGCGCACCTCCCCCTACCGTTTCTATCAGTTCTTCGTGAACGCCGACGACGCCGACGTCGTGAAGCTGCTCAAAACGCTCACCTTCCTCTCGCAGGAGGAAATCGCCGCGCTCGAGGCCGAGCTGAAAACCAACCCCGGCGCCCGGGCCGCGCAAAAAGCGCTCGCGCGAGAGATGACCACGCTCGTGCACGGCGCCGACGCCTTCACGGGCGCGATTAAAGCGAGCGAGATTCTCTTCGGCGGTTCGCTCGACGGCGTGACCGAGGAGATTTTCAACGACGTCGTCGGCGAGGTCCCCACGAAGGATTTCGAATCCGCCCGGCTCACGGCGCCGGGCACGCCGCTCGTCGACCTGCTCGTGCACAGCGGCCTCTGTCCCTCGAAAGGCCAGGCCCGCAAAGACCTCGAAGGCGGCGGCATCTACCTGAACAACGTGCGCGTCGCCGAGGCCGCGCGCAACGTCACGAGCACCGACCTGCTCTTCGGCAAACACCTTCTGCTCCGCAAAGGTAAGCGAACCTACGCCGTGCTGACCGTTCGGTGAGCCGCGCGCCGCCGTGGGCGCATGCCGTTGAAAACCCGCTTCATCGTCAACCCCCGCTCCGGCGCGGCGCGGCGGGCGTTGCCGCACGTCGAGGCCTTCGCGGCGCGGCACCGCGCGGAAATCGTCCGCACGGAGCACCCGCGTCACGCCGCCGAGCTCGCGCGGCGCGCCCTCGACGAACGCTGCGAACTGATCGTCGCCGTCGGCGGCGATGGCACGATGAACGAGATCGCCGGCGTCGTCACCGGCAGCGGCGCCACGCTCGGGCTCGTGCCCTGCGGCTCGGGCGACGGACTTGGCCGCCACCTCGGCATTCACGGCACGTTCGCGCATGCGCTCGAGATTCTCGCGTGCGGCGAGCCGCGGCTCATCGACACCGGCCTCGCCGACGGCCATCCGTTTTTCACCGTCGCCGGCCTCGGCTTCGAGGCGCACGTCGCGGAAAAATTCAACCACCTGGAGCACCGCGGTTTTTTTCGCTACCTGACGACCGCTGCCGCCGCGTTCCGCGAATGGCAGCCGCTCGACTGCACGATCGAGCACGCCGGCCGCCGCGAACGCATCCGCGCCTTCACGCTCGCCGTCGGCAACTCCGACCAATACGGCAACGGCGCGCGCATCGCGCCCGGCGCCCGCATCGACGACGGCCTGCTCGACCTCTGCGCCGTGCCGCCGGTGAATCTGCTCAACGCCGCGCCGCTCCTCGCGCGCCTCTTCGCCGGCTCGCTCGCCGGCGCGCGCGGCATCCTGCTGCGCCGCGCGGAGCGCTTCGTCGTCGAGCGCGCCGCGCCCGGCCCGATCCACACCGACGGCGAAGTCCACGCCGCCGGCCCGCGCGTCGAGTTTCGCGTAGTCCCCGCCAGCCTCCGCCTCATGGCGCCGGCGCGCGGAGCCAGCTAGATTCGTCGAGCGCGCGAAGAAAGGCCGCGAGCGGCGCTACATCGTCTTCGCCGAGCCGCATCGCAAAGAACTCCGGCGGCGCATTGCGGAGCTTTCCCTCGTGCGCGAGCGCGCTCATGCGTTGGTAGAACCGCACCACATCTTCGATCGTCGCCACGCGTCCGGTGTGGAGATAAGGCGCCGAAAAACCGAGGCCGCGCAGCGTCGAGGTCTTGAAGCGCGCGATCGAACTTCCCAACACCTCGTCCGGCAGGAGCCGGTCGCCGGGATTGAGCAGCCGCTCGAGCGCTGCCTGCGGCGCGGGGAAATCGGGATTCGCGCACACGTTCCACAGGCCGAGATCGGTTCCCTCGCCGGCCGCCGAGTCATCCACCGGGAGAAAAACTCCTTTCGCCACCGGGTGTTTCCACGTCGGAGGCAGCCAGCGAGCGTGGTCTTCCATTCGCTCCGCCACGCCGGGAATTTCGAGCCGGGCGAACGCCCCCGCGCCGTGTCGCGCATCGTATTCGTCCTGCGCCGCCCCGGTGTTGTGAAACCCGAAGTCGGTGAAATGCGGCGGCACGTGGCACTCGACACAGTTGCCCGCGCCGCTCGCCTGCGCCGCGCCGATTGCGCTGCGAAAGAAAATCCGCGCACCTCGCAACTCGAGCTCGCCGAAGCGCTCCGCCGTCGCGACCGCACGCTCGTCGCCGGTGGTCGAAGCGGAAACGAAACGCGGCGCCCGCATCGCTGCCAACTGCTCGCCGAGGCGCCGGGCATATTCGCGAGGCGTCTCGCCCAGCCGCGGCGCTCGCGCCAGCCGATTTTCCTCCAGGAAGCGGTCGTAGGCCGAGCCGTCATGACGGCCCTCCGCATCGCGCGAAAAACGCAGCGTTTTCAAATACGCGACCACGAGCCGCGCACAGGCCGCCAGAATCTCGTCATCGGTCGCGTGCGCGACGTCGATGCGAAACGACGCTGCCAGTTGTGCCCTGCCCGGACCTTGCAGATCGATTCCGCGCAGGAGCGACGCATACGAGTCGCGCCGCTTCGCTCCGCCGGATCCGCCGTCGTCCTCGCGAATCACGTGCGCGAAATGCCGCCGCGCTTCTTCGCGCTCCGTCGGCAGCCAGCCAAAATTCCGACCGACGAAGGTTTCTCGCACGAGCTCCTCGGCGGTGGCAAACGCGCCGTCGAAATGCAGCAGGTTGTTCCCACCCGCGCCCTCGAGCGCGTCGAGCAGCGTCGGCGAATTGCGCGGTGTCGTGCGCCGGCCGTCGTCGCGCGCTAGCACCGGACTGCGCGCGGCGAAATCGCAAAAGGCGCGCGGACCTTCCGCGCGATCGGAGAAATGACACGTCTGGCAACTGACCGCCGCGCCGCGCCCGACCTCGGCCGGCTGCGAAAAGCGCGCGTCACCGAACAACCGCTCGCCAAGCCGAACCGCGGCGAGATCGTCCGTCATCGCCGCGGCCATCGCAACGCCGAGCGACACGACGAAAACCGCGCCGGCGAGCCAGCGCACCAGACGTCGTTTCGGCTTCATGGAAAACAAATTCGAGTCGAATCTCGGCCGACACACGTTTTCGTCGCGCGCCCTCGCAGCGCGGAGGATCGGTCACCGGTTGAGCGGCACGCGCCAGACGAGCTCGGCTTCCTCGGCTTCGTCGGGCTCGCCTGCCAGTTTCGGGGTCGCGGCCGACAATGCCAGCACGTCGAGCAAGCCGCGTCGCTGCAGGCGCATCGTTTCGTGCGTGAAGGGATGCTGCAGCTCGCCGTTCGCGGAGCCGAGCGCGGCCAGGTCGGAGTTGCTGGCGCCGCGCCGGCGCTGCTCGGCGAGCGTCAACGCCACCCGCGCCTGCCGTTCGCGCGCGAGGAGATCGCCGAGCTGCGCGACCGCTCGCATCGCGCGATCTGCCCGTTTGGGATCGGTGGGGAATTCCGGCCATTTCCCACGCTGAATTTCGTCGAGATAATTCCGCACCGCCAGCGCACGGTCGATGTTTTCCACGCGCCCACGCACCAGCGCCGGATCGATGCGTTGCAGCGCGCGCCACACGCGCAGCGTCGTGGTTTCCTCGGCAACTTCGCCGGACGCATCGGATTGTTGCATCACGCCGAGCAGGCCACGGGCAGCGCCGCCGCCGCAAACGCGATCTCCGCCCGCTCGTCGCTAAGCGTGCGCAGGTCGGCGACGATTTTCGCCGGCAGCGTCGTGCCGCCCGCGAGCACTTCCTCGACGACGGCCCACGACCCTTCCTCGACGCTGCGATGCATCTCCCAACTCAGCCAGCCCGGCGCGGTGTCCATCAATCGCACGAGCCGCAGCGCATCGACCGCCAGCGCTGCCGCCTCGACCGGCTCCTGAAAGCGCAGCCGCTCCTGCGCCGCGACGGTGAGGCGTTGCACAACGCTGCCGTGAGGCCACCAGATCAGACGGGCCGCCGGCCGTTCTTCCCTTCCGGCGGCGAGCGGCACGAAAGCCGGTTTGTGCGCGGCCGTGCGGAGGAGCGTCACGATCTCCGCGTCGCGATCTTTCGTCGCGGGCGCGTTCGCCCGTTCGTCCGATAGCGCCTCGGCCTTCGCATACAGCAACGCGGCATTGTCCTCGAGCCGCACACCCGCCTGCTCCGGCGCCGCCGCCGCGATCAAACCCGCTGCCGCCGCTTTCGCCTCCGCCTGCCGCACGAGCGCATCGTTTCGACGCACCGTCGCCACGACCGCCACCGGCAATCCCAGCCAGAGCGGCGCCGAGAAGGTCGCCGCCGCGAAGACCATCGTGCCGATTCCCGGCGCGGGGATGCGGATCACCCGCTGCAATCCGCGCGCGAGTTGCAGGCGGCGCGACATCGACGTCTTCTTCCACTCCGGCTCGCGCAGAGATTCGAGCAGCCGCCGCACGATCGTCTCCTCGTCGCCGCCGTCCAGAAATTCCGCGCGCACGTCCTTCCACAGCGCCGCGAGCCGCCACTCGACGCGCAGGCGCAGCAGCATCACCACCCCGAGCCCGAGCACGAAACCCGTGCCGGGTGCCAGCCCCAGCAGCACGAGCGCCGCTGCACTCGCCCCCAGGAAGAAAACCCGCGCGCGCGGGAAACGCGACGCCACCGCGTAGTCGAGAATCTGCCCGCCATCCAGCGGCATGATCGGCAGGAGATTGAAGACGTTCAGGAGGATCGCCGTGATCGCCGCCGGCCGCACCCAGGCCGGGCCGTCGCCGCCGGCCTGCCAGGCAAACAGCGCGAGCCCCAGGAAGATTCCCGGCAGCGGTCCGAGCAGCACGATCACGATGTGCTGCCACGGCCGCAGGACCTTGTCGTCGTGCCCCACCGCGGCGCCACCGAAGAAGGGCACGAAAAGGAGCTGCGTGTCCCGGTAGCCGAACAACTTCATCCCGAGCAGATGCCCGGCCTCGTGCACGACGAGCGCCACGATCAACGCGATCGCGATCGTCGGTG
Organism: Opitutaceae bacterium; assembly: GCA_035545575.1. Lineage (GTDB taxonomy): Bacteria > Verrucomicrobiota > Verrucomicrobiia > Opitutales > Opitutaceae > ER46. Next base: position 2,415 of record DASZYB010000064.1, on the reverse strand, counting down.
ACATCCGCCACGCGAGCGCCGCGGCGAAAACGACGAACGATACCGCGGTGATCGCGGCCTTCGTCCGCAGCGAAAACCGTCCGCGCAACAGCGCCGCCTGCTGTCGATAGTGCTGCAGATCGAACGTGAGCTGGCTTTCGAGGCTCAGCTCCGTGCGGCGGGGCACGACATTTTTGCCGCGCTGCTTCTTCTGCGCCGCTGCATCGCGCAGGATGCGGCGCGCCGCGCCGAACGCCCGCGCCGCGCGATACGAGAATCCGCCCCGCCCGCGATCCGCGAGATCGCCGGCCGCATGCGCGTGCATCAAAATCGCGTCGCGCACATACTGCTCGCGCAACGCGATGCTGCCGATGTCGGTCCCGCTCCACGCCGCGGCAATCTCCGTCCCGACGCGCGCGAGGTGACGCTGCAGCAGCTCCGCCGCCGAATTTGTCGCCAGCGATTCGAATTCGTAGCCGGGCGGCGGCCGCAGCAGTTGCTCCGGCGCGTGGGAACTCGTCACGATTTCGAAGCCCTGTGCCGTCGTCGTCCGCAGCGCCAGCCAGCATTCCCCCGAGCGCGACGACTGCCCGTGTGGCTCGACGATCGCGCGCACCGGTTTGCTCGGATGCGCCATCACGATCGACTCGTCCGCGAGCGCCGCGTCCGCGGCCCAGTCGATCCGCCAGCCACCCACGACACGAAATCCCAGCGCCTCCAACTGCGCGATCCAAGGATGCGCCCCCTCGCGCAGATGCGCGGGCAGGTCCGCAGGCTCGATCGGGGTCGCCGCGGGTCGGCGAAACTCCATCCCCACGAGCAGCCGCCAGACGAAAAGCGCGCGAATCACGAACAGCGCCGGCCAGAGCAGCGCCAGGACTACGAGTGCCGTCGTCACGCGAAAAGAGGTCCAACGCGTGCCAAGGGGCGCCGAAGCTCTCCGGCGCTCACCATTCTCGACCGTGCCGAGACCGGCCTGGCGTGTAGTTTGGATTGGTTCATTTAACTCGTTCTTACGGGCGGCTCCGACGATCCAAGCGACTGAAAATCCGGACCATCTGCCGCCAGCTCCGCTCACGAACACGAGCGATCCGGGACCACACAACCACCTCGTCTACCGAAATTCCGGTAGACGTTTTAGGCTTTCCCCTTAGGCGGGGAAACACGAGCCGCTGATCCGCTCGCGAGCGGCCGGTCGAGCCTTCCGAAGGAATCCCCGGGGGCCGGACTGCCTTTTTTCCGCGAAATCAGCGCAGCCCCACGACAATCCCGCTACGATTCCCGCGAAATCGGGGCCGGAGCCCAGGATCGGAGGCGGGAGGAACTCCCGTGAGACCTGATTTGATGTGGGATTAACCCGAAGTCACCGGTTCAACCACCATGATCGCCCAAACAATCGCGGTCGGCAGTTCAAGGATTGCCGCAGGCGCTCAAACCAGCGCCGCTGCCTCGATTCGATTGCCGCGGGCGGTCGAATCATTGCCATCTGCGCTCGAATCATTGTCGCTGCCGTGAAAGGAACGTCGTGGTTCGTTTTGAGAGCGGCGTGATGCGATTCGCGGCTGCCGTCGCCCGTTTGGCGCGGGTCGCAGCCGGCGCGCGAACACGATCGACGCGCGCGCGAATGGCGTGATCGCGTTCGCGCGCGTCGCTGTCGGGCGGATGGGTCTCGCAGACGGGCGGCGTCCAACGGCTATCCGCGGCGCGCCGCGCTGCCGGACGCGCCGGTGCGATCGCACCGCGAGCGGATGGCGCTGCCGTTTCGGGAATGAGCTTAATTTCGGGGTTATAGGGCGTTGCAAAAGCGAACCTCTTCGACCGCCGTCGCGTGGTTCGAAGAAGTGCCACCTTGGCCGACGAAGTCCGAGTGGCACGGGCATCTCGCCCGTGTTCCGCGCCTTCCCGGCGCCGAAGCATTCCCGTTTCGAAACCAGCTCCGAGGCCGGGCCGGGAAAATATTTTCGGATTTTTTTGGGGAGTGGGACAGCTATTGACCCACCCCCTCCGTTAAGATGGCGGCATGAACCTTGTTTCTCGCTCCCATCTGGGTCGGCTCCGGCTTTCTCCGGCTCTCGTGCACGCCATTCAGCTCGAATGGTCGCTCGTCGAGCAGCCCGCGCTTCCCCGTTTTCGCAATTTTCCGCTGGTCGACGCGGATGAGCCGGCGGCGCAGCTCGCGACCCGCCCGTCGCCCGCCCGTCGATCGCTCAAGGCCATCGCGACGGCGGCCTGAACCTCTTTTCGCGCCGAATCACTGGCGCGGGAAATAACAACAACCAAATGAAAAAACATCGAGTATGTGTCCGGCGGGCGACCCTATTGACCAGATCCACATGGTGACGTGCAGGGTCATGGATCGTAACCCACAAGGACCCGCTGGTGACGTTGAGGGTCCGATGAGGATCGCTACGCTGGTTGCCAGTGAGCGGGAGTCAG
>DASZYB010000063.1:0-76604 GCA_035545575.1 Opitutaceae bacterium | reverse complement strand
TGGATCCTCAATTACACGCGCGCGATGCAGCAGGAAACGGCTGAGCTCATCGACAGCGTGCCGTGGAAGTGGTGGGCGAAATACCAGAAGTTCGACGAGCAGAACGCGAAGGTCGAAGTCGTGGACCTGTTTCACTTTCTCGTCTCGCTGGCGCAGACGCTCGGGATGACGGCCGACGATGTCTATCAGGCCTACCTCAAGAAAAACGCCGTCAACCACCAGCGCCAGGACAGCGGCTACGCGAAGAAGGACGAGGCGGACTCGAAGCACATTTGACGCGACGCGTCTGGAGAAAGGAGAAAAGTGGCAGGGAGAAGGGACGGACGCGCGACGGCGCGATCCTGCTCTGCTTCTTTCTTGCTTCCCAGACGCGCGCTCAGCGCGTCACGACAAACGCCGCCGTCACATCCACCGCGGTCTGGCCGTCCTCGATGATCGAGGCCTTGAGCTTGAGCTTCGCTTTGCCATAGCGGCCGAGCGCTTCCTTGAATTCCGAGATCGCCGCCTGTGCCGGGCGCTCGCAGATCGCGCGCAGGTCGCCGATCACGGGCCGGCGATAGGCCGCGCGGCTTTCCTTCACGACGATGCGCCATTCGGTCTTCTCGGCGCCCTTTTCGTTTTTCATCAGCTCCCAGACGACGCCGTAGCCGGCGAGCGTCGCGAGCGACACGAGGCTGCCGCCGAACGCGGTGTTGAGCGAATTTTTGTTCTGCTCCTTCGGTGCCGTGAGCACGAGCGAACGCGCGTCGCTCACCTCGACGCCGACGCCCATCGCCTTCGCGAGCGGGATCATCTCGTGAAGGAAAAGTTCGAGCGCGGGCACCTTGACCGATTTCATTCGCGGGGACGTTGGAGGTTTTTTTCGCGTCCGTCAAAGCCTCTGCGGAAACGCGCCCGAATGTAAAAACACCTAGTTTTCGCGTGGCGCGAGGCTTGCGCGAGCTGCAGGAAGCCTTTCGCCATTCGCCGGGCGGGCGGAAAAATTTTGCGCGCAGCGCTGACGCAGTTTCGGGTTGCGCGGCGGGCGAATCGGGCGACGGTGGCGGCGTCTGGCGCGAACACGATCGCGACCGGACACCGACAACCACCATCACTTCCGTCCTCGGACCGAGGCTTCATCGCGATGCGAAAAGCACCCATGTCCCCTTCCGCCTGCCTGCAGGTTTTCCGACGCGGGAAAACTGCGGAGGCGCCTTGAAGAACGTTCTCGATTTCTCGCGCGCGAAGCGCGAACAGCAGCCGATCGTGCTGATCGCCGCCTACGATGCGCTGATGGCACGCATCGTCGCGGAGAGCGCCGCCGATGCGATTCTCGTCGGCGACAGCGTCGCGATGGTCGCGCACGGATTTCCGTCCACGATTCACGCGACCGTCGAAATGATGAGTGCGCACGTCGCCGCGGTGCGGCGCGGCGCGCCGGAGATTTTTGTCGTGGCGGACATGCCGTTTCTCACCGTGCGGCGCGGCAAAACGGCGGCGACGGAAGCCGCGGGCGCATTGATGACGGCCGGCGCGAACGCGGTGAAAATCGAAGGCGTGACCGGCCACGACGATGTCATCGCGCATTTGATCGGCAGCGGCATTCCGGTGATGGGACATCTCGGCCTCACGCCGCAATCCGTCCATCAACTCGGCGGCTATCGCCTGCAAGGCCGCGCGCCGGCGGAAGCGGACCGCGTGCGGGCCGAAGCGCGGCGGCTGGAAGAACTCGGCGCCTTCGCCGTCGTGCTCGAGTGCGTGCCCGCCGCGCTGGCGGCGACGATCACCGAGGAGCGCGCGATCCCGACGATCGGCATCGGCGCGGGCTCCGACACCGCGGGACAAGTGCTGGTGTTGTCGGACTTGCTCGGGCTCGACGCGCGCTTCCAGCCGCGGTTTGCGCGGCGCTACCTCGACGGGCACGAACTCGTGCGCGATGCTGTGAACCGCTTCGCGCGCGACGTGCGCCACGCGGAATTTCCGGCGCCAGCGGAGGTGCTCGCATGAAGCGGCCCTTTCAGATCGAGCAGGTCGATCCCACTTCACTGCCTGGCGCGGCGCACGCGGCGAAGCCTGGCGCGTGGGCCGAGGGTTCGGCGACGCGAACCGCGCGTCCTCCCGTTGTGACGGAGCTCGCGGCCTGGCGGGCGTTGCGGATGTCGGCGGAATGGACGGGGCGCTCCGTGGGTTTCGTTCCGACGATGGGCGCGCTGCACGCGGGCCACGAGGCGCTGCTGGCCCGTGCGAGCGCGGAGAACGAGCGCGTCGTGCTGAGCATTTTTGTGAACCCGACGCAGTTCAACGATCCCGCGGACCTCGCGAAATACCCGCGCACGCTCGAGGCCGACGTGGAGCTGGCGCGGCGCTACGCCGATGCCGTGCTGGTGCCGGGCGAAGCTGAGCTTTATCCGGACGGCTATCGCTATCGGGCGAGCGAACACGAGCTGAGCCGCGCGCTCGAAGGCGCGCATCGCCCCGGGCATTTCGACGGCGTGCTCACCGTGGTGCTCAAACTTTTCCAACTCGTGCAGCCGACGCGCGCGTATTTCGGCGAGAAGGACTGGCAGCAACTCCAACTGATTCGCGGCCTGGTCGACGCGTTTTTCCTGCCGCTCGAAATCGTGCCGTGCGCGACCGTGCGCGAAAGCGACGGGCTCGCGCTCAGCTCGCGTAATCGGCGTCTGTCCGCGGCGGCGCGCGCAAAGGCCGCCGCCTTTCCGCGCGCGCTGCACGATGCGCGCGACGCGTCGGAGGCGGCCGCGCGGCTGCGGGGGGAAGGCTTCGAGGTGGACTACGTCGAGGACGTCGAAGGCCGCCGACTCGGCGCGGTGCGGATCGAAGGCGTGCGGCTGATCGATAATTGCCGGCTCGCGCCGGGATCGGGCGTTTGAGTTTTCGCCCGTCGCGATGAGCCAGATCCTCTTCATTCTCACCGGCTCGATTGCCTGCTACAAAGCCTGCGACGCGATCTCGCAGCTCGTGCAGCGCGGGCATCGCGTGCGCACGGTCGCGACGGAGGCGGCGTTGAAATTCGTCGGCGCGGCCACGCTCGAAGGGCTGACGCGCGAAAAAGTGGCGAGCGATATTTTCGCGCCGGGCGCGGCGCTTGACCACATCGAACTCGCGCGCTGGGCGGACGCGACGGTCGTCTGTCCCGCGACGGCGAACACGCTCAACAAGATCGCGGCGGGAATCGCCGACGATCTCGCGGGCGCGCTCCTGCTCGCGCACGATTGGAAAAAGCCACTGCTCGTCGCGCCGGCGATGAACCCCGCGATGTGGACTCATCCGGCCACGGTCGCGTCGATCGCGCGGCTGCGCGAATGGGACGCGCGGATCGTCGCGCCGGGCGAGGGCCGCACCGCGTGCGGCGAAATCGGCGAAGGCCGGCTGGCGGAACCGGACGAGATCGTCGCGGCGATCGAGGCTGCGCTCGCACGGCCGCCGCGGCGACGGCGCGTGCTCGTCACGAGCGGCGGCACGACGGAGCCGATCGACGGCGTGCGCGCGATCACCAACGCGAGCACGGGCGAGACGGGCGCGTTGATCGCGGAGCACCTGGCGCGGAGCGGGCACGAGGTCGTTTTGCTCCGCGCGCGTTCGGCGCGGCGCGCGCAGCCGGTGAATCGCGAGGCGACGTTTTCCACCACCGCCGATCTCGACCGGCTGCTGGAAAAACATCTCGGCGCGGAGGAGTTCGACGTCGTGATCCACGCCGCGGCGGTCGCGGATTTTTCGGTGCGCGCGATCGAGGTGAACGGCCTCACGCGCGCGCCCGGCGCCGCAAAGCTCGACTCCAGCGCGCCGCCGACGCTGCACCTGCAGCGCACGCCGAAACTGCTCGATACGTTGCGCGCGCGCAGCCGCAACCGCGCGGTGCGCGTCGTCGCGTTCAAGCTCACGCGCGGCGCGAGCGCGGCGGAGGCACGCGGGGCGGTGACGGCGTTGTTCGCGCACGGCGCGGCGGATTTCGTCGTGCACAACGATCTCGCGCAGCGCGCCGAAAACGGCGGCGCGTTTCCCGCGGAAATCTGGCGCGCCGACGGCTCGATCGTCGCGCAATGCCGCGATCGCGCCGAGCTGGCGGTGGCGCTGGAAGAATTGCTGGCGCGCGCCGACAGGGCCGCGCCCGATGCGCGGAAGGGCGACGGATCGAGGACCGATGTCGCGACGAGTGTCGTTGCGCGAACGGACGGTGAGCCGGGCGCGCTGGACGTCGCGTAGGAGTCGGCCGTTTTTCACCGCCATGCTTCTCTGTCTCGACATCGGTAACACCCAAATCCACGGCGGCGTGTTCGACGGCGGACTGCGGCTGCAATTTCGAAAGACGACGCATCCGCTCGGCTCGTCGGATGAGTTCGGCGTTTTCTTCGCCGCGGTGCTGCGCGAAAATGGGCTCGATCCGCGTGCAGTGAAACGCGTCGCGATCTGCTCGGTCGTGCCGCCGGCGCTTTATCCCGTGCGCGCGGCGTGCGTGAAATATTTTTCGTGCGAGCCGTTCGTGCTGCAGGCCGGCGTGAAGACCGGGCTCAAGGTGCGTTATCGCAACCCGCACGAAGTCGGCGCGGATCGGATCGCGGGCGCGATCGGCGCGACGCTGCGCCGGCCCGCGGCGAACGTCATCGTGGTCGATTGCGGGACGGCGACGACGTTCGACGTGATCACCGCGGCGGGCGATTATCTTGGCGGCGCGATCTTGCCGGGCATCGGAATTTCCGTCGACACGCTCGCGGGCCGCACGGCGAAACTGCCGAGCGTCGAGATCGCGCGGCCGACCGTCGCGCTCGGCCGCTCGACGATCGAGAGCATCCAGGCGGGCGTGTATCACGGGCACGTCGGCGCGATCCGGCAGCTCGTCGGCGAGCTGACGCGCGAGGCGTTCGCGGGCGCGCGGCCGCACGTGATCGGCACCGGCGGGTTTGCGCGGCTGCTCGAGGCGGAAAAACTTTTCGACGAGATCGTGCCGGAGCTGGTGCTGCTCGGGCTCAAGCACGCCGACGAAATCAATCGGGAGTAGGGCGTCGGTCTTGCAGACGCCGGTTTGACGCAGGTTGCGAGCTCGTCTCGCAACGTGGCGCGGCAAGCGCGCCACCTACTGCGAGCGGCAGCGGAAGAAATGCCGAGCTGGAGCTCGGCGCTCCCAGGGGCAGTCAGTTTGACCCGCTCGCGCGTCACCCTGACCAGCGGTGGCACAGCGGCGCGCCGCTTGCCGAGGGAAGACGCGTGGAGTAGGTTGGCGCGCCGTTTGCGAAGGCGTTCACCATGGATTTTGCCAAACTCACCCAGATGTCGCGCGAGGCCGTCACCGAGGCGCAGAACATCGCGCGTCGTCTCTCGAACAACGAAGTCGACACGTGGCATCTGCTCGCGGCGCTGCTCGCGCAGGAAAACGGGATCGTGCCGGGTCTGCTCGACAAGCTGAGCATCACGCCGAATGCGGTGCAGCTCGCGGTCGAGCGCGAGCTCGAGCGGCTGCCGAAAGTCAGCGGCGCGGTCGACGTGTCGAAGATTTACGTCACGCAGGCGGTGAACGAAGTGCTCACGCGCGCCGAGGAGGAAGCGGGAAAGCTCAAGGACGACTACGTGTCCGTGGAGCATCTGTTCCTCGGGCTGATCGATGTCGGCAAGCCGGACGCGTTGAAGAAACTTTTCAAGAGCTTCGGGCTCGAGCGGGCGAAAGTGCTCGCGGCGTTGAAGGACGTGCGCGGCTCGCAGCGCGTGACGACGGACAATCCCGAGGCGACCTACCAGGCGCTCGAGAAATACGGCATCGATCTCGTCGCGCAGGCGCGCAAAGGCAAAATGGATCCGGTGATCGGGCGCGACGAAGAGATCCGCCGCACGATCCGGATTCTTTCGCGCAAGACGAAGAACAACCCCGTGCTCATCGGCGAGCCCGGCGTCGGCAAGACCGCGATCGTCGAGGGCCTCGCGCAACGCATCCTGCGCGGCGACGTGCCGGAAGGGTTGAAGGACAAGACGATCTTCGCGCTCGACATGGGCGCGCTCGTCGCGGGCGCGAAATACCGCGGCGAATTCGAGGAGCGGCTGAAGGCAGTGCTCGCCGAGATCAAGCAGAGCGACGGCCGCATCCTGCTTTTCATCGACGAGCTGCACGTGATCGTCGGCGCGGGCAAGACCGAGGGCGCGATGGACGCCGGCAACCTGCTCAAGCCGATGCTCGCGCGCGGCGAGCTGCACTGCATCGGGGCGACCACGCTCGACGAATATCGCAAGCACATCGAGAAGGACGCCGCGCTCGAGCGGCGCTTCCAGCCGGTGGTCGTCGACCAGCCGAGCGTCGAGGACGCGGTTTCCATTCTCCGCGGCTTGAAGGAACGCTTCGAGCTGCACCATGGCGTGCGCATCCAGGACAACGCGCTCGTGAGCGCGGTGACGCTTTCGAACCGCTACATCAGCGACCGTTTCCTGCCCGACAAGGCGATCGACCTCGTCGACGAGGCGTGCGCGATGATCCGCACCGAGATGGACTCGATGCCGCAGGAGCTCGACGAGCTCACGCGCAAGGTGCTGCGGCTCGAGATCGAGGAGACCGCGCTCGCGAAGGAAAAGGACGAGGCGAGCGCGCGGCGGCTCGAGGTGTTGCGCAAGGAGCTCGCCGAGGCGCGCGAGCGGGCGAAGGCGCTCAAGCTCACGTGGGAAAAGGAAAAGGCGTCCGTGCAGAAGACGCGCAAGATCCGCGAGGAGATCGAAGCCGCGCGCCTCGAAATGGAAAAAGCGGAGCGCGCCTACGACCTCAACAAGGTCGCCGAGCTGCGCCACGGAAAAATCCCGCAACTCGAGATCGAGTTGAAGCGGCTCGAGAAAAAAGGCCGCGAGCAGACGACGTTGTTCAAGGAGGAGGTTTCACAGGAGGAAATCGCCGAGGTCGTCTCGAAGTGGAGCGGCGTGCCGGTGACGCGGCTCGTCGAGGGCGAGAAGGAAAAACTGCTGCGGCTCGAGGACGTGCTGCACGAGCGGGTGATCGGCCAGCACGAGGCGGTGTCGCTCGTCACCGAAGCGATCCTGCGCGCGCGCAGCGGCATCAAGGACCCGCGGCGGCCGGTCGGAAGTTTTCTGTTTCTCGGGCCGACGGGCGTCGGCAAGACCGAGCTCGCGAAGACGCTGGCCGAGACGCTTTTCGACACCGAGGCCGCGATGGTGCGGATCGACATGTCGGAATACATGGAGAAGCACAGCGTGTCGCGGCTCATCGGCGCGCCGCCGGGCTACGTCGGATACGACGAAGGCGGGCAGCTCAGCGAAGCGGTGCGGCGCAAGCCGTATGCCGTCGTGCTCTTCGACGAAATCGAGAAGGCGCACCCGGATGTGTTTCACGTGCTGCTGCAGGTGCTCGACGACGGCCGCATCACGGATGCGCAGGGCCGCACGGTCGATTTCAAGAACACGATCATCATCATGACGTCGAACCTCGGCTCGCGCTTCCTGCTCGACGGCGTGACCGGCGACGAGATTCCCGACAGCGTGCGCGAGAGCGTGATGGCGGAATTGCGGAAGAGTTTCCGGCCGGAATTTCTCAACCGCATCGACGAGACGATTCTCTTCAAGCCGCTCACGCTCGAGGAAATCACGAGCATCGTGGACCTGTTGCTCGCCGACCTGAACAAGCGGCTCGCCGACCGGCGCGTCACGGTGCAGCTCGACAAGAAAGCGAAGGAGTGGGCGGCCGAGAAAGGCTACGATCCGGTGTTCGGCGCGCGACCGCTGAAGCGTTTCCTGCAGCGGCAGATCGAGACGAAGCTCGCGCGCGCGCTCATCTCTGGCGAGATCGCCGAGGACAGCGCGGTGACGTTTCGCATCAAGGGCGACGACCTCGTCCTCGCAGGCGTGCCGGCGCACGTGTGAGCCGCGCAGTTTGCACTTTGCCGCAGCGAAAATTGCGGCAAGCTGGGCGGCGATGGAATCCTCCGAACATCCCGACATCGCGGCGGCGCGCCGCGCGGGGTTCGATCTGAACCTGCTCGATTCGAATCTGGCGCTTACACCGGAAGAGCGATGGCGCCAGCACAACCTCGCGTTGGAAATGGCGCTGGAACTCCAGCAAGGGCGCTTCATCCGTGATCCAGGACTTCGACCGGCTGCTTCATCGGCTCGCTGATTCCGGATTGGAGTTCGTGATCATCGGCGGCTTTGCCGCGATCACGCACGGTTCCGCGATGGTGACACGAGATCTGGATATCTGCGTGTTGCTCACGAACGAGACGGTGGAGAAACTGCGCGCCATTCTGGCGGACTGGCATCCGAGACATCGAATGACGCCGCAGAAATTATCGTTCCTGGAGTTTCCCACGAGCGGCCCGGTGCATAATCTCTATTTGGAAACAGACTACGGCATCGTCGATGTCCTGTCTTCGGTGCTGGGGGTGGGCGATTTTAATCGCCTGAAAGGCAACGCCGAGAGTTACGAAGTAGGGGGGCGCGTTTATCGCGTCATCTCGCTCGACGATCTGATCGCGGCGAAGGAAGCGGTCGGCCGCGAAAAAGATCTTCTGGCGGTGAAAGAGCTGCGCGCGATCGCGGCGAAGCGGCGCGGGGGCTGAGCCTTTATCAGCGCGGGCGAGCGCCGTGATGCGCGGAAACGAGGAGCCCGGCCGACGCGGGCGGGATCGGCCCGTCGGTAAAGTTGCGCGGTTGGTATGCTAGCTGCGGCAGGCGGGCGACATGTCGCGCGCTTCGACCTTGTTTTCGGAGCCACTTTCGGCTGCGGCGGCGCCCACGAGGCGCAGCCGGCGGCGGGCGGGAGCATTCTGGAATTTCTCGCGGGCGATCCGTGCGCAGGAATATCTCGAAGTCTGCGGCGTCATCGCGCTGGTGACGGTCGCAGGCTGGTTTGTGCCGCTGACGTATCACACGTTCGGCCTGATCTATCTGCTCGTCGTGATCGCGCTTAGCGTGCGCGTCGGTCGCTGGCCGGCGCTCTTCGCGGCGGTGACGAGCGCGGTGGCGTGGAACTTCGTTTTCATCCCGCCGCGGCTGTCGTTTTCGGTCCTGGAGATGGACGACAGCCTGCTGCTCGGCACGTATCTCATCGTGGCGCTCGTCGCGGGGCAGTTGACGACGAGGATTCGCGCGCAGGAGCGGCTCGAGCGCGAACGCGAGCGCAGCGCGACGGCGCTGTTTCACCTGACGCGTGCAATCGCCGAAGCGCGGACGCTCGACGAAGCGGTCGAGGCCGCGCTGCGTCAGGCGGATTTGTTGTTTCACGCCGAGACGGCGCTGTTGCGGGCCGAGGCGCCGCGTGGGCTGGTGCTGCACGCCGCGAGCTCGTTCGTGCCGGGCGAGACCGACCGCGCGGCGGCGGAGTGGGCGTGGCGCGCGGGTGTGCCGGCGGGCCGGTTCACGGGAAATCTGCCGAACGCCGCCGGCCTGCACGTGCCGATGCTGCGCACCGACAATGCGCTGGGCATCTTCGTGCTGCGGATGCCCGACGCGATCGCCGAGCTGCCGCCGATCCAGCGCGATCTTGCGGCGGGATTTGCGGCGCAGATCGCGCTGCTGCTCGAGCGCGAGGAACTGCGCGCGGCGAGCGAGCGCGAAAAATTCTTCGCCGAGTCCGACCGGCTGCACCGCACGCTGCTCGACAGCGTCTCGCACGAGCTGAAGACACCGCTCTCGGTCCTCCGCGCGGCGGGCGAGAGGGTCGACACGGGCGATGCCGGGAAGCGCGGGCAGATCGCCGGCGAGATTCGCGTGGCGACGAGCCGGCTCGACCATCTCGTGGCGAACCTGCTCAACCAATCGCGCCTCGAGTCGGGCCGGATGCGGCCGGCGCTGGACTGGTGCGATGCGCGCGACATCGTGCAGCTCGCGCGGCGCGCGGTCGGCGACGCGCTCGCGGGCCGGCCGCTGCGCGTGGAAATCCCGGAGGATTTGCCGCTGTTCATGGCGGACGTGCCGCTGATGGAACAGGTGCTCGCGAATCTGCTGCTCAACGCCGCGCGGCACACGCCGGCAGGCACGAGTGTCGTCGTGAGCGCCGGGCGCGAAGCGCGCGCCGGCGGCGAGTGGATCTTCCTGCGCATCGACGACCGCGGCCCGGGATTGCCGGCGTCGTGGCGCGAAAATCTTTTTCAAAAATTCCGCCGCGGGCCGGAGGCGCGCGCGGGCGGGCTGGGGCTCGGGCTCTCCATCGTGCGCGGTTTCGTGCAGGCGCAGGGCGGCGACGTGACGGCGGGCGACAATCCCGCGGGCGGCGCGCGGTTCACCGTTTATCTTCCGTATGCGGCGCCGGGGCCCGTGCCGACCGATGAGCGCTGATCCCGCCAAGTCCACGGTGTTGGTGATCGACGACGAGGTGCAGATTCGGCGGATGCTGCGGCTGGCGCTCGAGGATGCCGGCTATGCCGTGCGCGAAGCGGAGACGGGCGCGGCGGGACTCGACGAGGCGAACAGCGGGCCCGTCGACGTCGTGATTCTCGATCTCGGCCTGCCGGATCGCACGGGCGTGGAAGTGTTGACGGAATTACGGCGGCGCAGCGCGGTGCCGGTGCTCGTGCTTTCGGTGTTCGGCCAGGAGGGCAGCAAGATCGCGGCGCTCGACGCGGGCGCGGACGACTATCTGACGAAGCCGTTTGGCGATGGCGAATTGCTCGCGCGATTGCGCGCGCTGCTGCGGCGGATCAAGCCCGCGGTGGCGAGCAACACGTTTCGCTTCGGGACGATTGAAGTGGATTTCGCGCGGCGGCGCGTCACGCGCGAAGGCCGCGTCGTGAAGCTCACGTCGATGGAATACGGCCTGTTGCAGCTCTTCATCACCCATCGCGACAAGGCGCTGAATCACCGGCTGATCCTGCGCGAGTTGTGGGGCCCGAAGGCGGAATCGCAGACGCACTACCTCCGCACCTACATGATGCGGCTGAGGCGCAAGCTCGAGGACAACTGGGATGCGCCGAGGTTTTTCCAGACGGAGTCCGGCGTGGGCTATCGTTTCGTGAGCGAACCGGAACGCATCGAGGCGTGAGCCGGCTGCGCGCGACGCGGCGAGAGCGGCGGAAACAGCAGGACGGCGGCGCCGCGTTTCGCGCGCGTGAGAGGCGGCGTTTATTTTTTTTCCATAACGCGCGCCCGCAAAATCTATTTTCTGTTTATTTCGCTTGGTATGGCGGGTGCGACAAGAGGCGGCGATCCCACTCAGCTAAACCCACGCACGGACAACTTCGGATTAATCATTCTCCGCTATGAGAAATTGGTCTTCAGCCTTCCACTGGTCGCGCGCCGCTTTGATCGGACTTGCGCTTTTCTGCAGCGTCGGCCCGCTTCGCGTGCTGGCCGACGATCCCAAACCCGATCCGGCCGGCACGGCCACCGGCACCGCCGCCGACGTGCCCGGCTTCGTCGTCTCGGCGCCCGCTGACTTGAGCGCGGACGACAAGAAGGACGCGGAGAAGGTCAAAGCCTACGACGCCGCGAAAAAAGCGGCCGACGATTATGCGGCGCAGGCGAAGATCGAGCCGCTCGCGGTGAAGCTCGCCGATGGCGTCGGGCACAATCGCGTCGCGATCAACTTCATGTGGACGCTCGTGACGGGCTTCCTCGTCATGTTCATGCAGGCGGGCTTCGCGCTCGTGGAGACGGGCCTGTGTCGCGCGAAGAACTCGAGCCACACGATGGCCATGAACTTCATGATCTATCCGATGGGCATGCTCGGGTTCTACCTGTGCGGCTTCGCCTTCATGTTCGGCGGCCTCGGCGCGATCGGCACGATGGGTGGCTACGCCGGGCTGAACAACGAGTTCACCGTGACGCTCTTCGGTCATCCATTCGGCCTCCTCGGCTTGAAGGGCTTCCTCCTGCAGGGCGCGGGCTACGACTCGGCCGCGTTTGCGCTCTTCCTTTTCCAGATGGTCTTCATGGACACGACGGCGACGATCCCGACCGGCGCGGCCGCCGAGCGGTGGAAATTCTCCGCCTTCATGATCTACGGCTGCTTCATCGGCACCGTCATGTATCCGGTGTTCGGCAACTGGGTCTGGGGCGGCGGCTGGCTCTCGCAGCTCGGCGTCAATTTCGGCCTCGGTCACGGCCATCTCGATTTCGCCGGCTCCTCCGTCGTGCACATGCAGGGCGGCGTGATCGCGCTCATCTTCGCGTGGCTCATCGGGCCGCGCCACGGCAAATACGACAAGAGCGGCAAGCTCGTGCACCCGATCATGCCGCACAACATCCCGATGGTGATGCTCGGCACGTTCATCCTCGCGTTCGGCTGGTTCGGCTTCAACCCGGGCTCGACGCTCGCGGGCACGGACCTCCGCATCGCGGTCGTCGCGGTCAACACCATGCTCGCTTCCGCCACCGCGGCGCTGGCGACCACGCTCTACATGTGGTGGTTCAAGACGAAGAAGCCCGACCCTTCGATGATGTGCAACGGCATGCTCGCCGGCCTCGTGGCGATCACCGCGCCCTGCGCCTTCGTCAGCGCCGGCGGCGCCGCGATCATCGGCCTCGTCTCCGGCGTCCTCGTGGTCGAGGCGGTGTTCTTCTTCGACCGGCATCAGATCGACGACGCGGTCGGCGCGATCTCGGTCCACGGCGTCAACGGCGCCTGGGGTTGCCTTTCGATCGGTCTCTTCGCCGACGGCACGTATGGCGACGGCTTCAACGGCGTCGCCGGCAACGTCGCCGGTCTTTTCTACGGCGGCGGTATGAACCAGTTCTGGGCCGAGCTGATCGGCGTGACGACGTGCTTCGTCACGCTTTCGATCCTGTCGCTCATCGTCTACAAGATCATCGAGGTCATGGTGGGCAACCGCGTCTCCGTCGAAGTCGAGATCGAGGGTCTGGACCTGCCCGAGATGGGAGTCGCCGGTTACGCCGGCATGGTCATGGACAAGCAGTCCGAGACTCCCCTCGCGAAATAAACGCCTGGCGCAATTCAAAACCCCTTCCTCGTGGAAACTCACCTACTCGAAATCGCGCGCGGCCTTCTCGGCCTCGGCGCCGGCGCCGTGATCGGCTACGCCTTCGGCTTGCTGCAAGACGCTGCGCTTCGGCGCAACGAGGAGAAGCAGCAGAGCGGCAACCTCAAACACGGCTGGTCGTTGATGCCGGGCGCCGGCGTGCGCGTCGCATATCTGTTGATCGCCCTCGCGCTCGTGCAGCTGGTCTGTCCGTTGTTGTTCGTCGACGGCACGCAGTGGTTCGTGTCGGGTGGCGTCGTGCTGGGTTACGGAAGCGTCCTGGTCCGCCAGCTTCGTCGCCGCATGGCGGCCGCCGGCTAACTCCCTTGTCCTTCCTGCCTCGAGCGTCGCGCCCCGGCCAGCCTTTCGCCGCGCGGCGCGCGCCGATCGATTCGCTCGATCGTGGCGCGTTGTCGGCAGGCGGCGCCGGATGACGAGCGCCGATGAAAATCGATTCGCATCCGCCCCGGTCCGACTCCAACACGCCGGCCGAGATGTTCGCCCGCGCCGCGTATGTCGGGTTTCTGGGCGCGTGCGCCGCCGGGCTCACGTTGACGCTGCTCGGCGCGGCCTTGCGCGATGGGCGGTGTCTTGCCGCGGGCACGCTCGCCCTGGCAGTGGCGTGGCGCGTGCGCGGCTGGTTGCATCGACGCGGCCAGCTCGAGCCGGCGGCGGAGGCATTTGACGCGGTGGGAATGGGAGAGCCCGCCGCGGAGAATGCGCGCATCGACCGGCTCGTGTCGTTGCTGCGCGAGTGGGACACGCTCGAGCAAAAACGCGGGCGGCCGGATTTCGATCCGTGGGCCGTGCAGGCGCTGCGGCATGACATCCAGGAAACCGTCGACCGCAGTCCCGACCTCGCGCGCCTGTTTCATCAGTGACCGGCGCGATCGGTCCGGCGCGCGCGAACAACGCCGACACTTGCGCGCGAGGCCGCGGTCCAAATCTCCTGTCATGAAAACGGTGCGGCCTGACGAAGAAGATTCCCCCTTCAATTCTCCCGCGCAGATGCTGGCGCGCGCGGCGTTTTTGCTGCGCCTCGGCGGATTGACGGGTGGCGTGGTGCTGCTCGGTGTCGCGCTCGTCTCGCAACAAGCCGCGCTCGCGATCGCGGGCGGCCTCGCGCTGGCGGCGGGTGGCGCGAGTCACGAGTGGTTGCGGCGCCACGGCCGGCTCGCGAGCGCGGCGGAGGGGTTTGATCGCTACGCCGTCATGACGGACATGGCGGACGACACGCATCTCGCGCAGCTCATGAATCTGCTGCACGAGTGGGACGCGCTGGAGCGCCGGCGCGGGCTGGCTGGTTTCGATCCGTGGGCGCTGCAGGCGACGCGCAACGACATCCATGCGCTTGTCGCCAGCGATCCGGCGCTCGACCGGCTCTTCCGGGCGCACGATCGGGCTGCGTAATTGAGGAGGCGGGCGCCTCGTCCGAGAAGGCCGCGCGAATCGCGCACGGAGCCGCCGGAGCGGCGCATTGAGGACAACGCCCTAACCGCTCGCGGCGCCGGCGGAATTTCGCGCGGCGCGCGGCGATCGGCGGGAGTTGTTCTTCATTGGCGGCGCGGTCGTGCCGATAAGGGAGATTCCTTGCCCGCAAGCCCTTGCCTTTACCCACCGGGGCGAGCATTGCGGTTTCCGCCCCACCATGGCCATCACGCGCGATAGGATCCTCGAGATCGCCCGGTCGTTGCCGCCGGCGCCGCGGGTGTTTTCGGATCTGGATCGGTTGCTGCGCGATGCGAACAGCGGGCTCGACCGGATCGGCGAGTTGATCAAGCGCGACGCCTCGCTCGCGGCGCACATCCTGCGCGTGAGCAACAGCGTCACCTACGGCGGCGAGCAGAAAACCGGCTCGGTCGAGGAGGCCGTGGCGCGCGTCGGGTTTCACGAGATCTTCCGGATCGTCGGCGAAGTGGCGACCGCGCGGCTCGCCGACCGTCCGCTGAAATATTACGGCGTCGATACGGATCAGCTCCGCGAGCACATGATCCAGACGGCGTTCGTGTGCGAGAGCCTCGCGCTGCAATGCGGCCTCGACGCGCGCAGCGCCTACACCGTCGGGCTGATGCGGCTGCTCGGCCTGCTCGTGCTCGACCGGCTCGCCGAATCGTATCCCAACCTCGAGCCGTATCATCCGGCGCACGATCCCGATTACCTCACGTGGGAGGGCCGGACGTTTGGCCTGTCGAGCTGCGAAGTCGCGGCGATGGTGCTAATGGAGTGGAAATTTCCGGCCGAGATCGTCGAGGGCATGCGCAATCAATACCTGCTGCGCTCCGACGACCTCGGCCACCGGCTCGCCGTCGTGTTGAATCTCGCGGGCGGCATCATCGCCGAGGACAGTTTCGGCCTGCTTGGCGAAGCGCGGCACTGGGGCCACAGCCCGTGGAAACTCGAAGCCGTCGGGCTCACCGAGGTCAGCTATCTCGTCGCGGCGACGCGCGGTCGCGAAGCCTACGCCGAATTTCGGCAGCGCATGCGCGGCGAAGTCGTCGCGCCGAAACCCGCCGCCGGCTCGCCCTCGGTCGACGCTGTTTTCGCGGCGATCGCCGCGCCGAAACCCGCGCCCGCCCCCGCCGCCGCGCCGGTCGCCGCAGTGGCGGCGGCCGAGGTCGCGCAAACCTCCGCCGGCCCGGAACATGGCGCGATCGCGATCGAATCCAGCAACTTTCCCCTGCGCGTGCGGGTTGTGAGCGAGGACAATGAACCTCCGGTGCAAACCCTCCTCGCTGCCCCTCTCGCCCCATCCCGATCCCCGGCTCCGGCGGCGGTGACGCCCGTGCCGGCCGATTTTCCCTCCTTCATGCGCAGTTACCAGGACATGGTTTTCTCGACCGCCGCGCGCATCACGGCCAACGACGCGCAGGCCGAGGACATCGCGCAGGAAGTTTTTCTGAAGGCCTACGAGAACTTCGATCACCTGCGCACCAGCCCGACCGCCGGCGGCTGGCTGAAGACCGTCGCGACGAACCTCTCGCTCAACCACCTCGCGCGCTATCGTAATCGCTGGAAATTTTTTTCCGAGTTCAAGCGCGCCGACACCGCGGGCGACGAGCTGCCCGAAGTCGAATTCGCCGCCCCGGAAACGTTTTTCGCCGGCGTCGACGCCGCGGACCGGCGCGCCCTCGTGAAGCGCGCACTCGAGCAGCTGCCCGAGCACCAGCGCGTGCCGCTCGTGCTCTACCATTTCGAAGACCTGCCTTACGACGAGATCGCGAAGAAACTCCGCGTCTCGCTCGCCAAGGTGAAGACCGACATCCTCCGCGCCCGCGCCGCGCTCGCCAAGATTCTCGGCCGCAGCGGCGCCGCGCGGGAAAACCTCAGCCCTTGATCCCATGAACCCGCCGGACGAACAGAAACTCGAGCGCGTGATCCATGTTGCCCTGCGCGAAGTGCCGCCGCGCCGCGCCCCCGCCACGCTCGAAGGCCGCGTCATGGCCGAGATCGCGCGTCGCGCCGCGCTGCCATGGTGGAAAAAGAGTTTCGCGCACTGGCCGATGGCGGCGCGCATCGGTTTCGTCCTCGCCTCCGCCGGCGTGATCAAGGTCGTGCTGCTGGCGGTCGTTTTCGTGCTGAATGGATTCGACGCCGCGCGCTTCCGAGAAATCTTCGCGCCGCAGTTCGCGCGCCTGCAGGCGCTCGCGAGCCTCGGCCGCGTCGCGGGCGATTTTGTCGCGGGCATTCTCGGCGGCATCCCGCCGCTCTGGCTTTACGGCGGGCTCGCGACCGTCGCGACGCTCTATGTGGCGTTCTTCGGACTCGGCACGATCGCCTACCGCACGCTCTACGCCGAACGCTGAAAAAATTTACCTCGATGAAAACCAGTTCCCGTCAACTTTTCCCCGCGCTCGCGGCCGCCTTGCTCCTCGGCCTCGCGTTCGCCCGCGCGGCCGACGAGCCGCAGCAAAAAACTCCCGACGCCGCTCCGCCATCGAACGAAAAAGCGGCCGCCGACAACGCCGCGCCCGCGCCGGCCGCTCCGGCCCAGGCGCAGCCGGCTTCCGAGTTGCGACGCGTCGACACGCCGGCGGCGGCCGACACCGCTGCGTCTCCGGCCGAGACGCGCGCGCCGCGGGAAGTTCAGGACGTCGTGTCGATGGGCCACGATGTCAGCGTCGAAAAAGACGAACGCGCCGGCGATGTCGTGGCGGTGTTCGGTTCCGCGAGGATGGAGGGCGAGTCGCGCGATGTCGTCGCCGTGATGGGCAACGTCCGCGTCACCGGCCCGGCGCAAGACGTCGTCGCCGTGCTCGGAAATGTCTACGTCAACGGACGCACGCACGATGTCGTCGCGGTGCTCGGCGACGTGGAACTCGGGCCGCAGGCCGACGTGCAGGGCGATCTCGTGTCGATCGGCGGCGTCGTGACGCGCGATGCGAAAGCCTCGGTGCGGCACGGCGTGCAGAACATCAGTTTCGGCGTGAAGTTCGGCCACTTTGACCGGCTGCGCGCGTGGTTCATGGAGTGCGCGCTGTGGGGCCGGCTGCTCGCGTTCGATCGGGCGGTCGCCTGGACGTGGCTTGTCGCGGCGGCGTTTCTCGCGTTCTACGTGCTGCTCGCGCTGCTGTTTCGCGGCGGCATCGATCGCTGCACGCAAACGCTGGCGACGCGGCCCGGCTCCTCGATTCTTGCGGCGATTCTCACGGTGTTGCTCGCGCCGATTGCGATCGTCCTGCTGTGCATCACGCTCATCGGGATTCCGGTGGTGCCGTTCATCGCCGTCGGCCTCGGGTGTGCGACGCTGTTCGGCAAGGCCGTGATGCTCGCGTGCATTGGCCGGCCCGTGACGCGGCTCTTCGGCAACGGCCCGCTCGCGCATCCGGCCGTCGGCGTGCTGATCGGCGGCGTCCTCGTGACGCTGCTCTACGCCGTGCCGATTCTCGGCATCCTCGTTTTCAAGCTGCTCGGCTGGATCGGGCTC
Source organism: Opitutaceae bacterium (assembly GCA_035545575.1). Classification (GTDB taxonomy): domain Bacteria; phylum Verrucomicrobiota; class Verrucomicrobiia; order Opitutales; family Opitutaceae; genus ER46. The sequence goes on along the minus strand of DASZYB010000063.1, from coordinate 58,784 downwards.
GGCGTGGTCGTCTACACGTTGATGCTGACGACGCGTCGCGAAAAACCGGCGGCGGCAAACGCGTCCGTCTTTGCCGCACCTGGCGATGCGACCGGTGCAACGACCGCCGCGAGCACGATGCCGGCGCAGACGATCCCGCCCTCCACCGGCGTGCATGCTTTCGCGGCGCCGCTCGGCGCGATGGCGGGTGCGGAAACATCCGCGGCCAGCGTCATCGCCGCGCCGGTCGTCGGAGTGCCGCCGCCTTTGCCAACGGCCGTCCCGGCGGCCACGCTGCCGCGCGCCGGATTCTGGATTCGGCTGTGGGCGCTGTTTCTCGACATCATTCTCGTCGCCGTGCTCACGTCGCTGATTTTCGAAACGCTGGAGTGGTTCGTGGCGTTGCTGTCGCAGCTCCGCGCCTTCCCGCACGCGCTGCGCCTCCACGGCGGGCCGCCGTCGTTCCTGCTCATGCTCGGCGTCTATGGCGCGCTGATGTGGAAATTCCGCGGCACGACGATCGGCGGCATCATCTGCGGCTTGAAAGTCGTGCGCATCGACAATCGTCCGATGGATTGGGCGACGGCCGCGGTGCGCGCGGTGAGCTGTTTCCTTTCGCTCGTCGTGGTCGGCCTCGGTTTCATCTGGGTGGCGATCGACGAAGACAAGCAGTCGTGGCATGACCGCATCGCGGGCACGACAGTCGTGCGCGTGCCGAAGGGCGTCTCGCTGGTGTAGGCGTTTCGCGAGTCGGGGAAGTTTCGCGCGGGCCGCCGGCTGCGCGGCGACCGTTGTGACACAGAACGAGCGCGGGCGATGCCGAGTTTGGCTTGCCCCGCTCGCCGCTCGCCGCTCGCCTTTCGCCTCCTATGGCCACCCCTCTTGTCGGAATCATCATGGGCAGCACGTCGGATTGGGACACGATGCAGCACTGTGCGCAGACGCTCGACCAACTCGGCGTGCCCTACGAAAAACGCGCGATCAGCGCGCATCGCACGCCGGACCTCGTGATCGAATACTGCCGCGGCGCCGAAGCGCGCGGCTTGAAAGCGATCATCGCGGCCGCCGGCGGCGCGGCGCACCTCGCGGGCGTCGCCGCTGCGCTCACGCCGCTGCCGGTGCTTGGCGTGCCGATGGAATCGGCCTCGCTGAAGGGACTCGATTCGCTGCTGTCGATGGTGCAGATGCCGGGCGGAATCCCCGTCGCGACGTTTGCGATCGGCAAGCCCGGCGCGATCAACGCCGCGCTCTTCGCCGTCGCGATCCTCGCGCTCGGCGATGCGAAGACGAAAAAAGCGCTCGAGGATTTTCGCGCCGCGCAGAGCCGGAAAGTCGCCGAGGCGAAACTGCCCTGACGACCTTCGCGCGCGTGACACGATCGCGCCGCGCGCGCTCAATTCTTTTTCGCCGCCGTCGGCGCCGCACCGCGCGCAGACGGCGGATCGTTTTTCGCGGCCGCAGCCGCGGGCGCCGGCCGGTCGGGCGCGCCGTTGTCCATCACGTAGCGCCACGTGCCGTCGGGCTGGCGTTTCCAGATCGTGAGGAACCAGCCCGTGCGCACGACTTCGGCGCCGTCCGCGCCCGGCCGGCGCAGCTCGTAGCGGCCGTAGTTGTAGCCGAGCGTGCCGTCGTCCGACACATCGGTGAACGACGCCGACCACGTGAGCTTCACGCCCGGCTGGTCGGGGCCCATGCGTTCGCGCACGGCGGCGAGCCCGCGGAACTGCCGCGGATCGGTGTCGATGAACGCGACGTCCGGCGCGGCGAAATGCTCGAAGGCCGCAAGCACTCCCTGGTCGCGCGCCATCGCGCAAAACGCGTCCTCCATCGCGGCGAGCTCCCGCTTCGATTTTTCCTTGTCCGGCTTGTCGGCGGCGAAGGCCGCGACGGTGAAGAGCAGTGCGAAGATCGCGGGGAGGATTTTTTTCATGGCGGGGAAAATTTCTGCGCGGAGCGCGGCGGGCGGATTTTTCGGCGCCCGCCGCCGGCCGGCGCGAACGGCGCGCCGCGTTTCACGAGGGATTTTTTTGCAGCGCGGCGTAGTCGGCCGGCGTGTCGACATCGACCGCGAACTGCGGCAACTCGACCGCGGCGACGCGCGCGGGATCGTCGTTGAGCAACGCGCGCGCGCCCGCCTCGCCCGTGAGCTGCGCGAGCGCGGGAAAATGCTCGCGCCCGAAAAGCGCCGGCGCGCCGTTGCGCCCCGCGTAGCGCGCGGCGGCGATGCTGCGGCCCGACGTGCGCTGCGCCGCGAGCAGTTGCGCGATCACGTCCGCGGAAAATGCCGGCTGGTCGCACAGCGCGAGCAGCGCGGCATCGAGCGCGCGCGAAAACTGGTGCAGCGCGCACATGCCGGCGCGGACCGACGCCGCCATGCCTTCGGCCCATGCGGCATTCTCGATGACGAGCACCGGCAGCCGCGCGAGCGTCGGGCGGATTTTTTCCGCGTCCGCTCCGAGCACGACGACGACCGGCCACGCCGGCGAGGCGAGCGCGGCTTCGACGGCGTGCACGAGCAGCGGCCGGCCTGCGAGCGGCAGCAGCTGCTTCGGCGTGCCCATGCGCGTCGACGCGCCGGCGGCGAGAATCACCGCGCCGAAATGAAACGAATCGGTCTTCATGACGCGGCGCTGTGGATCGGGCGCGACCGTTCGCGGAGCGGCCGGGCGTTGCGGCCGCCGAGCACGGCCTGCATTTCGGCGACGATCGCGAGCGCGACCTGCTCCGGCGCATCGGCGCCGAGATCGAGCCCGACCGGCGCGTGGAGCCCGGCGCGCCGTTCGGCGCTGACCGCGAGTCCGTCGCGCGCGAGATCGTCGAGGATGCGCTCCGCGCGTTTGCGCGGGCCGAGCAGCCCGAGGTAGGCGAGGGGAAGCGGCAGCAGCTCGCGCAGCAACGGCACGTCGTGCACGTAGTGATGCGTCATCACCACGGCGAGCGAGGCGGCGTCGGGCGCGGTGCGCGCGACGAGCTCCGCGGCCGGCGCGACGACGAGCGCGGCGGCCATCGGAAAACGCGCCGCCGTCGCAAACGCCGCGCGCGGATCGCCGATCGTCACGCGCCAGCCGAGCTCGTGCGCGAGTCGCGCGAGCGGCTGCGCGTCGTCGCCGGCGCCGTAAATGAAAAGCGCGGTCGGCGGCGCGATCGTCTCGCGAAATACGCCGCGCGCGGGCGCGGGTTTCGCGGCGGCGAGCCGCGTGCCGAGCAGCGCGGGGTCGGTTTGATCGTGCTCGACGTCGAGCATCGTCGTGCGGCGGGCGGCGAAATTTTCCGCGAGCGTCGCGGCCCAGCGCGGACGCGGCGGAAGTTTTTCGAGCAGCACGCGAACGACGCCGTGGCAGCCGAGGCCCACGCCCCAGACGAGATCGTTCTCCGCCGTCGTGTCGTAGACGACCGCCTGCGCGCGGCCGGTGGCGAGCACCTCGCGCGCGCGGATGAGCACATCCTCCTCGAGGCAGCCGCCGCTGATCGAGCCGAGGCGCGTGCCGTCGGCGCGCACGAGCAGCCGCGCGCCCGGCCGGCGATAGGAAGATCCTTCGACGGTCACGAGCGTCGCGAGCACCGTCTCCGCCGCCGGCCCTTCGGTCAGCGCGCGCACGATCGCCTGCAGCTCTTTCATCGTCTCCCGAGAGGAGGCCACGAGCGCGCGGAAGGCAAGCGCCCGCGCGGCGCCTCGCGGCCGATTTGGGCGTTGCCAACGTCGGCGGCGCAGCCGTCTCATCGGCGCGCGGGACCGTGCGATTTTCCCGGTCGAACGACCGATCGCGCGCCCGTTTCCCATGAACCCGTTTTCCTCCGTCGTCCGCGCCGCGCGGGTCGTTTCGCTGCTGCTCGCCGGCGCGCCGCTTTTGCTCGCGCAGTCGGCGCCGGCGCCCACGGGCACCGACGCGAAAAAAGACGATTCATCGTCGCCGCAGCAACTCGATCGTTTCGTCGTCACCGGCTCTTACATTCCCTCGACGGAAACCGCCGTCGAAGCCGGCGCGTCGCCCATCGTCCGGCTCGATCGCAAGGCGATCGAAGAAACGGGCTACACGAGCACGGCCGAGTTGTTGCAGACGACGAATGTCGCCAACGCCAACTCCGTGCCGATCTCGAACAACGCCACCGGTTTCACGCCCGGCGCTTCCGCGATTTCGCTCCGCGGCCTCGGCCCGGAGGCGACGCTCGTCCTCATCAACGGCCGGCGCGTCGCCGATTATCCCGTCGGCGCGGGCGGCAGCACGGCGTTCGTCGATCTGAATTCGATTCCGCTCGCCGCGATCGACAGCATCGAAGTTTTGAAGGACGGCGCGTCCGCGCTCTACGGCGCCGACGCGGTCGCGGGCGTGATCAACATCCGGCTCCGCCGCGGCATCGACGGCAGGGAATCGTTCGTCAGCTACGGCGACACGACGGAAAAGGATTCCGCCGAAATCACCGCGAGCGTCGTCACCGGCAAGACCACCGACAAACTCTCCGCGCTCTTCGGCGTGAATTATTATCACAAGGGCGCGATCCTGAATCGCGACCGCGCGTATTCCGCGGTCCCGCCGTTTCTCAGCACCAACTCGAGCCCGGCCAATCTCGAAGTCAGCCGCTTCGCCGTCGCGACCGCGCTCAACCAGTCGCTCTTCGCGCCGATTCCCGGCGTGCCGTCGAACGCCGCATTCTTTTTCGCGAACTCCGGCGCGGACGTGGCGAACAACGGCCTCAAGCCCGCGTCCGGCTACACCTACAACTTCGACCGGCTCTCGACCTACAATTTCAACGAGACCGCGATGTCGTATCCCGAGGTGAAGCGCGCCGGCGCCTTCGGTTCGCTCGACCGGAAAGTCTTCGGCACCGACAACGTCCGCGCCTACGCGGATTTTTCCTATCAGGATGTGAAGATCGAAAACCAGCTCGCCGCCGCGGCGACGGGCGATTTCGACACGCCCGGCCAGGTGACGCTCGTGATTCCCGCACGCACGGCGAACCCGATTCTCACGATCATCAATCCGCTCTTCGGCATCGTGCAGACCGTCGCCGCCGGCTCGCGCGTGCCGAGCGGCACGGTGCCGGGACTCGGCACGCAGTTCGTGAACGGCTTCGTGCAGCGGCTCGCGGCGCCGGGCGCGACGAATCCCTTCAACCCGTTCAACCAGGACATCGCCGACGGCAGCCGCGCGCGGCTCGCGGAATTCGGCAACCGCATCATCCAGGACGAGACGAGCGCCACGCTCTTCACCGCCGGCCTCAAGGGCGAAAACGTCGCCGGCCGCTGGAATTTCGACGCGTCGATCAGCTACAGCGCGATCCGCGATCACTCGGATCTGCGCATGCCGTCCGCGACGCGGTTCAACGAGATCGTCAACGCCGCGTCGCCGATCTTCGACTCGCGCAACAGCGCGTTCATCGGCACGGCGACGCCTTACAATCCGTTCGGCTACTACCAGAATCCGATCGCGACCAACAGCAGCGCGGTGATCAACTACGCGAACGTCGTCGCGAAGAGCCTCAGCCAGTCGGCCCTCGCGGAGCTCAACTTCGTCCTCTCGACGAGCGAACTCTGGCGGCTGCCGAGCGGACCGGTCGGACTCGCGCTCGGCGGCGACTTTCGCCACGAGCAGCTCGATCAAAATCCCGACGCGCTGGCGCTTGCCGGCGATCTCGTCGGCGAAGCCGCCGCCGCGCAGACCAACGCGCAGCGCAAGATCGGCGGCGTCTTCGTCGAGACGCGGCTGCCGATCTTCCGCCCGCTCGAGGCGCGCGCGTCGGTGCGCTACGAGAAATTCTTCAGCAGCCATCGCGAGGCGACGGTGCCGAAGATCGCGCTGCGCTACCTGCCGTTCGGCAACCAGCTCACGCTGCGTTCGAGTTATTCGAAAGGTTTTCGCGAGCCGTCGCTTTACGAACTCTACTCGTCGCCGATCTCGGCGAAGTTTCCGATCGAGGATCCGCGCGACGGCTTCGTCGAGGCCGAGCAGCCGATTACGCTGCAGGGCAACCGGCACCTCGCCGCGGAGAAGACGGATTACTTCAACGCCGGCTTCGTGTGGTCGCCGACGGTGCGCCGCCTGAAGGGTTTTTCGCTCGGCGTCGATTACTGGCGCGTGAATCGCAACGGCACCGTCGAGGCCGATCCGCAGGGCACGGTGAACCGCGCGTTCGGCCTCGTGCCCGGCGGGCTCGCGCCGGGCGAAAGCATTTTCCTCTCGCCGGACGGCTCGATCAGCATCGTGAACGCCGTCTACTACAACATCGGCCGCACGCACGTCGAAGGCTTCGATTTCAGCGGCGGTTATCAGCGGCCGACCGACACGCTCGGCCGCTGGGAACTGACGACGGTGTGGACGCTCGTCACGCGCTTCGAGCGCGCGGCGGTCGCGGGCGCGCCGCTGGTCAGCGTGCTCGGGCAGGATTCGACGGGCACGGGCGACGACGGCTACCTGCGCTGGAAAGGCCGCGTGAACCTTTCGTGGATTTACCGGAATTTCGACGTCTACCTTTCCGGCGCGTATACCGACGGGTTCACGGACCGCGATCTCTCGGGCAACCCCTACGAAGTCGGCAGCACGTTCATCACGAGCGGGCAGCTCGCGTATTCGTTTCGCTCGACGCGGCGCGCGTGGCTGCGCGACACGAAGCTGACGCTCGGCGTGCGCAATCTCTTCGATGTCGATCCGCCGCGCGCGCTCGGCGACGGCGGAAATTCCACCGGCTATCCCGGCGCGATCTACAACGCCGAGGGCCGGTTCCTCTATCTCTCGGTCGATCGCAAGTTCTGACGAAAGTCCCGTCGCGCGGCTCGCGCCGTCATTTCGTTTTCGCCGGCAGGTCGATCACCTTCGGTTCGCCGACTTTCACGGTGCCCGGGCGCTCCTTGAGATTCGTTTCGAGGAACGCTTCGAGCGCGGCGTAGAACGAGACCGAGGCGTTCGCGTCGCGGAAGCCGTGGCCTTGTTTTCCCTGCACGATCGACTGGTAGTCCTTGTGATATTTTTTCAACTGCGGTTCCAGCCGCGACCAGTGATCGATCTTCACGCGCGGATCCTCCGCGCCGTAGGCGTGCAGCGTGGGCACCTTGATGCGGTCGACGAGATTCACGGGCGAGGTGGCGTCGCGGTATTCCTTCGTCGGGCCGACCCATTCGGTCTGAAAGCTGAAATCGTCCGGCGTGTTCCACGCGTCCGCGCCGCGCGGCTTGAACGTGATCTCGAGGTCGGCGGCGCCGACGTAGTTGACGGCGCACGCATACAAGTCCGGCGTGAGCGTCACGCCCGCGAGCGCCGCATAGCCGCCGTAGCTCGCGCCGTAGATGCCGACGCGCGCGGGATCGGCGATGCCCTGATCGACGGCCCATTTCACGGCGTCGGTGAGATCGTCCTGCATCGCGCGGCCCCATTGCTGCCGGCCCTTGTCGATGAACGCGCGGCCGTAGCCGCCGGAGCCGCGGTAGTTCGGCTGCAGCACGGCGTAGCCGCGGCTGGCGAGAAACTGCGCCTCGGAATCGTAGCCCCACGAATCGCGGATGCCGAACGGGCCGCCGTGCGGATGGATGACGAGAGGAAGGTTTTTGCCGTTCGTGCCGCGCGGGAGCGTGAGGTAGCCGTGAATCACGAGTCCATCGCGCGCGGTGTAGGCGATCGGCTCGCGCGGGCTGAGTTGCGCGGGATCGATGTCGCGCGTGCGCTTGAACTGCGTGAGCGAGCCGGCCTTTTGGTCGAGCACGTAGTAGGTGCCCGGCTCGCGATCGTGGCTCACCCAGACGAGCGCGACGTTTTCGTCGTCCGACGTGCTCGCGATCCGCACGTCGCAACCGGAAAACGTTTTCTCGAGCTTCGCCTGCAGTGCGCCGCGCGTCGCATCGAACCAGTAATAATGACTGCGCTCCGATTCGTAACGCACGCCGAGCAGTCGGCGTCGGTCCGGACTGACGATGAGTTCCTCGATCTCGCCTTCCGGCGGCACGAAGAGCGGCGCGCCGCGCGCGAACGTGCGCGTGTCGACCGCGTAGAGCGCGCCGCGATCGTGCTCCTCGCGCGAGATGAGCCAGAGCGTGGTGTTGTCAGCGGCGAAACCCTGCGGCGCCCACGTCTCGGCATAGCCGTGAAACGGATGCTGCGCGACGCGCTGGAAAGTATCCTGGTCGTCGCGCCGGTGTTCCCAGATGAGTTGTTTGCCCTCGAGCCGCGCGCGCAGCCGGAACGCGCCGCGCTGGTCGAAAAACAGCGAGACGAGGCGGTCGGAGTCGCGGATTTCGAGCAGGGGCGAGAGGCCGCGGTTGCGGACGTTCAGCCGCGCGACGATGGCGGCGCCTCCGACGAAGAGGGCGTTGTCGATGTTGCCGGCGAAATAACCCATGACCGCGATGTGCTCGGGATCGAGGGGAAGCGGATGAACGATGCCGGCGGAATCGCCGGTGAGGTTGTTTTCGATCCGCTGCGATTCGGCGATGCGCAGCACGTGCCGGCCGTCGAGATCGGTCGAGCCGATGAAGAACGACTCGTTGCCCGAGACGTCGGCCTCGAAGACGATCCGGTCGTTTCCCTTCCAGAAAAACGAGTAGAGGCTCTCGTCTTCGCCGCGCAGGATGAGATGAGATTCCTTCGTCGCGCGATCGAAGAGGCCGAGCGCCATCTTGCCCTGGTTGGGGAAGAGAAAGGCGATCTTCGTGCCGTCGGGCGAGAGCCGCGGCTGTCGGAGGTTGGGCGAGCCGAAAAATTGCGCGACGGTCGGGACCGCCGGGGTGGAAGGCGCGGCCGGCGCGATGGAGGCAGGCGGGGTGGCGGCTGCGCCGCGCGCCGCGGCCATCGCCAACACAAACCCGGCCAGAAATATTCCCGCGCGAAGTGACGCCCTCATTCGACGCGAACCATGCGCGGCTGTATTCACGGGCGCAAGTCATCGGGGATAATCCTACGGAATGAAGCGGAAGAGCACGGGAAAGTTCTTGGTTGCAATCCCGGGCGGCACAGTCGTGTCATAAAGCGTTCACCACAACGTCAGCCGGCGGCTACGCCGACTGAGCTCAGCTACAACCACACACAACAACCATGAACAAACCGCAGCTGAACGCCGCGAGTGCGGCTTCGCGTTTCGGTCTGATTGCCTTGTTGAGCATCGGCACTGCCATTGCTCAAACGGCGACCACGACCACCACACCCACCAAGGAAGAGCCGCAGGTAATGGAGAAATTCCAGGTTACCGGCTCTTATCTCCCTGTATCGAGCACCGTCACGGCCAATCCGGTCGTGACCCTGCAAAGCAGTGACATGGGCCGCATCGGCGCCACCGATCCACTGCAAATGCTCCGCGAGCTGACGCCGTATTTTTCCGGCAACGGCAATCTCGGCACCGAGTCCAACAACGGTTACGGCGGCGAATCGAATGTCTCGCTGCGCAACCTGACGACCCTCGTGCTGGTCAATGGCAACCGCATGCCGATCTCGGGCTTCAGCACCGATAACGGCACCGGCGGCTTGGTCGACCTCAACACGATCCCGACGGCCATGATCGACCGCATCGAGATCCTGAAGGACGGCGCCTCGACGATCTACGGCTCCGACGCCATCGGCGGCGTCGTCAACGTGATCCTGAAGAAGGATTACAACGGGTTCGAGACCGGCGCCCGCTATTCCACGACGAAAAACGGAGACTACAAAACCCGCAACGTCTACATCTCCGGCGGTGTCTCCCAGCCCGGCGCATCGATCACCTTCGGCGCGCAGCACTTCGAGAACACGCCGCTGCTCACCACCGATCGCCCGTTGACCACGCTGGATCCCGCTGGCATCGCCAAGCTAGGCTACAACGTCACGAGCTCGGTGTTCAGCGGCAGCTATCCCGGCCGCGTGAACAGCGACATCCTCGCGGGCTCGCCGCTCGCGGTGGGCGCTCCGAAATATAACGCCGCGATCCAGACTCCTCCGGCCAAGACCGATCCCAATGCCGCGCCGCAGACGCTCGCGCAGCTCGAAGCCGCGGGCATCTACATCCCGGTCAATTCGACGCCGGCCTTCGCCTCCGTCGGCAGCACGTCGATCCTGAACACCACGCTCTACGGCAATCCGCTCGTCGTGAGCACGCGCCGCAGCGAGTATGTGCTGAATGCCAACAAGGAGCTGTTCGGCAAGAGCCTCGAAGTCTTCGGCGACTTCCTCTATTCGCAGACGCTCAATCACGGCAGCGGCCTTGCGCCGGCGCCGATCGCCGGTGCGGGTCCCGCCGGCCAGAATTCCCTGAGCATCCCGGCCAACAATCCTTACAATTTGTTCGGCATTACGCTCGGCGTGGGCGCGCCCGCCGGCGCCCCGACGGTGCGGCAGCGCACCGTTGAGCTCGGCAAGCGCGACGACGTCCTCGAGACCAACACCTGGCGTTTCGTCGGCGGCTTCAAGGGCGAGATCAACGAGCGTTATAGCTGGGAAGCGACTTATAACTATTCCCGCTCGAGCGACACGCAGACCGAAGTCGGCGGCGGCAACGGCGCCAACATGAACACGGCGATGATGCCGCTGATCGTGAATGGCAAATACGTCTACAATGCCGCGGGTCGTCCGCTGTCGCTCCTCACCGACGCCAACGGCAACAACCTCCCGGTGTATGACTTCCTCGCGCTCCCCGGCTTCAACGACCCGACGACGCTGGACGCGCTGAAGGTGACGTTGTTCAAGAAGGAATCCGCCGACCTGCGCGACATCAGCGTGCGCTTGCGCGGCAAGCCCTTCGATCTGCCCGCCGGTCCGCTCGCGTTCGCGCTCGGCGTCGAGGCGCGTCATGAAGCCGTCTCGGCCAGTGTCGACGGTCTCTATGCCAACGGCCTCGCGCTCGGCTACCCGCCGGCGCAGACCTATCCGGGCGGCGGCAATTCCCGCAACACGAAGGGCATCTTCCTCGAGACCGGCGTGCCGCTGATCTCGCCGAAGGACGGCGTCCCCGGCTTCTACACTCTCGATGCGACGCTCGCCGATCGTTACGAGAAGATCGAACCAGGTGGCCATGCGAACACGCCGAAGTTCGGCATCCGCTGGCTGCCGTTCGACGACAGCTTCGTCGTCCGCAGCACGTGGGCGAAGGGCTTCATCGCTCCGTCGATCTTCAACCTCTTCGGCCCGTCCAACGCGAATTCCCCGAGCTTCACGATCGCCCAGGGCAATGGCAGCTCCGGCCCTGGCGGCTCGCTGAACACGCACGTCGTGCTTCAGGGCAGCTCCGTCGAGCTGAGCAACCCAGGCCTCGCGCCCTCGCACTCGAAGTCCTACACGGTCGGATTCGTCTACTCGCCGAAGCAGGTCAAAGGCCTCACCGTCACGGTCGACTACTACAACATCACGCAGGATCAGGTGGGTAGCATCGACTACACCGCGATCGCGGCCGACCTGAACGCCAAGGGCGCCGCGTCCCTCTACAATCAGGACCCGCTGCATCTCGGCGCCGGCTTCGTCTTCGCCGATGGTGAGAAGCTCACGTCGAACGCGCCGAATCAGGTCAACAGCACCAACTTCGGCTCCGTCTCCGTCGTGCGCAATCCCGCCGGCGACCAGAAGACGGATGGCTTGGACATCTCCGTCGACTACCACTTCAAGACCGATTCCATCGGCAACTTTGCGGTCGGTGTCAGCTCGACGATCCTGTTCAACTTCAAGTTCCGCGCCACGCAGGCCGATCCTTACCTGCAATACGCGCGCCTCATGACCGACAGCACCACCGGTGGCGCCGGCTATGAAGGTCTGCTCCCCGGTTACGTGCTCAAGCCCTACGTCAACTACGGTTACAAGGCTTGGACCGCGTCGCTTTCGGGCACTTATCTCCCGAAGGTGACCGTGCCCGGCACGCTCTTCGGCGGTGCGTCGACGACCAACGACTACACGATCAACGGCAAAGCTTCCGAGACGCCGACCTACTTCAAGATGGACGCGTCCGTTTCGTATCGCATGCCCGACTTCGGCCGGAGCTGGCTCCGCAACGTCACCTGGACGGTCGGCGCCGACAACGTGTTCAACAAGTCCGCGCCTTACGTCCCCGGCGACGGCAGCTTCGTCGCGGAGAACAACACGGTCAAAAACGCCTACGATATCATCGGCCGCTTCTGGTTCTTCGATCTGAAGAAATCCTTCTGATCGTAGCGCCGGATTCCGGTTCACTCTCAACGGCAGCCCGCCCGGGCTGCCGTTTTTCTTTGCGCGCAAAAGACGTTGCGACGCCCCGCCGTCCGCTGTTACGCGTGTGCCATGAGACCCACGATCGCGGCGCTGTTGTTCTCGATGCTCGGCTTCGCAGCGGCCGCGGCCGCAGAAAGCGGTTTCACGTCCTCGATTTCCGCCGCCGATCTCGCCGCCGCCGGGCTCAGCGGTCTCTCGGCCGAGCAGCGCGCGCGCCTCGATGCGCTCGTGGAAAACTACAAGACGCGCGCCGCGACGCCGACCGCACCGAGCACGGCGGCTTCGGCGCCCGTTTCCACGGCCGCGCCGCGCGCGGCTGCCGCTCCCACGCCCGCGCCCACCTCCGCGGCCGAGCTCGCCGCGACGCGCGGGCCCAATTTTCTCGAGCGCGCCAAGGCACGGTTGAAGGCCGCGGCCGCGGCGCCGAGCGCCGAGCCCGCGCCCATCGAGAGCACGATCCCCGGCAAATTTCGCGGCTGGGAGCCGCGGCAGATTTTCACGCTCGCCAACGGCGACCGCTTCCAGGTCGCGAACAACGACAGCTACTACACGCCCGCGATCGAAAACCCGAAGGTCCTCATCCTGCCGGCCACGATCGCCGGCTTCTGGCTGCGCTTCCCCGATCTCGGCACGCAGGTGCGCGTGAATCTGCTCGGCGACGAATAGCGCGGTTAAAATAAACTCGTAGCCGCGTCAGGCATGTAGGTCGGGGTTCATCCCCGACGTGTCGGGCGTGAAGCCCGACCTGCAAAAACGGCCACGGCATTTTGGAAACTGCTCCAGCCGCCGGCGCTCGCCTTCACCGCCGACTTTTTCGCGCGGAGGCCCGCGTCGCGAAACGGATTTTCGCGCGATCCCGATCGCGGGCGAAATCGACCTTTGGCCAGCCGCGTTTCGGCGCCGGTTTTCCGAGGACGGTGCGCGCGAGTTTTGCGCGCCACGTCGCCACGCCATCCGTCAGCGCGACCGCGGAAATTTTCACCTGACCGACGCCGCGCAGCACGAACCGCAGCCGCGGCGGATTTGCCGGATCGCCGTCCCACGCGATTGGCGCGGCGTGTTCGCGCGTGAGACCGCCGCGCGGTCGCGCGGCACGCGCCTGAAATTCAATCGTGTGGCATGCCTGCCGCGCGCTCCACGAGCCGCCGGCGCATCGCTGCTCGACGGCGACGAGCTGGACCACCGGCGCGAAATTTTCCACGCGGTAGCAAAGCTGCCAGCCTTCGCTCCGCTGCCGCGCCGCGTCCGCGCGCACGATCGCTTCGTTGGGCCCGTGACCTGTGCGCGTGCGCTGCCACATGATGCGCGCCGCGTTTAGACCCGCGCGCATCGACGGCCGCTTTCCGCCGCGGCGCACGAATCGATCGCGCTGCGCGAGATAGTGCCGAAACTCGATGCTCGCTCGCAGCGGCGCCGGCAAATTCCGCGCCTCACGCGCGAGTCGTGCGAAAAACTTTTCCTCCTCGCGATAAGGCGCGATCGGCTCGCGGCGTGAGACGACGTCCCAGTTCGCATTGATTTCCCAGCGCGGATAACCGCTGAACGGAAAACGATCGCTGGCCAGCGCCACGCGGGCGGAACGCCGGGCGCTCGTTTTTCCGAAGACGCGCGCGAATCCTTTTTCCAGCATCACGCGCGGCGTCATTTCGCCGCCGTCGAGCCACAGGCTCGCCGCGGCCGCGTCGACGACCGTCGTGAGTTCCAGCGTGAGTCGGTTCGGTTCCCACGAGGTCACGAGAAATCCCGCGGCGTTCATTCGCCCGCAGTGCCGCCACCACGACAGAATATTTTCCAGCCGGTCCGTGAAATGCGGCAGCGGCTCGTGGCGAAATGCACCGTTCATCGGGCAGCCCCAGTATTCGAGGCCGCGCGCGCACAGTCGTTCGCCGATGTCGCTCTCGGAAAAGTTGAACAACTCGACGCGCGGCCGGCGCGCGAACGAATAGTAATACCATTCGTAGACCGCGACATCGCGCGGCAGCAGCGGAATCGCGCCGGGAAGAAAGTAGAGCATGTCCGCCCACATGCCCATCCGCAGCCCGAGCGATCCGGTCAGCGCGCGCAACCGCCCGACGTAACGCGTGAAATGCGCCGCGCGGCCGACGCGCGCGATTTCCTTCCGGCTCAGCGGGTGTTTGCCGAGGTGAAACGACTCGTCGAGCCCGACGTGCACCTTGCCCGCGGTGCAGAACGGCGCCACATCGCGCAGCAGTTTTTCCGCGATCTCCAGCGTGCGCGGGTGCACCGGGCAAATCTGGCCGCGCTCCAGCGGCGCGCCATCGGCGGCGCGGAGTTCGTTCAGCTCGCGCAGCTCGGGCACCTTGATCAGATATTGCGTGTGGCCGAGGAGATTGACGATCGGCACGACGCCGATGCCGACGTGCGTCGCCGCGTCGACGAGCCGCGCGAATTGTTTCCGCGAATAGGCATCGCGTCGCGCCACGCCGGGCAGGCTCGGATACTCGATCGCATCTTCGAGGTGCAGGTAGAGTTCGTTGTAGCCCCACGCCGCGTAGCGCGGCAGTTGCGCGAGCAGCCAGTCCAGCCGCTCGACCTGTCGCGCGAGATCCCACTGAAACGCCCGAAGCATTTACGCCAGTCAGACGGTTTGCATCGTGGCACGCAACGTGATGATGGTTTCGCCGCCGTGAGTCCCGCCGTGACCATCCGCCATCTTTTTATTTCGACCGGCCACAATTTTTTCGGCCGCCACGGTCAGCCCGCGGGCACGCATCCGGCGCGCGATGTTGCCCGCGCGAAGTGCCGCGCGGGCTGGGGACTCGAAGGTGATCGCTTCTACGGCTACCGGCCCGACTACAAGGGCCAGGTGACGTTTTTCGCGTGGGAAATCTACCTCGCGGCGCAGCGCGAGTTTCGCGTGCCCGCGCTCACGCCGGATGCATTTCGGCGCAACGTGATCATCGAGGGCGTCGACCTGAACACGCTCATCGGCCGGCGCTTTTCGCTCGGCGGCGTGGAGTTCGAAGGCACGGCCGAGGCGCGGCCGTGTTATTGGATGAACAACGTCGTCGCGCCCGGCGCCGAGGACTGGCTGATGGGCCGCGGCGGACTGCGCGCGAAAGTTTTGAGCGACGGCGAACTCGCGGTCGGGCCGGTCGAGTTGTGGCTCGCGGCGGAAGCGGGGTAGGTTGCGAACTCGCCTCGCGAGGTGGCGCGGCCAACGCGCGACTACCGACGCGAACTCAAGTGGCCTTTGAGCCAGGCGACGCCGCCGGCTTCGTCGGCAAACGCGCCGTCGAGCTGCGCTTCGAACGCGGCGTCGAGGATCGGCTTGAACTCCGGCCCCGGTTTCAAACCGAGCTCGATCAGGTGCCGGCCGAACAGGATCGGTTTCGGCGCGGCGTCTTCGATCTGGAGCGTGCGGGCGCGAGCTGACAACTCGGCGATGCGCGCGTGAATTTCCGGCGAACGCAGCGGCGGGCGGCCGTTTGCGTCGGCGCGCATGACGAGCGCGAGATCGTCGATCGTGGCGGGCGCGAGTTTGCGCGCGAGGCGGCGCACGCTCGTATCGGTGAATTCGGTCTGGCCGTGGTGGTGCGCGAGATGATGCACGACGAGCGCGCACACCGGCAGGTCGAGCTCGAGCGGCGCGCCGATGCGGCGGAGAAAATTTTTCGCGAGCGGTCCGCCGGCCGCTTCGTGTCCGGGGCTGATCCAGCGCATCGCTCCGCGTCTCTCGGCGTAGGCGGTCGTCGCCGGTTTGCCGAAATCGTGCGCGAGCACCGCAAACATCAGCAGCCGCCGCCGCGGCGCCTCGCTCGCTTTCCATTCGTCGAGCGCGACGAGCGCGTCGAGGCAGTGCTGCGTGTGCGTGAACACATCGCCCTCCGGATGCCACTCCGGCTCCTGCCGCGTGCCGCGCAGCGCGGCAATCTCGGGGAAGTGTTGCAACCAGCCCGTTTCCTCGAGGACGGCGAGCCCGCGCGAAGGACGCTCCGCTTTCTCCGCCCATTTCTGCCATTCGCCCCACACGCGCTCGACCGGCAACTCGGAAAAACTCGCGGCGATGCTGCGGCACAGCGCCGCTGTTTCCGGCGCCAGTGTGAAATCGAAGCGCGCGGCGAGCTGAAACGCGCGCAGCACGCGCAGCGGATCCTCGACGAACGCCGCGCTCGTGTGCCGCAGCACGCGCTGCGCGAGGTCGCGCTGGCCGCCGTGCGGATCGATCAGCGCACCGGTGAACGGATCGACCGCGATCGCGTTCACCGTGAAGTCGCGCCGCGCCGCGGCGTCGGCGTCGCTGAGCGCCGGATCGGACGCGACGGCGAAGCCGCGATGGCCGGCGCCGGTTTTCGATTCGCGGCGCGGCAGCGAAAAATCGTATTCGGCGCCGCTCGCGCGGCTGCGGACCTTGATCACGCCGAAGCTGCGGCCGACGACATCCGTCGAGCCAAACGACGCCAGCGCGCGGTGCAGCGATTCGAAATCGGTGCCGCCCACTTCGACGTCGAAATCCTTCGGGGCGAGCCCGAGCAGCCAGTCGCGCACGCCGCCGCCGACGAGTCGCGGCCGGCCGACGCGCCGCACGGCTTCGAGCATCGCGCGCAGGTCGTCGGGAAGTTTCAGTTCACGGTTCATCGCGCGCGCCGCCGTTTTCCTTCGCGCACGCCGCGGCGATGACGCACAGCCATCCGACCAGCAGCGCCGCGCCGCCGAGCGGCGTGATCGGCCCGAGCCAGCGGCCGCCGCCGAGCGCGAGGCCGTAGAGCGAGCCGGAAAACAATATCGCGCCCAACATCCAGCAGCGCGCCGCCCACGCGAGACGTTTCGCGGCGACGTCGCCCTCGGGCGAGCCGACGCGCAACCAGGCCGCCGTCGCGAGCAACGCGATCGCGTGAAACACCTGATACCGCGCGCCGGTGTCCCACGCGTGCGTGGTGCCGAGTTCCGCGAGTCGCGCCGCGAGCGCGTGCGCGCCGAAGGCGCCGGCGGCGACGCCGGTGACGCCGAGAATTCCGGCGGCCAGAAGCGCAAAACGGGCGGGCGAGGACGCGTTCATGCGAGGGAAGTTCGCACATTGACCGGGGGAAACAAGGCTGGTTGTGGCTCTGTTTCCCGCTGTCGGGCGGCCGGTTTGCACGCGTCGCGTCGCGAGCGTAAAACGACCCTTGACACCCTCTTTTTAAACCCTACCTCTTGGCCTCTTTTCGCATGAAAACGTTCCTCGCCAAGAAGGAGACGGTGCAACCCAAGTGGCATCTCATCGATGCCGCCGGTGTGCCGCTCGGCCGTCTCGCCGTCAAGGCCGCCAACATCATCCGCGGACGGCACCGGCCCACTTACACGCCCAGCGTCGACACGGGCGACTTCGTCGTGGTGATCAATGCGGAAAAGGTCGTGCTCACCGGCAAGAAGGAGGAGCAGAACGAGTATATGTTTTTCTCGGGCTTCGTCGGCGGCGAGAGCTACCGCAAGGTCTCGCTCATGCGCGAACGCCATCCCGAGTTCATCGTCGAGCACGCCGTGAAAGGCATGCTGCCGAAGAACCGGATCGCCGCGAAGATGCTCACCAAGCTGCGCGTGTTCGCCGGACCGAAGCACACGCACGAGGCCAACAATCCCCAGAAAATCTCCGTCTGACTCATCGCCCGCCCATGAGCGCCGCCACTCCCGCCAATATCTTCCTCGCCACCGGCCGCCGCAAAACCTCGACCGCCCGTGTGCGGATCACCGAGGGCTCCGGCAAACTCACCGTCAACGGCCGCGAGTTTGAGAATTATTTCTCGCACGAGAATTTCGCCAAGCAGGCCTACGCGCCGCTTCTCGTCGTCGAACTGCGCGAGAAAATCGACGTGACGGCGAACGTCTCCGGCGGCGGCGTTGCCGGCCAGGCTGGCGCCGTCGCCCACGGCATCGCGCGTGCGCTGCAGAAGATGAACGGCGAGCTCCGTCCGGCGCTCAAGAAGGCCGGCCACATCAAGCGCGACCCGCGCGAGAAAGAGCGCAAGAAGGCCGGCCAGCCCGGCGCCCGCAAGCGCTTCCAGTTCTCGAAGCGCTGAGTCGTCGAAGGCGGCTTCGCCGCTCGACCAGAATTTCAACGCCGGCCGCTTTTTGCGGTCGGCGTTTTTGTTTTTTTCAAATCGCGAAGTCGGTGTCCGTTCGCGTTCGCCACCTCGTCGGAGCCGAGATTTCGCAGTCGCGGGCTGGAACGCGTCCTGCTTGATTTCGATGCGCATGAAAACCGTTCCCCGCCGCCTTCCCCCGCTTTCGATCGCGTTTCTCGCCAGCGCTGCGCTCGCGCAGGCGCATCCCGGGCACGACGGCGGACACGAGCTCACGTGGGACTTCGAGCATCTCGCGGCGCATCCGGGCGCCACGCTCGGCTGGGCGCTCGTGCTCGCGACGGGCGCGTGGATCGCGGCGCGCGCGCTGACGGCCGGCGGCGAATGGGCGCGTCAGAGTTTGCGCGGATCACAGCGCAGCCGCGGAAAATAAACGGCGAGAATTTCGCGCGCCTCGCGCAGCGCCTGCCGCAGCCGCACGGCGTCGCGACCCACCAGTTTCAAGCTCCAGCCGCCGCGCCGCAGCGCGCTGACGCCGAGCCAGAGCCCGTCGCCGTGGAGCGCGGCGAGCGCCTCGCGCCACGGGCAGGGCGCCATTTCGCCGGCCGCGGCGGGATCGATCAGGACGGCGTTGGCAAAACACGCGCTCGCGCCCGAGCCGGCGAGCTCCGCGAGCGCGCGCAACGCCTCGCCGCTTTGGTCGAGCCGCTCGCGCAGAATCGATTCGCCGTCGAGCCGCACGGTCAGCTCGAGCGCGAGCCGCTCCCATTGCCACGCTTCGCCGTGGCCGACGCGGCCCGGTTGGAGCTGGTCGACGAAGAACAGCGCGCCGCCGCGCGCGACCTCGATCGTCGTGACCTGCCGATAACACGAGCCGCGATGCGGCACGAGCGGCTCGGGCGAAACTTCGAGCCAGCCGCCGGCCGCGACCGAAAACGCCTGCCGGCACTCCGCGGCCTCGCCCGCGGCCATTTTGAAAACACGGCTCGCGCTCGGCGTCGTGACGCACAACGCCGCGCCGGATTCGACGGCGATCTGCGACTCGAGCCGATCGCCGGCGAGGATGCCCGCGGTGGGATTCACGACCTGCGCGAGCAGCACGCCGGCCTCCACGTCCCAGTAAGGTTTGCTCAGATGAAACGGCGCCCGAAACGACTGCGCCGCGAGCACGGTGCGGCCGTGCTCGCGTGTCGCCGCGCGCAGCGCGAGATGACCCGAGAATGGAGTCATCGCCGTGGCCGAAAAAAAACGGAGGAAGCGCGGGAACGAGTCGCGATCGACGCGCGGCTTTTTCGTGTTGTCGGCGCTGCTGGGCGGCGGTTCATCCGGTTGTTGCGTTTTGCGCGAAGAGCACCTGCTGTTCAATCCACGCGATGACGGCGTCGAGGTTGTGCTCGCGTTTTAAGTCGCAGAACAAAAACGGCCGCGCGCCGCGTTGCGCTTTCGCGTCGCGCTCCATCACGCCGAGGTCGGCGCCGACGAGCGGAGCCAGGTCGATTTTGTTGATGATGAGCAGATCGCTGAAACGGATCGCAGGTCCGCCCTTGCGCGGGATTTTGTCTCCCTCGGCGACGTCGATCACATAGATGAACGCGTCGACGAGCTCCGGCGAAAACGTCGCGGTGAGATTGTCGCCGCCGCTCTCGACGAGGAGGAGTTGCAGGTCGGGAAATTTTGCCTCGAGCGCGCGGCACGCCTGCTCGTTCATCGTGGTGTCATCGCGGATCGCGGTGTGCGGGCAGCCGCCCGTCTCGACGCCCGCGATGCGCTCGGCGGGCAGCGCGCTGTGCTTGATGAGAAATTGCGCGTCTTCGGAGCAGTAGATGTCGTTCGTGACGACGGCCATCGAGTAGCGCGCGCGCAGCCGCTGCGCGAGCTTGAGGCAGAGCATGGTCTTGCCCGAGCCGACGGGACCGCCGATGCCGATGCGAGGAGGACGAGACATGGGAAAAAAGTAGCGAGTGGTGAGCAGCGGGTAGCGAGTAGAAGACGGGTGGGGAGCGG
Organism: Opitutaceae bacterium; assembly: GCA_035545575.1. Taxonomy (GTDB): domain Bacteria; phylum Verrucomicrobiota; class Verrucomicrobiia; order Opitutales; family Opitutaceae; genus ER46. The sequence continues at coordinate 38,653 of DASZYB010000063.1, read as the reverse complement.
TTGGATTGGAATGCTCGCTGCTCACTCTGCTACTTCAGGAAATAAACATCCGCGCTTCCGCGGTCTCATGACGCGCGGCGGCGATGTCGAGCCAGGGGTTGAACCAGCCGATTTCCTCGAGCGGCACCGTGACCGCGAAGGCGATCGCTTCGGGCGCGGCGGCGAGCGCCTCGGTGAGAAGCGCGTGCGCGGCGTTCTGGCCGAGGCGGAGAATTTTCATCGCGGCGGCGAGCAGCGCGGCGACGGACGCATAGAAAACGCCCGCGAGCGCCGCCTCGACCGGCGCCCCGAGGACGCGCGCTTCGAGCGCGGCGGAAACGGCGGACGAGTGCGGCCAGTTTTCCGCGGCGGCGCGGCGGAGAAATTCCCGCGCGAGCGGGGAGTCGCGGAGATTGGCGGCGAGCTCGGCGCGCTGGCGGCCGATGTTTTCCGAGGCGAGACGCGCTTCGCGGGCGGTGCGCAGTGCGGACGAGAGCGCGCAGAGCTCGCCGATGCGCGTCCACTCCGGCGCGGCGAACGCGTGCCACGCGTGGGCGGCGAGCGGGAGATCCATCTGGCGCAGCGCGGGCAGCACGGAGCGGAAAATGAAATCGCGCAGCGTCGCGCGATCGCGAATCACGCCTTCCTGCACGAGGCCTTCGAGCCCGAACGAGTGCGCGTAACTGCCGGTCGGATAAAACGAATCGCCCGCGTGCAGCAGGCCGCAGAGCCACGCGGCGTCAGTGTTGGTGACTCGGGCCGAGCTCATGCGTGGGTTGCGCGCCGCGGGCGAAGCGGCCGGGGCGGAAGATCGCGCTCGTGGCGCGGAAGGGAACGTCGAGTCGCGCGAGAAGGTTGCGCACGGCCGGTTCGTCGGGCGCGAGCAGGCGCGCGGGCTCGGCGGAAAGTTCGAGATGGAGATTGCCGATCGCCCAGCCGATGCCCGCGGCGGCGGAGGGCGCGAGCTCGAGCGAGATCTCGACGACGGGCTCGGGCTGTTGTTGCACCACGTAGCGCGCGGACGCGGACTCGAAAAACGCGTCGCCATGCTTGAGCGGCGTCTCAAGCTCGAAACCGAATTCCGCGCCATCCTCCGCCGCGCCGCGCCAGAGCCGCTTCGCGAGGACGAGTCGCTCGGCGCGAAGGGCGATTTCCGGCAGCGCGAGATTCGGCGCCGGAAGCGGATGCCGAATGAGGTGAATCATCGCGAATTCAGCCGGGACAAGACGCGCGTCTCTCGCGCGCGAATCAGGCGGCGCGCGCGGCCGGCGATCGCAGTCACGCCGCGGCGCCGCAGCACTTCTTGTATTTCTTCCCGCTGCCGCAGGGACACGGATCGTTGCGGCCGACTTTGGGTGTCTCGCGTCGCACGGTGTTGCCGCGCGGCGGGAGCTGGCCGGCGTAGACCCAGTTGCCTTCCTCGCGCGCGAAGAGCGCCGTTTCGATGTGCTCGTGTTCCTTGCCGTCGGCGCGAAAGCGCGCCGAGAATTCGACGAGACCTTCGCTGTCCGACGGGCCGCCGTGTTCGGTGTGCAGGATGGTCAGGCCGAGCCACTCGGAATTTTCGGCCCAGCGTTTGGCCTCCTCGGCCGCGAAGTCCTTGCGCTGTTCGGCGGAGAGCGAGCGGCCAAGATGATCGTAGGCGTGCCGCACGTAAGCGGAATAGCGGGAGCGCATCAGCGCCTCGGCTGTCGGCGCCGGCGCGCCGGCGATGATCGGACCGCAACAGGTTTCGTAGGAGCGGCCGGAGCCGCACGGACAATCGCTCATGGCGCTGCTTATCGAAGCTCACGGGTTGGCGTGCAACAACGGAAACGGCGGCGCTCAGAAGAGGAAATAGCGCTGCGCGAGCGGAAGAACTTTGGCCGGCTCGCAGGTGAGGTGTTCGCCATCGGCCTTCACGGTGTAGGTCTCGGGGTCGACTTCGATCTTCGGCAGCGCGGCGTTGTGGACCATGTCGCGCTTGGAAATTTTTCGGCAGCGTTGCACGGCGACGAGCTGGCGCGAGAGGCCGAGTTGTTTCGGGCCGGTCTTGCTGCGCAGTGACGCCGCGCTGACGAAGGTGAGATTCGTGGCGCCGAGCGCCTTGCCGGCGGCGCCCCACTGCGGGCGGTAGAATGTCGGCTGCGGCGTGGGGATCGAGGCGTTGGGGTCGCCCATGTTGGCCCATGCGATGAAGCCGCCTTTCAAAATCATCTCCGGCTTCACGCCGAAGAGCGCGGGCTTGAAGATCACGAGGTCGGCGTGCTTGCCGACTTCGAGCGAGCCGATGACGTGCGATACGCCGTGCGTGATGGCGGGATTGATGGTGTATTTCGCGAGGTAGCGCAGCACGCGGAAGTTGTCGGCGGCGGCGTGCGCGTTTTTCGGGCCGGAGAGTTTGCCGAACTGCGTCTTCATCTTGTGCGCGGTCTGCCACGTGCGGCAGATCACTTCGCCGATGCGGCCCATCGCCTGCGAGTCGGACGACATCATCGAAATCGCGCCGAGATCGTGCAGGCGGTCTTCGGCGGCGATCGTCTCGGGACGGATGCGACTCTCGGCGAAGGCGACGTCCTCGGGAATCTTCGCGTCGAGGTGATGGCAGACCATGAGCATGTCGAGATGCTCGTCGATGGTGTTGACGGTGAACGGGCGCGTCGGGTTGGTGGACGACGGCAACACGTTGGGTTCGCCGCAGACGCGAATGATGTCGGGCGCGTGGCCGCCGCCGGCGCCTTCGGAGTGATAGGTGTGAATCGCGCGGCCCTTGAACGCGCGGATCGTGTCGTCGACGAAACCGGATTCGTTGAGCGTGTCGGTGTGGATCGCGACCTGCACGTCGAGTTCGTCGGCGACGCCGAGGCAGGTGTCGATCGCGGCGGGCGTGGTGCCCCAGTCTTCGTGAAGCTTCAGACCGATCGCGCCGGCGAGGATTTGTTCGCGCAGCGGTTTCGGCGTGGAGCAGTTTCCTTTGCCGAGAAAGCCGAGGTTGATCGGATATTGCTCGGCCGCTTCGAGCATGCGGTGGAGATTCCACGCGCCGGGCGTGCAGGTGGTGGCGAGCGTGCCGTGCGCAGGGCCGGTGCCGCCGCCGATCATCGTGGTGAGGCCGGAGCTGATCGCTTCGTCGATCTGCTGCGGGCAGATAAAATGAATGTGCGTGTCGATGCCGCCGGCGGTGACGATGCAGCCTTCGCCGGCGATCGCCTCGGTGCACGCGCCGACGATCATCGGGTTTTTCTTTTTCGTGAGCGGGTCGGGATAAATCGAGCCGAGGCCGGACTGGATGCCGGGATTGCCGGCGTGGCCGATGCCGACGATGCGGCCGTGCTTGATGCCGATGTCGGCTTTCACGATGCCGAGGATCGGATCGAGGATGAGCGCGTTGGTGATGACGAGGTCGAGCGACTCGGCGTCGGTCGCGGTGGACGACTGGCCCATGCCGTCGCGGATGACTTTTCCGCCGCCGAATTTGATCTCGTTGCCGTAGCCGCCGCCCTCGGCGATGAGGTCGCGTTCGACTTCGACGAAGAGATCGGTATCGGCGAGGCGAACCTGATCGCCGGTCGTGGGGCCGAACATCTCGGCGTATTGGCGGCGGGTGAGTTTCAGGGGCATGACGGTGGGGATTAAATGTGGAAGTCAGGAAACGGAAGGAACAGAGGCGGGTCAGCGCTTTTTGCCCGCTTTCTTGATTTCCACATTTTTTGCCGTGGCAGATTTTTTTCCGTCGAGCGGGCCGTTGATCTTCGCGTTGAAGCCCCAGACTTCGCGCGCGCCGGCGAGGGCGACGAGTTCGACGCGCTTGGTGTCGCCGGCTTCAAAGCGCACGGCGGTGCCGGCGGGAATGTTCAGTCGGAAACCGCGCGCGGCGGCGCGGTCGAAGCGAAGGGCGTCGTTGGTCTCGAAGAAATGATAGTGCGAGCCGACCTGGATCGGGCGGTCGCCGGTGTTGACGACGTCGACCGTAAGCGTCGCGAGATTCTGATTCGCGGGCAGCGCGTCGCCCGAGGCGGGAATGATTTCGCCGGGAATCATGGGATTTTCGAATTTGGATTTTGGGTTTTCGATTTCATGGCGAACCCGAAAGCGGATCGGGCATTTGGTTCTTCCGATCGAAAATCGAGAATCGAAAATCGAAAATTCATCGGATCGGGTTATGCACGGTGACGAGCTTCGTGCCGTCGGGAAACGTCGCCTCGACCTGCACCTCGTGGATCATCTCGGGGACGCCTTCCATGCAGTCGGCCGGTCGGAGAATCGTCGTCCCGAAGCTCATGAGCTCGGCGACGGATTTGCCGTCGCGCGCGCCTTCCATGATTTCGTAGGTGATGATGGCGACGGCTTCGGGGTAGTTGAGCTTCACGCCGCGCGCCTGGCGGCGGCGCGCGAGATCGGCGGCGGTGACGACGAGGAGTTTTTCGCGTTCGCGAGGGGTGAGGTGCATGGCGGAAAGAATTCAGAATTCAGAATCCGGGAGCCGCCTGCACAAGAGAACTCCATCCTGCATGCGTTCTGAATTCTGGATGCTTCGAAATCATACCTGCAGGTGTTCGCGCACGACAGCATCGGTCAGCGAATCGATCGGACCGGAGACGACAACGGCGCCGCGGTCCATCGCATAATAGCGGTCGGCGACCTCGCGGCAGAAATCGACGTATTGCTCGACGAGCAGGATGGCGAGTGCGTGCTCGCGCTTCAATTCCTTCACGGCGTGCTCGATCTCGGCGGCTTCGCGGCGGGACTGCGCGGTCGCTTCCTCCTCGGAGACATTGCTGATCTTGAGTTTTTTCAACGTGTCGCCGATCTGCTCGATGATCGAAGGTTGGATGCCTTCGGTCGGCTCGTCGAGGATGAGCAGCTTCGGTTTCGTGAGCAGCGCGCGGGCGATCGCGAGCTGTTGCTGCTGGCCGCCGGAAAGCACGCCGCCTTTGCGCGAGCGCATTTCCTTCAACACGGGGAAGAGCGCAAAAACCTTGTCGAGTCCCTCCTGGTCGGAGGCGCGGCCGCGCTGATGCACGACGAGGCCGACGCGGAGGTTTTCCTCGATCGTGAGGTGCGGAAAGATATCGCGGCCCTGCGGCACGTAGCCGATGCCGGCGCGCGCGCGCGCGTCGGGCGAAAGCGCATCGATGCGCCGGCCGTCGAACGTGATGGCGCCGGCGCGAATCGCGAGCAGGCCGGTGATCGATTTCAGCGTCGTGGTCTTGCCGACGCCGTTGCGGCCCATGAGCGCGACGACTTCGCCGGCGTTCACCTCGAGGCTGACGCCGCGCAGGATGCGCGAACCGCCGATGTCGGTCTCGACGGCGGAGAGTTGGAGCAGGGCGGACATGGAGAATCGGGAATTCAGAATTCAGAATCCAGCAGAGCTGAATCGACTTTTCTGGGTCGGCGGCAAAGCGGGAATCCCGAATGCTGGATTCTGAATCCTGGATTCTGAATTCTTCATCTCGTCCCGTGCTTGCCGCGGCCGAGGTAGACTTCGCGGACCTTCTGGTTCGATTGCACCTCGTCGAATTTGCCCTCGCAGAGGACGCTGCCCTGGTGGAGGACGGTGACGTTGTTGTCGCGCGCGATCTGGCGGATGAAGGCCATATCGTGCTCGATGACGATGATGCTGTGTTTGCCGGCGAGGCTGATGAGCAGCTCGCCGGTGCGGCTCGTTTCCTCGTCGGTCATGCCGGCCGCGGGCTCGTCGACGAGGAGGACTTTCGGCTCCGCGGCGAGGAGCATGCCGATCTCGAGCCATTGTTTTTCGCCGTGCGCGAGGAGGCCGGCTTTCCAGTGGCGCTTGGCGTCGAGCCGGATGAGCTTGAGCAACTCGTCGAGGCGATCGCAGTCGGCCGAGGAGAGCCGCTGGAAAAGCGAAGCGAACACGCCGCGCGGGCCCTTGAGCGAGAGGACGAGATTGTCCCAGACGGTGTGCTCGGTGTAGACGCTCGGCGTCTGAAATTTCCGGCCGATGCCGAGACGGTTGATCTCGTATTCGTTGAGGCCGGTGAGGTCGTGGTTGCCGAATTCGATCTTGCCGGCGTCGGGCTGGGCGCGGCCGGTGATGAGATCGAAGAAGGTGGATTTGCCCGCGCCGTTGGGACCGATGACGGTGCGCAGCTCGCCTTCGAAAAGATAAAACGTGAGGTTCGTGATGGCTTTGAAGCCATCGTAGGTTTTCGACACGTCCTCGACGGTGAGCAGCGGGTGCGGCACGGCAGTTTACGGTTTGGGCGCTTCGACTTCGGCTTCGGCCTCGGGGCGAACCGGCGCGGGCGCCGGCGCCGGTTCGGCCGCGGCGCGGCGGCGCAGGAGTGGAGCGAGCTTGGCCGGCAGGCTGACGATGCCGCCCGGCAGGAAGAGCACGACGACGAGGAAGATCGCGCCGAGAATGATGAGCCACGAATCCGGATACGCGTGCGTGGCCCAGCTGCGGAGCGCGTTGATGCCGATCGCGCCGACGATCGGGCCGATCAGCGTGCCGCGGCCGCCGACGGCGACCCAGACCACGGCCTCGATCGATTTCGCGGGCGTCATCTGGTCCGGGTTGATGATGCCGGCCTGCGGCACGAAGAGCGCGCCGCCGAGCGCGGCGATCATCGCGGCCACGACGAAGACGAAGAGCTTGAAATGCGCGGTCGCGTAGCCGCTGAAGAGCACGCGGTTCTCGCCGTCGCGGATTGCCTGGCGCACGAGGCCGAATTTCGTGCCGTTGAGCCAGTGGCAGAAAAGGCAGACCAGCAGCACCGCGCCGCCGCTGGCGACGAACAGCCCGCGCATCGTGGCGGGGCCGGTGTCCTTGTCCACGAGCGAGTGGCCGAGGATGAACTTGAAGTCGGTGAAGCCGTTGTTGCCGCCCATCGTGAGGTCGTTGCGGAAAAACAGAATCGACGCCGCATACGTGAGCGCCTGCGTGAGGATCGAGAAATACACGCCCTTGATGCGCGAGCGGAACGCGAGAAAGCCGAAGATCAGCGCGAGCGTCGCCGGCAGCACGAAGACCATCGCGGCCGCGAAACCGAAGGAATGAAACGGCCGCCAGAACGGCGGCAGAAACGTGTGCCCGAGAAACACCATGAAGTCGGGCAGGCCCGCGGGATTCTGCCCGGCCTTCGCGTAGCTGCCGAGCGGGCCGATCAGCAGCATGAGATGCATGCCGAGCATGTAGCCGCCGAGGCTGAAGAACAGCGCCTGGCCCAGGCTGAGCAGGCCGGTGTAGCCCCAGAGGAGATCGACCGACAGCGCGAGCAGTGCGTAGCAGAGATATTTTCCCCAGAGCGTGATCGTGAAATCGCTGAGCAGGCCGTGCGCGTTGAGCACGGGAAAAACCAGCGTCACGACCGCGAGGAGCGCGCCGACGAGCAGGAACTCGCCGTGACGCGAGCGGAGCGGGCGCAGTTCGACGCGCGGGCGCACGAGGTGGGGAGGAGGCGACGACATGGCGCGCTCAGTCGAGGCTGCGGCTCTTCGCCGCGAAGAGGCCGGTGGGACGCCATTGCAGGAACAGGATGATCGTCACTAGCACGAGAATTTTGCCGAGCACGGGATTGAGGAGAATCTGCTGGATCGACTGGTCGGCGAGGCCGATGCCGAGCGCGCTCACGACCGTGCCGAAAATGCTGCCGACGCCGCCGACGACGACGGTCATGAAGCTGTCGACGATATATTCCTGGCCCATCGACGGGCCGACGGTGCCAAGCTGCGTCACGAACACGCCCGCCAGTCCCGCGAGGCCGCTGCCGAGGCCGAAGGTGAGCATGTTCACGCGCTCGGTGCGCACGCCCATGCACGCGGCCATCGTGCGGTTCTGCATCACGCAGCGGATGAGCAGGCCGAGGGGAGTTTTCGTCAGCACGAGCCACACGCCGAAGACGATCGCGACGGCGAAGCCGATGACGAAGACGCGATTCCAGTCGAAGGTGATGTCGAAGAACGTCCAGTTGCTGCTGAGATAAACCGGGCTGTCGACGTTCACGTTGTTCGAGCCGAACGTCAGCTTGAACAACTGCTGCAGGATCAGCGACACGCCCCAGGTCGCGAGCAGGCTTTCGAGCGGCCGGCGGTAGAGGAAGCGAATCACGCTGCGCTCGAGCCCGATGCCGACCGCGGCGGCGGCGAGAAATCCGATCGGGATCGCGGCGACAAAGTAGAGTTGATACGCCCAGCCGGTGAGGTGCAGGCCGGGCAGGTGGATCGCCAGCCGAATGAACGGCAGCGTGAAATGCATGCCTTCGCCGAAGATATTCTGCGTGATGTAGGTCGCGTAGGCGCCGACGGTGATCATCTCGCCGTGAGCCATGTTGATCACGCCCATGAGGCCGAACGTGATCGCGAGGCCGAGCGCCACCACGAGGAGAATGCTGCCGGCGCTGACGCCGCGGAAGATCGTGCCGAAGAAATTCACGACGGACTTGTGCTGATCGATCGCCTTGAGCGCCGCATCGGCGGCTTTGGCGACGGCGGGCTTCGCGGCGGCTTCGGCCTTCGCCTTGGCGGTTTTGATGACGTCGTAGCTGCTGGAGGCGTGCAGCTTTCGCAGCTCGGCGAGCGCCTGGATTTTGGCGTCGTCGTTCGGATCGGCGAGGCGGATCAAGGCCACCGCTTCGCGCAATTCGGTGCGGGCGACGTTGTCGGTCTCTAGCGTGAGGCGTGCTTCGAGCGCGGGCAGCTTGTCGGGTTTCTGCGCCGCGCCGATCGTCTGGATCGCGCGCAGCCGCTTGGCGAGGAGCGGCGAGCCGAGGTCGAGCAGGTCGACGACGTTTTTCATCGCGAGGCGCAGGCGCGAATCGTGTTCGACGGCGCTCAGCGTGCTCGCGACGAGCCGGAGCGGCCGGCCGGCGTCGTCCTTCAGCGGCTGGCCGTCGACGACGCGGAGCGCGGCCTGGGCGCCTTGCGCGTCTTTGTCGCCGGTGAGCTCGACGGGAATTTTCGCGCCGCCGGGCGTGGCGTAGATGAAAAGGCCGTCCTGGCGCCAGGCGGTGAAGAGTTCGCGGATTTCTTCGTCGCCGCGGCCGATGAGCGAGGTGACGAGCGCGCGCTTCTGCGCATCGTCGGCCGTGAGGATGGCGCGAGCGATGATCTCGCGCGATGTCTCGACCGCGCGCAGCGCGGCGACGGGCAGCAGCAGCGCGAGAACGGCGAGGGCGGGAAACCTGGGCAGGCGTGGCAGGCGGGTCACGTGGAAGAGGAAGTGGCCAAGAGGGGTTTGGCGGGGACCCGTTAGCAGGGCGGATGCCGAATCCGCGGCGACCGGCTGCGGCGAGCGATTTCGGAAAAACAAAGGGCGGATTCCGTGTGGGAATCCGCCCTTGGAATAACCGGGCTAAAAGTGCTCCGGCCGCTAAGCGAAAGGAATTATTCCTTGGCCTTGAAGGTGCCCTTCAGGTGCGGCTCGCCGTAGACGTTGGCGAAGGTGTTCAGGATCTTGAACTGGCCGTCGGCCTTGGTCTCGCCGATGTAGACGGTCTTCGTGAGGTGCATGTTCGGCTGCGTGGTGACCTTGCCGCCGGGGCCATCGAAGGAAACGCCGCTCTTCCAGGCCTTGCGGACGGCGTCGACATCGAACGTGCCGGCTTTCTCGACGCACGCTTTCCAGAGGTAAACGCCGTCGTAGCTCAGCACCATCGGCGAATCCACGACGCGGCCTTCCTTGACGACGCCATCGGCCTTGGTCGTCTTCAGCCAGCTCTGGAAGTTCGCGAGGAATTTTTTATTCGCGGGCGTGTCGATCGACTGGAAGTAGGTCCAGCAACCGAGCTGGCCGACGAGATCCTTGGCCGGCAGGCTGCGGAATTCGTCTTCGGCGATGGAGTAGGAAACGACGGGGCACGTGTCGGCGGTGAGGCCGGCGGCCGCGTATTCCTTGAAGAACGGCGGGTTCGTGTCGCCGTTGAGCGTGCTGATCACGCACGCGTCGCCGCTGGCGGCGAAATCTTTGATCTCGGCGATGATCTGCTGATAGTCCTTGTGGCCGAACGGCGTGTATTTGCCGGCGGAAATGATCTTGCCGGAGCTGTCCTTCTTGAAGCCGCCGCCGATGTTCTCGAGCGGCACGCCCTTGCTGCGCAGATATTCGAGCAGCACGAGATTCGTGGTCTGCGGATAAACGTAATCGGTCCCGAGCAGGTAGAATTTCTTTTTACCCTGCGCGAGGTAGTAGTCCACCGCGGGGATCGCCTGCTGGTTCACCGCCTCGGCGGTGTAGCAGACATTCTGGCTCTCTTCTTCGCCCTCGTATTGCACGGGGTAGAAGAGCAGGCCGTTGTCCTTCTCGAAGACCGGCAGGCAGGATTTGCGGCTGACGGAAGTCCAGCAGCCGAAGGTCACCGCGACTTTTTCCTGCTCGAGCAACAGCTTCGCTTTCTCCGCGAAGGTGGGCCAGTCGGAGCCCGGGTCCTCGATCACCGGCACGATCTTTTTGCCGAGCACGCCGCCCTTGGCGTTGATCTCGTCGAAGGTGAAAAGAAGGATGTCGCGCAGCGAGGTCTCGCTGATCGCCATGGTGCCGGAGAGATCGTGAAGCACGCCGACCTTGACCGTGTCGTCTGCGGCGCGGGCCGCGCCGAGCAAGGCGCCGGCCGCGAGCGCGGCGACGCCGAAGAGTTTCGAGAATTTCTGAATCATGATTTGGGTGGGTTGTTACTGGAGCGGACACGGCAAAGCCGGGTCCTTTTTAAAACGAGCGAAGAGCAGGCGCCGCTGCGGAGCGTGCAGGCGCACCGCGCCGCAGCGGGCCGAGGCAAAGGCGAGTTAGAACTTGAACACGCCCTGCAGGCCGACGAGCGACTTGCTGGCGCCGCTGTCGTAGTCGTAGTAGGAGTATTCGGCGCGGACGGTGAGGTTGTCCGACACCTTGTAGGCGGGGCCGAAGGTGTATTGCGTGAAGTCGGAGCCGCCGGTCGCTTTTTCCGTCGAGGTGTTGAGCTGCTCGCCGCTGATGCGGAAGACGGCCGAGACCTTGTCGGTGAACGCGTAATTCAGATACGCGAGCCACGTCCAGCCCTTCGAGGCCGGGCCGCCGTCCTTCGAGCAGAGCTCGCCGGCGATCGTCGTGGCCTTGTTCAATTTGTATTCCGCCCAGACGTCGAAGACGGTGACCTCGTGCGGCTGGAAGTTGCCCTCGGTGTCGTAGGCGAAGCCGGCCCACAGCGTCAGGTCGGGCGCGCCGGTGTATTTGAGGTAGCCTTCGAAGCCGGCGTTGTGCTTGAGCTCGCCGTCGCCCTTGTCGATGCCGTAGGGCGAGTAGACGGAGTCGACCACGGCGAGGCCGTATCCGAAGTCCTTGTCACCGCCGTCGAGCTTGACGCCGGTGTGGTAGGCCGGGATCGCGCCGAGTGTGCCGACGGTCACGGCGCCGTAGGTGATCTGGTTCATGTTCACCGGGTCGAAGGCCTCGTAGCCGAGGTAGCTGAGGAACTTGCCCGCGGTGATCGTCGTGCCGCCGCCCGCGTCATAGGTGACGTAGGCATCGAGGACGGTGAGCTCGTTCTTCATCACGCCGGTCGGGATGTTCGGGATGTAGAAGAGGCTCACGACGCCGGTCACCGGCTTGAAGTTCATCGTGAAGATCGTCTTCAACGCGTCCGCGCTCGGCGTGTCTTTCGAGCCGTCGAAGAGCGAATCGTGATCGGTCCCCGGATCGGGACTGATGTATTCATAGGATCCGACGGCGTAGCCGCTGATCGTCAGATTGTCGTTGATCTTGATGTCGGCGAAGGCGGACAAAGGGGCGAGCGCACAGAGCGCGACCCCGAGCTTGAAGCGGTGGTTCATTGGCTGGTGGTGGGTTGCGAGCGCGCGAATAAGCTCGGGCGCTCGATCGCGGACCTTTAGCAGCATCCTTGCCAAGCGCTTTTGCGCGGCGGAATCCTATGACAGAGACGCGCGCAACCAATGGTCCGCGGGGAGGTCTCGCTGCACGCGCCCACGGGCTCGCGTCGGGCGGGTTTCACTCTGAAAATGCGCCCGCGCGACGTTTGGCTCGCCGCCTGCTAAGTGGCACGTATGAATCGCGTTCATCGTCGAGCGCGGCTCCTAGAAAAATCCTATGCAAAACAAACTCCTGTTCGTCCTCCTGAGTGCGCTCAGCGTGGGACTCCTCAGTTCGCAAGCCCAGACGGCGGCGACGACTCCGGCGCCGGCGCCTGCAGCCACGGCCGCGGCGGCGCCCGCCGCGTCCGGCGCGTCGTGGGTGTTCACGCCGGCCGTTGTCTCGCAGTATATGTTCCGCGGCACGCGGCTCGGCGGCCCGTCGTTCGAGCCGAGTGTCGAGTTCGATTCCGGCAATCTCGCGCTCGGCATCTGGTCGAACTTTCCCCTGAAGGACAAAGTCCCGGGCCAGTCCGACCCGGAGATCGATCCTTACGGCTCGTATAAATTTGTCATCAGCGACGCGTTCAACCTCCAGCCCGGCTTCACGTGGTATACCTACGTCAACGCCGATAAGAACAACGGCTACTACAAATCCACCTTCGAGCCCAGCCTCGCGGTCAACTACACCGTCGCCGGCTTCACGCTCACGCCGAAGATTTATTACGACCTCGTCTTGAAAGGCCCGACGGCCGAGCTCAACGCCGCCTACGCGCTGCCGCTGAAGGAACTCGGCACCGAGCTCGATTTTGCCGCGACGTGGGGCACGTTCAAGTGGACTTCCTACGCCGAGAACGCCTCGCCCGACGTGAAGAACTGGGGCGACTACTGGCTCGTCGGCGTGACGCTGCCGTTCCAGGTCACAACCAATTCGAAGCTCAGCATCGGCCTCGCTGCGACGGAAGGTCGCAACAATTACATCAAGCAAGGCACGTTTCCGAAATTCCCGAATAGCACGGCGGTCAGCCGCGGCGTGTTCACGCTGAGCTACGCGATGACGTTCTGATCGCGCACGCACGGTTTCGCCGCGCACAGCACATTCCGAATCGCGGCCCGCACGGCACTGTGCGGGCCGCTTTGTTGTTTGACGTTGCGCGGAGTGGCGCGCGTCGGCCATCCATGTAATCCTTAACCATGAAAGTCGGCATCGTCGGCGCCTCCGGTTATTCAGGCGAAGTGCTCGTCAAACTCCTGCTCGGCCATCCGCGCGTCACGCTGGCGGCCGTGACCTCGCGCACGCACGCGGGCAAGCCGCTCGCCGCGGTCATTCCGGCGGTGCGCGGCGCCGACCGCGGGCTCAAGTTTGTCGATTCCGATCCCGTCGCGCTCGCGCAGAGCGACATCGAGCTTTTCTTCCTCGCGCTGCCGCATGGCGCGGCCGCGACCTATGCGAAGGCGCTCGTCGCCGCGGGCAAGCGCGTGATCGACCTGAGCGCGGATTTCCGCATCGCGGACCTCGCGACCTACACGAAGTATTACGGCGAGCACCACGCGCCCGAGCTGCTGCCGGCCGCGCGGTTCGTGCTGCCCGAGCTCACGCCGCCGGCGTGGAAAACCGAGGCGAAGCTCGTCGCCGCGCCCGGCTGCTATCCGACGAGCATTCTGATCCCGCTCGTGCCGGTATTGCGGGCCAACGTCGTCACGCGCGAGCACATCGTCGTCAATTCCTACAGCGGCGTCAGCGGCGCCGGCCGCAAGGTCGACGAAATGTATCTCTACGTCGAACGCGCCGAGAGCTCGAAAGCCTACGGCCTCGTGAAGCACCGGCACCTCGCCGAAGTGGAGGAGCAGCTCGCGCTGCACACCGGCGCGCCGACGATCATCCAGTTCAACCCGCACCTCGCGCCGATGCGGCGCGGCATCGCGACGACGATCACCGTGCCCGCGACGCCGGGCGCGACGGTCGAGCAGGTCTACGCCGCGTGGCGCCAGAGTTACGCCGGGCGGCCGTTCGTGCAGCTGCTGCCGAGCGGCGAGACGCCCGACACCGCGCACGTCGTCGGCACGAACCGCATCGACCTTTCCGCCGTGCACGATCCGCGCACGGGAAATTTCGTGCTCACCTCCGCCGAGGACAATCTCGTGAAGGGCGCGAGCGGCCAGGCCGTGCAGATCATGAACCTCTGGTGCGGCTTCGCCGAAACCGACGGCTTGCTCTGAGGTGAGCGGAGATTTCCCGGCCCGCCCTCGCGGCGGACTCGCCGGTGACGGGCGCGTTACGCCCGATGACAGCGGCGTTGGGAAAATTCTTGTGTGCTCGCGCGCGGCTCGCGCACAGTGCGCGGCTTACCTCCCGTTCTCATGACCGAATTCAAAAACAAAATCCTCTTCGTCGGCTACGGCGCCGTGGCCGAGTGCACGCTGCCGATCATTTTCAAGCACATCAATGTGCCACCGTCGAACATCACGGTCATGGACTTCGAGGACCGCGCCGCGAAGCTCGCCGAGTGGACGGCGAAGGGCGTGCGTTTCGTGCGCGACCGCGTCACCGAGAAAAACATGGGCGCGCTGCTCGCGAAGCACGTCGGTCCCGGCGACCTGCTCATCGATCTCGCGTGGAACATCGACGCGATCGAAATCCTCCAGTGGTGCCACGACCACGGCGTGATGTATATCAACACGTCGACCGAGCTCTGGGATCCTTATGCGGGCGGCAAGAAGCAGCATCCGACGGAAAAGACGCTTTACTGGCGCCACATGAATCTGCGCCGCCACCTCGCGAAGTGGAAGGAGAAGGGCCCGACCGCCGTCATCGAGCACGGCGCGAATCCCGGCCTCATCTCGCACTTCGTGAAGCAGGGCCTGATCGACATCGGCAGCAGCCTGATCGCGGACAAGAAGCTCAAGGCCAAAGCCGCCGAAAAAGTCGGCGAGCTGATCCGCACGCAGCAGTTCAACCACCTCGCGCGCGCGATCGGCGTGAAAGTGATCCATTGCTCCGAGCGCGACACGCAGATCACCGACAAGCCGAAGGAGGTCGACGAGTTCGTCAACACGTGGTCGATCGAAGGCTTCCGCGAGGAAGGCACGACGACCGCCGAAATGGGCTGGGGCACGCACGAGAAGACGCTCCCGAAACACGCGTTCCGCCACAAGGAAGGCCCGAAGAACCAAATCTGCCTCGCGCGGATGGGCATCAACACCTGGGTTCGCTCGTGGGTGCCCGACTACAACATCCTCGGCATGGTCGTCCGCCACGGCGAGGCGTTCACGATTTCCGACAAGCTCACGGTGTGGGAAGGCAAGAAGGCCGTGTATCGGCCGACGATGCACTACGCGTATTGCCCCTGCGACGAGGCGATCGCGTCGCTCAACGAAATGCGCGGCTACAACTACAAGTTGAACGCCAACCAGCGCATCATGAACGACGAAATCACGAGCGGCGCCGACATCCTCGGCGCGCTCCTCATGGGCCACGCCTACAACTCATGGTGGATCGGCTCCGATCTCACCATCGAGGAATCGCGCCGGCTCGTGCCGCACCAGAACGCGACCACGATGCAGGTCGCGATCTCGGTCGTCGCCGCCTCGATGTGGATGATGGAAAATCCCAACGAGGGCGTGCGCGTGCCCGACGAATTGCCGCACGAATTCATCCTCGGCGTCTCGAAGCCGTATCTCGGCCGCTGGATCTCGAAGCCGTCCGACTGGACGCCGCTGAAGGATCGCGACACGACGTTCGACGGCTACAACAAGCCCGATCTCGATCGCAAGGATCCGTGGCAGTTCAAGAACTTCCTCGTGACCGACGCGGGTTGATCGCGCTGCTCGCCCCGTAGGTCGGGCTTTACGCCCGACATGTCGGGGATAAACCCCGACCTACATTCGCCTCCGGCCATGATCTCGCTCTCGAAGCTTCAGTCCCTCGCGCGTCAGCACGGCACGCCGCTGTTCGTGATCGATCACGACGCGCTGCGCAAAGCCTACCGGCAGTTTCGCAAGCACCTTCCACGAATCCAGGTTTACTACGCGGTCAAGGCCAACCCCGATCCGGCCATCGTCCGCACGCTCTTCCAGGAAGGCGCGAGCTTCGACGTCGCCTCGATGCCGGAGTTCATGATCGTCTACGAAAACATCAAGTCCATGCCGGCGAAACAGCGGCAGGACTGGATCTGGGACAAGATCATCTACGCGAATCCCACGAAGCCGACCGAGACGCTCGAGGAACTGAACCAATACAAGCCGCTCGTCACCTTCGACAACTTCGAGGAAATCCAAAAAATCAAAAAGCACGCGCCGAACGCCGGCCTCGTGCTGCGGCTCAAAGTTCCGAACACCGGTGCGATGGTCGAGCTCTCGTCGAAGTTCGGCGCCTCGCCCGGCGAGGCCGTCGATCTCATCCTCGCCGCCGATAAAGCCGGCCTCACCGTCGAAGGCATCAGTTTTCACGTCGGCAGCCAGACGACGAACTTCGACAATTACGTCCAGGCGCTGAATCTTTCCGCGCACATCTTCGAGGAGGCGCGCGATCGCGGCTACACGAAGATGAACCTCCTCGACATCGGCGGCGGTTTCCCCGCGCCCTACGACGATTCGGTGAAGCCCTTCGCCGAGCTGGCGAAGGTGATCAACACCGAGCTCGACCGGCTCTTCCCGAAGGACGTGCAGATTCTCGCCGAGCCCGGCCGCTTCCTCGCCGCGGTGTGCGGCACATCGGTCGCGAAGGTGATCGGCAAGGCCGTGCGCGATGGCAAAACCTGCTACTACATCAACGACGGCGTCTATCATACCTACTCGGGCGTGATCTTCGACCACTGCAAGTATCCGGTGAAGGCGTTCAAGAAGGGCCCGACGACGATCTGCTCCGTGTTCGGGCCGACATGCGACGCGCTCGACGTCGTCTCGATGGCGGAAAATCTGCCCGAGCTCGAGCGCGGCGATTTTGTTTATTCCGTCAACATCGGCGCCTACAGCCACGCGAGCGCGACCTACTTCAACGGCTTCCCGCCGGCGACGGTGGTGCACGTGAATCGTTGAGCGTCCTTGCTTGGCCGGCGCTGAAAAAGCTCGGGCGCGCTTTATCCCTACAGCGGTTTCAAAAATTCCACGGGCAGTTTTGCAGGTCGGTATTTAGGCCCGACAAGTCGCGGATGAACCCCGACCAGCGTGGTCGTCGCGGCTGCACTTCAATTTGAACCGCCCTGAAGCGCCGTTCCGAATATTCGGAACGCTCCGAGGCGGCTCGGCGATATGCTGCACCGCTGCTCGGACGGATTCCGATCGCGCGCATCGCGGCCACTGCTCGCCTCCGGGATTGAATTCAAACGGGAAGCGGGTTTGATCGCCGGGCCCGCCTGCTTCCCCGCCATGGCTCGCCTCCCTCTTCTTCGCAGCTTGATCGTCTTCGCGTGCGCGGTGGCGCCGGCGTGCGCCGAGCCGGCCGAGAGTTTCATGATCAAGCTCACGCACGCTTACGACGCCGCGTGGGACCGCGGCGACATCCCGGCGATGGTGGAGATGCTGGACACCGAGTGCGTGTTTCGCTCGCCCTTCCAGACGCGCCTCGGCCGCGAGGCGATTCGCGAGAACGTGTTTCGCAACGTGAAGCGTTTTCGCGACACGAAGTCGGTCGAAACCGCGGCGAAGATCGAGGGCGACATCGCCTATTCGTTCCAGGATTCCACCTTCAACGACTACGGCCCCGACGGCGGAAACGAAGTCAAGGCGCGGCGGGTGGTGAAGCACCTCTTCATCTTCACGCGCCGTCCCGGCCAGGACTGGAAGATCCGCGGCATGTTCACCTTCTCCGAGGCGGATTTCGCGCCGGAACTGCCCGTGGCAAAGTGAGTCGTCGCTCCGATCCCGCGCGCTGCCTTCCGCGCGCGGGCGACGAAGCGTGATCGATCGCGCCCCGCGCGCCGCCGCCATCAACTCCGATAATCCGCGTTCTCGCTCACATATTCGTGTGTGAGGTCGCCGCCGAGCACGGTGGCGGATGCGCTGCCGTTGCCGACGTCGACTTCGATTTCGACGCAGCGCTCATGCCGCGGAAAATCGACCGCCGGCGCGAACACGCCGTCCTTCGGCGGTGCGCTCGCGTAAAGCTCCGCGCCGCGCAGGTGCGCGACGAGCGCGTTTTCCTTTTCCGGGTTCAACTGGAAAACGCCGCCCGAAAAAATCTCCACGCCGCCCATCGTCGCGCGCAGCTTCGAAAGCTCCGTGCCGGGCGCATGCGCGCCGACGTGCTTGCCGATCGCCTGGACGAGCCGGCCGACATTCGGGTCGTTGCCCGCGACGGCGCACTTGAAGAGTGGCGCGTTCACGATCGCCTTGCCGAGCGCGCGCGCGAGCTGCGGGCTCGCGGCGTTTTTCACCGCGACGCGGATCACGTGGCGCACGCCTTCGCCGTTGCGCACGACGTCTTCCGCCAGGTCGCGGCACACCGTCGCGAGCGCGCGCTCGAACGCCGCGCGATCGCCGCACGCCACGCGGCCCGACGACACGAGCGCGACGGTGTCCGACGTGCTCGTGTCGCTGTCGATGCTGATCGTGTTGAAGCTCGTCTCGACCGCGCGCGCGAGCATCGCGCGCAATTCGTCGCGCGGCACGACGACGTCGGTGAACAGGTAGACAAGCATCGTCGCGAGATTCGGCTCGATCATCCCGGCGCCTTTCGCGATGGCGACGATGCTGCCGCCGCCGGCGAGGTCGGCGCGGCGAATTTTCGGATAGAGGTCGGTCGTCACGATGCCCTCGGCCGCCGGCAGAATCGAGCCGGGGGCGAGCGAGGCGACCGCCTGCGGCAGCGCGGCGAGCATCGCGTCGAGCGGCAGCGTCCAGCCGATCACGCCGGTCGAGCTCGGCAGAATTTCCTGCGGCGAAAATTTCAGCAGCTTCGCGACCTCGGCGCAGACGCGCTCGCTCGCCGCCACGCCGCCGGGCGCGCACACGTTGGAAATTTTGTTGTTCACGACGATCGCGCCGAGCGCGGGCGCGGCGAGCCGCTGCCGGCCGACGACGATCGGCGCGCCGGGAAACGCGTTGCGCGTGAACATCGCGGCGAAATCCGCCGTCGGCCGGTCGAGCGCGATGAGCGTGAGCGTCATCTTCGCGGGCTTCGGCGCCTCACGCGGCGTGAATTCGAAGCGCGTCGTGCCCACGCGAAAGCCCGCGGGCAGCGCCGCCTGCGCGGCGAGCCACGCGCGGTGCGCGTGACGATCGGGAAACGAGAGATGCGTGCTCGACACGCGAGAGAAGTGGGCGCCTCGCGCCGCGGAGTGAAGAAGATTTTCGCGGCGCGCGCGCGACATGGGGTGACGCGCCCGAAAATTTTTATGGAAATGCGCGGCGCGTGTGCCTTATTGCTCTCATCTCTTCGCATCCCAGTGAGCGTTTTTCTCCGCCTTCCTCATCACTCCGCGGCCGCGCGCCGCGGGCTTTGACCGCCGATGAACGTCGCTGACGTCACCGCCAAGGCGCGGGTCCTGATCGAGGCGCTGCCTTACATCCAGGATTTTCGCGGCTCGATCTTCGTCGTGAAATACGGCGGCAGCTTCATGGACGATCCCGATCCGGTCGTGCGCACGCGCGTCGCCTACGACATCGCGTTTCTCGCCGCGTGCGGGATCAACGTCGTCGTCGTGCACGGTGGCGGGAAGGCGATCACGAAGGCGATGGAGTCGTCCGGCCTGAAGGCGAATTTCGTGAACGGCCTGCGCGTGACCGACGAGGCGACGATCGCCGTCGTGAAAAAGACGCTCGACGAGATCGTCAACAAGGACGTCTGCGAGGCGGTCGCGACGGCGAAAGGAAAGCCGAAGGGCCTGCCGGGTGACAGCGTGCTCGTCTGCGAAAAACTCACGGTCGACGACGACGGCAACACGGTCGATCTCGGCTACGTCGGCGATGTGACCGAGGTGAAGGTGAAGCTGATCAAAAAAGAAATCGGCGAGGGTTTCGTGCCGGTGATCTCGCCCGTGGCGGCGGGACACGACGGCAAACCTTACAACGTGAACGCGGACCTCGTCGCCGGCCGCGTCGCGAGTGCGCTGCATGCGCGGCGGCTCGTCTACATGAGCGACGTGCCCGGCCTGCTCGCGAATCCGCCGGACGTCGAGTCGCTCATCTCCACACTGAAGACGAGCCAGGTCGACGAGCTGAAGAAAAAAGGCGTGATCGACAAAGGCATGCGCCCGAAAGTGCAGAGCGCGATCCGCGCGCTCGAGGAAGGCGTGCAGCGCGTGCACTTCATCGACGGCCGGCTGCCGCACTCGCTGCTGCTCGAGATTTTCACCGACAAGGGCATCGGGACGGAAATTGTGCAGGGGTGAGCGATCGCGGCCTGTGATCTTTCTCGTTCCTCTTTCTCTTTCGCTTTCGTCAGCGATTTCGCAGAACGAGAGAAAGATTAAGAGAAAGAGGAAAGAGAAAGACTTGAAATGAATTCCCCCACGATCGTCCGCACCAGCACCGCCGAGCTCTACGATGCGCATGTGTTGAAAAACTACGCGCGCCAGCCGCTCACGCTCGTGCGCGGGCGCGGCACGCAGGTGTGGGACGATGCGGGCAAGAGCTACCTCGATTTCACGTCGGGCATCGCGGTCAGCGCGCTCGGTCACTGTCACCCGCACTGGGTCGCCGCCGTGCAGCGGCAGGCGGGCGAGTTGATCCATGTCAGCAATCTTTTCCGCAACCCGCAGCAGGGCGAGCTCGCGCGGCGCATCGTCGGCTACGCCGGGCCGGGGCGCGTGTTTTTCTGCAACAGCGGCGCCGAAGCCAACGAGGCGTTGATCAAGCTCGCGCGGTTGCACGGCGTCGCGAAAAGCGGCGGCGAGGAAGGCCAGTGCTACAAGATCGTGTGCGCGAAAAACGCCTTTCACGGCCGCACCTACGGCGGCATGAGCGCGACGCCGCAGGAAAAAATCCAGAAAGGCTTTCGCCCGCTCGTGCCCGGTTTTTCGTTCGGCGAGATCAACCAGCTCGAGACCTTCGCCGCGCTGGTCGACGACCAGACGTGCGCGATTTTTCTCGAGACGATCCAGGGCGAGAGCGGCATCAATGCGTGCACGCCGGAATTCCTGCGCGGCATCCGGCGGTTGTGCGACGAGCGCAACCTGCTGCTGCTGCTCGATGAGGTGCAGTGCGGCGTCGGGCGCACGGGGCGGTTTTATTCGTTCGAGCATTTCGGCGTCACGCCGGATGCGATCGGCATGGCGAAAGGACTCGGCGGCGGTTTCCCGATCGGCGCGATGTGGGTGCGCGACCGGCACGCGGAGCTGTTTCATCCCGGCAATCACGGCACGACCTTCGGCGGCACGCCGCTCGCGTGCGCGGCGGCGCTCGCGGTGCTCGACGTGATCGAGCGCGACAAGCTCCTTGAAAAAATCCGCGCGCAAAGCGGCCCGTGGCTCGAAGCGCTGCGGCAGGTCGCTGCGGATTTTCCGGCGCAGGTGCTCGGCGTGCGCGGGATCGGTTATCTCGTGGGCGTGCAGTTCGCGAGCGATCCCGGCCCGTATATCGCGGCGTTGCGCGAGCGCGGGCTGCTCGCGCCGGCGTCGGGCAACAACGTGATGCGCCTTCTCCCGCCGCTCACCGCGACGGCCGAGGAACTCGCGCAATCGGTCGAGATGCTGTGCGCCGTGCTCGCGGCAAAAGGCTGAGCGGAGTCGATTGAAGTGGCATGGGCATCTTGCCCATGTGCGACGGACACGGGCAAGATGCGCGTGCCGTCGGCCGGCTTCAAAATGAATGCTAAACAGAGGCCGTGGTCGCCGCGACCGCGCGATGAAGATGCGATGCGATAGGTAGTGGGGCCGCTGTTTTACGGCTTGTGAGACACCGGCGATTGTTGCAGTTTTCTGGCTAATATGAAAACGCACCCCGCGGTCCGGCGAGTTCTTGGTTTTCTGATGGCGATGGGAATGGCGAGCGCACCAGTCGTGCATGCGGCGTCGGTCAGCGGCGACGCGCTCGAGGTGCGCTCGGATGTGCAGCATCCAAACGGCAACGTCTACGACCAGGTGCTGCTCACCGGCACGAGCGCGACGATCTCGGCCGACGCGGGACAAGTCGCGCGGATTTCGTTCATCGATTTGAACGACGACATCGTGCAGGTCGAGTTCAGCGGCCGCGGAGCGCTGACAATCGCGCTCGAAGACGCGAGCGGTCCGGCGACGCCGGTGAAATACAATCAGCCCGACGTGCAGTATATGCGCGGTCACGTATCGCTCGTCATCTCGGGCTCGGACGCGACGACGAATCTATCGGTTTTCACCGTCGGAAAAACGAACGCGCTGAATTCCGCCCTGTTTCTCGCGGGCGTGAACTACGACGGCATCGCCGATCTCGCGCGGCTCGAAATCCAGGCCGATCCGGTCACGGGCGTTTCGACGTTCGGTGCGATCCGGATGGGCGACGTGCAATTTTTCGCGACGACAGGGACGACCGGCATTTTTGCCGACGGCGTCTCCGTGCAAGGGCCAGTGACGGTCGGTGACATCGCCGCCTACGGCAACGCGACGCCGTTCCTGTGGTTCGGAAATCATTCGGGATTTGGCTCGCTCTCGATCGCGGGCGGCGATCTTTCGCAGCCGAATGGACGCGCGATCCAGACGACCGGATTCCAGAACATCGTGATGCGCGCCGGCACGACTTCGGCGGGGACATATTTGCCGGTGCAGACGGTTGTCGGTCGCGTCGACCGCAACGGCGTGGATGTGACGCGTAATTCTGTTCTCTATCTCGCATCGGATCTCCCGGCGAGTGTCGCGAGCGCCGTGGCGGCTATTGTCGCAGCCTCGCAAGCGATGGGCTCCGTGCCAGTCTCCGGCTCACCGGCAACGACTGTGGTTGCGACCCCGATCACGACGGTGCAACCCAGCGATCCAGGCATCGTGGTGACTCCGAGCGGCTGAGCGGCGCTTGGCGCCGGGCCGCATGGCCTGCTTTCGCCGTTAGGCGCGGACTGTAGGGTTCGCCTTCGCGCAGCGCTGCCCTGCGACTTCGCGGGCGTGCGGCGATTTTTCACTCGTGCGCGGGCGCGCCGGCGCTACATTCGGCCCTTTTCCATGAGACACTTCCTCAAGGAAACCGACTTCAAGGCGTCCGAATTGCCCGCGCTGTTTGCGCTCGCGCGCGAGTTCAAGCGCCAGCGCGGCACGAGCGCCGCGCCCAAGCCGCTCGCGGGCCAGACGTGGGCGATGATTTTTTCGAAGTCGTCGACGCGCACGCGCGTTTCCTTCGAGGTCGGCATCCACGAGCTCGGCGGCAATCCGCTTTTTCTCAACCGCAACGACATCCAGCTCGGCCGCGGCGAGACGATCGCCGACACGGCGAAGGTGCTCTCGCGCTTCGTGCACGGGCTCGTCGTGCGCACGTTCGACCACGCGGAGGTCGAGCAACTCGCCGCGGCGGGCGACATCCCGGTGATCAACGCGCTCACCGACCTGCTGCATCCGTGCCAGATTTTTGCCGACGCGCTCACGCTGGCCGAGCGCTGGACGAAGGGAAACACCGGCGCGGACCTCGTCGGTTCGCTGCGCGGCCGGAAGATCGCCTTCGTCGGCGACCGCGGCTGCAACGTCGCGAACTCGTGGATCCTCGGCGCGAATCTCTTCGGCATGAAAATCTCGCTCGCCGGGCCGCCGGGCTTCGACGCGGCGCCGGAGTTCGATGCGTTGCTCGCGGCCGAAGGTTTTGCGGGCGGTTATCAATTCACGACCGATGCCTACGAGGCCGTGCGCGACGCGGATGTCGTTTACACCGACGTGTGGGTGAGCATGGGCAAGGAAGAGGAGACAGCGGAGCGCATTCGCGTGATGTCGCCCTTCGCGGTCGACGCGAAGCTCTTCGCCGCCGCGAAGCCCGACGCGCTTTTCATGCACTGCCTGCCGGCGCATCCGGGCCAGGAGGTGAGCCAGGACGTGCTCGATAATCCGCGCTCGATCATCTTCGACCAGGCGGAGAACCGGCTGCACATGCAGAAGGCGATTCTCGCGACGCTCGCGACGGCGCGAAAATAGCGGGCGAGAAAATCAAGCGGTTCAGTTTCGCGCGAAACGCCGCGCTTGCGGCGCGTTTTCTTTTGCGCGCGGGCAGGCGTTCGGTTCACACTCGGCGTTCGCTATGAAAATCGTCCTCGCTTACTCGGGCGGACTCGACACGTCCGTGATCGTGAAGTGGCTCCGCGAAACGTATGACGCCGAGATCGTCACGTTCGCGGCCGACATCGGCCAGGAAGAGGAGCTGCGCGGCCTGCCGGAAAAAGCGAAGAAGACCGGCGCGTCGAAACACTACACGCTCGATCTCGTCGAGGAATTCGCGCGCGACTTCATCTATCCGATGATCCGCGCCAACGCGATCTACGAGAGCCAGTATTACCTCGGCACCTCGATCGCGCGGCCGTTGATCGCGAAGGCGCAGATCGACATCGCGAAGAAGGAAAAGGCCGACACCGTCGCGCACGGCGCCACGGGCAAGGGCAACGACCAGTGCCGTTTCGAGCTCACCTACATGGCGCTGGCGCCGAAGCTGCAGATCGTCGCGCCGTGGAAGATCGACGCGTTTCGCGAGCAGTTCCCCGGCCGCGCGGAGATGATCGCGTATTGCCAGGCGAACAGGATTCCGGTCGAGGCGTCGCTGAAGAAGCCGTATTCGATGGATCGAAACCTCCTCCACATCTCCTACGAAGCCGGCATCCTCGAGGATCCGTGGTTCGATCCGACGACGAAGGAGAACAAGGGGATGTTCAAACTCTCCGTCTCGCCCGAGGACGCGCCGAACCGGGCGGAATACGTCGAGCTCGATTTCGAAAAAGGAAACTGCGTCGCGGTGAACGGAAAAAAACTTTCGCCCGCCGGCGTGTTGCGCGCGCTGAACAAGCTCGGCGGCAGGCACGGCATCGGCCGTGTCGACCTCGTCGAGAATCGCTTCGTCGGCATGAAATCACGCGGCGTCTACGAGACGCCCGGCGGCACGATCCTGATGCAGGCGCACCGGCAGGTGGAGTCGCTCACGATGGACCGCGAAGTGATGCACCTGCGCGACTCGCTCGTGCCGAAATACGCGGAGCTGGTTTACTACGGCTTCTGGTTCGCGCCGGAGCGCGAGGCGCTGCAGGCGCTCGTCGACGAGAGCCAGAAATTCGTGACCGGCACCGTGCGGCTGAAGCTCTACAAGGGAAACATCATCACCTGCGGGCGGAAATCGAAGTATTCGCTCTACGATCCGCACATCGCGTCGATGGAGGGCGTGAAGAGCTGGTATAACCAGAGCGACGCGACCGGCTTCATCCGGCTCAACGGCCTGCGGCTCCGCGCGCGCAACATCGCGCAGGGCGGGCCGCGCCGCTGAGTTCCGGCGCGAAATCCCGTCGTTCGTCGCAATCGCCTCGCCGTCACCGGCGGGGCGTTTTTTTTGGCGGCATGAAAACGCTGCGCCCGGTTTTGCTTGGTTTCGGTTTTGCCGCGCTCGGCCTGCTGCAAGCGCAGACGCCGCCGCGCGCGCCCGTCAATCACGACTTCGATTTCTGGATCGGCGAGTGGACGGTCACGACGCCGGATGGAAAAACCGCCGGGGAAAACCGCATCGAAGCGATCGCGGGCGGACGCGGCCTGCTCGAAAACTGGACGGGCGTCGACGGCAGCTCGGGGAAAAGCCTGAATACCTTCAACGCCGGGCGGCGCCAGTGGCAGCAGTTCTGGGTCGGCTCGGGCGGCGCCGTGCTCGAGCTCGCGGGCGGACTCGAGGGCGGCGGCCGGATGGTGCTCGTCGGCCACGGCTCGATGCAGCCCGGCACGCTGCATCGCATCGCGTGGACGCCCAACGCCGACGGTTCGGTGCGCCAGCTTTGGGAAAGCTCCAACGACGACGGCAAGACGTGGCAGACGTTGTTCGACGGCCTCTACCGCCGGAAGGCGTCAAGCGCGCCGGCGCATTCCTGAAGTTTCCTCGCGTCGTTGCGCCGCGCGCCTCAGTCGATGCCGACGGATTCCGGCGCGTTGATGCCGATGGCCCACTGGTTCTCGAAATAGTAGAGATAGATGGGCTGATTGGCGTTGCGCAGCGTCTGCAGGATCGGGCCGACGGCAGTGATGGGAAAGTGGAGCTGGTAAGGCCGCTTCGCTTCGCTGGGGGGGGGATTGGAAATGTCCTGCGCGCTCTCGTGGAAATAGACTTCAGCAACGGGCGAATCGTCGTCCGAATAATCCCAGAGCGTGACTTTGGCGCGATACAGATTGCCGCTGTCATCGCGACGACCAGCGCCAGCCCAGACGTGATTGAGCTGAAAGCGCTGCAACTGGTAAGCGTGCCAGTGCGGATTCGGCGGCGTGCCCTTTACGAGATCGGACGGACCTTCGACCTCTTCCTTCACTCGGACCGATTCCGGCGCGCGATTGCAGGCCGGGAAAAGCGCGAGAAACACGCTCGCCGAAACGGCGCAGAGGAGAAGCGGGGCGGGGCGCATCGATCGGTGCCAACAAGACGACGCAGCCCACCGTGAGTTGCAAGGCGGCAAGTGGAAACGCCGCGAAGCGGCTTCTCCGTCGCGCGCCCGCTCAGAACAGCCCGCGTGCCACGACGCCGACCGCCGTGATCGGGCCGCTGTCGTCGAGGCCGTCGAGCGCGCGGTCGGCTTTCTTCATGATCGCCTGCGCGTCGCGGAGCATGCTGTCGTCGCTGATCAGCTTGCCGAGCGTGCCTTCGCCTTTGGCGAGCTTGTCGGAGACGGCGCGGAGATTGGCGATGGAGACCTTCATGTCGTCGCCGGCTTTCTGGTCGAACACGAGCGCGCCGATCGCGCCCTGGCCGGCCTTCACCTGGTCGACGATCGCCTGCGCGTTGGCCATGAAGTTCTTCGCTTCGGCGGCGCTGGCCTTGATGTCGGTCACGGTCGCGGTGAGATCGTTGTAGAGCTGCGGGTCGTTGACGATTTTTCCGAGCGTGCCTTCGCCTTTGTTGATCTTGTCGGTGACTTCGCGGAGGTTCGCGACGGTCGCGGTGACGTTGTCGTGATTATCGGTGACGAGCCGGTCGATCTTTTGCATGAGGCCGGGCTTGGTGCCGTCGCCGTTCAGCGCGGTGCCGATGCCGCCGAGCGCGCCCTCGAGTTTCTGGCCGAGGTCGCCGATCTGCGACATCACGGTGTTCAGATCCGGCGTGGTGCGCGTTTTGATTTCCGCTCCGGGCGGAAGATCGGGCGCACCGGGCGACCCGAGATCGATGCTGAGCGTGTTGCTGCCGATCAGGCCCTGCATCGCGATCGTCGCGGTGGCGTCGGACTTGATGTGGACGTTTGAATCGATGCGCAGGATCGCTTCGGCGCGGCGGCCGGCGAGCTGGGTCTTCTGCACCTCGCCGATCTTGACGCCGGCCATGCGCACCTCGTCGCCGGGCTTGAGTTCGCGGAGGCTCTCGAAGCCGGCGATGAGGGTGTAGCCCTTGTCCTTGAAAACTTTTCCGCCGCTGAGCGTTTCGAACGTCACCCAGATCAGCGCGAGGCCGAGGATGAAGAAAAGCCCGACGCGGGCGGTTTGTTGCGCGTTGTTCATGGTTCAGGTCTCCAGTTGCTTGAAACGGGGATTTTGCAAATCGATCTTCGGGTTTAAAAAATCCGCCACGCGCGGATCCTTCGGGGTGCGCAGCTCCGCCGGCGGGCCGAGGAAAAGCAGCTTGCCGCCCATGAGGATGCCGACGCGGTCCGCGATCCCGAAGGCGAGATCGCGATCGTGCGACACGACGATCGTGGTCACATGATACTGGTCCTTCAGCGTGGCGATGATCTCCGCGATCGTGGCCGACATGACCGGGTCGAGCTCGCTCGTCGGCTCGTCGTAGAGCATGAGTTGCGGCTCCATCACGAGGGCGCGCGCGATCGCGACGCGTTTCTTCATCCCGCCGGAAAGCTCCGAGGGGAATTTCTGCGCCGTGCCCTCGAGCGAGAGGATTTGCAGCGCGCGCATGACCTTCTCGCGGATGCCGGCTTCGCCCGCGACCCGGTGCTCGCGCGGGTAGAGGGCGAGATTATCGTAGACGGAAAGCGAGTTGAAGAGCGCTCCGGCCTGGAACACGAGCGCCATGCGCACGTGCGCGCGCGTTTCCTCCGAGGCGGCATCCTTGCCGTTGACCGTGACGCGGCCGGAAGTCGGCAGCTCGAGGCCGACGATGTGCTTGAGCAAAACGCTCTTGCCGGAACCGCTCGGGCCCATGAGCACGAAAATCTCGCCGGGCTCGACGCCGAACCTGACGTGCCGCAGCACCTCGAGGCTGCCGAAATTTTTCGACAGATCCTCGACCGACACGCCGACGGCGGGTGTTTCGGTTTCACTGAACGGATTGCGCGTCACGCTGCTGGTCGGCATGGTCACATCAGGGCTTTCGAAACAAAGTAATCGAGCACGAGAATCATGATGAGCGAGGTGACCACCGCGCGCGTGACCGCCGCGCCGATTTCGCGCGGACCGCCGCGGGTGTTGAGGCCGATGTTGCAGCAGACGAGGACGACGACGAATCCGAAGATCTCCGCCTTCTGGAGGCCGTTGGCCACGTCGCCAAAGTCCATGTATTGCCGCATCGTGGCGAAATACGATTCCGGCTCGATGGAGATGAAGTGGGTGTATTTCGCGACGATCGCGCCGCCGAACCAGCCGACGAGATCGGCGATGATCGTGAGGACGGGCATCATGACAATCACGGCGGCCAGCCGCGGCATCACGAGCATGCGCGCGGGCGGAATGTTCATGGTTTCGAGCGCGTCGATCTCCTGGTAGACCTTCATCGACGCGAGTTCGGCGGCAATGGCCGAGCCCACGCGGCCCGTGAGGAGGACCGCGACCATCACGGGGCCGAGTTCGCGCGCCATCGTGAGGCCGACGAGCAGGCCGATGAACTGCTTCGGCCCGAGGTTTTGCGCGGCGTAGCCGGATTGCAGCGCGAGCACGCTGCCGATGAAAAAACTCAGGATCGCGACGATTGGCAGCGTCGTGTAGCCGATCAGGTAGCACTGTTCGACGAACCGCCCGAACTGCCGCGGCAGCGTCGGGGCATAGCTGGCCGCTCGCAGCAGAAGCTGGATCGTGCTGCCGATCCCTTCGAGGACGCGGGTGAGTTGTTTCATGTCAGCGGGACGGGGGTGAAGTGGTAGCGGATTTCGGGCGAAAATCTAACCAGAACATCCGCCAGCGGCCGGCCGCCGCCGCGCGCTCGAAGCCGAACAGTCCGCGGCCGATCGCGACGCGTTTGGCCTCGCCCTGCGCGACGACGCTGAGCAGCGGGCCGACGTGGAACTCGCGGTGCGCGTCCGCGTCGTGGCGCTCCCACGTGACGGCGTCCCACAGCAGAGACGCGCGCACCTCGCCGGGCGCGCGCTGGTCGTAGCGCACGAGGGCGAAAAACGGCGTCCACGTTTGCCGGACCTTCTCGTTGCCGGGAAAGAAAACTTCGAGCGGGCTGAGCACCTGCACCTGCCGGCGGCCGGCGCCGTTGTCCCACGCGCTGAAGAGCGGCCAGACGTGCGTGAGCTCGGCGGCGGGCGCGTTCGGCCGCGTGGCGCTGCGCTGGCGCTCGGACCAATAAAGGAAATACAGAAGCTGCGTCTTCGTGTGCGCGAGGTCGCGCTCCGGCTCGGTCCATTCCGCGCGGCGCACGAGCGGCCAGGCCAGCCACGTCTTGTCGTAGCCCTTGATCACCGAGTGCGTGTAGAACGGCGCCCAGCGATCCACGATGCGGCCATCGCCGCGGCCCTGCACCAGCAACGGCCAGAAGTAGCGCGTCTCGTGGTAGCGCGCCGGCGCGGTGCGATCGGTGTAGCCGAAAAACGGCCAGAGGAAATTTTCGTCGCGGTAGCCCGGCCCCGTGCTGCGCGCATAAAACGGCAGCGCGCCGAAATCGCGCCGCGCCTCGGTGCCCGCCGGCGCATCGGGCGCGGGCTCGAGCGTGCGATTGTAGCCGAGCGGCCACAGAAAATATTCCTCGCGCGACACCCCGGGGCGTTCCTCCCGCGTGTAGAGCGGCCAGAGGCCGAAGCCGCGCGCGGCGCCGCGCGTCACGCGCACGAACGGCCACGGGAACGACGTCGTGATCGCGCCGCGTTTTTCAGTTTGCGCGTAGAGCGGAAAGGCCAGCCACGTCGCGCGCTCGAGCCCGAGCTTGTTGCGCACGGTGCCGGCGATCGGAAAAAGCCCGCGATAACTCAGCGCGGGATCGCCCGTCTGCCGCGAAAACCAGAACGGCCAGACTTCGAAATCGTCGCGCGCGCCGAAGAGGCTTGGCGTCGCGCCCGCGGCTTCTTTGCGGCTGGTGCGGCGGATCAGCTCGAAGACATTCCACTGGCGCGTGTTCTCGTCCTCGCGATAGCTGAAAAGCGGATAAAGAAAAAACGCCGAGCGGAAATCGCCGCGCGCGTCGTGCGCCTCCACCCAGAACGGCCGGAATCCGCCCACGCGTCCGCCGTCGACCGTCGGTTGATCGAAGAGAAACGGGCCCGCGGCGCTCCAGCTTTCGCGGCGATTTTCCGCATCGGTCCGCGCGACGACGAAGGGCCAGCCGTTGCGCTCGCGTTCCGCCGTGGACGCGCGCGGACTTTCGCCCGCGAGCACGCGCCCGCCCGTTTCGGCCAGCAGCAGGCCGAGCAACGCGAGAAGGCGCGGGACGTTCATGTGGCAGTCGGTGTGGGCGCGGACAAACCTCACGCCAGACCGGAGTGCGTCGGCAAACCTCGGCTGGCGTGAGAGTAAGGGGTGGACATTGGCCGAATTGAAAGCCGGTGCAAACGCTATGTTGCCTGTGTTGAACCGCTTTGTGCGCGGGTGTTCCGCGTCAGTCTACGCGCCAGCCGGCCAGCGGGATGCCGTTCAGACCACGACGCTTCCACCGGGCGGCAGCGCGGCAAAATCCGCCGCCGCCAGGCCGGCGTTTTCGCGAGCTGCGGCGAGCGCGAGCACCGGATCGTCGCGGCCTTCGTCGCTCAGTTGAAACGTGCCCCAGTGCATGCCGATGCTGCGCCGCGCGCCGACGAGCCGGTGAAGCTGCACGGCCTCGGCCGGATCCATGTGCATCGGCGCCATGAACCAACGCGGCTCGTAGGCGCCGATCGGCACGAGCGCGAGGTCGGGCGCACCGCACCGCGCGCGCACGTCGCGAAACAGCGCCTCGTCGAAACCGGTATCGCCGACGAACCAGATCCGGCGCGATCCAAGCGTGAAATAAAATCCGCCCCACAGCCGGTGATTGCGCGGCGTGCCGAAGCGGTTGCTCCAGTGCTTCGTCGGCGTGAGCGTCACGGCGCCAGCCCTACCGAGCGGGTGCGATTGCCACCAGTCGAGCTCGACGATCGCGTCTGCGCCCGGGGCGAACGGCGCGAGCAGATCGCGATGGCGCAGCGGCGCGATGAAGTGCGGCCGGTGCTCGCGCGCGAGCCGGCGCAGGGCGGCGACGTCGAAATGGTCGTAGTGGTCATGGCTGAGCAGCACCGCGTCGATGCGCGGCAACGCGTCGAACGCGACGCCCGGCGGATGAACGCGCCGCGGGCCGATCCACGCAAACGGGCTCGCGCGCTCGGAGAAAACGGGATCGACGAGAAAATTCCCGCGCATCGTTTCGAGCAGAATACTCGCATGGCCGATCCACGTGACCACGACCTCGTCGGCGCGCGGCGCGGGGCGCGGCGGCAGGCGCTCGAGCGACACCGCGGCGGGCCAGCGCTTCGGCTGCGCGGTGAGTCGCCATCGCAGCAAGTCCCAGTGGCGGCCGCCGGCGAGATGATGCGGCTGGAAAAAAGTTTTCCCGTTGAAGTGGTCGGAGACCGGCGGTGTCATCTGGACGCGTTTTATGAATCCGCTTTTGCGCCGCACGCAAACCGACCGCGGGGAGGCGCCGTGCGCATAAGCGGCGGCATCGCGCGCGGCATCCCGCTGCTCGCGCCGAAAGGCGATGCCGTGCGGCCGGCGACCGACGGCATGCGGCAGGCGGTGTTTTCGAGCCTTGGTGCGCGCGTGGCCGGCGCGCGTTTCCTCGATCTCTTCGCGGGCAGCGGCGCGTATGGGCTCGAAGCGCTGAGCCGCGGCGCGAGCGGCGGCGTGTTTGTCGAGCAAAACGCGAAGGCCGCCGCGTGCGTGCGCCAAAACCTCGCCGCCGTGTGCAAGAGCCTCGGCCGCGAGGCGCGCGACCTCACCGTGCTGCAAGCTGACGCGCGCAGTGTGCCGCTCGCGGGCGGCGCGGCGCCGGATCTGGTGTTCATCGATCCGCCCTACGAGATCATTGCGGAAATCGCGCCGGCATTGTTTGCGCGGCTCGGCGAGACGCTCGCCAGCAAGCCCGATGCGCTCGTGGTTTTCGAAATGCCCGGCGAACTCGAGCTCGCGCCCGCGGGCTGGACGCTGCGCAAGCGCCTCGGCAAAGGCGCGCGCCAGCCGACCGTGTGCTTCTTCGCGCGCGCAGCGGACTGAGCGGGATCAGAGCAAGCCGAGCTGCAAGCGCACGATCGCGATGGCGGCGGTGACGGCGGTCTCGGTGCGCAGCACGCGCGCGCCGAGGTGCACGAAGGAAAATTTGTTTTCGCGCAACCACTCCCGCTCGCGCGCGGACCAGCCGCGCTCGGCGCCGATCGCGAGCCAGACCGGAGCTTCGCGCGTGAAGTGAAATCGGCCGAGCGCCATCGGCGCCTCGTAGTTGTCGAGCGCGAGACGTGCGGCGGCGGACGGGAGCGCGGGCAACAGCTCGGCGAGCGCGCGACCGTGGGAGATTTCCGGCACGCGGGTGTCGAAGGCCTGCTCGGCGCCGGCGATCGCGTGCCGCCGCCATTCGCCGGAGGACCACAGCGTGCTCTGCGCGTAGCTCGCCTCGCTTTTTTCGGTCGCGACGAAATGAATCGCCGCGACGCCGAGCGTCGTCGCATCGCGCAGGATGTCGCGCGCGGTTTGCGGGCGCGGCAGGCCGACAAGCAGCGTGATCGGCGCGAGCGGCGGCGGCGCGGCGCCCCAGGCGAAGGCGAGCGTGAGCGCGGCGGCGTCGATCGCCGTGACGGTGGCTTTGCCGAGCGGGCCATTGATCAGCCCGACATCGACCGTCTCGCCGATTTTCCGGCGAAGGACCTCGAGGATGTGGACGGCGCGGCGGTCGGCGCGCGGAAGGGGCGCGCGAATTTCCGCGGGATCGAAGAGGATCAGGTTCACGATGGCGGCGGCGAGTTTGGCGCGCGCTTGGTCACGCGCCGCCGGCCCATTTCGGTTTCGTGCGGAGTTGATAAAGCCGCTCGCCGGCGCGCTCGACGAGGAGGATGCCTTCGTGCTCGCGGTTCGCGAAGGCCGCGGGATCGATCGTGCGCCAGTCGCGGTAGCCGAGATTGAGCTGCCGGCATGTCGGCTCGTCGAGGCCGGTAGCGAGCGTCACGCGGATACGCGGCGTCTCGACGCGCGTTTTTTCGTCGTAGTGCCCGACGCCGTAAAGGTGCGTCAGGTGCGCGAGCACGCCCCACGGCTCGGAGCGGAAACGTTCCCACTGCTTGAGAAAATAATCGCGGCAGTGGTAGCCGATGCGCGCGATCACTTCGCCGTGCGCGTGCGAGAGCGTCCGCACGTGCGGCGCATAGACGATGATCTCGCCGCCGTCGGCGACGACGGGCTCGAGTTTATACATCGATTTCCCGGCGACCCAGAGCTCTTCATACATCTCGGGCGCGCACGACAGCACGAGCGAAAACGGCCGCTCCTTCGGCGTGATGTGAACTGCCGCCGAGAGGTCGCTCGCGCGGTCCCAGGCGTCGACGGCCGGGCCCGCGAAAATGCCCGCGAGCTCGCCGTGGCCGCGGACGACGAGGCAGAAACAAAGCGTCGGCACCGGCACGAGCGCGGCGGCGCGATCGACGACGCGGCGCACGGCGGTCCACTTGTTGCCGATGATCATCGGGTTCGTGACGACCGCGCCGAGCCAGTGGAAAAAGTGCAGCACCTCGGGTCCGCCGACGCCGGGGAAAAGGTATTTGTTGCCGCCGGAAAAGCCGACGACCTCGTGCGGAAACACCGGCCCGATGATGATCAGTTGATCGTAGTCCAAGATGCGGCGGTTGATCCGCACGGGAACGTCCATCGCGAACAGCCCGCCGGAGAGCGCGCGAATTTCGTCGGCCGGGATGCAGCCGAGATCGCGGAGCGCGGCGGGATTGTCCCATTCGTGGTTGATGAATTCGACGCGGCGATAAGTCGTCGTGCGCTCGGCCGCGGTGATTTCGACGCGTGCGTCGATCTCTTCGGGCGACATCGGCGGGTGCGTGCCGAGCGCGATCATCACGTCGAATTTGCGCGCGACGGCGCCGAGCTGGGCGAAGAGCGTTTTGAACAGGAGACCGATCGGCGCGGTGCGCGTGCCGTCGGGGACGATGAGCAGAATCCGTTGCCCGCGGAAATTTTCGGCCGGGCACGCGCGCGCGACGAGCGCGACGACTTCGGCGTCGGTCACGGGCCGATCGGGCGGCGCGAATTCGAAAACGGGCGGCGACGACACGGCGCGACGAAACAGGATGCGCCCGAGGCGCGCACGCGTTTTCTGGGGCGTGTTGCGGCTTGACCGGCTGCCGACTCCGGCGAAGCTGCCGGCCTGCGCCTCGCGGGCGTAGTTTAGTGGTAAAACTCCTGCCTTCCAAGCAGGCCTCGTCGGTTCGATTCCGTCCGCCCGCACCAGCCTTCGCGTCGCGGAGCGAAGGCCAGACTGCCGCGGCGGAGTTCGAGTGAGGACGCCTGCGAATTCTCGTGGAGGAGCACGCTTCGGCCCGGCAAGCCGCCGTGTTTTCGGGTGCTCTTCAAACACTTCGAGGACGAAGAGCGGGCGGCACGATCCGGGCGGACGGCGTGCGTTTTCCGCGTGCACGGGTTCGGTGGCTTTACGTGTTTCTGACCTCATTTTTACGGCTCCGCGGGAGGAAATGGGATTGCCGCACCGGGAAAGCGCCGTTTGCATCCGCGGCATGGCATTGCTCACCTCCGCAGCCTCCGGCCCCGCCCAGACTTCACGTTCGGAACCCGCGCAAAAAAAAGGCGCCAACGTGAAGGCGGCGCAGGCGCTCGCGAAGCAGAAATCGCTCGAGAAAAAAGCCCGGACCTACAAGCTCCCGCTCGGTGAGCTCGCGATTTTCACCCAGCAACTCGCCTCGCTGCTGACCGCCGGCCTGCCGCTCGTGCAGTGTCTCGAGGCGTTGCAGGACCAGACGGAGGATCCGGTTTTTCGCATCGTCATCCGCGATGTGCGCGGCGACATCTCGCAGGGCAATTCGTTTTCGTCGGCGGTGAGGAAATTCCCCAATTCGTTCAACACGCTTTTCGTTTCGATGGTCGAGGCGGGCGAGGCGAGCGGCGGGCTCGCGGAAATCCTCGCGAAGGTCGCGGGCTATTTCGAATCGACGGTCAAGCTGACCAAGAAGGTGAAGTCGGCGATGACGTATCCGATCGCGGTCATCGGCCTCGCGATCGCGCTCGTGAACGTGCTGCTGATCTTCGTCATCCCGGTGTTCGCGGCGATGTTCAACGACTTCGGCGCGAAGCTGCCGGCGCCGACGCAGTTCCTGATCGATCTGAGCAATTTCCTCCGGCACTGGTGGTGGGCGATCGCGATCGGCGTCTACGGCGCGTATTGGTCGCTGAACAAATTCGTCAAGACGCCGAACGGCCGCCGCACGAAGGACAACGCCCTGGTGAAGGCGCCGATCTTCGGCAACCTCATCCACAAGATCGCGCTCTCCCGTTTCTGCCGCACGTATGCGACGCTGATCCGCTCCGGCGTGCCGATCCTGCGCACGCTCGAGATCGTCTCGGCGGCGAGCGGCAAGGTGCAGGTCGAGGATGCGTGCGAGGAAATCGCGAAGCACGTGAGCCAGGGCGGCCAGGTTTCCGAGGTGCTCGCGTCGAATCCGTTTTTCCCGCCCATGATGAAACACATGGTGAAGGCCGGCGAATCGACCGGCAACGTGGACGGCATGATGAACAAGATCGCCGATTTCTACGACGTGGAGTGCGAGGCCACGGTCTCCGCGCTGACGTCGCTGATCGAGCCGATGCTCATCGTGTTTCTCGGTGTGGTCGTCGGCGGCATCGTCATGGCGATGTTCCTCCCGATCTTCCAACTCGGCGCCGTCGCGGGCGGCCTACAGTAACGCGGCCTTGAGCCGTTGTTTGACAGCGCGGTCCGCGTTCCGGAACGTCTGACGCTCCGCCTTTCCATCTTCATGCCTTCCGTCCTCATCGTCGACGATCTCGTGTCCATCCACGAGATGCTCGAGGCCGTGATCCAGCCCACGGGCTTCGCGACCTCGTTTGCGACCGACGGCGAGAAGGCGCTCGTCCGCTACAAGGGCGACAAATACGACCTCGTCCTCGCCGACATCGACATGAAGCCGATGGACGGCATCACGCTGCTCAAGCAGCTCAAGCTCTACGATCCGAACGCGGTCGTCATCATCATGACCGCCTACGCGTCGACCGAGAGCGCGGTGCAAGCGCTGAAATACGGCGCGTTCGACTACCTGCAGAAGCCGTTTCGCGTCGACGAGCTGATCGCCACGCTGCGCCGCGGGATCGAGTTTCGAAAATTCCAGGCCGAGCGCGCCGTCGCCGGCCTCGCGCCGGGCGCGAAGACCTCCGACATCGAGAGCCGGCTGATCGGCAAGAGCGCGAAGATCACGAAGCTGATCTCGCAGGTGAAAAAACTCGCGACCGTCCGCACGCCCGTCCTCCTCATCGGCGAGAACGGCACCGGCAAGAGCGCGGTCGCGGAAATCCTCCACGGCGCGAGCGGCGCGCCGGAATCGGCGTTCGTGCGGATCGACTGCTCGCTCAGCTCGGAGACGAATTTCCGCGAAGGCCTGCTCGGCCAGAACGGCGAAGGCGGCGGCTGGGTGAAGCAGGCGAAAGGCGGCACGCTTTTCCTGCAACATCTCCAGTGCCTCACCGAGCAGGTGCAGAAGGAGCTCGTGAGCGTCTTGCGCAACACCGCGCACGGTTTCCGGCTCGTGTGCACGACGAGCGAGGACCTCGAGAAGCTGGCCGACGAGGGGAAGTTTCACGACGAGCTGTTCTACCGCGTCGCCTCGCTGCCGATGCAGATGCCGGCGCTGCGGGAGCGCACGGAGGACATTCCGCTGCTCGTGAAGCACTACACCTCGCAGGCGGCGAATCCGCTCTTCGATGCGAATCTCATCGAGTTCACCGACGACGCGATGGCGGTGATGACCGCGTATCACTGGCCGGGCAATCTCACCGAGCTCTACCAGGTCGTTTCGAAAATCGCGGGCACGACCGAGACGCGCGTCGTCACGTCGCAACAACTCCCGCTGCGCCTGCGCGAACTGAAGCACTGGCCGGCCTTGAGCGAGTATCTCTCCGGCCAGGAGAAGCAGTATATCGACATGGTCCTGCACGCCTGCCGCAACGACAAGGCCGCCGCGGCGAAAGTGCTGGGCGTCGACGTGGCGAAGCTGGGCTGAGGGCGGCGGCGCGCTTCCGGTTATCGCCGGAGCAGGTCGATGCGCTCGTCGGCCGGCCTGGGTTTTGCCTGGGTCCGCGTCACGCGGCGCTTTCCCGCTTGCCGCGGGTTTGGCCGCTCTCAACCCTCGGCGAAATCTGCGCCCATGCCCAAACGCACCGACCTGAAATCCATCCTCATCATCGGCGCCGGCCCCATCGTCATCGGCCAGGCTTGCGAATTCGACTACTCCGGCACGCAGGCGTGCAAGGCGCTCCGCGAGGAAGGTTATCGCGTGATTCTGGTGAACTCGAATCCGGCGACGATCATGACGGACCCCGAGTTCGCCGACGTCACCTACATCGAGCCGCTCACGGTCGACATTCTCGAAAAAATCATCGCCGCGGAAAA
Source organism: Opitutaceae bacterium (assembly GCA_035545575.1). Classification (GTDB taxonomy): domain Bacteria; phylum Verrucomicrobiota; class Verrucomicrobiia; order Opitutales; family Opitutaceae; genus ER46. The sequence goes on along the minus strand of DASZYB010000063.1, from coordinate 1,036 downwards.
ACCGTCGGCGCTCCTGCCGACGCTCGGCGGGCAGACCGCGCTGAATCTTTCGATGGACCTGCACAAGGCCGGCATCCTCGCGAAATACGGCGTGGAAATGATCGGCGCGAAGCCGGAGGCGATCAACAAGGGCGAGGACCGCGAGTTGTTCAAGCAGTGCATGCTGAAGATCGGGCTCGATGTCGCCCGCTCGCGCACGGTGAAGTCGATGGAGGAAGCGCGCGCGGCGGCCGACGTGCTGGCGATGTTTCCCTTGATCATCCGCCCGAGCTTCACGCTCGGCGGCAGCGGCGGCGGCATCGCGTATAACAAGGAGGAGTTCGAGCGCATCGTCGCGAACGGCCTCGATCTTTCGCCCGTGCACGAGGTGCTCGTCGAAGAGTGCCTGCTCGGCTGGAAGGAATACGAGATGGAGGTGATGCGCGACCACAAGGACCAGTGCGTCGTGATCTGCTCGATCGAAAACTTCGACCCGATGGGCGTGCACACCGGCGACTCGATCACGGTCGCGCCGGCAATGACGCTGACCGACAAGGAATATCAGGTGATGCGCGACGCGTCGTTCGCCGTCATCCGCGAGATCGGCGTCGAGACCGGCGGCTCGAACATCCAGTTTTCGGTCGATCCCGTCACCGGCCGCATGGTCGTGATCGAGATGAACCCGCGCGTCTCGCGCTCCTCGGCGCTGGCGTCGAAGGCGACGGGTTTTCCGATCGCGAAGATCGCCGCGAAGCTCGCCGTCGGCTACACGCTCGACGAACTGCGCAACGACATCACGCGGCTCACGCCGGCGAGCTTCGAGCCGACGATCGACTACGTGGTCACGAAGATTCCGCGGTTCACCTTCGAGAAATTTCCCGGCGCGGATCCGACGCTGACCTCCGCGATGAAATCGGTCGGCGAGGCGATGGCGATCGGCCGCACGTTCAAGGAATCGATCCAAAAATGCCTGCGCTCGATGGAAATCGGCGCACGCGGCTTCGGCGGCGGCGGTCGGCATGGCGGCGACGAGAAATACGACGAGGAAACGCTGAAC
>DASZYB010000062.1:0-22451 GCA_035545575.1 Opitutaceae bacterium | reverse complement strand
CGGAGCGGCGGCGACGATCGCGAGCGGCGCGCTCGCGGGCGCGACGGCGGGCGGCGCGGGCGCGGCGACGTGGCTCGCGATTCTTTCCATGAGCAAAGTCAAAATCGGAATTGCTGGCGCCCTCGCGCTCGCGGGGCTCGCGAGCGTGGCGGTCGAAGCGCGCGCGAATCGCGCGCTGAATGCGGAGTTTCGCGCCTTGCAGGCGGCGAGCGACCACGTCGCGCATTTGCAGAGCGAGAACCGGCAGCTCGGCGCCTCGCTCGCGAAACAGGAGCCGACGAACCCGGACGCGGCGGAACTCGCGCGGCTGCAGAATCGGCTCGCGCAGCTTCGCGCGCGGCCCGATGGCGTGACCGACGCGACGCTGCACGCGCCGACGAACGCCGGCCGCGCCACGCCCGCGGCGGCGTTCGAGACGTTTTGCTGGGCGCTCGAGCGCCGCGACCTCGATTTCATCGCCGCCATGTTCTCGTTCAATGACGACACGCCGCAAAACCGCGACGCCTTCCTGGCGGGGCTGAGTCCGGCGATTCGCGCGCGCTACCGCACGCCGGAGCGCGTGCTGGCCGCGGTATGTTTTCCGAATGTGCTGGGTGGCGCGCCCGATCCGTTGGTCGCGATGCAGGTCACGGGCGTGCGCGAAGATCGGCCCGGGGAGGCGCGGTTGAGCATTTGGTTTCGCACGACGTCGGGACGTGAATTTGCCGGCAACGATCGCTACACGCAGCGCCCGGATGGCTGGGGGATCGCGCCGTCGGCGTTGCAAAACGAACATCTTCTCGAGCTCGTGCGCGAACGACTGGATCCGCGAACCGGCGATCCGGTTTACCCCCAGACCAGCCAATCGAAATGAGCGCACCAGCGCTGAGAGTCGGCATGACCGTCGTCTTCGGCCTCGGACTCGGGGCGCTCGCCCTGTTTCTGCACCGGCAAAACGAGCGGGTGCGGAATCGGATCATCGAACTGCGGCAACGCGATCAATCGGCGGAGCCGCTGCGCCAGGACAACGCCCGTCTTCGCGCACTCTTGCAAAAATCGTCGAATGGAAGCGCCGCGACTGACGCGCTTCACGCCGAAGTGGAGCAGACGCGGGCCGAAGTGGCGGAGCTGGAAAAAAGGGCGGAATCGCGTCGTGCACAGCTGGCCGCGCAGGCCGCGGCGGATGAAAATGCGCTGGCGAATAATCGCGATCCGAATGTCGGCCTCACGCGGCTGGAGCAGTTTCAAAACGTCGGCCAGGCGACGCCACGCGCGGCGTGCCAGACGCTCGTTTGGGCGGCGCTGAAAGGAGACGACGCCGCGCTGGGCAACCTGCTGTTTCTGTCCGACAGCACGCGGACTCGTGCCGACGCGCTGATCGCCGGGCTGCCGGAGGATTCGCGCGCGCGCTGGACGCCGGAGAAACTGGCGGTGTTGTATTTCGGCGCGGTGGTCACGGATGTCGCGGCCGCGCAGATCACGGGTGAAGATCTCGACGGACCGGCGCACGCGACGGTCGCGCTGCGGATTCCGGGGGTCGACGCGGCGAAGTCGAAACTCGAGTTGCGCGCGACGCCGGCGGGCTGGCAGGTGATCGTGCCGGAGACGGCGATCGACGTGGTGCGCAGGAAAATCACCCCGCCCGAAAAATAAAAACGGCGACTCGGGCGAGCCGCCGGGAAGAGATGGGCGCGAGTCGGGCGCGCGTCAGAAGTCGAACTGGTCGATGTTCGATTTGTTAAAGATGAACGGCTTTCCGAGGAGGATATTGTCCTCGATGATCTCGAAGGTGCCGAGCGAGCCGGCCTTGATTTCCTTGTCGCCCTTTTTCAATTCGCCTTTCGCGAGCGCGACGCCGGCGTAGACGGTGAGGTAGCCGAGGTGGTCGGTGTTCCAGAGGATCACGCTGTCGGTGACGCCTTCGTGCACGTAGCGCTTGTTCTCGTTCGGGAGGCCGAGGCCGATGACCTTCACCTGGCCGACCTTGCCGGCCTGCTTCACGGCTTCCGCCGCGCCGGGGACGCCGGGCGAGCTGATGGCCATGAGAAGCTTCAGATTCGGATTCGCGCTGAGCAGCGCGGTGGCTTCGGACTGGGCCTTGTCCTTGATGTCGTCGCTCGGGCGGACGGCGACGAGCTTCATCTTCGGATACTTCGTGGCGAGCCGCTTGCGGATGTTTTTCTCCCATTCCTGCTGGTTCGCGGCGGTGAGCGAGGCCGTGATGATCGCGAACTCGCCCTCTTCGTTGCAGAGGCGCGCGGCTTCATCCATCAGCGCGAAGCCGATGCCCTGCGGCGTGGCCTGGTTGACGAAGAACGAGCGCGCGTCGGGCATCACGTCCGCATCGTAGGAGATGACCTTGATGCCCTGCTTCTGCGCCTTGCGGAGCGCGGTCGAGAGGCCCTCCTTGTTTTCCGCGGCGACGGCGATCACGTCGACGCCGAGCGTGATCCAGTTCTCGACGATTTCGTTCTGCTTCGCGGCGTCGGTGTCGGTCGGGCCGTCGAAAAGCAGTTGGACGCCGAGCTCCCTGGCGGCTTTGTCGGCGCCGCCCTTGACGGAGAGAAAGTAGGCGTTGCCCTTGGCCTTCGGCAGCATCGCGAGGACGAGTTTCGAGTCGGCGGCGCCGGCGGCGACGAGACTGGCCAGAAACAGGACGAGGAGTGCGCTCACGCGCGGGAGGAATGATTTCATGGTGGGGATCAGGTCTTCGCGCCGAGATGAAAGCGGGCGCGGAGCTCGGAAATAATTTTCGGCAAAACGCCCGCCGTCAATGCCACGAGCAACAAAGCGCCCGTGAGCAGGCCGGACATTTCCTCGGCGGCGTTCATGCGCATCACGACCGGCAGGCAGGCGAGGCCGTTTTTGAGGACGGCGATCGCGGCGACGCCGATCATCGTGCCGTGCACGGTGCCGGTGCCGCCGAAAATGCTCGTGCCGCCGAGCACGACCGCGGTGATCGCGAACAACTCGTAGCCCGTGCCCGCGTCGGCCTTGGCCTGGCCGAGCCGCGCGGTGTAGATGATCGCGGCGACCGCCGACACGACGCCCGCGATCACGTAGACGAGCGCGAGCCGGCGGTTCACCGGCAATCCGGCGTAGCGCGCGCCGTCGGGCGAAAATCCGATCGCGCGAAACGAACGCCCAAAGGTCATCCGGTGCACCAGCATCCAGATCGCGACGCCGATCGGCAGCGAGACCCACGCCTGCGCCGGCAGGCCGAGCCAGCGTTCCTGGCCGAGAAAGAGAAAGGCGCTGGGAAAATTCGTGTAGGTGATCGCGCCGTGCGTGATCGCCTCGGCGAGCCCGCGGAAGAGCGAATACGTGCCGAGCGTCACGATCAGCGGCGGCAGGCGCAGCGCGGTGATCAGCGCGGCGTTGAGCCCTCCGGCGGCGGCGCCGATGACGAGCGTCAGCGCGATCGCGGTGGGGATCGTCAGGCCGCCGTCGTGCCAGAATTTGCCGAACAAAATCGCGCACAACCCGAGCAGCGAGCCGACGGAAAGATCGATGCCGCCGGTGATGATGACCGGCGTGAGCGCGACGGCGAGCAGGCCGATTTCGCACGAGTGGCGCAAAATATCGAACTGCCGGTCGAGGGTGCCGAAGCCGACCACGACGCCGCGGCGATTCATCGTCGTGCCCGCGAAATAAAAAAACAGCCACTCCGCGACGAGCACGAGCAGCAGCAACGCCTCGTAGCTGAAGAGCAGCGTCTTCCACGCCGGCCGCCGAGCCTGTTCGGTGGCGGCCACGACTACGCGTCTCCTTTCCGGCTGCGCAGCCCGTCGGCGACGACGGCGAGCAGGATGATCGCGCCCTGGATCGCCTTTTCCCAATACGCCTCGATGCGCAGGTGCGTGAGCGCGGGCGCGATGCACGCGAGCAGCAGCAGGCCGGCGAAGGCGCCCCAGAGATTGCCGCGGCCGCCGGAAATCGCGACGCCGCCGACGACGACGGCCGCGATCACTTTCAACTCGAGCCCGACCCCGCTCAACGGCTGCACCTGCGGCGACTGGATGATGTTCATCATCGCGGCGAGGCCGGTGAGCGCGCCCATGAAGACGAAAATGAAAAACGTGCCCAGCCGCGGCCGGATGCCCGCAAGCCGCGCCGCCTCGGCATCGCTGCCGACGGCGTAGACGAAGCGGCCGCCCGCGAGATGGCGCATCGCGAGCCCGAGGGCGACGAGCAGCGCCAGCGCCGCGGCGACAAGCAGCCACTGGCCGACCGTCTGGCTCAGGCCGAACCATTGCACGTTGTCGGGCAGGCTGACCCATTCGCCCTGACGCAGCATGTTCAGGCCCTGGCGCAGCGTGACCATGGTCGCGAGCGTGACGACGATCGACGGCAGGCCGAGGCCGGCGATCAGCGCGCCGTTGATCGCGCCGAGCACCGCGCCGATCGCGACGGACGCGGGCAACACGAGCGCGAGCGGCCAGTGCATCGCGGCGAGCAGCGCGGCGCTCACGCTGCACACGGAAAACTGCGAGCCGACGGAGATGTCGATCTGCCGCGCGATGATCACGAGCGCCATGCCGCACGCGACGATCAGTGTCGGCGCCTCGCGCGTCGCCAGCGAGAGCAGCGGCTGCGGTTGATAAAATGCCGGCGCGAAAATCGCCAGCGCCGCCAGCAACACCAGCAGCACCGCGGCGACGGAAAGTTCGCGAAAATAATGTCTCATGCCGCCGCGCCCCTGCCGTTTTGCCCGAGCGCCGCGGCGATGACCGCGTGCGGGTCGCTGTTTCCCGGCAGGATCGCGGTGAGCGTGCCGCCGCGCATCACGCCGATGCGATCGCTCATGCCGATGATCTCCGGCAGGTCGCTCGAAATCAAAATCACCGCGAGCCCGTCTTTCGCGAGGTCGCGGATGATGCGGTGGATTTCGCTCTTCGCGCCGACGTCGACGCCCTGCGTCGGCTCGTCGAGGATGAGGAGCCGCGGCTTCGTCGCGAGCCAGCGGGCGAGGGAAACTTTTTGCTGGTTGCCGCCGGAGAGGCTCGCGGCCGGCGCTTCGGGGCCGCGGCACTTCACGGCGAGCGCGCGGATGAAATCCAGCGCGAGCGCGCGCTCCGCGCCGAAACGCAGCCACGCGCCCGAAAAAATCCGGCGGTGGATCGCCATCGTCATGTTGTGCGCGATCGGCAGCTCGAGGACGACGCCGTGGTGGCGCCGATCCTCGGGCACGTAGGCGATGCCGTGCGCGACAGCGTCGGCCGGCGACGAGGGCGCGATCTTTTTTCCATCGAGCTGGATTTCCCCCGCGTCGAGCGGCGTCAGCCCGAACAACACGCGCGCCAGCTCGGTGCGGCCGGCGCCGACGAGGCCGGCGAGGCCGAAGATTTCGCCGGTGCGGACCTCGAAGCTCACGTCGCGCACGCCGGATTCCGCGCAGCCGACGCCGCGCAGCGCGAGCGCGACCGCGCCCGGCGCCGCTTCGCTCGGCGGATAAATGTGGGTCATCTCGCGCCCGACCATCATCTGGATGAGCTGGGCCTCGTTGATGTCGCTCACGCGATGCGTGCCGACGCTCTCGCCGTCGCGCAGCACGGTCACGCGGTCGGCGAGCGAGAAAATTTCCTCGAGCCGGTGGGAAATGTAGATCACGCCGACGCCGCTCGCCCGCAGGTCGCGCACGACATCGTAGAGCAGATGCTGCTCCTGCTGGGTGAGCGAGGCGGTCGGCTCGTCCATGATGACGATGCGCGCGCCGGCGCCGAGCGCGCAGGCGATCTCGACGAGCTGCTGCTCCGGCATCGAAAGCTTGCGGACGGCGGTCTCGGGCGAAATTTCCGCGCCGATCTGCGCGAGCAGCCGGCCGGCGATATTCCGGCGCGTCCGCCAGTCGATCCGGCGGAGCGCGGCGGAAGGTTCGAGCCGGAGCGCGATGTTTTCCGCCACCGTGAGCTCGGGGAAGAGCGCGGGCTGCTGGTAGATGCACGCGATGCCGAGCTCGTGCGACGCGGCGGGGGAGAGTTGTTCGACGACCTGGCCGGCGATCGCGATCGTGCCGCTGTCGGGCTGGTGCGCGCCGGTCACGATCTTGATGAGCGTGCTTTTGCCGGCGCCGTTTTCGCCGAGCAGCGCATGGACCTCGCCGGCCTGAAGGTCGAAATCGACGCCCCGCAGCGCGCGCGCGCCGCCAAACGACTTGGCGAGTGCGCGGAGTTCGAGCAGCGGGGCGGACATGCGGTGGGAACGGGTTGAAATGGCTATTCGTTTCGCGGCACGCCAGCGGAAAAAAACGGCATGACGAAGCATGACTGTCAGATGAACGGCCTGACGTGGCGAGCGGCGAGCGAGTGCGTCGGCGTGGGCGCGTTCGATTCTCCGCGAAAGGATCGGCGGCTTCGCGTCACTCCGGGCGCGGCCCGCTGTCGGAAAGCCGGATGGCGGGTAATTTTTTCCTGGGAAGCATTTGATCGCCGGGAAAGACGGTTGCGCGCCGGAAAGCGCGTCCGCGGGAAGCGCTAAAAACGGACCGTTTTCAGCAAGGGCTGCGCAGCGCGATCCCTCGAAATTCATCAAAATCGCGCGCTCAACCAGCAAACCCCCCTTATGAAATCCAATCGGAATCCGCTCCTCTTCGCGTTCCTCATGGTCGCGTCCCTGTTTTTTATCTGGGGCTTCTGCCACGCCATGCTGGACGTGCTGAACAAGCATTTCCAAAACATCCTGCACGTGAGCCGCACGCAGTCGGGTCTCGTGCAGACGTCGGTGTTCGGCGCGTATCTCCTGATGGGATTGCCCGCGGCGCTGCTCATTCGACGGATCGGCTATCAACGCGGCATTCTGGTCGGCCTCGCGATTCTCGCGACGGGCGCGTTTCTTTTCATTCCGGCGGGGTTGGTATTCCAGACGTTCTGGTCGTTCTGCCTGTCGCTGTTTATTCTCTCCTGCGGCCTGGCGTGCATCGAGACCGCGGCAAATCCCTACGTCACGGTGCTCGGCCCGAAAGAGGGCGCGGCGGGCCGGCTCTCGGTCGCGCAGGCGTTCAACTCGTGCGCTTACATCATCGCTCCGACGGTCGGCGGGTTGCTGCTCTTCGGTCACAAGGCCGCGGCCGGCGCGCCTGTGGATTTTCACAGCCTCATTCTTCCTTATGCCGTGCTGGGCTGCGTCGTGCTCGTGATCTTCGGCCTGTTTTCCTTCATCAAGCTGCCCGCGATCGATGACGGCGGCAAAACCGGGGAGGGCGAAGACACGACGATTTTCAAAGCGCACCTCACGCATCAGCCGCATTTCGTCTGGGGCGTCGTCACGCAGTTCCTCTATATCGTCGCGCAGATCGGGATCAACGCGTTTGCCGTGAACTACATCGTGGAAAACGCCGTCGTCAAAGACGCCGCGGGCGCGACGGTGACCGCGCCGCTTTTCGCGTGGTATGCCTCGCTCACGCACGCGGCGACGCCGGAAGCGACGGCGGCCTACGTGATTTCTTTTGCGATGATCCTCTACGCCGCCGGCCGTTTCAGCGGCGCGCCGATTTCGCGGGTGATGAAGCCCAACCTCATGCTGGCGCTCTATGGCATCGCGAACTCTCTCGTCCTCGTCGTGGCGATCGCCGACATCAAGATGGTCTCGTGGATGATTCTCCCGCTGTGCTGGCTGTTCATGTCGATCATGTTCCCGTTCATCTTCGCGATGAGCGTGCGCAACCTCGGCGTGCAGACGAAGATCGCCGCGTCCTTCCACGTGATCGCCGTCGGCGCCGCCGGCTCGATCGCCGCGGTGCTGATGGGCTGGCTGTGGGATCGCTACCACAGTGTCGGCGTGTCGTTCACGCTGCCGCTGCTCTGCTTCGTCGCGACCGCGATCTACGGCTTCGCTTATCCCGCGCTCCTGAAAAAATCGGCCGCGGCCGTGTGACGAGGCCGGGAGTTGCCTCGCGTTTTTCCGTCCTCAACATCGATTCCCGCTCGCGTCCGCCCGCCGGCCGCTAAAAAACAACGTCCGCTTTCCCCACCATGGCCTCGAATTCCTATAAAATTGCGCAGGAAACTTACGCCGCCCTCGGCGTCGATACCGACGCGGCGCTCAAGCGTCTCGCCACGATTCCGATCTCGCTGCATTGCTGGCAGGGCGACGACGTCGGCGGCTTCGAAAACTCCGGCGACCTCTCCGGCAGCGGGCTCGCCGCGACCGGCAACTATCCCGGCAAGGCGCGCACGATCGATGAGCTGCGCTCCGACCTCGAGCTCGCCTACGGCCTCATCCCCGGCAAGCACCGGCTCAACCTCCACGCGTGCTACGGCGATTTCGGCGGCCGGAAAGTCGACCGCGATGCGATCACTGTCGCGCAATTCCAGAGCTGGATCGACTGGGCGAAGGCCAACGACCTCGGCCTCGATTTCAACCCGACGTATTTCGCGCATCCGAAGGCCGCGAGCGGCTTCACGCTCGCGCATCCTGACAAGGCCATCCGGCAGTTCTGGATCGAGCACGGCATCGCGTGCCGCAAGATCGGCGCCGAGATGGGCAGGCAGCTCGGCAGCCCGACCGTCACGAACGTCTGGATTCCCGACGGCATGAAAGACCTGCCCGTCGATCGCGTGACGCCGCGCGAGCGGCTCGCCGCCTCGCTCGACGCGCTCTTCAAGGAGAAGATCAACCCGAAGCACAACCTCGACGCGGTCGAGAGCAAGTTGTTCGGCATCGGCTCCGAGAGCTACGTCGTCGGCTCGCACGAATTCTACCTCGGCTACGCGGTGAAGAACCAGAAACTGATCTGCCTCGACGCCGGTCATTTTCACCCGACGGAGACGCTCGTCGACAAGATCAGTTCGGTCCTGCAATACGTGCCCGAGCTGCTGCTCCACGTGAGCCGCGGCGTGCGCTGGGACAGCGACCACGTCGTGCTGCTCGACGATCATCTGCGCGGCATCATGGAGGAACTCGTCCGCGGCGATTTCCTTGGTCGCACGCACATCGGCCTCGACTACTTCGATGCGAGCATCAACCGCGTCGCCGCGTGGACGATCGGCACGCGCAACGCGCTCAAGGCGCTCCTCATCGCGCTGCTCGAGCCCACGGCGAAGCTCCGCGGGATGGAGAACGCCGGCGACAACACCGGCCGGCTGGCGATGCTCGAGGAATTGAAGTCGCTGCCGTTCGGCACGGTGTGGGACGAATACTGCCGCCGCAGCGATGTGCCCGTCGGCGCCGCGTGGCTCGACGAAGTGCGCAGCTACGAGAAAAAAGTGCTCTCGAAGCGCCGCTAAGGCGACGACGTCTCGCCCTCGCGCGACAACTCGCGCAAGGGCGCCAAATCCGGATCGATCGCGGCCGCCGCGGCGAAGTGCGGATCGAGCTCGACCGCGCGATCGACGCGCAGCCGGGCGGACGCGAGGTCGCCGCGCTGGCACGCGTAACAGCCGAGATTGAACTGGATCGTCGGCTCCGTCGGGTGCAGCGCCTCGGCTTCGAGCAGAATTTTTTCCGCGGCGGCGAGCGAGTCGGCGCGGCGCGTCGCGTAGGCCCACGTCACCCACGCCGCCGCTTCGCCCGGCACGCAACGCACAAAATCTCCCGCCAGCGCGGCGAGCGCCGGCCAGTTTTTCTGCTCCTGCAGGACCGCGAGCCGCACGGCCACGACCTCGGAGCCGGCGCTGTCTTCGGCCGGGATGCGATCCAGCTCGGCCGCGGCCTCGGCGACCAAGCCGAGTTCGAGGTAGCCGCGCGCGTGGGAAAGCCGGCGCTTCGAAAACATCGCGGCACTGAATCCATTCCACGCTTCCGGTCAACGCAGCGAACCGCCGCCGGGCCTGCCGGTCGATGGGAGGATGAACTCGAATTCCCGCCCGGATTCCGCCGCCGACTCCAACCGCCAGAAAGAAGCGAAGCGCTGGAGCGCGCAAAACGAGCAACAAAAGCCCGCGATGAACGAACAAGAACAGCGCGGCGTGCAACAGGCGCAGAAGAAAAATCCCGGTGCCGTCGCGCCCGAATCGACCGCGTCGAACGAAACCTTTCCCGAACGGACGCGCCGGCCCGGCACGGCCGGACTCGCCAACGACGCGCGTCCCGGGCTCGGCACGCGCCGCGAGTCGAGCGACGAGCCCGTCGACACCGAGCCGATCAAGTATCGGCAGCCGCGGCCCGCACCGCGCGAACAGAATTCACAATCGCTCGCGCAAGAGGAACAGCGCGATACCGGCGTCTCCGGCCACTCGGGCGCGGACTGAGCACGGGCGGCGACTGCGCGCGGCGCGCGGCGGTTTGAAGTGGCACGGGCGTCTCGCCCGTGGACAGCCCGGATCACGGGCGAGACGCCCGTGCCACATCCGGGTGCCACATCCAGGCCTGAATTCTCAGCCCTTCTTCTCAGCTCTTCGGCGGCTCGCCGTAGTGCGCCTTGTGCGCGGCGTAAGCGGCGAGGTCGGCAAACAGCGCGTCGATCGTCGCCGCGATCGGCTCGACGCGCGCGAGGCCGGAGAACACGGCCTTGTCGCCGATCTCGCTGGTCACGACGAAGGCCGGCCGCTGATTGATCTGATGCGCGAAAAATTCCTGCGTGCTCGCCTCGACGCGGCTGCGCACGGCGTCGGATTCGGCGGCGGCGCGCAGTTTTTTCGCGTCGAGTTTTCCGCCGCCGGCCTTCACGGCGACGTCGACCGCGAGATCGATCCGGCCGATTTTCACGCCATCGCGTTCGGAGGCGTGCGAGAGCGCGAGCCGGATTTCGTCGCCGGTAAAACCGAAATCCTTCGCGGCCTCGGCGACAAAGCTGGCCGCGGGATATTCTTTGCCGGCGGCATATGACGGCTCCCACCACGCCGAGCTCAGCATGAACGGCGAGCGCATCGCCAGGCCGCTGCGCCGATAAAACCAGTCGCACTGCTCGCGCGAGAGCGGCCAGTCCGCCGGCTGCATCTTCGCGATCTTCCACTCGAACTCGACGCGGCCGGCGTAGCGTTTCTTCAGCTCGGCCCACGCGGGCTCCGCCCAATAACACCACGACGACATGACCTCGAGGTAGTAGGTGATTTTCATGGATGCGAATTTCGGAGGGTAGGGGGCGAAGTGTCGAGGCAAGGACCGGTCGGCGCAAACACAGCGAGGTGGGTTTTCGGCCGCGTGGTGTGAGAATTCATTTCAAAACCTCGGGAGTTTGGTGGGGACGCGGCGCCCTCGCCGCGTTTCTCGCGGGCGACGCGACGAGGGCGTCGCGTCCCCGGTTCGATGCCGAAGAATTATGAAATGAACTCCTGGTCCCCAGTCGGAAATCCGCGATCCGGCGTCGCCGCTATTTCTTTTTTCCGCCGAACAGATTCTTGATCGCCTCGCCGGCCTGCTTCGCGGCGTCGGCCGCGGCGGCGCCGCTCGTGCCGCCGAGCTTCGTCATCCCTTGCGTCGACGCGGCGACGACGCTGGTCGTCACGCTGCGCATCACGGCGAACGCGAGGCCGGCGGGCGTGACGCCGTTTTCCTTCGTGCCGATGTCGGTGAGCTCGACCGGCGGCATCGGCAGCGTCATCCCGCCTGCGCCGGCGACACCGACGGTGACCTTGCCGTTGCGCAGGACGAATTTCTTCACGACGAGCTTGATGGGCTGGCCGTTTTTCGCGTTGGGCTCGGCGGCTTTGTTGCCGCCGGTGGCCTGCTCGATGTTTTTCAACAGGTCGCCGATGTTGCTCGCGACGATCTTCGTCTCGTAGGTGAACTCGGGCTGGTCGATCGTGATTTCGTTGATGACGATGTGATCGCGGAAAACGGAGAACGGCTCCATGTCGATGTGGACGGTGCCGAGGTAGAACGCGTTGCCCGCGCTCCAGCCGGTGGGATTGCCGACGCTCAGGCCGGTGAGCGTGCCCTGCCCGGAGAGGGGCGAGACGTTGGCGCCCTTGAGCTCGACCTTCGTCTGCGTGATCGCGGGGCCGAATTTGTTCACGCCGGCCTGCACGATCGAGCCGAGGAAAAATTGCAGCGTGATGTAGCCGACGAGCAGGACGAGCAGCACGGCGAGGCCGCCGTAGACGAGAAATTTTTTCATGGCAGGGACGCGCAAGGTAGCGTCGCGGCGCCGAGTGGCAAGCATCGCCGCGGCGCGCGAAGCGGCGGCGGGCGGGATTTTCGCTTGTCACGCTGGCGCGCGGGCAAACGCTGGGGCCGCGCGCGGGAGTGGCGCGCCGAAATTTTTTCCCATGGCTCAAGCTTACACCGAAGCGTCGATCAAAACCCTCTCCTCGCTCGAGCACATCCGCCTCCGGCCCGGCATGTATATCGGCCGGCTCGGCAACGGCGCGCACGCCGAGGACGGCATCTACGTGCTGCTGAAGGAGACGATCGACAACTGCATCGACGAATTCACGATGGGTTACGGCAAGAAGATCGAAGTCGAGCTGCGCGAGCGGACGCTGCGCGTGCGCGACTACGGCCGCGGCATCCCGCTGGGGAAACTCATCGACTGCGTCTCGATCATCAACACCGGCGCGAAATACGACAGCGAGACGTTCCAGAAATCCGTCGGCCTGAATGGCGTCGGCCAGAAAGCGGTCAACGCGCTCTCGATCGACTACCGCGCGCAGGCGTTTCGCGACGGCCAGACGAAGCTCGTCGAGTTCGAGAAGGGAAAGCTCCGGAAGGACAACCGCGTCGCGAAGTGCGAGGACCGCAACGGCACGCTGGTCGAGTTCACGCCGGACGAAGCGCTGTTCGGGAAGGATTTCAAATTCCGCGAGGAGTTCATCGAGGACATGCTCTGGAACTACGCCTTCCTCAACCGCGGCCTCACGCTCACGCTCAACGGCAAATCCTTCCGCTCGGAAAACGGCCTGAAGGACCTGCTCCAGAAGGAACTCGCCGGCGAGCCGCTCTATCCGATCATCCACCTCGAGGGCGAGGACATCGAAGTGGCGTTCACGCACGGCGCGCACTACGGCGAGGAATATTTCTCCTTCGTCAACGGCCAGCACACCACGATGGGCGGCACGCACCTCACGGCGTTTCGCGAGGCGCTGGTCGAGACGATCCGGAATTTTTTCAAGAAGGACTACGACGCCGCGGACGTGCGGCAGTCGATCGATGCCGCGATCGCGGTGCGCGTGATGGAGCCGGTCTTCGAGTCGCAGACGAAGACGAAGCTCGGCTCGCAGGACGTGGCGCCCGGCGGGACGAGCATCCGCGAATTCGTCGGCAAGTTCATGCAGCAGTCGCTCGACGTCTATCTCCACAAAAACAAGGAGACCGCCGAGGCGATCAAGGGAAAGATCGAGGAAAGCGAGCGCGAGCGGAAGGAACTCGCCGGCATCCGCAACCTCGCGCGCGAGCGCGCGAAAAAAGCCTCGCTGCACAACCGCAAGCTCCGCGACTGCCGCGTGCACCTCGGCGACCGCAGCGAGCGCGCGGAGGAGAGCACGCTCTTCATCGTCGAGGGCGACAGCGCCGCCGGTTCGCTCACGGCCACGCGCGACGTGCAGACGCAGGCGGTCTTCGCGCTGAAGGGCAAGCCGCTGAACACCTACGGCCTCTCGAAAAAAGTCATCTACGAGAACGAGGAGTTTCACCTGCTCCAGTCCGCGTTGAACATCGAGGAAGGCTTCGACGGGCTGCGCTACAACAAGATCGTGATCGCGACCGACGCCGACGTCGACGGCATGCACATCCGGCTGCTGCTGATTTCGTTTTTCCTCCAGTTTTTTCCCGACCTCATTCGCAACAACCACCTCTTCATCCTCGAGACGCCGCTCTTCCGCGTGCGCAACAAGAAGGAAACGATCTACTGCTACGACGAGCGCGAGAAACAGGCGGCGGTCGAGAAGCTCGGCGCCAGCCACGAGATCACGCGGTTCAAAGGCCTCGGCGAAATCTCGGCGGGCGAATTCAAGGACTTCATCGGCGAAAACATCCGGCTCGAGCCGGTGACGCTTGCGCACCTGCACAGCAGCGACGAACTGCTCAGCTTCTTCATGGGCAAGAACACGCCCGAGCGGCAGGATTTCATCATCGGCAATCTGAAGATCGAAAAGGATCTCGTCGAAGCGTGAGGTCGCCGGCTGAAGACAGGGCGCGTCGCAGGCCGTCGGCCTTCGGCTTCGGTCATCGCCCACGCGCCGATATTAGTCGCGGCAACGCGATCATGGCGGCGCGTGGAAAACAATGTGCGCTGCCTGGCATTTTGTTTTTCGCCCTCGCCGTGTTTTTCGCCGGCTGCGCGACCATTCCGCCGCCGCGCGCGCTCGCGAACCTCGCGACGCCCGCGCCTGCGACCGGCGCGGATCGCACGGCCTTCAACGTGTCCGTCTACGACAACGTGTGGCGCTGGATCGACGCGCGCTACTACGACGCAAATTTCAACGGCGCCGACTGGCCCGCGGCGCGCGAACGGCATCGCGCGGACGCGGCCGCGGCGAAAAACGATGCCGAGCTCTACGCCGCGATCAACGCGATGCTGGACGAGCTGCACGACCGGCACACGCGCGCGCAGCCGGCGGAGGAGTTTGCGCGGTCGTTTCGGCATCTGAACATCGTGCTCGGCTGGCGCTCGCGCGAATTGCCCGGCGCGACGGACGGGCGGCGGCTCGTGACGGAGGTGTTTCCCGACAGCGCCGCGGCGGCGGCGGGAGTGCGCGTGGGATGGACGCTCCTCGCGTGCGACGGCCGGCCGCCGCTGGAGGTCGTCGGCCCGGGAAAATTAACCGAGGGCCAGCAGGTGCGGTGCGATTTTCTCACCGAGCGAGGCGAACCACGAACGCTGGTCCTCGCCGGTCGCCGCATGGCGGTGCCGACATATCGCGCGGTGCGCGAAGTCGCGCCGGAAATTTTTCTGCTGAGGTTCGACGGCTTCGACATGCCCTCGGCGCACTGGGTCCGCGAGCAGGTGACGGCGCACGCGAAAGCGAAGGCGCTGATCTTCGATCTGCGCGGGAATCCGGGCGGGCATGTGTTCGCGCTGGCGTCGATTCTCGGCGACGTGTTTCCGCGGCCGGTCGATCTCGGGCAGCTCGTCCACCGCGGCCACGTGGCGTGGTGGCACCATTTGCTCCTGCAACGTGGCGGTCCGCGCTACGGCGGGAAAATCGCGGTGCTGACTTCGGAGGGAACGACCAGCGCGGCGGAAATTTTTTCGCAGCTCGTGCAGGAAAACGGCCGCGGGATCATCGTCGGCCAGAAGACCGGCGCGGCGCTGCTCACGAGCGTGTTCTGGCCGCTCGCGGGCGGCGGCAAGCTCTGGTTGAGCGTCTACGATTATCACTCGCCGAAAGGATCGCGCGTGGAGGGACGCGGCGTGATCCCCGATGTCGCCGTGCCCGTGCCGGAGACGCCCAGCGCGGACGAAAACGATCCGGTGGTGCGCGCGGCGCTCGACGCGCTGGCGCGGGAGGCGCGGGCGGGCGCATTGCCGGCGAAATCGGCGAACTGAACCGGGAGCGTTTCTCGTTTCGCTCCGCGGAATAAATCGCCCGCCGGCCTATTCGTTTTTCGGAGTCTTCGCTTTGGCGAGCAGCGCGTGCCGCGCGGCGGCCGTGGCGATCGCGTAGGTCACGGCCTGCTCGAGCGCCTGGGCTTTCAGGTCGCGCTTGCGGATGAAATCGGATGCGCCGCCCTCCATCGCGGCGAGATCGGTTTCCTCGCGATCGTCGGCGGTGAGGAGGATGACCGGCGTCGGGCAGTTTTTCGCTTTTGCTTCGCGCAGCAGTTGCAGGCCATCGCCGTCGCCGAGCCGGTAGTCGAGCAGGCAGATCGCATACGCGCCGCTGAGCAGCCGTTGCAGGCCGCCGGCGTAGTCGGGCACATGCTCCACGGCGAACGTCTCGCCGCGAAACGTCGCGACGACCATCGTGATGAGCTGCGCGACGAGCGGGTCGTCGTCGATGAGCAGGAGCTTGCGCGGAAGATTCATGCGGAGCGCGGGAGCGGGAGCCGGAAGGTGGCGAGCGCCGATGTAGCGAGCGCGGGGCGCCGGGGCAAGTCCGGCGTCGCGAGCGGAATGGCGCGGGCGTTTCGCGCGGGTTCGGACGATCACGGGCCAGATGCCCGGGCCGCTCGCCCAAGCGCAACGCGTCCCTTGACGACGGCGCGGTGGGCGTGACAGCGTGCGTTTTTCCATCCCGAATTTTCGCGCGAATGCCCAAGAAGAAGAGCCCGAAGAGTTCCGACCAACCCGAATTGCCGTTCGACGGCGGCGACGCGCCGCAGGCGAAAGGCGAGGTGCGAGAGGCGAAGGGAAAGCCGGCGGAGAAGGCCGTCGATCCGGCGACGAGCGGACAGCGTCCCGGCGCGGGCGCGGATCCGAAACCCTCGGAGCTGAAAGGCGCGGAGATCGTGACGGCGAATTCCGGCGCGAACGGCGAGCCGCCGACGAAGCGCCGCAAAGGCGAGAAAGTGCAGGACGAGGCGTCGCCGCTCGCGCAGAGTTACCGGAACTGGTTTCTCGACTACGCGAGCTACGTGATCCTCGACCGCGCGGTGCCGCACCTCGACGACGGCCTGAAGCCCGTGCAGCGGCGGATTCTCCACACGATGTGGGAAATGGACGACGGCCGCTTCCACAAGGTCGCGAACATCGTCGGCGCCACGATGCGCTTTCACCCGCACGGCGACGCGTCGATCGGCGCCGCGCTCGTCGGCATGGGCCAGCGGGCGTTCCTCGTCGAGCCGCAGGGAAATTTCGGCAACTCGCTCACGGGCGACGAGGCGGCGGCACCGCGCTACATCGAGGCGCGGCTGACGAATTTCGCGAAGGACGCGCTGTTCAACCCGAAGACGACGACGTGGCAGCTCAGCTACGATGGCCGCGCGCGCGAGCCGGTCACGCTGCCGGCGAAGTTTCCGATCGTGCTGCTCGACGGCGCCGAAGGCATCGCGGTCGGCCTCTCGACGAAGATCCTGCCGCACAACTTCAACGACCTCTGCCGCGCGGCGATCAATCACCTGCAGGGAAAAACGTTTCGCATCTTCCCCGATTTTCCCACGGGCGGCATCGCGGATTTTTCGGAATACAACGACGGCGAGCGCGGCGGCAAGGTGAAGGTCCGCGCGAAGATCGAGCCGCGCTCGAAATACCTGCTCGCGATCACGGAGCTGCCATTCGGCGCGACGACGGAGTCGCTGATCGAGTCGATCCTCGCGGCCAACGCGAAGGGCAAGATCAAGGTGAAGCACGTCGACGACAACACCGCCGACTCCGTCGAGATCCTCGTGCACCTGCCGCAGGGCAGCGATCCGGACCAGGTGATCCAGCAGCTCTTCGTCTTCACCGGCTGCCAGCAGAACATCTCGCCGGCGGCGTGCGTGATCGTGACCGACGAGAAAACCGGCGAGGACCGGCCGGAGTTTCTCGGCGTGCGCGAAATCCTGAAGCGCACCGTCGACAAGACGAAGGCGCTGCTGAAGCGCGAGCTCGAGATCAAGCTCGGCGAGCTCGAGCAACAGTGGCACTGGGATTCGCTAGAGCGGATTTTCATCGAGGAGCGGATTTACCGCCGGATCGAGAAATCGAAGACGTGGGAGAGCGTGCTCGAAGAGATTCGCGAGGGGTTGAAGCCGTTTTTGAAGCAGCTCCGCCGCGAGGTGACCGACGACGACATCGCGCGCCTGACGGAAATCCGGATCAAGCGCATCTCGGCCTACAACCGCTTCCAGGCGGACGAGGCGATCAAGAAGATCGAGGAAGGCATCAAGGAGACGAAGGCAAATTTAAAGAACCTCACCGGCTACGCCGTCGCGTGGTTCGAGATGCTGCAGGAAAAATACGGCAAGGGCCTGAAGCGGCGCACGAGTTACGACGAGATCGAGCAGATCAACGCGGCCGAAGTCGTCTCGGCGAACCAGCGGCTCTACGTGAATCGCGAGGATGGCTTCATCGGGCTCAACTGGCGGCAGCACGAGTTCGTGCAGGAGTGCACGATCCTCGACAGCGCGCTCTGCATCATGCGCGACGGCTCGCTCAAGGTGTCGAAGGTCGCGGACAAGATTTTCATGGGCCGAGACATCATGCACGTCGCCGTGTGGCCGAAGGACGGCGATCCCGGCTTCTACACGATGGTTTATCAGGACAAGGAATCGGGAAAGGCCTTCGCGAAAAAATTCCAGATCGGCGGCCTGTCGCGCGACAAACTCTATCCGCTGACGAAATCGGAGGGCTCGCGCATCGTGTGGCTCGAGCGCAGCGAGAAGGAGAAAGACATGCCGAAGACGATCCACGTCTCGCTCGATGGCCGGAGCGGCGCACGGATTCGCGAGCTCGATTTCGACCTGACGAAAGTTCCCGTGAGCACGCGCAGCGCGAAAGGCCTGACCGTGACGAAGTGGACGGTGAAGGAAGTGAAGCGGACGGATCTGGTGCTCGGCGGCTGACGCTGACCCCGGGAACGCCGAGCTCCCGCTCGGCATTACAGCGGTTTCAAAAATTCCACAGCCCTTTTTGTAGGTCGGGCTTTAGGCCCGACAAGTCGGGGATGAACCCGACCTGCGTGGTCATCGCGGCTGCACTTCAATTTAAACCGCCTGGACGTCACGCGTGCACAACGGTGATCTCGATCGCCGCAGCCGCGCGACTTCGCTTCCGCGGCTGGAGGCGTCCGTCCTCGTGGCACCGCGACTCAGACCGGCACTTTGTAAGTCTCGATCGCCGGGCCGGCGAGGTCCGCGACGCGAAGGACCAGTTGCTGGCGCTGTAGCTGGTCCATGCCCTGAAAACTGCGCGCGAGATCGATCTTCTCCTGAATCATCTCCGGCGTTTCCGCGCCGCTGACGAGCACGCTCACCGGGAGCGACCAGACGAAATGAAGCGCTTCGGCGACGCTCAGGCGGTCGGGGACCAATCGGGCGGTCGTTGCGCGCGAATTCGCCGGCCGGCCGAAAAAACCGCCGTTCGACAGCGTCTTCATCGCGAGCACGCCGACACCGGCGGCCACCGCTTTCGGCACGACGTTGAGGATGAAACTGTGGTAGCTCGGATCGAGGACGTTGATCGGCATCTGGCAGGCGGTGAACGGATCACCTTTCTCTCCGCCGCGCGCGAGCATATGCACGTGCGAAGCCGGCGTGACGTGACCGGTGAAGCCGATGTGCCGGACTTTGCCTTTCGCCTTCGCATCGAGGAGGACGTCGAGCACGCCCGCTTCGATCCGGTGGTTCACGTCTTCCGGACTGTGCAGCGAGTGCATGTGCCAGAGATCGAGATAGTCGGTTTTCATCCGGCGCAGCGACATGTCGAGATCGCGACGAGCTCGAGCGGCGTCGCTGGACTGCGTTTTTGTCGCGAGGAAAATCGCATCGCGATACTTCGGCGTGAGGAACTGTCCGTAGCGAGTCTCGGCGAGACCCTGGGAGTAGCCGGCGGCGGTTTCGAAATAGCGAATGCCGCCCGCCATCGCGGTCTCGATCGTTTTCTCGGCCACGGCGTCGCGCGAAATGAAGCCGATGTGTGCGCCGCCGAGGCCGAGCATCGTCATCATCGGTCCTTTGCGCCCGAGTTTGCGCTGTGGCAGGAGTTCGCCGAAGCGGTCGCGCGTCGGCGCCGATGCCGGCGGCGGCACCGTGGAGTCGAGCGCGCCGAAAATCTCCGGCGTCATCAGCGCCGCCGTGAGGCCGAGCAGGGATTTCAACGCCTCACGACGGCTCAGAGCAGGAAGCGTCGCATCCGGATTCGTCGGGCGAAGGCTGGATTTCATGAGGGGCGTGCAGGCGCGATGGCGGGGGAGCTGGCTCGCCCAACGCTTATCGCAGCGACTGGCGCACTGCAATTTTTCTCGCGCGGCATTCGGCGGACGCCGCCACCGCCACGCGCTACGCGCGACGGTGACGCGACGTGGCCGCCGAAAGTCTGCCGCCGCGGCGCGCCCATAGCGCCAGGCCCAGCGCGCCAATGCCGGCGAGCGTGGCGTAGAAAGCAGGCTCGGGCACGGCGGTGGCGGAGACGGTGTCGAAGCTGATGTTGAAGCGATCCGTGCCGCTGAGTTGACCGCCGGAGATGATCATCGAATCGATCTGCGTGGCGTTGAATCCGCTTTGAAAAGTGAGGCTGCCGGTAGCAGTGGTATAGCTGCCGGTGATGAACTGACCGGCGTTGAACGTCGCAAACGCTGTGTGCCCGGACGTGTCGATCAGCGAAATCGTGAAGGCGGGCGCGGTGTTGGTGGCGAGCGACTGAGCGGTGACGCTTAACGCCGTGTCCGTGCCGATGCTCACGGGCGATGCGTTGAAGAACTCCATTTTCGAGTTGGCGTCATTCGTCGGCATGGTGTGACCCGAGAGTGAATCGCCGGTGACGTCGAAAACGCCGGCACCTTGGAGAAACTGCGGATTGGGATTGTTGGTGCCCCCGTTGTCGCCGTTTGCCTCCCAGGTGCCGTAGAAAAACGTCAACGAACCGACGGTTTGGGAGAAATCCTGGAGGATGGCTTGAGCGTGAGCGGCGGCGGCCGTGAGCGCGACCGCGGCGAAGAGGAGGATCAGCTTGCGCATGGGAGTGAGTGGTCAGAACGAGTAGGTGAGCGGGCGGAGCAGCAGCGTGGAGCCGCTGGCGTTGCCGCGTTTGAACAGGAGAATCGGTGTCCCTGCGGGCACGACGATGCCGTCGCGATTTGTTGCCGGACCCGTCGTCCGCTGCCAGTGGGTGCCATTGAAAAAATACGTGATCCAGCCCGCGCCGTTGCTGATCGAGAGTGTATCGGCACTGCTGGCACCGAGGCTCGAGGTCCAGCCTGCGACGATCGTTTGCACGGCGAGTTCGCCGAGCGTTGTGTCGGTGGGCAGGCCAGGATGCGTGAACGTCGAGCCGGAGTTCGCCACGAAGGTGGCGTAACGCACATCAGGCACGCGGCCGGTGATGGTGAGCGTGAAGGCGCCCGCCTTGCGCGTTACGCTGAGCGCGGCATCGACTGGAATCGGGGTATTGCCACGATCGATGGTCGGCCCGGTCGTCCGCACCCAGCGCGCGAGCGTCGTGTTGTAGTAGTAGGAGAGTTGCAGGCTGCCGCCGATGGTCACGATGTCGGCTTCGTTCGCGTTCGTGCCGCCGAGAAACGTGGAGGCGCCGAAGAGGGAGTTGAGCGTGTCGACGGGAACGATGCGCACGAGGTCGCCAGAATTTCCGGCGACGATGCCGAGCTGCGTGAGATCGACGCCGGACGTCGTCAACGTGTCGCTCGTGTTGGCCGTGATCATGAGCGTAATCCCGGCCGCCGCACCGGTGGTGAGACGGAAAGCATGGGGTAGGGCGGCCATGGACAGCGCGCCGGGCGTCCAGTTCGCGCCGTTGACGGTCAGCGTGGAAGACGTGAGCGCCGAAATGCGGCCGACGGCGGCGCCGCCGATCTGCGGCACATCGGCAAGCGGAACAGCGAAGGGAGTCGTGACGGGAGCGACGCCGCTGCCGCCGTTGATGGTGAATTGCAGCGCGCCGGCTGGAATCAGGTTGACGACCTGAGCGCCCGAGACGGCGATTTTTTGGCGGAAGAAAATTCGTCCGCTCGCCCCGACGGCGCAACGCGCGCGCCAAGTTTCGGGCGGGTTCGACGACACCTGCTCGTGGATCACGCCGCTTGAGGTCCAGGTCACGAGATCGGTCGAAGCTTCGACGCTGTAGGTCACGTCGGGCCGATTGCCCGGTCGCGTATAGGTTTCCTGCCATTCGGAGCCGGCGGCGATCACTTGCGGCAGCGCGGGCACCACATTCTGCGCGGCTTCGAGGCCGAGAGCGTATTTCGTGGCGTTGGAGAGGCCGTCGACGCCGACGACTACATCGGGCCCACTGCGATTCGGATCGGCCAGTTCCGTGGCGGTAAACTCCTCCTGCTGCCACGCGGCGAAGCTCGGCATGCGCTGGCCGGCGGTGTCGAAGGTCGCGCGGCCGTCGAAAAGGATGAAACCCATTCCCTTCACGACACTGTTTTCCAGGGCCACGGCGCTCGCGGGGACTTCGAGCCGGACCCAGCGACCGGCGGGCGGAAGCGCGCCCATCGGGCGCTGGCTCGTGGTGCCATCGATGCCCCACGCGATGTGATTCTCGCCCCAATACGCGCGGTGCTCGTCGGAGCCGTCGTTCCACGTGAGCATCAACTCGGAGGGCGGGTTCGCCGGATCGAGGTAGACCCACGCGAAGAGGATGTCGCCGGTGCGCACTTCCATCGTCGCGGTGGCTTCGACGAAGGCGTGAAAATGAATTCCGCTCGCGAGGTTCGACTGGTGCGCGGCGGAGGCGGTGCGCGGCGCGGGGTTGCTGGTGACCCACGTCCACGCGTCGCCGCCGCCGTTGACCTGCGTGGCGCCGGCGGGAATCGCGCCGTTGATCCAGCGGACCGACGGGCTGCTCGCGTAGAAGGTGTTGGTCGCGAAAACGCGGCGGCCGTCGGGCCACTCGATCTCGGCTTCGGCCCATTGCGTGCCGTTGCTCTTCGGCGAGATCGTGTAGCTCGCACCGAAGGCCGGCTCCTGATCGCGCGCTTCCCAGACGACGCGGGCGTTCGTGAGATCGAGGCCGGACGTTTGCAGCGTGAGGGTCGCTGGCGCGCCGAGTGGCGCCG
>DASZYB010000061.1:0-2518 GCA_035545575.1 Opitutaceae bacterium | reverse complement strand
TTCCGTCCGCGACGCGTTCTGCTCGCGGCGTGACCACGCTGCTGCTCTTCGCGCCGATCTTCCTGGTTTTCGAGATGTGGCAGCTCGTGATCTGCGAGCGCTACCTCGGCATCAAACAGATCGCGCGCGGCGCCGATCCGCGCGCGCTCGGGCTCGGCGAATTGACCGCGTTTCTCTGGACCGGCGCGCTCGCGATTTACTGGGTGTGGATGGTTGTCCTGCTCTTCGTGCCGTTCGCCCGCGCCAACGCCCTCGGCCTGCTCATCGTCACCGCGATCGGTTTTTCCCTGCGCCGCAGCTCGCCGCTGAAATGGATCCTCGTCATCCTCACGCTCGAAGGCGCGATCCGCATCGGCCTGCTCGGCGCGATGACGTGGCAGCTTTTCCGCTGAAGCGCCGCGGCGCGCCATCGGCTCGCTCGTCTTCGGCCGCACTCGTGGCACGGGCGTCCCGCCCGTGATTCGGCCGCGCTCGCGGCGGGCGCCCGCCCATCCGCTTGAAACCTGAAACGCGCCCTACGCGCGAAAGCGCCGCGTCTCCGCCTTCGTCGCCGGCTCGCCGAACGACTGCGCGAAAAATTCCTGCGCCGCGCCGATGAAGCGCGCATACTTCGTGTAGTCGCCCGCCCACGAATTCGGCACGAGCACGCGCTTGATCACGCCCTGGCCGATCTTGTCCGGCGCGCCCGCATCCGGCGCCAGCTCCATCGCGAACTGCGGGTCGTGCGCATGCACCACGAAATGCCGCGAGCCGTTGCGCTCTTCGCGCTCGATCCGCAGGAACGGGGAGTGGCTCATGCTTGGCGGCCAACGTGGCGCAGCTCGCGCGCCCGCACAACTCCGATTTCGCGCCTTTGTCCTTGAGCCGCACGACGCCGCGGCGCAAAAAGCAGCCACCGCCCGCCGCAGCGCCGTCTCGCCGGTCGGCGGGTGTAGCCGCCAGCCTCACCCCATGACGCCAACCGACCACGCACCGAAACTGCCGCTCTGGATTTTCCTGCTGACCGACGCGTTGTTGGTCGCCACCGCCGCGCTGATTTTCCACAGCAGCCGCGTCCCGCTTTCCAACGCCGCGATCTTCTCGATCGTCGCGTGCGTCATCGCCGGCGCGATCGTCCTCTTCATCCCGCTCATCGCGCACTACGAACGCCAGAAAAACGAGACGCTCGACGACCGCCAGCGCGCGCTCGAGGCGCTCGCGCGCACCGTCAGCTCGTCCGCCGAGCAGATCAGCATCGCCGTCGGCGGCCTCAGCGAAATCACCGAGCACGTCCAGAAAACCCTCCGCCACGCCGAGCACCTGCCGCACAAGCTCCAGGAAAAAATCGCCGAGTTCCAGTCGCAGCTCGACAATGCCAACGACGCCGAAAAAGAGGAACTCGAGAAGGAGCTCGTCGCGCTCCGCTCCGCCGACAGCGACCGACTCGACAGCGTCGCCACGCGCGTCTCGAAGGCCGTCGCCGAGCTCGGCAAGCTCGAAGCCGCCACCCAGCAGCACCTCACCGCCGCCAACGAAGCCGTCGGCAAACTTTCCTTCGGCACCGCCGCCGCGATCGGCAAAGCGCAGGTCGCCGCCGAGCAGGCGCTCGCGACGGCGCGCACCGAAGCCGCGCGCGGCCTCGGCGAAGCCGCCGGCCAGGCCACGCGCGCGATCGAGACCGCCAAGGCCGCCGCGCTCGCCGAGATCGACGCCAGATTCGCCGCGGCCGCCCACGCGTTTGTCGAGCGCGTCACGCGCGACCTCGGCGCGAAATCGGCCGATTCGGTCTCCGCCGCCGCCGTCACGCCGCCCGCGCCCGTCGAACGCCCGCGCAAATCGCGCCGCGATGCCGCGCCCGAGGAATCCGCACCGGCGCCCGCCGCCGCTGCGCCGGAAATTTCCTCCGCGCCCGCGCCGAAATTGATCGCCGCCGTCGACGAGCCGCCGCCGATTCCCGCGGAAAAAATTTCGCCGATCACGCCCATCGCACCCGCCACCGCCGAACCTTTCAACGGCCAGGCTCCCGCCGCGCCTGCCGCAATGCCCGCGCCCGCCGCCGCCGAGCCCGCCGCGAAAGCGCCGCGCAAGCGCCCACCAAGGAAAACCGAATCCGAAGTCGCCGCCGCGCCCGCCGCCGAACCGTCCGCGGAGAAAAAGGACGAGCCGTCGCTCGGCCTCGCGCTCGACGACCCCGCACCCGCCGCGGAGCCCGGCGAGAAAACGCTCTCCTCCGATGGCGCGACGCGGCTCATCGTCACCGCCTACATCGGCATTGGCAACCGCCTCTTCATCCGCGGCGCCGGCCCGGGCCTAACCTGGGAAAAAGGCATTCCGCTGCAATTCGTCTCGATCGGCAAATGGCGCTGGGAAACGAACGACGCCACCGCGCCCGTGCAGTTCAAGCTCTACAAAAACGACGAGCTCGAGTGCGCCGCCCTCGGCGCGCAGTCGATCGATCCCGGCTACCAGCAGGAAGTCTCGGCGTCGTTCTGAACGGCCGCGCTCGGAGTGGCGCGGGCGTCCTGCCCGCGATTCTTTT